>JAGDXP010000002.1:0-206852 GCA_023256475.1 Thermoplasmata archaeon
CCGATTATTGGAGCTTACTAATAGTTAGAAACTACCCACCTGATGGGATAATGCCACTTTATAATTTTGGACCTCTGAATTCTTGGGGAGAATTCAAGAATAAAATAAATAATTATGAAGACAATATTACCACCACTATCTATTCTCAGAAACTAGTTGCTTCGTATATAGACCAGAACGGCGTTGTCTATTGGGTAGATTCATACGGAGATGTCTTCGTTAATTATTCAAATAATGGCGCCGGAAATAATTTTAATGGATTATTTGAATTGAGCTCTTTGAGATCTGCTTTTTCCAACGCACCTTTCATAGATAGTATTGCTGTTGTTAATCTTACAATGTTCACAGGCTATAATCCTGATTTTGTTATTTTATTAAGCAAATTGGGCTATGTTTATGCATACAATATAACTAATTCAAGCTGGATTAACGCCACTAAAACTTGGAATCTTAATTTGAATAAAATATCAAACGATTGGGTATCTGTAAGTTTTACAAGCAGTATTCCTTATACAAAAAAGATATCACGGGGATATTATTCTTCAAATGTTCCACCTCTTTATTTGTATTTTGCTGATTCCTCAGGGGCTATATATACATTTCAGATTTTTCCAACGATCGGATCAGCATTAATTCCATTATATGTAGAAAATACTGTAAAAATAAACTCAATTGTAACATATTCAAATGTATCTACCAAGGGGTCTTTCTACAATATTACTTTCGGCTTAAATGCAAATTCAGTTTTTATTTTAATACATCCGCAGGGATCAGAGTATTTAAGATGGGTCACTATTAATAATTCAATATCCGGGCTTTCTTCCTTGACTATTGGCGATGTAAAATATAATAATGGTATGTTTAATAGACTCATACTGCTCACATACAATGGCAACCTATTTTATTCAATTCAGAATGTAACTAACATATATCTGAATTATAATAATTCAGCCAACGGTTCTGAACCCTTGTATTCCCCCTTTATTCTTGTGAAAACCTATAGCTCAAAATCTTCATTTTTCAGTATTTCTTCGCAAGCAGATACTAATTCTTTTTCTTCTAAAGAACCGAATGGAAATTTAGCATTTTCTAAAAACGCTTCCATATTATTTTCATTTACAATGAACTTTTCTTATCTTTATATTATTGAAAAATATAATAAGCAAAAGAATGGTAAATTAGGGCTTGTCCAAGAGATTGGATCTCAATCCGATCAATATTATCCGGTTCAACTGTATCTATTTACTATAAATTCTACCCTAACCTATAACATTAACATCACTTTTCAGTATCTCAATTCTTCCAATTTATCATCATTGACATATATCAATCTATCCTATTCAAATCTCATTTCAATGGCCTATTTCATAAATTATTCATTTAATTATGGATTATCGATACGATCCGGTAATGTCAGTATCAATAGGTGGAATAATGCGTCTTTCTTTGCTACATTACTTCCAATGCTACCTTATAATGCGTATATACGCTTAATGCTTTTAATAAATATTCGAGGTAATATAATCCTACTTTATAACGTAGGAATTAAAATCATTAATTATTATTAAATTTGGATTTAAAGTAATGCGTAGATAAGTGGATAAATTTAAACTAGAATTTGATAATAGCTTCATCATGGTATATATTGGAAAAAATCTCATAGGTAAGGATTGGGTTACCAATCCTGATAGGAAACTTAAGAAATTCTCTCCGGTCGATGGAAAATTAATTGCTGAATTCCCCGCAGCTACAATTTCAGATGTAGATGCCGCAATAGAAATCGCTGAGGAATCTTTTGAAAAATGGTGGAGAATTGGAAGTGTTGAAAGGTCTAAAATTCTCTATAGAGCTAAGGAATTGATAGAAAAAAATAGGGCAGAATTGGAGAATCTCCTGATGATGGAAAATGGCAAAATAAAGCCACAGGCTGTCGAAGAGGTTGACGGAGTTCTTGATCAGATTCAATATTATGCAGAATTTGCCAGGAAAATAAATGGAGATGTTGTAGAAGGCACCGAATTCTACAGGAAGATATTCCAATACAAGGTTCCATATGGTATTGTTGTTGCCATAACGCCATGGAATTTTCCTGCCGGAATGGTGGCAAGAAAATTGGCCCCGGCTTTATTAACCGGTAACGTGGTTATCCTCAAACCTTCCACTGATACACCGATGACAGCAGAATGGATAGTTAGAAAATTTGTTGAGGCGGGAATTCCCCCTGGAGTGTTGCAATTTATAACGGGAAAGGGGAGCGAGATAGGAGACTACATTGTAAGTCATAGAAAGGTTTCTCTCGTAACAATGACAGGCTCAACATCCACTGGCCAAAGGATCAGAGAAAAAACTTCCAGCAATATGGCCAAGCTGATACTGGAATTGGGAGGCAAGGCTCCATTCATAGTATGGAAAGATGCTGATTTAATGAATGCCGCTAAAGCACTCATATGGGCAAAATTCTGGAACGCTGGACAATCCTGCATTGCTGCTGAAAGACTGTTCGTACATGAGGATGTTTATGATAAATTCATGAATATTTTTGTTAACATGACAAAGAAACTTCGTATAGGAAGTCCAGAATCAGCTGATGTTGGTCCACTCATTAATCAGCAGGCACTTGAGACTACTGAAAAGTTTGTTTCAATTGCAAAAGAGGATGGTTTCAAGATCATTACAGGGGGGAAGAAACCGGATCTAAAAGGTGATCTGCAGAATGGATATTTCTATGAACCTACCATATTGGAAGGAAATAAGGATAGCTCTCCCATATTCCAGGAAGAGATCTTTGGTCCCGTAATAGCAGCTAGAAAGGTTTCCCAGCTAGAAGAGACCATCAGACTTGCGAATGATTCTAAATACGGATTAGCTTCATATCTATTTACAAAGAATCCAGAAGTTATATTCCAGAGTGCTGACCAAATAATGTTTGGCGAATTATACATTAATATGCCCGGCCCTGAGGCAAGCCAGGGCTATCATACAGGATTTAGGCTTACGGGTCAGGCCGGTGAAGGAAGCAAGTACGGAATCGAGGAATACGTCAAGCTGAAAAACATATACGTGGACTATTCAGGCAAAGAATTAAAAATCCCATCTATGAATTTATGAACAGGGTGAGTGACTCATACTGCATAAAAATTGACCTATCAATCCATTATGGTGTCTGAACAAAAACTCTATTAATATTTATTAATGTCTAATTTATATATTTAATTAAATTAGTTTGAGACGTTGACATTATCAAGTTTTTTAGGATCAATGTGATCTTATAGATAAGTGTATAAAATAGTTCTTAATTCATCTATCGTGCTCATAACGCCAATATATATCACCTTACTGATGCTCTTAATCGTAGGTCTAATCTTCATGATTTATCAATTCGTGATTTTTATATTCGGGGTTGTGAGCTATCTAGGAGAAAATTCAGAAATTCAGGATCCTGAATTTGATGATCTGATATCCATAATTGTTCCGGTTAAGAATGAAGAAAGAACAATTGGTAAGTGCCTTGAATCTATAATAAATCAATCCTATAAGAAAATTGAAGTGATAGTTGTGGAAGATGGGTCTAATGATAAAAGTTACGATATTTGCAAAAAATACGAATCCATAGATGAGAGGATAAAGTGTTATCACCGCGATTTAAGTAATGGAAAACCCTCAGCCCTTAACTTCGGACTTGAAAGAGCTCATGGCTCAATAATAGCTGTGTTTGATGCTGATTCGGTTCTTGATAAGGACAATGTTTTAAATGCATTGACTATAATAAAAACTGAAAATCTGGATGCCCTCCAAGGAGAAAATATAGTCATAGACAAAAAGGGTTTCATACCTAAATCATCAAAAATAGATCAGATTATGATGAGTTTTTCTCTGGAAGGACGCGAAAAATTGGGTCTGTTCAAGCCTTTAAATGGCTCAAACCAGTATATAAGGAGAGATCTTTTGAAAGAATTAGGCCCATGGAGCGAAATTCATTTAACTGAAGACCTGGAATTCGCTATGAGGGCTAATTTTAATGACAAAAAGGTCGCATATTCAAAATTAGTTAGGTGTGAACAGCATCCTCCATCAACGGTAAGGGCATTCATCAAGCAAAGGAAGAGATGGTTCCGCGGTTATTATCAAATCCTATTTGGTAAGAAAAACTTCAAATATAATTCAAAAGGATTGGATGCCGGTTTTATACTTCTTTCCCCCCTGGTTTTTGCCTTGATGTTTTACTCTGGAATTGCCCTTATATTTCTAGCACTTTTTTATGGGAACAGCCTGCCATTACATTCAGATTTATTCATCATAGGATTGGGACTCCTGCTATTAAATATAGCTGGTTTCACCATAATATCATTGAGGAATATTAAATATCTCATATATATGCCCATTTTCTACGTATATTGGGCCATAACTTCAGCCATTTCAATTTATTCTCTAGCACTGGAATTGTTCAAGGCAAAGAGGGTATGGGAGAAAACAGACAAAGCATGAAATGAATTTATTATTTATGATTTTATCACCTTCGGAAATAATCCACTCAAGAAGATGGATAAAATGAAAAAACAGCTGCTATATGTGCTTCCGTTCATTATAGGTTTCACGTTCAGATTTATATTGGAAATGCTATATCCCTACAGCCCTATTGGATTTGATCCTATGGGTTATTACGTTGAATACCTTTATCAGAGAATTAACCCAGCCACCTTCTATTATGCGGGCTTTTTGTATTATTATTTTAGTTACTATCTTAATTCTGTTATCAACAACCCTATTTTTACCATCAAATTATTGGATTCAATAAATTCTGGATTTAACCTTCTTGCCCTTACTGCATTCATAAATTCCTTCTTTTGGAAGAATAAGTATAAACAGAATTACATTAATACCTTTTCCAAATCTCTCCTCTATTCATCCTTTGCCTTCTTTACTTTTCCGGGCCTATACCTTTCATGGGGTTTGCAGAGAAATTTGCTCGCATTCTCGTTTTTCCTGTTATTTCTCGTAGTTAATAATGAACAAATCAGATATAAACCGTTCTTACAGATGTTATTGATCGTGTTATCAGGAATATCGGATCCTGCTATTTTGCCTCTAGAATTCTTTGTAATAATGTTAAAAATACCTCCCAAATGGCGGGTTACATATGCTGCCAGCATCATTGTGTTAACAATTTCTATGATTCTGGACCTATACATATTCTATGAAAGAAATCAGTCTCCTTTAATGATATTCTTAGGGTTCTTTATCTCTACACCACTTAAGGGATTTTATATTAATGTAATCTCAAATCTTGTATCGATTATAATTATGATAATTCCCTATATCCCTTTCTTGATTTATGCATCCTTCAAGAGGGCTTATAAAAATTTCGATATGAAAATGTTCATATCATTTTTAATCTCGATTTTTGCCTTTCTCAACAGCTTTGCAAACAGATACGCAGCAGAAGGCATAGCTATGTTGAATAGAAGAACTGTTGATAACGGATATAAATATGTCTCAATAATTACCGTAATTTTAATCATAATTGTAAGCTTCAATTTTCTATTTTATACCAACACTAATCCCAGTCCCTATTTTTACAATGAATTAACCATCAAAACCGGTGAAATTAATATTATTCCGGTAACATTCATGCAGAGCACTGTACCTCTTGGTGAATCTAAAATATTTTATGAACTCTTTAAAAAAATTAATGATACGAAATATTACGTGGTTGCACTATTATATGATGTAGGATTTGCCTATGAAGCCGGATTAAATCCATCAAGGATTTTCGATGCTGGAGAAAACATAAGTTTGCTTTACTCCGAAAGCAATATTCTTATGAAAGAGGGTTACCATGTTTATACGGTTTGGTGGGATAATGGGGATTGGTACGGTCTGAATGCCCCACTTGAGAACTTCCACCCCGTAGTTACAATGGAAAATATCTCGCTTTTAAATTATTATTCACCCACTCAATAGAACTTTTCTTGTTAAGGGTTCTATTCTTTGCATGAACGCGGGAAGAATCGAGAAAAGGAAGTCAATGTCATCCTTTTTAAATGCCTTTAAAATTCTTAGTAACAGCAAATAAACAATGAAACCCGTAAATATCAACATAAACAAGTGGAAAACAGAATAATGAACTATTCTTATAATAAAGTACAGAAATAGGAAGGTGGAGAATCCTGAGAAATAGATTTTGGTTATTTTCTTCACATCTATCATCAAAATGTTATACCTCTTAGAAAAATAATATAAAAGCATGAAGGAAACTACTGAAATTGAAGAGAAGCCGATTGATGCCCCTATAATTTGGAATCTTGGTATCAGTATAAATGAAAGTATTGCATTAGACAATAATGCAGAGGTGGATGTATATAAGAAAATTTTAGTTTTCTTTATGGCTTGGAGTCCTATGGATAATATATTTCCTGAGACAAATATAGAAGAGATTGTCAAGATGATTTCAATTGGCAAAGCACCTCCTATATAGCTCTTATTAGCTAAGAATAATAGGATGTATGAGGAAAGTGCCGCTGTTATCAGGGCCAAGGGTAAATATATGGCCACCAATATTTCTATACCCTTTGCAATTGTGAATTTTATTCTATCAAATTCATTCTCCCCGTACATATAGGATATTTTTGGTAGCAATATTGCATTTATTGGACCTATTAAAAATGATATGGCGGATATCATGAGTAATGAAAAATTATAAATTCCAAGTTCAGACAGATTAAGCAAATATGAAACAATGAACCTGTCTATATAGGTTGCTCCGTAACCTATTAGAGAGGATATAAACACGGGAAGGGAGTATATGAAGAGCGAACTTAAATCAAATGATTTCTCATCTAAAGTATTAATATTTTTCTTAATTTTTTGTAAATTTATAAAGAAACCCATAGAGGATATAGCATAACCTATAGACCAACCTATGACTATCCAATATAGACTATGAAAGCTAATTAAAAAAACAATAGGTGTGGAATAAGCTAATAATAAACCCACTATATTCCAGATTGCTTGCGTTTTGAACCTCTGCAGCCCTATTAAAATAGATCCTAATATCCCGGTTTGCATTATAAAGAAAAAATCTATCCCGCTTAACTTGATCAGAAGAATGTATTTATAGGTATGAAAGAACAAATTCGCCAGCGAATAACTAGCCATATATATGAAGATAGCTCCAGCAAACCCGAGAATTATTCCCAACAGTTCAAATCTCTTGATCATGTTCTTTATTAGATCACTTTCACCTCTACCCATGTGATATGAAATGAAATGTTGCATTCCAGTTCCTACCCCCAGACTGAAAATTATATTCAACAATGAAACTAATGCTAATAGAAGAGAAACGGTACCCAGTAATTCCGAATTGTAGAAATGTATGATGTAAATATAAAAAACGAATCCCGAAAGCACTGTAACGATAGAATTCATGTATTGGAAAATTATTCCAGTGCCTAATTCAGTCTGGGTATTGAGGAACTCCATTCATTACGTAAATATCTTCTTAAATATAATTAATTCCAATCTAGAAAAATTTTTAAGTATATGTAAGAATAAATAAATAAAAAATTAATATCACTGCTCTGGATTTTTATTCTTTTCGCTCCTATATTTTCTCACAAAATAAGCAGTGCCAACCGCAACTAGAATTACAACTATTCCGATTCCAGAATAGAGCAATAAGTTACCGCCCTGGCCATGAGTTGCTGTTTGATTCGTAACGGAATAGGCATATAAGGAATCCAATGGACTCATTGCCTGCTGATCAGGATAAAATCCCCCTACTTTGTTGTATAGGTACGCAAAATATACATCTGATCCCATTATGGGTATAACTGGTAGCTGCGAAGCCGTAATTCCCTGGATTTCCTTTATTGTATTGTTGAAAGCTGTCTGGTTTGTAACATCAAGCATTGATTCGTTTAATAATTGATTGACTACCGGATTGTTGTAATGCTCAAAATTCCAGTATCCAGCACTATCATATTCACACCAAAGGTCATACCATGGATTACCCAATAGAGGGCCGAAATTGAAGAAACTAGCTACCGTGAAATTATAAGTCCCGAATATATCCTGTACCCAGACACTGGTCGGAACAACATTAAAGGTTGCTTCAAAATGATCGGCTAGCAGGTTGTCTTCTATTAATGTCATTGAAGCATCCCAATCAGCCAGATTTAAATCGATTAGGCTTATTTTAACTACGGTTCCATTAGGATATTCCCAGTATCCACTGGGCCCTATACGTAATCCAGCTTTTTCAAAGTAGTAATTCGCCTCAGTGATATTATATGAATAATATGGCACACTATTGTTATAATAGGATGAAAGAGTCCATGGCAATCCTCCCATATTTACCTTTCCTCCCAATCCATATTCACCCTTCTCTAGAATCGCAGTTTTGTTTATTGCATAGGCCAACCCTATTCTGAAATAGGTATTATTGTACGGGGCAACATTATCATTGAACCATAAATTCAGGTTAAATGGGTCCTTGAATGCATAAACCCTGACACCCGGGTATGCACTCAATGCATTATATGCACTGCTTGGATCAACATATGTCACATCTATCTCGCCTGATTCAAGAGCTTCTAACTCAGATGATGATGACTGATATAGGATTATTACTTCTTTATCAAAATTTGGCTTTCCTTTGAAGAAATATGGATTTGCGACCAAATTAACTTGATTGTTACCAATTGACTGTAGAAGCATTGGTCCACTTTGCAATTGATGTCCAATATCCATATTTGGATAACTGCCTATCTGGGAGAGATTTGAGAAATAACTGTGCCAGGCGTAAGGTATAATTGTCTGACCTCCTATAAAATCAAAAAGCATAACGTTCTGTTCGGTCAAATTAAATATAACGGTATAATTATTAGGAGTTGAAATGTTACTAATGAACGGATCCACGTTGTTTATATCCAAAGTCTTGTTTGCCTTTAAAACCTCGAATGTAAAAGCAACATCTTGAGATGTTATGGGCATAACCTTCTGTGTCCCGTTTATCCAATAAGCATTGTGCACCAAATTAAAGGTAATGGTCTTTCCACCATTTGTAATCGACCAGCTCTGAGCCAGCCATGGAATATAAGATCCATTTGGAAAGATATATATCAATGAATCAGCGTATGTTATGCCCAATATGTCTCCGGATAACCCAGAAGCCGTTAAGGGATTCATATTTGTGACCATTTCCGATTCAACTGTTCCAACAATAAGTGTACCACCAGATTGTTTAATCAACGTTGCGTGGGCGGGAATAGATATGCTTCCGAAAACTACTGCAAAGGCAATAAGCAGGATGCTTATTCCAACTGTAGAAATCCTTCTACTTTTAGGCATAATTAATTAAAGTCAAAGTTTGGATTTAACATTATTGGTTTTTTAGGGTTATCTAATAAATAATTTAGCATAAAAATTTTTAATATTAAAGTTATCAGGGCCCTATGGAATACAAATACACCGTATTGACTAATACTATGCTGGGTGCACTTATGGCTTCAATAAATATGAATATTGTGTTAATAACACTTCCCACCATTTTTAGAGGCCTGGGTATAAATCCATTTGCACCTGGTGAATTCACTTATCTGCTCTGGATATTAATGGGATATAGCATAGTGCTTGCATCCATCCTTGTCACATTCGGTAGAATTTCCGATTCTTATGGAAGAGTAAAGATGTATTCGTACGGTTTCATTATTTTCACAATTGCCTCAATACTTCTCTCAATCGTGCCTGGGAATTCGGGGAATAACGGAGCCCTCGCCCTGATATTGCTTAGAATTTTGCAGGCTGTAGGCGCTGGCTTTTTAATGGTTAACAGTACAGCCCTTTTAACAGATGCGTTTCCACCCAATGAACGGGGAAAAGCCCTTGGAATTAACCAGATATCATTTGTCGTCGGTTCACTCCTGGGAATAATATTGGGTGGCTTCTTAGCAGGATATGATTGGCATCTCGTTTTTGTTGTAAACGTTCCCTTTGCAATCGCCGGAACTTACTGGTCCTTAGCTAAACTTAGGGAAACATCCGAGAAAATAAAAGTTCCAATAGATATCCCAGGAAATTTAACTTTGGCCGGGTCGATGATCCTGATTTCGCTTGGGCTAACATACACCTTGGAACCCTATAAGAACTTCCAAACAGGATGGAGTAATCCATGGGTTATAGCTGCCTTAGTAATAGGAGTATTGCTCATGATAGCATTTATAATAATAGAGAGGAAAGTTAAGAATCCTTTATTCAATCTCTCATTATTTAAAATTAGACCATTCCTATTCGGTAATCTGAGTCTATTACTTAGTTCCCTTGGCAGGGGAGCTGTTATGTTTCTGGTGGTCATATGGCTACAAGGCATATATCTGCCCCTCCATGGCTTTACTTATACCCAAACACCCCTTTGGGCCGGAATATACATGCTTCCCATGCTGGTAGGAACGGTGATTTTTGGTCCTATTGGAGGAATGCTTACAGACAAATACGGTGCTAGACCTTTTGCTACCATTGGCATGATAATATCCGCTATAGGCTTTTATCTATTGACCCTACTTCCTTACAATTTCAACTTATTGGAGTTCGAAGTCATTCTTTTCATAATTGGAATTGGAGGCGGCTTGTTTGCATCACCAAACACCACTGCTATTATGAATGCTGTTTCCTCAAGAGATAGAGCTTCAGCCAATGGTATGAGGATGACCATTAACAATATTACTTCCACAATCAGCATGGCAATTTTCTTCTCAATAACAATTACAGTATTTTCACAGGATTTGCCATCAGCTATCTATAAGACTACAATTTCTTTGGGTCTTCCTCAGCAGCTGGCAGTTTATCTTTCCAAGATCCCGCCATCTGGCGCTCTATTTGGAGCCTTCCTTGGAATCAATCCCATAACAGTTATTCCTCCAAATATTCTCTCAACTATACCAGCTAGCGTAATTTCAAAAATTAGTTCCAATTCATTCTTTCCAAATATAATCGGCCCATCCTTCATTAAAGGACTTGACATATCACTATTCATAGCAATAATAATGTCTATATTAGCAACGGTGTTCTCATGGTTGATGGGAGAAAGATATGTGCATGAGGAGCATGGAGCAATTTCAAAGGACAGTATTGGAAACCTAAGAAAGGAGGAGATTCCCAATGGCAAATGAAATAAACCAGGAGCTCTTAGAACAGTACCTTTCTCTGAAGAAGAGCCTCACTAAGCTATACAGACTTGCAATATCAGGCGCTGATTATGATCTGAACCATTCAGAGATATTGATGATAATGAAATTGGAACCAGACAGAGAGCTCACACTCTCAAAGCTCTCAGAAATTACAGGATTTTCTAACACCATGGTTACCTTCACAGTGGATTCATTGGAAGAAAAGGGGTTAGTAAAGAGGATAAGGGGGAATGATAGAAGGATTTATTATGCCAAGCTCACAGAAAAGGGAAAAGAGAAGTATGTAGAATTGAAAGAAAGGATGAGAAATAGGATCAATGAGGCATTTGATCGACTATCACCTGAAGAAAAGGAGCAATTTTCGAGATGTGTCAATAGCATAAGCTCTCTTCTGGATAAAATAACCTAAATTTTCTCCTATAATTATGAAATGCATAATTATACTCGGATGCAAACAAAATTCATTACTGATAAATGAAGAACTGATTAATCGAGCAGACAGAGCTATAGCTATTTTTGATGAAGATTCTCTAATTATTGCGTCTGGCGGAAATACCAATGGGATTAAACCAGAATCGGCATATATTAAGGAATATCTTATTCAAAGAGGCATTTCCGCCCAAAGGATATTGGAGGAAAACATGAGCCAGAACACCTTTGAGAATGCCAAATTTTCACTAAATCTAATCGGAGAGAGAGGATTAAAGTGTTCCAAACTGATCGTGGTGACCTCTTGCTACCACAGTTTGAGGGCAGGGTTCATTTTTAAAAATATGAGTAATATTCCGGTTTTAACTGAATGTGTCCAGTATGAAAGGCCGGATGCCGAAGAAGCGAAGAAATTTCTAATTGATGCTTTAAGAATTTACAACAGGATTATTTAGTTGATTTTGATAAATTCATTAGGATGAGACCTTCTTGGGATGAATATTTTATGAGAATGGCCTTCATGGCCGCCAGCCGATCCACGTGCACCAGGAGAAAAGTTGGAGCGGTAATAGTAAAAGATTCAAGAATTATTTCAACCGGTTACAATGGCCCTCCTACTGGTTTGCTTCACTGCGATATTACAGGCTGCATAAGAGAGACTCTGAAAATTCCATCAGGGGAGAGGCATGAATTATGTAGGGGATTGCATGCTGAACAGAATGCTATAATTCAGGCGGCTTCTAATGGAACATCGATTAAAGGTGCTAAAATATATGTAACCACGCACCCCTGCGTGGTCTGTGCCAAAATGCTCATAAATGCTGGAATTGAAGAAATTATCTACGCTGATGGGTATCCCGATGAATTAGCAGAACTTATGCTAATAGAAAGCAAAATGAAAACCAGGAAATATGATATACCGGAGAATTTCAAGAAAATACTTTTTGGAGAGGAGGAATACCTACTTAGGAACGGCGAGGACTAGTATATAGATAATTAATTTAAACCCTGTAGAAATAATAGTATTATGGTAAGCGAGAAATATGCGGAACTGAACGGCAAAAAGGTACATTATTTTGAAGACGATATAAAATCACCAGCTGTAGATTTAATATTTCTCCACGGGAAATCATTTAAGGCACAAACATGGATAGATTTGAAACCATGGGAATATCTCAGCAAGGAAGGTATTAAAGGGATTTATCTGGATATACCGGGCTGGGGGAACTCTGAGCCCAATGACAAATACGATGTTAGTTCACCCGACTATTCAGGAATGTCCAAATTTATTGAAGATTTCACGGATTACCTGGGATTGAAAAAATTTTACCTTCTTGGCGCTTCATTTAGTGTGCCATTTGTCTTGAGGTATGCATTGGATAAACCCGAGAAAGTTCAAAAATTAATTTTAGTGGGAGGAGTATTTGCGAAAGGGATTGAGAATAAATTGCAGAAAATAAATATTCCTGCTCTGATAATTTACGGGGAAAATGATACTGTTGTTGGCTTAGAACCTGCAGAAAAGTATTCGAAAATTCTACCGATAAACAAGAAGATTATTGTCAAGGGGGCCAGGCATCCATTGTATCTTGATAAACCCAATGAATTCTTTGAGCATCTTGTTGAATTCATTAAAGAAAAATAATTCCCGATTCAGCATTATTTGATCAATTTTTTATTTTGTACCTTTTCCGCTTTAGATTTTGCATATTGATTTTAAAAAATCTATGAATAGAATCTGACAGAGATCGAAATGGAGATATAGGTAAATAACTAAAATACATCCAGGTTTTCGATTACCTGTTTATATGCATCATCTATTCTCTTCATTTGCTCCTGAGTCAATCTCCATCCGCTGCTCTGCAAATTTATAATTGCTTGATCCCTGTTCTTTGCTCCGGGAATCGGTATTACACCGTCATGACTTATGAGCCAATTTATAGATATCTGAACAATTGATTTACCTATCTCACCCGAGATTTCTTTGAGTACCTTTACCATAGGTTGCATTGCCTTCAGATTCTGCTCGCTGAATAACTTGTTTGATTTCCTGACATCGTTGCTATCCAGCATTATGTGATCGTATTTTGAAGTTAGTAACCCCTGTGCCAGTGGGCTATAAGCTATTATTCCTATATTTTCCTTCATTTGGTATGGCATGATCTCTAGTTCTATCTCCCTTTGCAAAAGATTGTATCTGACCTGATTTGATACAATATCCACAGTAGAAAGATAGGATCTTGCCTCTTCCATCTGACAGACAGAAAAGTTTGATAACCCTATATATCTAATCTTACCGTTATTAACCAATTTTTCCAGGGCTTTCATAGTGTCCCTTAATGGAGTATATATGTCTGGCCAGTGTATTTGATAAAGATCGATGTAAGAAGTTTGCAATCTCTTTAAGCTTCCGTCTAAAGCTCGCTCCAGTAAATCTGGCCTCAGATGGTTTCCTGATACCTTTGATGCGATTATTATTTCATCTCTTATCTCCTTGACAGCTTCACCTATAACGGTTTCTGAATGTCCGTCACCATAGGCTTCTGCCGTATCTATAAAATTAAGTCCCATCTCTATAGATGTTCTTATGGCTTCCTTTACATCTCTATCAAAGACTTTTCCCCATCCTTGAGCTCCAGCCTGCCAGGCGCCGAGCCCAATACTGGATACTTTTAGATCAGATTTTCCAATAGTTCGATATTCCATAAACCGTGTATAATAGCTTTTATAATTAAATTTGCCTTACAAGATGGAAATGAAGGTTATAAAAAATGAAATACCCTTGACCACAGAGTTTTTTCCAGACAGAATAATTGGGAGAGATCAGGAAATAAGCCTAATCAATAAACTAATGTTCTCATCAGACGCTCAGACCACAGTGTTGATCAAGGGAAGGCCAGGAACTGGAAAAACCTTATTGGCTAAATTTTTAATGAAATTGCACCCCGATTACAATGGGAAGTATGTTAATTGCTATGTTTCTAATTCCGATAGGTTGATTTTATCTGAAATTGGTGGGAAAGATTATTGGAGGGGTGGGGATCTCCAGTCCTCTAGTATAGAGAGCATAATAAGACAGATTTTCCAGAAAGAAAGACGAAGGAATTTGGTAGTGTTGGATGAAGTCCATTCTCTGAAATCAAGCAATAGTAAAATAATCTACATCCTGACCAGGTCTACTGAATTAGAATTACCTCCTATTAAATTGATGCTTTTATCAATTGAGGACCCTGAAATGTTTCTGGATAAGAGTTCACTTGCCTCAATCAACAGGATAAATCAGATTGATCTGAAGAATTACAACTCCTCTCAGCTGTTGGAAATCCTTAAGGATCGAGCACAATTAGCCCTTTTCGAAGGCACCTACGATAACGATGCCTTAATGAAGATAGCTGAGATAGCGGAGGCCTCCGGCAATGCCAGATTTGCAATTGAATTGCTGAGATACTCGGCAAGATTGGCAGAGCTCAGGGATCAGATTCTGACCTCAGATATAGTGCTTGAATCATCGAAAGACTACACTGAGCCTATAGATGATAGCGCCCTCAGGTATCTGGATGAGTGGGAAATAGATCTTTTAATAAGACTTCTAAATAACTGGAATTCCAATAGATTTACAACTGAAGAAATAAGATCAATTCTTCCGGTAATAAGTGATGCAAGGCTGTATAAATGGTTGAGGGATCTCGAAAGTGCAGGGATAATCAATAAGAGAAAGCTGAGCTCAGGATATGGGGGAGGAGTAAGGAATGAATTCTCCCTTAATGTGCAAAAGAATTATTTACTCAATGCGCTTTACAATTTGAAGAGATGATCCTTCAAATAATGAATTCTGTTATACGTAATATTGTGGAAATATTTATATAATGTCATAACTATGTCATATATATGTCGGACAATTTCAAGATTATAGCTGTAGGAGATGCGGGAGTCAACTCCACATCAGATGTTCAATATCCCCTCTTATTCAAAATAAGAGACAGAAATGACAAACAAAGGGTTGGTAAATTTCCAAAAACTGAATATACCATAGTAGTAGCATCGCCTGCTGGATTATTTTCATCCATGTACTTACCTGCGCTTATCGAACAATTGAAATCCCAGGGAGAAAATGTATTTTTCATCAGCATCATGCCATTCCTGAGCGAATCCGAAGAAAGATCTAAAAGGGCGTCCCAGGTAATTAATAAATTGTCCAAGACTGTTGACAAAATTTTCGTAATAGAAAATGAAAATTTTGCTCAGAGGCACTTGAATGAAAGGCTTGAAGTTCTTCTCGGTTCTGTAAACAGGAACATATCGGAACTTATAAACAATCTGAAAAGCCATATGAAATCATTAGAGGGCTTCAAAAATCTTGGTTTTGCATATTCCGAGGGTTCTAAGTTTGAAGATCTTGATACGAACCTCGTATTTTCACGGAAAAAGGATGAAGTGGAAGGAATTGTAGGTGTTATAGAGTCTCCCACCAGATCAGATGCGACCAAGATATCAAAATATTTTGGGATAGATATGTTAGAATTTAAGGAGTCTAAAAGCCTAAAAATAACAGCCTTTACTGTTCACGAGAGTAATCCTTACATCCAATGGTACCCATCAGAACTCTATACTCATACTCAGTTATTCCAGCCCTAGCCATAACCCTCCTAAATAGGAGTTCGGTCTTATCTATCCTGTGTCTTGGATAATTGTTTCTCAATAGATTTTCCCTGAATTTAGCAACGAGTCTATCAAGCTTATCCCTATCTATAACATCCCTGGACTCTTCCTTTTCAGAGACGAACAATTCATATAATACAACCGCAACTGCATGTGAAACATTCATGATGGGATAATCCTCGTTGGTTGGAATCTGCATGAAAAGATCACAAAGAGATAATTCCTCATTAGTCAATCCTATGTCTTCCCTTCCAAATACTATCCCCACCTTCCCTTTCACATCTGAAATCAGGGATGCTATATCCCTGCTGCTGTAATTTTTCCTAAGTACTGCATTCCTGGATTTTGAGATTACTCCCGAAGTCCCAATCACCATCTTTAGATCCTGAATCGCGTCCTTAAGGCTATTTACATCTCTCCTCTTTTCAAGTATCTCATGACCCTTCATAGATCTGAAATAATCCTCGAATGGTATTTTTGGAGCATTTACCGTTACCAATTCATTGAATCCAAAATTTTTCATTACCCTTGCTATTGATCCCAGGTTTCCTGGATTCTTTGGCTCTACTACTATTACCCTTATTTCAGCCATGAATTAGTATAAATTCTTGCATAAACATTTTTACCCCTTTCAAAATTACCCAGAAATGAACAGGGAATTGGAGAATTACTTTTATTCTTTATCAAGGTTCGGAATAAAGTTAGGATTGGGACCTACATCAGAATTTGCCAGAGAACTTGGAAACCCACAGGATTCGTTCAAATCAATCCATGTTACTGGATCCAACGGTAAGGGGAGTACTACCACATTCATATACAATGTACTAAAGAGAAGGTATTTGGCTGGCATATATACTTCCCCCCACCTCCGAAGATTTAATGAGAGAATCATTGTCCAGGACAGGGAGATTGAAGATTCATTTATAGAGAGTTTCCTGAAGAAATACAAACCCGTGGTAAGACTTAATGATGAAGAGGTTAATCTGACTTTCTTTGAATATACAACGGTGATGGCATTCCAATACTTCAAAGAGATGGGTGTTCAATATGCAGCCATAGAGGTGGGATTAGGAGGAAGGCTCGATTCTACAAACATAATCAAATCAGAAGCATCTGTCATAACTTCCATATCCCTAGAACATGCAGATAAGTTAGGAGGATATATAGAGAGCATTGCCAGGGAGAAAGCTGGAATAATAAAAGAGGGAAAGCCTGTTGTTGTAAATCAGGTGCCATTGAAGGCAATGATGGAGATTGAAAAAGTCGCAAAATCTAAAAAATCTCCCATTATAAAATTTAGGAACGAGATGGTTTCCAACATCGAATACTCAATTGAAGGGACTAAGTTCAGGCTAAAATATGGTGATTATGATTTTAATTTCAACTTAAAATCAATAGGTAAGCACCAGATTCAAAATGCTTCAATGGCAGCAATCTCATTAATTGAATCGGGAGCAGTCACTGAAAAAGAGGTTATTGAAGAAGGAATAAATAACACAATAGTTCCGGGAAGGATGGAAATCAGAAGTAGGAATCCTTTAATTATATTGGATGGTTCGCATAATTCCGAAGCAGCAAGAGTACTGGCAGAAAACATCAAACTCTATGGAATAAAAAATCCCACAATTTTAGTAGCAATCCTGAAGGATAAGAACAGCTACAATGTACTTAATAACCTTTCCACCGTATCTGACCATATCATTATAACTGAACCAAACGAGGAAGAGAGGAAAAAGAGTGCTGAAGAACTTGCTTTGGAGGCTAAGTCATTTTTCAAAGATGTAGAAATCATCAAAAAGCCTGAAGAAGCAATAAAATCAATTCTACAGAGAAAACTGGATACGGTAATAACAGGCTCCATGTATTTGGTGGGAGAGGCAGAAAATATTCTTGATAATTTATTAAATAATTAACAGGATTCCAATGGAACCCTCTCCTGAAGATTGAACATTGAGTACAACAATTTCCTAAACTCGACAATATTTTCCACTGGAAATGGAGGGGGCGTGAATGAACGGAGGGAAATAAAGATATTGGTAAAACAAATGGTAAGAAACCATTTTAATTAGGATGGTATTGGAATAAATTACCTATGAATTCAGGGAGCAGGAACATATTTGAAAAATTTCTTGGAATGAATCCAGAGATAGGAAGAATCAAGGGTGCACTGGAGCCATCCTTCCTCCCTCAGAGACTCCCTCACAGGGAAGCGGAAATGGAAAGAATAGCACAGATACTGTCTCCTGCTCTTAATGGTATAAGACCTTCCAATATCCTGATATTTGGAAAGCCAGGCGTGGGGAAAACTAGTACCATAAAGTTCGTTGAAAGGGAATTGACGAACATCATAAATTCTAAGTATGATACAAAGGTCAAGGTAATAAATATCAATTGTGGGATTAATGACAATTCCTATAGCATCCTTGCTACTATGGGTAATTCCCTACTGTATTCTTGGGAAGAGAAATTTCCATTCACCGGATGGCCCATGGATAAACTCTTTACATCTGTACTTGAGAAGATTGAAAATTTCGGAGGAGTTATAATATTAATCCTGGATGAAGTTGATAAACTGGTGAAAAAATCAGGGGATTCCGTATTATATCAATTATTGAGGATTAATGAGATATCGGCAAACGGGAAGATATCATTAATAGGGATCAGCAACGATTTGAAATTCATGGATTATCTGGATCCTCGTGTAAAGAGCAGATTGCAGGAGGAAACCATAGTCTTCCACCCCTATAATGCCACAGAGATATTTGACATTCTTAAAGACAGGGTGATCTTCGCTGGAATATACGACTTAATTGATGAACCTGTACTGAGGCTGGCAGCGGCTATAGGTGCTCAGGAAAATGGAGATGCTAGAAGGGCTATTGATCTATTGAGAGTTGCCTACGAAATATCAGTAATGAAGAAAAGCAGCAAAATAACTGAGGAATGCATATATGAAGCGCGTGACAGGTTAGAACAGGATGTATTCAGAGAGATAATATCGTCACTCCCATTGCATAATAAGGTAGTGCTCTATTCAATTTCTCTTCTTAAGAATTTCAAGGGAACTGGAAAGATAACCTCTGGAGAATGCTATGAGCTTTATGGCAAAGCGGTCAGGAAAATAGGGCTGACACCATTAACCAACAGGAGAGTCAATGATCTAATTTCAGAACTAGATAAAATGGGCATAATATCTACAGAAGTTCAAAGCTTCGGAAGATACGGGAGAACTACGGTGATTCAGTTAAACTATGACCCAGATCTGATCATGAAGCTGCTTGAGGTTGATGAGGCAATGTCTCCGCTTGCCACGGTAAAACCAGATCAAAAACCCCTTTTCTGAATCTATTATTAAAATACAAGAAATTAATTAACCGAAGGATGAAGTTCAAAGCCATGCTTATTGTGGGTATGCCTGGATCAGGAAAGGATGAATTTGCCAATGTAGCCAGGGAACTTGGAATTGAGGTAATCAACATGGGGGACATAGTTAGAGAGTTTACTGGGAATATTGGAATGGACATTTCCAAAAGTGGAATAGTGGCTAATGAAGAACGAAGGTTACATGGTATGGATATCTGGGCAAAGAGAACTATTGAAAGGGTTAAATCAAATTTTGTTGTCATCGAGGGAGTAAGAAATAGAGAAGAAATTGAGAGGTTTAAGAAAGATGCTGAGATCGGATTGGTGGTTGGGATATCTTCCGGTAGGATACATAGACTTAGAAGATTATTGACCAGGGGGAGGGCAGATGATCCCAAAAACGAAATGGAATTTGTAGAAAGGGAGGAAAGGGAGCTAGGTTGGGGAATAGGGAATGTACTTGCAACAGCTGACTATTATATTTGCAATGATGGCTCCTTGGAAGAGTTCAAATCCAAAGTGCGGGATTTTCTTAGATCCCACATAAATCAATAAAATTCTGGAATATTTTTCTGCCGTACTGAGTATGCTCTACTTCAGGGTGAAATTGTAAACCGTATCTTTTCTTAATCGGGTCGGCAAAGGCCTGCACCCTGCAGCTTTCAGAGCTTGCAAGCAGTTTAAAATTTGCTGGCAACTCTTTAATCTCATCATTGTGACTTTCCCATGCAATTATCTCATCTGGCAGGCCATTCAATATCTCGTCCTTTTCCCTGACAGTTATCTTAACTTTTCCAAACTCGGGCACATTTGCCCTGCCAACTTTTCCCCCATAATAGAGGCCCATGAACTGAGCACCTGCACATATTCCCAATATGGGAATGTTCATTTTATCCAGATATTCTCCAGTCCTTCCAAGTTTGAATGTTTCATATTCAATGGTGGCGGCCCCACCTGAAAGAACAAGTCCATCTGCATCCTCTAGTTCCTCTAGAGGAACATCATTCCTCTTTATTTCCGTGGAAACTCCAAGCTCCCTAAGTACTCTCCATTCCCTGTGGGTCCATTGCCCTCCATTGTCCAGAACATATATCTTGATCATTACAAGCAGTTAATAATGAATGGAAATAAAATTTTCCTTCAATAGTCAAATGAGGTCTTTCTCATGGTAAGTATCTCTAAGAATTTATCGAGATGTTCTACTAGAAGAGGATTGTCTGAGAAACCGCAAGCGCTGAGGTCAGGTGCAGCTATTATTGCCTTTACTCCGTCGACCACCATGTCGGTGGCAATTAGATTGTTATTCCTATAAATCCTTACGCCAGGTGGTGCTCTCTGATTATCCGGGGCTATAACCGATATCTGAACATTCCTTGATTGAGCTGCTTCAATTTCTTTTCCTAACTCAGTCCTTATTTCTCTCAATTTTGGAGTGGAAATGACCACATACTTCTCAGCACCGTTGAGCATCTCTTTCATCTTTTCAATAACCTTATCCTTGCCATATATGGTATAGATAAGCTGAGGTTCACCCTTTTCTGTCAGTATATCTGCTAAAGTTGCAAGTTTGTCAAAAAGATTCTCCAAATTCTCTGAAAACATCTTCCTGATCTCGTACAGATTTCTGGCCTTGAATACCTTTGGCCTGCCTTCGACAGACTTTATTAGCCCCCTCTCTTCAAGTTTTTCCAGTATCTTGTAAGTGGAAGTTCTGGGTATTTTAGCAATCTCTGCTATATTATCTGGCGTCCCTGTACCTAACATCGTTAAGGCGAGGAATGCTCTCAGCTCATACTCCGTCATATTGAATTTTTCGAAGTATGATGCAATCTGTTGCAGTTCTTTTTCAAAATCTTCCATGTTAGATTATAAATAAGGCTTTAATATTTTTTTTCACTACATCTGCAATGAAGTGTTCATTCTGCGAGAGGGATGCAATTATCAATATTCGCTACAATGGTACCCACCTATGCAAGGAGCACTTTAACAGGTTCCTTGAGAGAAGGGTTAGACTGGAATTCAGAAATCAATTAATAATAGAAAAACCCATAAAGATAGTTGTTGCATTATCCGGTGGAAAGGACAGTTCCGTTGCACTCTACCTGACTAAGAAAATACTGGGAAAGAGAAGGGATGTAGAAGTAGAGGCAGTAACCATTGATGAAGGAATAGGCGGTTACAGGAATCTTACCCTTGAAGCAGCCAAGAAGCTAACAGAACAGCTAAAGGTTAAACATGAAGTAGTGTCATTCAAGGATAAATTCGGTATAACCATCGATGAAATCTCAAAAAACGGTCAACTTCTCCCGTGCAGTTACTGTGGAGTCTTCAGGAGAAAATCCATAAATGATGCCTCAATTGAACTCGACGCAGATTACGTTGTGACGGGATTGAATCTCGATGATTCTGTTCAGACTGTAATAATGAACATGGCACGTGGCGACCTGGATAGATTGGAAAGGTTGGGGCCACACTTCAAGAGAAAGGACGGAATGATTCCCAGGCTCCAGCCTCTAAGGAAAATCCCAGAGAGGGAGGTATTGATTTATGCCATTGTGAACAATATACCTTTTTCCCACGCGGAATGCCCCTATGCATCGGATGCTATACGGAATGAATTTAGGGAGGCTGTAGACAAATGGGAAGAGAGAACTCCGGGAACCAAATTTGCCATATTGAACTCATTTGATGAAATAAGAAATCTGCTCTATAGCAGAGAAGATAAGAAGGAAATCAAAAGGTGCAAAATTTGCGGAGCACCATCTGCAGGCGAAATATGTAAATCCTGTTCCATGTTAATGGATTTGAAAGTATGAACCCAATATTAGGACTTATAATTTTCATTGTGGTAACCATTATTGCTTCTCTAATGAGATCTTTCTATCTCATCAAATTTGTCTATGGGAAAAGAATAGCGATTTATAAACTGGCAAATTCATACGGCTGTTATATAGGCCCCACGATTTATGTGATTTCAGTTTTTTTCATAGCATTGGGCCCACTGTCATTCAAGATTTTCAATTTGAATTTTATTCAATACTATAGCCTCAACACCATAGCGGGCATTGGTTATGGACTATTATATCCACCCTTTGCACCTGTTACCAATTCTGGTGAAATTTTTGTTGTAAAAAGAGGAGAAAAGTTATTCGCTTACGTGGGCAAATTCATGGGAAGAAAATTTGAGGTCATTAGCATGCCATCCAAGGAAATTGCCACTATGATCGCGAAAAGGCTCACTAACCGATGTGAATTCGAAGTCACAGTAGATGATTCTAATAACCGTGATTAGTCAATTGGGGCGTCTGCGAGAGCCTTGACAGTATGGTTAAGCCAAGATTCATGTATTTCTCTTCCATGATAAAGGTCAGGTCTGTATAGAATGACGCAATCTGGTAAATGTTTATTCCATTAGAAGCAAGGATTGAAGCTATGTAGGCTACATAACCCCTTATGTCCTGTATTACCTCGGGAGAAATAATTACCAATTCTCCCAGGTCATCTTTTATGCTTAGAACGCTTTGACCAAAGACATCCATAACCTTGCCGGTATTTCCCGAATCAACAACAATGACGGTACCCTGGACACCCTGAATAGCTCTGAATTTTCCTCCAAGCTCTGTGATGCTCCTATATAAACTGGAGAGTTTATCGAATAGTTCGGGTGTGTTTTTGACTGTTATGTTTGAAATTGAGAAATATGCTTCAATTCTAGATTGCTGGAGTATTTTTCTATATTCTGATTCCAGGGAGGGATTGTACTGGGGGTATCTCTTAAGTGCTGCCACTACAGCATTGTATTTTTGAGTACCGATCTCCTTCATTATGTACCTTGCAAGGGATGATGTGTTCACCACTCCCAGTTGCACTGCTTGCAGAAGACACGGATTTGTCGAAAGGTATTCTGAGACCCTCTTGCTTATTTTTTCCATGATTATGATAAAGGACGGGATAATACAAATATTTCACGCATGCTTCATAAGACATGTACAACATTCTGCTCTACAGGATTATTCAATTTGAATTATAATATCATCAACTAGCCGTCTATACAATTATCCTTGTTGAACTTTCATTAATTGTATTATACCAAGATATCCCGAAAAACACTGAAAAAGTAATTTATTTAAGTAAGGCATAATCCTGTGAAATGTTAAAGATTGGCGTATTGATTAAATCCGTTCTGGATACTGAGGCAAGGGTGTCTTCAGAGAATGGATCTCTTAAAGTCATTTCTGGAAAATTGATATGTAATCCCTTTGACGAATTTGCAATAGAGGAGGCCGTCAGAATTAAAGAGAAAATAGGAGCAAATGTTACTGCAATATCATTAAACTCCAATGGGAGGGAAGACGAACTAAGGTATGCCATGGCAATGGGAGCTGACACTTCAATTCTTATTAAAACTGATAAAGATATAATTTCCCCTCTGAAAAAAGCAAAGATTATTGGACAAGTTATTAAAGATCAGAAATTTGATCTAATAATCTCTGGTAGAGAGGCTATAGATGATAATTTTTCTGCAACATCGCTCATATTGTCGGAAATCCTGGGTTACAATCATGTCTCAGAAGTGATAGAGGAAAAGATTGAGGGGAATAAGATTATTGTAAAGAGAATCCTCGAGGAAGCTGAGGAGACCTATGAGATGCAATTACCTGCCTTAATTACAGTCAGAAAAGGGATTAATAATCCAAGATATCCAACTTTGCCTAATGTCATGAAGAGTAAAAGGATGCCGTTGAATAGGGTCGAGGTAAAGTCTGATGGTGATGATATATTGGTTCACTATGAGGATAAACCACAAAAGTCCGGCGCCAAAATCCTGGACGGAAAATATGATGAGATAGCTGATAAGCTCATATCCATAATGAAAAATGAATTTCACGTGATTTAGGTGGTGAAAAATGAAATTGCTGATTTTTGCTTATACAACTGATGGTAACATTCCAAGGAGTGATCTGGAGATCATATCACATTCCAAGGATATATCACAGGAAGTTCATCTGGTAACGAACATGCCTTTAAATGCAACAATAAAAGGAGTAAATAAGATTATAACACCAAGCGGAAGGCTAGATCAGGACTGCTTCTCCAAATTTATTGAAATGATATTTAAGAAGGATGATTATGCTCACATAGTAGGCAAATCCGATATAGTTGGAAAGGAAATAGCAAGCTCATTATCGGCAAATCTAAATATGGAATATGTGAATGAAATACAGGAATTTGAAAATAAAGATAAGTTGATTGTTATCAGAGATTTCTTCACTGGAAAATTGTCTGGAAGAATTGAAATCAATAGTAAGAGCATTCTTCTTTTGAAATTCAACACTCATCCCATAAATGAAAGCGATACTGTACCCGTGGTGGAATCTTTAGAATTTAATTGCTCTAGCAACAAAAAACTGTTATCAAGAATCATAACCACAGGCAATAAACCACCACTGGAAAGCTCGCAGATAGTCGTATCGGGCGGGAGAGGATTAGAATCAAAGGAAAATTATGCTTATGTAGAGAAGTTGGCTGAATTGTTAGGAGCAGCTACTGGTGCATCGAGGGCCATAGTTGATCTGGGATGGGTACCTCAGACCTATCAGGTAGGCCAAACAGGCAAAATAATAGCACCCAATCTCTACATTGCAATAGGCATATCAGGGGCAGTACAACACTTGGCCGGAATAAGGAATGCTAAGAAGATAATCGCCATCAATAAGGATCCAAATGCACCTATATTTAAATACGCCGATTACGGCGTAGTAGCTGACTTTAAAGAGTTCTTACCAATATTGATTAAGAAATTGGAGGCAATGAAGAAATGAAATTTCAATTCAAATACAGAGTAGCCTGGGTCGATACAGATGCGCTTGGAATAATGCATTTCTCCAATTATTTCAGACTGTGTGAAAGGACTGAACAGGAGCTAATGAATTCTCTGGGATTGGAAGATGATGAAACTTTTTTACCAAGAGTGGACGCGCATTGTACTTACAAATCACCCCTTAAATTCAATGATCCTGTTACCGTTTACATGTGGGTCAAAGAAATAGGCAAATCCCATATAACCTTCTCATATGAAATAGTGAATGATCTTCACGGTAAGGTAGCTGCACAGTGCCAGATTGTTGTTGTTCCAGTAGACGCAAAAATGAAAAAATCCACTTTAAAAGAAGAAATTACCGAAAAATTAAGAAAATTCATGGATGAATGAAACCTATACCTGCAAGGTTTTTGTACATCAGATAGATTGCTACGAGTATTATAATTATGGCATAGATTAGCCTTAATTTGTTTTTGTCTATGCTTACTGCTATCTTAGTCCCGATATAACCACCTGCAATCCCTCCCAACAGGTACAAAAGGGATATTGTTACATTGATTTCGTGATACAATGCGTACGTAGATGCACTTACAATTCCGAATGTACCCACTGCAATTAACGATGTACCTACTGCCGCTGTTATTTCTAGGGCTCCGGCTAGCATAAGGGAAGGCACTATTAGAAAGCCCCCGCCGATCCCAAAGAATCCCGATAAAAAGCCAACTGCGAATCCGGCTGGGAGCAGATACTGATACTTTATGTTGCATCCTGCATCGGCTTTCCTAACATCTGACTTCCTTCCCCGTATCATCAGATAAGCTACAACAATCATCAATATACCGAATAGAAATAGAAGAGATTCGCCATTGACCAGATGCCCTATATAGGCCCCTAAAAATGAGCCTACCACACCTGGAAGAGTGAATATAACCCCCTTCTTTAACCTAACATTCTTTTTCATGAAGTGCATAATTGAATTTACATACGCATTCAATCCCACTGCCAGTGCAGTTGTTCCAATTACAACATGGTCAACATAATTTTCGTAAGACTTTGTATGTGCCCCATATGCCAATCCCACGAAATACAGTAACAGAGGAACTGCCAAAATAGATCCTCCGCCACCAATCATCCCTAGAGATAGTCCAACTAAGAATCCAGAGATCACCGATAGTATATATTGAAGAGGTGTAACATAGATTGTATACATACTAACTCAGCCTTATTTACGTGATTATTTTTATCAATTTATAAGTAATCTCATTATTGGCCTCATGGAGCACGACTTAAATGAATGATTCTTAGCAAATTTCGATCTCAGCGCATAATTAATAGGTATTATGTCCTTAACAAGATTGTGTGAATCTTTCAATAATTAGATTGCAAAGGGGCCCAAAGAGATAACATTGATTTATTGTTGTAGCGTTTAATCGGTATCATGGATCCAATTATTTATTGGAAGTGGCCAATCTTTCCTTTATAAAATTCTCACCCTTTTGGCTCAATTGATAATATGTATGATGCGGATGAGTTGTGACCCTTTTCTTCAGCCTTGCCTCTTTTCTCTTGAGCATTCCGGATCTTCTCTTCTCTAGATAGCCCATTTCGAATAACCTTTTCAGAATCTCACATACATCTCTCTTATTCATCTCTAGGTCTCTGCCAACAGATTTGGCGTAATCCACTCCGAATCTCTTGAAATGCATAAGTACCTTATAAATTAGCTCTTCATCCAATTCTATTTTCTTGGTAAGATCCCTCATGGATCAACACTTCCAAGGAACATTAAACCTACCAATTTTTTCAAATATACTCATCAACAATTTAGCATATTCTGATCCGTCAAATAGGTTATTAACTGTAACTCTGGAATATCTACCGTTGGCATGGACAATCAATCCATTCCCTAAATATAGTGCTACGTGACCCTTGAAGAATACCAAATCTCCAGGCTCCGCAGCTTCAAAATCTCTAATTGTACTTGAGGCATCTCTCTGTTGGGATGAATTCCTTGGAATTTCCTTTCCAGAGTATCTGAAGAGCCTTTGAGTAAATCCTGAGCAATCGAACCCAAAATCTGAGGTACCTCCCCAAAGATACGGTACCCCCATGAAGTTTTTGTATAGATCCAGAGGGTTGAACACTCCATCAATTGGCTCCAGCAGGCCACTGGGGATGCCGAAATATTCAACATCTTTATCATCCACGTAAGAACCGAACGGGAGTGCCATTTTTTCATTTCTGTACATTGAATTTAATTTGTATTTTCTCGGCTTTTCTTCACCTATCAGCGCAGTCTTTACATAACCCACTACTCCGTCTACACACCTTACTTTACTCCATTCACCAAGATTTTCTAGCAGATCCACAAATTCACCATATATGAGCTGAGAATCTCTCTCAGATTCAAATTTAGGTTCAGTCCTTATATCAGCCACTGAAGTTATTATCATCATTGAATTTTGTATCATAGTTTTTTAGATATAATTTTTCATTGATTTTTGAAAACAGAAAATTCGGGAATGTTTATTTATGAAATAAGCATTTTATGGGGACCAATATGAAAATTGAAAAGATCGAAATTTATAAGGGAACAGTTTATTATAAGGCTCCTTTTAGAATTTCTTTGGGAAGTTCTGAACAGAGCGATGAAGTTGTAATAAAAATTACAGATGCTGAAGGAAATTGGGGAATTGGAGAAGCTGGACCTGCAGCAAGGATAACGGGTGAAACCCAGGGGACCGTCATTGAAGCTTCAAAGGTTATTGCCAGTTCTCTTGTAGGCCAGGATCCAGAGGATATACCCCAATTAATTGAAAAAATAGATTCATCCGTCTTGAGGAACAGTTCAGCAAAGGCCGCATTTGACATTGCTCTATATGACCTATTGTCAAGAAAATATAAGATGCCGCTTTACAAATTCCTTGGTGCATACCGGGAATCCATTATAACCGACGTAACCATTGGAATAATGGATATGGAATCGGCCATAAAGAAGGCCACATATCTTAAAAATATCGGTATAAAGAGAATAAAAATGAAGGTTGGGGAGAACATCGTTGAGGATTACAAGAGAGTGGAGGCTGTCAGAAATGTAGTAGGTGAAAATATTGACATATTCATTGATGCTAATCAGGGCTGGTCTCCTGGTGAGGCTATAAGAAATCTTGAATTATTTGACAACCTTGGCGTAGAATTTGTTGAACAACCTGTTAAGGCCTGGGATATAGATGGGCTGGCTTATGTAAGAAATAAGGGACCAATGCCAGTTATGGCTGATGAATCGGTACATTCACCAGAGGATGCAATCAAGGTCATCAAGGCTGAAGCAGCTGACTTCATAAATATAAAGCTGATGAAAAGTGGGGGGATACATAATGCAAAGAAAATAGCAGATATTTCTGAGGCAGCTGGAATTGCCAATATGGTGGGCTGCATGATGGAGGGCGCAATTGGTATTGCCGCGGGCATACATTTCTCCTTGCATCATAGAAATGTTAAATTTGTAGACCTCGACTCCGACCTTGACATGAAAAATACACTGACTGGCGGAAAGCTGCTGCCTTTAAAGGGAAGCCACAGGCTATCGGACGGTTATCCTGGACTTGGAGATTTGAACTTGAACCCTGCAGAAGTTCAGTTAGTCTCAACCATAAGTAAGTCAAGCGATTACAAATCATTCTAGACCAATTATGAAACCGATCTCCATAAAAGATGGCAAGCATTTCATAGAGGATATAGCCCTTTCAGAATTAGCTGATAAATTTGGAACACCCATTATTGTGTATTCTAAAAGGCAAATACTTGAAAATATAAGCAGATTCAAGAATGCATTCTCAATTTTTAATGAACATGAAGCACACTATGCCATCAAGGCTAATTATAACCCGGAAATTCTTAGAATCCTTCGGGAAAATGGAATTGGAGCTGATGCTGCAAACCCCAACGAAGCAAGATTGGCACTACAGATTGGCTTTGACAAGAAAATGATTACAGTTAGCCCTAACAACCTTACAAAGGAAGAGTTGAATTTCCTAGTTGGGGAAAAGTTCATTGTGAATTTTGATGATGAAATTCAATTCTCCTTAGTAGATGAGAAAATTGATTTATTCTCCATCAGAGTAAATCCGGGGATCGGAAAAGGGGAATTCAAAGGAATAACCACTGGTGGTAAAAACAGCAAATTCGGGACTTCCCCAGAAAAGGCAAAATTGGCCTATGAGAAGGCCAAGAATATGGGTGTCGAAAGGTTTGGAATACACATGCACACAGGTTCTAACGTTATTGACTCCGAGTTTTTCAAGAAATCCAGCTTAGCGTTCTTCAAAATTGCTAGCATGATTTCAAAGGATGTAGGAATTAAATTTGAGTATCTTGACATTGGAGGGGGGTATGGAGTTCCCTATCAACCAAACGTTGAAGAGTTGAATATTGATATGGTTGCGCAAAACATTAGGTCAAACTTTATGCTGCCCGAGATATATGAGTACCTCGGAACAAGCAAGATTATTACAGAACCTGGAAGATATCTGGTTGCTAATTCTGCAGCAATATTATCTAGGGTGACAAACGTTAAAAGAACTGACAGGAATTTTATTGGAACAAATATAAGCTTCAACACCGTGCTGAGGCATGCTCTCTATGGTGCGAAGCACCACTTTGAAATAATGGACAAGGTCAATGGAAAATACAGGAAATTTATCATAACAGGACAGGCCTGTGAAAATACTGACAGATTGGGACAAAATGTTCCTTTGATTGAGCCCAAGATAAATGATATCTTGATAACTTATACAGCTGGTGCATACATAATGTCCATGGCCTCAAATTATAATTTACTAAGAAGACCTGCTGAAATTTTAGTTGATGGTTCCAACACAAAGATAATAAGAAGGGCAGACGATCTTACCGATATATTGCAACCTTTCACAATCTAGGAGGAACTAGAGATTGAAGTACCAGATAAGAGCGATTTCAGTGAACGTGGCAAGGGCAGTTTATGCCCTTAACTGGTTTGACATAACACCTGGAATGATATTCATATCCCGTGATTTGGATCTTAGGTTAGTATATTTAGGTGTAGCTACAACGGCGTTCTATATTGGACTGGCTTCGTTACAGATGATAGGAGGAATCCTTGCAACAAAGTACGGATCCAGAATGATCTCATTCCTTGGTATATTCATTTTGGGACTTGGCGGAATACTCAGCGGTTTTTCCAACAATCTCGTGCAACTGGCCCTCTTTAGATTTATAACAGGTTCCGGAGCTGCAATGTTCTTTTCTCCAGGACTCTCCTTATTAAAATCCGTTACACCCCAGGATAAATATGGACATTGGGTAGGGGTATACAACGGAGCTTTTAATTTGGGGGGCGGAGTTGGAGCTTTTGGATGGGTATTTGTTGATGAATTCATAGGGTGGAGAATGGGATTAGTTCTGGGAGGTCTTTTAGCCATTGCCTCCGGCCTAGTTATGCTACTTTTAACTGGCAGTTATGGAAACGAGAGACTTCATTCTTCAAAAATAATGTCTGAAACAGTTTTCATTTTGAAGAACAAATATTTATGGCTGCTATCCGTTGGACTGATGTCTGGAATGTTCTCAGAGACCATAATAGGGCAGTTCATCATTTATTATAGTGAGACCTATGTTAAAATAGGCGAAACCTTTGCTGGAGTTCTAGGTGGTATATTTTTAATTCTAGGTTTCCCGGGTGGTGTCATTGGAGGCTATATTTTCTCAAAAGTGAATAACAAGAAGAAATATTCATACACATTGTCTGTGATTGTTTCCCTTCTATTGGTACCCATAGCCCTGTCCAAGAGTATATTTATCCTGTTCGGAGCGGTTATACTTGAAGGATTTTTAACCGTTAACACCTTCTCGATTTTATATACTCTTACAACAGAATTCATCAGGGAAAAAAATTCATTGCCCTTTGCGCTCTCATTTGTTAATTTTGTACAGATAGCCCTTGGAAGTTTGTTTCCAACAATATTTACAGCAATAGCTTCAATTTATTCTTACAGAATTTCCTGGATAGCTCTATCTATTATGGGCCTTCTACTCACAGCTCTCATCAAACCTGTTCCAATCCTAGATAGAAAGTGATTTTTATTAAATTGGAATGAACCAGGGTGGATCAAGATTGTCCATTCTGTGAGATAGCAAGGGGTAAGAGGAGTTATCAGGAAGTTTTTAGTGACAAGGAGATAATAGCTGCCATGGATCACAGGCCTGTATCAAAGGGGCACGTGATCATATTTCCAAGAGAACATTACGAAAACATTTATGACATTCCAGAGGAAATACTTGTAAAAATAAGCCTGATATCCAAGAGAGTTTCCATGGCATTAAAAGAGGCCTACAATCCTCCCGGGCTAAATATAATTCAGAACAATGGGCAGTTGGCAGGACAAACTGTCTTCCATTTCCATATTCATATTATTCCGAGATATGACCATGAATATCTCAGATATCTGATTGAAGTGGCAAAGAACAGAAGGATAGCGCCGGACGATTACCTATTAAGGGAAGCTAATAACATCAAAGCTCATCTGATTTCGCAGTGGTAAACTATTTAATTGAATCCATCATAAAGTATGGAATATGTATAGGTTTGGTATTGCTGGCATTCCTCTGGGTTCTAAGGGAAGAACAGTTAAAGATGCCGTGGAAAATACCTTTCAATTGGGCTTAAATCATCTGGAAATTCAGCTTTTCAGGGTCAGCGTTCAGGACAGGGATCTGAGTGAATTTGTGGGAATGAAGCCCTACGAAATCGATGATATGCTCCTTATTGAATTGCTCAGGGGAGATGAGGAGGGAAATTACAATCCGATTCCACTTGACAGTACAATAGAAGAGGGGGATATTGGAAGGGAATTATTCTGGAGTATGGCCAGAGATTACAAAGAACTCAGACTCGCGGCAGATATTGCAAAGGAATTGGATGTAAAAATAACCCTTCATACTCCTTATTATGTAGATTTTGCAAATGATGAAAAGCTCATTGACGATTCAATACTCCATACAATATGGGGTGGAATCCTAAATGATGCTCTGGATGGGGAGTTCATTATTTCTCACCTTGGACTTGTTGAGGGAGATCGAAAATCGGCCCTTAAAAAGACCGAATCCTCGCTAAAGGAGATACTCAAACGGTTCAACAATTTGAATATTAAGAGCAAGCTTTACATTGAAAACTCAGGGCATCCAGACGTGCTGGGAACACTGGATGAGATTAAGAAAATTGAGAAGGATATTAAGGGTATTAAGGGAATTGTGAACATAGCCCATATTTACAGTCTTGAAACCGACAAAACCTATGAAAAGGATTTCTTCATAGAACTCATTGAAAACACCAAAAAGGAAGGAAGGCCGCTATACTTCGAATTTTCCGGAGTGGAAATCCTTGAAAATGGCGAACACAGATTTACTCCCATTAAGAGAGGAAATCTCAAGTTCGAACCATTGGCAGATGCCATAGCAGATTTTGATGATGAAATAACCATAATATCATTCTCTCCACTACTTGAGCATGATGCACTCTACATGAAAGTTATATTTGAAAGGTCAATATCCAAGAAGATTGGAAAGACGATTAAACCACTGCCATGAGCATAATTAAGGATTCCCTAAATGAAATAATAGGCAATTGCCACAGGTTGCTGGATGTCAATGAGAAAGATATAGAGAGAGCATGCAATTTCATACTCTCGGCTCAAAACATCTTCGTCTATGGAGTCGGAAGATCTGGGATCATCGGGAGAGCTTTTGCCATGAGACTAGCTCAGTTAGGGTTGAAAGCTTATATCGTTGGAGAAACCATAACCCCAGTGGTTAGCAACAAAGACGTGGTAATTTTAATATCCGGGACTGGTGAATCTCAGGGAGCATTGCTCGTGGAACAGATCTCCAAAAGAGTGAGTGCAAAGGTCATTTCAATTACAACTTCTCCAAACAGCAGCATAACCAGAAATTCAGATTTAACCATATATGTACCCACAAACAAAAGTTCCAATCTGGCACCGCTTGGGACGCTATTTGAGATCTCCGCGCTAATGCTTCTGGATGCCATGATAGCCCTATTGATGCATCTTAAGGGCGAAACAGAAGAAGATCTTAGAAGAAGACATGCAATATGGCTTTAATTTTTTATTGATTAAATTAGTAAAATATTTAAGACTTAAAAATTTAATGCAAGCATGGTAATCAAGGTAGAAAAGATCGAAAAAGTCGTTGAGGAAATAGTTACAAAACCAGAATTGGCCAATCTTGAACATCCCAGAGGTTACATAGGGTTTGAACCGTCAGGTATGCTTCACTTGGGCACCGGACTTTATTGGACCAATGTAATAAATCTTTTTGCAGATCAGGGAGTTGACATGACTATACTTTTGGCAGACTGGCATGCGCAAATTAATGATAAATTAGGAGGAGATATTCAAAGGATCAGGAAAGCGGCTGAATACATGAAGCATGGCTTTTATTCCTTGGGTTTGAAGGACAGCATAAAATTTGTTTACGCCTCAGATCTTGTTAATGATCCTGAATATTGGGGATTATTGATTAGGGTAGCCAAGTCCTTAACATTGTCCAGATTGAAGAGATCCCTTCCCATTATGGGTAGAAATGAAGAGGATGCTGAATCAGACGTTTCGAAGTTGATCTATCCGCTTATGCAGGTTACGGATATATTCTATATGGATCTTGATATAGCCTTAGGAGGGATGGACCAAAGACATGTTCACATGATGGCGAGAGATATACATAAAAAAATTGGTGCAAAGAGGTTTGTAGCGGTTCATGGTCCATTGATAACTTCTCTGAAGGGAGGAAATAGAATGGATCCAGCATCAAAGATGAGCAAAAGCAAACTTGATTCCGCAATCTTCATACATGATTCTCCAGAGGAAATAAGGAGGAAAATCAACATGGCCTACTGTCCCGAGGGGGAGATAGAGTCTAATCCTATACTTGACATCTATAGGATAGTCATATTTAACTTCTATCCGGACGATAAACAAAGTATGGAGGTCGTGATTCAGAGTGCTAAGAAATCTTACAGGAGCTTCAATGAACTTGCCGAGGACTTCAAAAATAAGATAATTGGCGCTAAAGCCCTGAAAGAAGACCTCTCGGAAAGATTGATTAAAATACTTGAACCCTCCAGGGAATATTTTAATAAGAGGCCTGAGTTAATGGAGATGGTGGAGGGATTGAAATAAAGCCCGTAAGAGATCTTGAATTGAAGAAGGGGATAAAAGTTTCCCAATTGCTGGAACAGTTCGGATCATCAGGAGGATTCACTGCACCCAAACTCTACATTGCATTAGAAATATTGAAGGAAATGAAGGAAAAGAATGCAGAGGTCTTCCTTAGCTTTCCCGCAGATATAATTTCCACAGGTACCAGAGGAGCCATAATAGATCTCCTAAATACTGGACTCGTTAAACACATAATCACTACAGCTGGGATGGTCGACCATGACCTGGCAAGGTGCTACAAAAATTATTATCACGGAGATTTCCTCATGGATGATAGAGAACTCCACAGAAAGAATATTTACAGGCTTGGGAATGTCATAATACCACACGAAAATTATGGTGGCATAATTGAAAGCAAGATGCAACCTTTCCTCGAACAGATCTACAAAGAGAAGAAAACCTGGACCGTAAGCGAAATTCTACAGAGACTTGGAAAACAGATGAAGTGCAGATCAATTTTGAAAGTTGCATATGAGAAGGGAATCGATATATTCATACCTGGATATGTAGATGGGGCATTCGGCTCACAGATCTGGTCCTTCTGGGAAATGCATCGGGATTTCAATGTGGATCTCCTCATGGACGAACATAAGATTTCAGATATTGTGATGTCTAATAATGACAAACCCATGGGAGCCTTGATGATCGGAGGGGGAATATCCAAACATCATGTCATCTGGTGGAATCAATTCAGAGGTGGGCTGGACTACGCCGTATACATAACAACAGCTCAGGAATACGACGGCTCTCTTTCAGGTGCTCAGTTGAGGGAAGCTATTAGCTGGGGAAAAGTAAAGGAAAAGGCAAAACAGATAACCATAGAAGGTGAGGCAACAGTCCTATTACCATTACTAGTCTCTGCATTTCTTGAATAGCTTCATACAAAATCATAATTGAAATTTAATCTTTCCAATTTCTCCTTCAATTCCATTTTTTGCTTTGAGTTGAACGATTTCTCATCTATCAAGAAACCTTTGCATTTATCTGTCTTTTCATACATCTGGGTTAGAATATTCTCGGTGAGTTCGTTAAATCTGTACTTAGACGCGATATGACCGAATTTTATTCCCTCCTCTATGGCCATCCTTGTGAACTTCTCTGAATAATGTGGGCCTCCAATTCCGCAGTAGCTTTCATCTCTCACTGGAGATGAGCTCAGTATAGCTTTTGCAACAAGCTCTCCTGCGTGCTGATCCCTATATTCCCTTTCAGTTGATCCAATTTCAACAAATATCAATTTTTGATTGGAAGCGGGTCCGTGATGAGTCGCTTCGTATGTTACCCTATAATCGGTATCATTAAGATTACTGAGATTGATCAATATGGAATGCAATAAAAAAGGATCCGTATAAGTTAGAAAATTCCTCTCACCACCAAGATCGTTGGTGGAAAAATTACCAGCACTGTGAACTGTTAGGCTCTTAACTTCCTTAGCACTGCTATGCCTGCTCAGGAATACAACAGTTTCACCACTTGGGATTTCCATACTTCTTTCAAAATATTCTAGATAAACGGGATGAGTTTCGGTGAAAATAACCCTAATTCCCAGTTCTTCTAGATGCTTTGCAATATTTAAACCTGCATCGTCTGATTTGGATGCGATAAATATCATAGGTCTCCAGACAATCCATTAATATCAATCTAATAGCGTTTTCTTTTTATAGGATAAATAACTAATCTTCGATAATAATGGAATATCCTTATGTTCCATCAAAATTTGTAAGCTGGGAAGAAATAGAAAGATGGGCAGAAATTGTGGTTGAAAAGATTGGAAATAGGAAGTTTGATTCAATAATTGCCGTGATCAGAGGAGGTCTTGTGCCAGCGAGAATAATAGCAGATTACCTAAACATAAAGGATGTTTTTACATTGAAAACGGAGCATTGGGGTGTAACCGCATCACCTGACATGAAGGCAAGGATAACACATCCTGTAGTTATAGATTTGACCGGAAAGGATGTCCTTATTGTGGATGATATCACAGATACTGGTGATTCTCTTTCCCTGGCAATAGAAGCTACCAGGAAAAAATCCCCCAAATCGCTTGCGACAGCAACATTACTTCACATAACAAGGTCAAAAATTCAGCCTGATTATTATGCGGAAGAGATAACGGCACAAAACTGGAAATGGTTCATATTCCCCTGGAACAGAAAGGAAGACCTGAGGAATCTAATACTTGGCTGCCTCAATTCAGAGTCCACTGAGGAGGATGCAGTAACTTGCATGGCTAAGAAGCATGATTTGTTCATTACAAGGAGAGAATTTCATGAGACATTAGATTGGCTGGTTAAGACACATAAAATAGCCTTTGAAGATGGAATTATAAAGAAAATTCAATGAATTATTTTGTTACGATGGTTCCCTCATTTCCTCGAAGAGCCTCATAGAGGTGGGGAGCATCAGTTATAATTGATTTTCTTCCTGTTTTCTCAGTGAACTGAATAGCAGCTTGGATCTTTGGAAGCATGCTTCCTGAACCAAAGTGCCCTTCCTCCATGTATTTTCTCAGTTTTTCCACACTCACTACTCCCAATTTCTCCTGGTTTGGCTTTCCAAAATTTAGGAAAGCCGCCTTAACTGCTGTAAGTATTATGAATATATCTGCTTCAATTTCCACCGCCAATAAAGAGGATGCCAAATCTTTGTCTATAACAGCCTCCACTCCGGCATATCCATCGGGGGTTTCAATAACTGGAATTCCTCCACCTCCAACTGCAATGGGTACATCTCCTCGCTCCAGAATATCCTTGATTATCTTCAATTCTATGATTTTCTTTGGCGTTGGTGAAGGGACTACCCTTCTGTACCCCCTTCCAGAATCCTCCTTCAATCTATACCCGTAAGTCCTTTCAAGGATTGATGCTTCCTCCCTGGTGTAATATTTACCTACGGGCTTTGTAGGATTCTTAAATGCTGGGTCATCTTTATCAACCAACACTCTAGTTACAACTCCGGCAATATCCTTTTCAATTTTGTTTTCTCTCAGAACCTTTCCAAAAGCCGTTTGAAGGAAATACGCAATGGAGCCCTGGGACATGGCATCACATACATCCAAGGGCATCGGAGGCGTAATGGATGCAGCATATTCATTTTGAAGCAATATGGCACCAACCTGTGGTCCATTTCCATGCGTTAATACCACATGGTTGTCCCTAAAAATTTCAATGGTTCTGTATGCTGTTTCCTCCGCCCTCCTGATTTGTTCCGCTGCAGTCCCTTTATCATATTTTTCAAGCAGGGCATTTCCACCAACAGCCATGACTACTTTCATATAAGTCACCGAGAGAATGGGATATGGCTTGCGGATATTAAAAAGGTTTTATGAAAGGTCACTTTAAAACCTTTCCTGTTATGATGTACCATATAATCAGATCCATTATACCCGCATCCATGCTGAAATCTGATGAAACCTTGCTGAAGTATTTCTCCGCTTCCAGATATGCTCTGCGGGATTTATTGCTGAATTCCCTGCCGAAATATTCCATTAAAAACCTTAAAATGTGCTTATCCAGTATGGCGTATTCAAAGTAACCAATATTCCTGAGGAAATGGGAACCCTCTTTATAACCAATGCCAATGAAGTTTTCATATATGAAATCACGTCTATATTCTGGCTCGTCCATTTCCTTGATCAGTTCAAGCAGGTATCTCTTTTCATAGTTTTGATGGATAAATTTTGACCTCGTATTGGGAAACCTGTAACCGCATTTCCTTAACCTCAGTTGAATGTCTTGCAGGGATTGGAAATCTGCTTCCTTCAAAGAATTTATGCATTTTATACCTAATTCTGCACTTGTATTGGCAGTTAGTGTGCAGAACGTGAGCTCTTGAAAAAGTATTTCATAATTGGCAAATTTTAAAGATACAAATTCCGATACCCTTTGTGTAACCACTCCGATCAAAGTCCTGTTTTCGAGCGCTTCCTCTATTTTCCTATCCCATTCTTCCTTTATCATTTTTCAGGGCCAATTAGATAACTTAAGATATAGATTTCCCCTATTTCATTCAAATTCTATATATATTAAATAGTTATACAAGTATTGGTGAATCAACATGGGAGATTTAACACCAAATGCTCAAAAAGTTTATGATGCGCTCAAGAAACTGGGTGCAACCAACGAGGAGAAGCTGAAGACAGCGGATGATGTGATGAAGGCATCCCAAATGGGAAAGGGAGTAGTTAATAACGCACTGCAGGAACTTCAGAACAAGGGATATGTAAAAAGAGTTGCCAGGCAAAAGAGCGCTGGTTACTATATAATTAAGTAATGAGAACCTTAATTTTATGTGTTGACAGAGATAACGATTTAGGTGAAAAGGCCCGCATTAAGACCCCAATCATAGGGAGGGAATTTGTACTTAATGCGGGGATTTCTTTACTGTTGGCAGATCCTGAAGATTCTGACGGTAATTCTCTATTTTTAGCTGTAAAAGAATACGATGACTTGAAGAAAAAGGGAGAAGATGTTGAAGTAGCCGCGATAGCAGGTGACAAGAATGTAGGAGGAGTCTCTGATCTAATTATATCAGAACAGCTTGATAAGGTTCTAAAAGCAACCAATCCCGACAATGCCATATTTATCTCTGATGGTGCAGAAGATGAATTCATCCTTCCCTTGATCCTTTCGAGGATTAAGATTAGAATGGTTAAGAGGGTAGTTGTAAGGCAGGAAAAGAACATCGAATCACTATATTATATCATAATAAAGGCTCTCAAGGAAGAAAAATTCCTAAGGAGAGTCCTGGCCCCCTTGGGAGTGGCATTCCTAGTACTGGGGATATCAATGCTTCTCATTTTCATATTGAGAATAGTGTATTTTGGGCTGGGATCATTGGACCCAGCTACTGCTGGATTTATATCTGTAACCACAGCTATTGGCATCTATTTCCTGGCGAAAGCCTATTCAATAGGTAAGCGTGTCTCAGAAGCCTGGGAACGTTTGGAAGAGCAGTTCATGAATACAAGGATTACAGTTTTCTCAGGTCTAGTTGGAGTTTCAATTATAATTTATGGAATATATGTTGGTTTTCAGGCAGCACTATCTCAGACTATAGTTTATGAGGCCATCCTTCTTCTCTTATACAGATTTGTACCGATTTTTATAATCGGCATAATTGTCTATGACATAGGAAGAATCATGGAATCGCTCAGAATAGTTAAGGAGGATGAAAAGAAGAGGTACCTTATGAGATATGCATTTTCAGCCCTATTCTCAGTTAGTTTTGCGGCGGCTATTATGGGTCTCCTAACTTTAGTAGGGCTCGGGATTTTCAGAATTCAATTTGGGAATACCATTATTTACGCCATAGCTCTGTTCGGTGGAGGTATATTGGGTGGAGCGCTTGTGTCAATCGCGAGAAGAAAGCTCTTGCCGGATGAGATGGACAGCGGAGAAGTTAAATCTCCACAGACAGATAGTTAGTTCCTTTGGCTTTGATCCCTATCTTGACTTCCTCTCTGGCATCATTCTGGCGCAATACATTAAGAACGATTTGTGGAAACTTCTTCCAGAAGTTAGGGAGGCAAATATAATAGGACCCAGGGATCCGCCTGAGGATCTGGATGGTTATAACATAGTGGCGGATTCTGCTTTAAATTATTACCAAGGTAGATTCCAGATGTTGGTTACTGACCTTGATGGACCCATAGAAAGGATAATTTCTTCATCTAAGGATGGAAAATACATAGTCGTTCATGCACACGGTGACAATATAGACAAAATTTTGGAGTACGTCCCCCAATTGCAGGGAAACATCCTAGGCACAACCCAGAGTATACCAGTTAGAAATGTTAGAAACATAGGAGGATTCACAGATGGAGATAGGTCAGTGTTAATGGCTGCAATTTTAGGGGCCAAGGAGATTAATATATACGGTTTCGATTTTGAAAATCCCGTTGATGAACCCAAGAATATAAAAGCGAAGAAGATGAAATTCGCAAGGGAAATAATTGAAAAATTGAAAAATATAAGAATACAATACATCCAGTAATGATTGTCCTAGATGCAATGCTTGGGAGATTATCCAAATACCTTCGCCTGCTGGGGTATGATCTCATAATCGTCAGCAACGAACTGTCTGATGATTCCATAATCCAACAATATGGAAATTACCTTATATTGACCAGGGACAGAAACCTTGCCAAGAAGGCGCCCAGAAGCATTTATGTGAATAGCGATATTGTAACAGAGCAGACAAAAGAGGTGCTTCCCGTTTTACCCAAACCAGAACATGAGAAATTCAGTTTATGCACAATATGCGGCAATCCCTTGATTGAGGTCTTAAGTAGGGATAATCTTCCAGATTATGTGCCAAAGGATAAAGATAGAATATACTACTGCAGTAAATGCAATAAATATTACTGGTATGGTTCGCACTTAAGAAATTTCATACAGTCCATGGGGAAGATCGGAATTGAGATTTGAAAGACTGGATGATAGATTGAAAATAGAGGTTACGAAGGATGAGGATTTGTGGTACCTATCCCTTGTTCTAACTCCGGGAGATATTATCTTTTCCGATGTTTTTAGAAGAACTGAAGATAAAGGGGATAAAATAAGGAGTAAAAAGACAGCCAGAGAGAGAATTAGAGTAGGAATAAGGATGGAAAGCCTTGAATTTCTGGAATTTAATGGCCAGTTGCATATTTTAGGAAGAATAGTTTTTGGACCTGAAGACTACCTTGAATCATATCAATCCATAAACATACAAAAGGACTCTCAAATAGAAGTAATACCAAAGAACCCAGAATTTTTTGTTAAGAATCTTGAAGAATTTCTAGATTTTGCCCAGGAAAGCTTCTTATTACTCTCGGTAGATGATGAGGCCATCAAGCTTTATAAAATATCTGAAAATGACAATTTATTGCTATTTGAAATTGATAGGCACATAGGCAAACAGTATGAAACTCAGGATACCAAATGGCTTGACGAACTCAAGAGAAGGCTCAAAAATTATTCCGATAAAGAAATATTCTTAGTTGGACCATCTCTATTCAAAGAACAGCTTGTACGGGAACTAAAGGATTTCAAAATAACCAATACTACCATTTCGGAATCAGGAGAACAAGGGATCCGCGAGCTATTGCAATCGGGGTTAACCAAACTGAGAAAGTCCTTTGAAAATGAGTTGGTTGCACAATTCCTTAAAAGGATTGCGAATGAAACAGGTCTCTATGGCATTGAAAAAATTAAAGAAGCATTAGACATGAGATCTGTGGAAATAATTCTCATGACTGATAGATATTTCAGAGAAAATGCGGGAAACGAAATCTTTCAGAAATGCTATAGTGGCGGTTGCAAAATATTCGTACTTCATTCTTCATGGGAAACGGGCAAGATTATCCAATCTTTTGGAGGTATTGCAGCAATTTTAAGATACAAAATATGAATTATCCGCCGGAGAACGCCTTCATTATAACTATCTCCTCGCCTTCCTTAGGTATTTCGTCGTCAGGAACCGGCAATCCATCTCTGAGGAAGATCACAGATTCCGGGTTATAACCTAAATCCTTGGCTACTTCTCTTAATTCATAGTTCTTCTCGATGACCCGTATTGAATTTTTATCCAGCAACCTTACTTTGAACAACAGATGGATATAAAGATCCGATATTTTATACTAGTGAATACTTCTATCGATCAAATTTCAATCTGACCTTAGTGAAAATGGAAAGGAAAATATATCTAGATTAATAAATGATAAAACAATTAATACATGTCCTTTATTTGCGTCTGGAAGGCGACTAATGAATTACTTGTAGAAGTTCCTATAAATTCCTGTAATAATATGAACTTCCCATTATGTGCAAAGTATATGGTAGCGTTTAAGCTGGAACTGGTATTAATTTCATACTCGCTGTATGCAAAATTCATGAATGAGCCATTACCGATTAACTTAAGTGTTGATGATTTCTCAATTCCTTTCATAACAACCTGGTATACCTTCGCTGCATCAGAACTATTTTGAGCTTCTAATATAAGTACTGCTATTAGATTGAAGCTTATAGAATTACCTGTCCCATTAGCTGCATAAAGCCACATTTCTGCCTTTTGCAGTTCACTGTAAGTTGAACCAGATAAATTCAAACTGGTCTTAGTGATGTTTTGAGTATAGTTCTCTCCGGTGAAATTTTCATGATAAATAGACTTCAATTGTTGCGTAGTAATGAATGCAAAAGATGGTTGCTGGAGAGCGACGGAGTTATTGGTATAAAGTTTAGGAACAATTATGGCAGCCGCAATCACTGCTATCAACACCAATACAACTATTAAGATCCCCACACTCTTCTTTTTCTTATGTGGTTCATTATTCACCCCAGAATTATCCATAAATGATAGTTTTTAGATTTATTTAAGCATTGTTAAATTTTACTTTTAAATTCCAACTATCTAATAAAAATGAATTTAGGAAAAATCTAACTTAATTATCAGGTCTGCAAAAATATGAATAACATAGCCCCGAGCAGATTCGAACTGCTGTCTGCGGGTCCAGAGCCCGCTATGCTTGGCCGCTACACCACGGGGCTAACTACTGGTTTATTAATAACTATTAGATATTATTTACTGTAGAGTTTATTTCTTTGAAAGTCCAATTATATAAGCTTATTACCAGATCATGTGGTTTCCATAATGCCTTTTAAATTACCAATTTGAATGTCGTTATCCTCAGATACAATGGTAAATCGCATGTTTGCAACCAAATTAATTCTTCAAGCAAACTAATTTTCAATCTAAGCATGAGTCCAATTCTTGAAATCGATGAATGAAAATTTATTCCAATGTGAACTCTATCTCGAATTTAACAAAATCTAAAGGGTTCTATATTGGGCATTGAAACTCAACATTTTTATAATTTCGGTTATTATGGTGAAAGAAGTGATTTAAATGGAGAAGGGAGATATCATAAGATTGCAGTACGATTCATACACAGATGACGGAAAATTAATTGAGACCACCGACGTTGAGAAGGCGAAATCTGCCGGTATATACGATGAGCACACAATATACAAACCCATGATAGTAATCGTGGGATCAGGCAGATTACTGAAGCCATTGGAAGAAGAAATTAAAAAATCAAACATTGGTGAAGAAAAGGAAATTACCATACCTCCGGAAGAGGCCTTTGGAGTAAGAGACCCAAACAACGTTAAAGTCATCTCCATGAGGGAGTTAGAAAGGAGGGAAATTGAGCCTGAGCTTGGAAAGACTGTTAAGATAGGTGACAAATATGGAAGGATTACAGCGATAAGTCCAGGACGAGTTGTTGTTGACTTTAATCACCCTCTAGCCGGAAAATCAATTAAATATAAATTTAAAATTGCAGAGAAAATTGATGACGAAACTGAAAAAATAAAGGCAATCATAGAATTGAATTATAACAAAGATGTTGAAAAATTCCAAATCGAAGCAGGTGATTCGATTACCATCACAGTTCCGGACAGCGCCAAAATTGATGAGAATTGGCTGATCGCAAAATTCGGAATTGTGGGAGAAATAAGAGAGTACGTGGGAAATAAGGATGTGATCCTCAAGGAAGTCTATCAGAAGAGGACAGAGGAGAAGAAAGAGGAGAAAAAGGAGGCTCAAACGGAGAATACTAAAATAGAGGAAAATAAAGCTGAAACTCCAACTTAATTTTTTAATTTATTCCATTAAGGAGTAGAAATGCCCGAAAATAAGGAAAAAGATGTTGAAAAGGAACTCAAAGAGTATCAATTCAAAAAGCAGATAGAGGAGATTAAAAATCTTCAGGGTAGGGGAACTGAACTAATTTCAGTGTACATCCCGCCTGGGAGACCCATAAGCGATGTAATTGCATATCTCAGGGACGAATATTCCACATCCACAAATATAAAAAGCAAGACCACCAGGAAAAATGTTACATCAGCCATAGAGAGCATAATGTCAAAGCTGAAATATTACAAGATGCCTCCTGAAAACGGGTTAGCAGTTTTTGTTGGTCATGTGCCATCAAAAGGCGATCAAACCGAGATGGTTTCATACTTCATTGAACCACCCGAAAAAATTAACAGCTTTCTATATCGATGCGACTCCAAATTCTATTTGGATCCCATATTACCGATGCTTGAGCATAAGGATACCTATGGTCTCATAGTGATTGATAGGGCAGAAGCTACCATAGGCCTGCTAAGGGGTTCCAGGATTGAAGTAATTGACAATTTTGAGAGCCAGGTTCCTAGCAAACACCATCAGGGCGGCCAAAGTTCCAGAAGGTATGAAAGACTAATAGAAATAGCAGCCCATGAATTCTTCACTAAAGTTGGAGAAAGGGCGTCACAAGCATTTCTCAAGGAACCAAATCTTAAGGGTGTCCTCATAGGAGGTCCCGGATCAACTAAAGAGTTCTTCTATAAGAAAGGATATCTTCACTATCAAATACAGCAGAAGGTAATTGATCTCTATGATGTGGGTTACACAAATGAATATGGACTTAAGGAATTGGTTGATAAAGCTGCACAAACCTTGGAGCAGCTTGAAATAGCAAGAGAAAAGAAGATAGTGGAAAGATTCCTCGTAGAAATCAAAAAGGGGACAGGCAGAGCAATCTATGGGGACAAGGAGGTTATGGAGGCATTGAAACAGGGTAAGGTGGATACCCTCATCATATCAAAGGGCCTGGTTAAATTTAGGATCAAATATAGATGCGAAAATGACGGAACTGAGATAGAAGAGGTTGCCTCCAGGGAAGTGATTAAAGAATGCCCCAAATGTGGAAATCCCATGGTTCCCATTGAGGAAACAGACCTCATAGAGGATTACATTAGGGCCGGCCAGGAAAATGGTGCTAAAATCGAATTAATAACAGATGAGTCGGATGAGGGTGCATTATTTTTAAAGGCATTCGGCGGTATAGGTGCAATACTCAGATACACCAACTGATATATCAATTTGGGTTTTGGTTTCGTTTTAAAAATTATTTCATTTCAATTACTGGGTTGGTTTAGAATATTGATATTGAACAAATATTTTAATATAGAACGAATTAACAAATATGACTCATGCAGACAAAAAATACATTTACTTCTTTGAAGAGGGTTCAAAGGATATGAAGATGCTCCTTGGTGGCAAAGGAGCTGGGTTAGCTGAAATGACTAGAATTGGGTTGAGAACACCACCTGGTTTTACCATCACTACTGAAGCATGCAATTATTACTTCAATAATGGGCAGCTTCCACCAGGACTGTGGGAAGATGTTGTAGATTCAATGCATGAACTTGAGAGGAGGACAAATAGGGTGTTTGGCGGAGGCCCAAAAATTCTACTGGTCTCTGTAAGATCAGGTGCACCAGTAAGTATGCCAGGAATGATGGACACTGTTCTGAATCTGGGTTTAAATGATAATAATGTCAACATCCTTGCTAATGAAACTAACAACGTGAGATTTGCATGGGATGCCTATAGAAGATTTGTGCAGATGTTTGGGAGAATAGTGCTGGGAGTTGAAGGTAAAAAATTCGATTCCCTCATAGAAGATCTAAAGAAGAGCAAGAACATTAAAAATGATTATGAAATCCAGGCTGACGACTGGAAGATATTGGTTGGCAAATTCAAGAACATTATAAGGGAAGAGGGGAAGGAACTTCCCGAGGATCCTTACAAACAATTAGAGATGGCGATAAAGGCAGTTTTCGATTCCTGGAAAAATGATAGGGCTGTGGTTTATAGAAAGATAAATAGGATTCCAGATAGCCTTGGAACAGCAGTTTCTGTAGTCACCATGGTTTACGGTAACACTGGGCCTAAATCTGCTACAGGGGTTGCCTTCACCAGAGATCCAAATACAGGAGAGAAAAAGCTCTATGGCGAGTACCTCATAAATGCACAGGGAGAGGATGTAGTAGCTGGTATCAGGACGCCTTCTCCAGTTGAAAAGTTAAAAGATGAAATACCGGAAGCCTACGAAGAACTGGTCAGGTCCGCGGACATATTGGAAAATCATTATAAGGATGTACAGGACATAGAATTCACAATACAGGACGGTGTTTTCTATCTCCTGCAGACAAGGAGTGCAAAAAGGAGCGCTAGAGCTGCCATAAAGATAGCAGTTGATTTCTATAAGGAAGGAAAAGTTACCATGGAAGAAGCTGTTAATATGGTTGAACCCGGGCATATAAATCAGTTGCTCCATCCGCAAGTTGACCAGTCCAAGGCTGGTGCTCCAATAGCGAAAGGTCTAGCTGCAAGCCCGGGTGCAGGATCAGGGAAGATAGTACTGAATCCAGACATGGCAGTAAAACTAAACGAGAAAGGAGAGAAAGTTGTTCTTGTGAGAACAGAGACCTTGGCCGATGATGTTCATGGAATAGCTGTTTCAGAGGCTGTCTTAACCTCGAGAGGAGGTATGACTTCCCATGCGGCTGTAGTTGCAAGGGCCATGGGAAAACCGGCAATAGTAGGTGCAGAAGAAGTTAAGATCAACGAAACTGCCGGAACTGTAAAGTTCAGGGATTTGGAATTGAAGGAAGGAGATGTCATCACAGTAGATGGAACTAGCGGTAATGTATATAGGGGTGAAGTTCCACTGATTCTTCCAGAACTAAGTGGGGATTACCAGACATTCATGGATTTCTGCAAGAGGGTCAAAAAGATAGGTGTTCTGGCAAATGCTAATACCCCCGAAGAAGCCATTTTAGCCAGAAAGAACGGTGCAGAGGGAATAGGATTAGCTAGGACCGAAAGGATGTTCCTGGGTGCAGATAGGATTCCAATCATGAGGGCCATGATAATGTCCAGCAATCCTGAAGAGAGGAAGAAATATATTGATAAGCTCCTGCCTCTTCAATACAACGACTTTGTAGAATTCTTCAGAACCATGAATGGCTACCCTGTGATTATAAGGTTACTAGATCCCCCATTGCATGAATTCCTCCCTAAGAAGGAAGATTTAATGGTAGAAATCACCGAACTAAAGTACAAGATAAAATCGGCCAATGAAAAGACAAAGCCCAGATTAAAGAAAAAATTGAATGAATTGAATGAGATTTTAAAGAAGGTGAACTCCCTCAGCGAATTCAACCCCATGATAGGATTCAGGGGGATCAGAGTGGGAATATTGTATCCTGAAATATATGAAATGCAGGTAAGGGCAATAATTAGGGCTGCGCTGAAGGTACAGGACGAGGGCCTGAAAGTGCTTCCAGAAATTATGATACCGCTTACCGTTGAAGCCAAAGAACTAAAGCTTGTAAGGGACAGGCTTGAGAGGGTGATAAAAGAGGAGATAGGAAGCAAGTCCTTAAAATATAAGTTTGGGACAATGATAGAAACTCCTAGAGCTGCACTGACAGCAGATGAGATTGCAAAAGTGGCAGATTTCTTCAGTTTCGGTACTAATGACCTTACTCAGATGACCTTTGCTTTCTCCAGAGATGATGTGGAGGCCACATTCCTGCCCAGATACCTTGAACTTAAAATATTAGAGAGGAATCCGTTTGAAAGCCTCGATAGATCTGGCGTTGGTCAATTGGTCAAAATGGGGAGGGATAAGGGAATAAATTCCAACCCTGAACTAGAAGTTGGAATATGCGGAGAGCATGGTGGTGATCCAGATTCAGTAAAATTCTGTCACGAGATCGGCCTTCACTATGTGTCAGCTTCACCGTATAGGATTCCACTGGCCATATTGGCTGCTGCCCAAGCAGCTTCAAAGGATAAAGCGAGAGGTGATTAAATGTCTGAGATTGTTAATGCAGATATCAGGAAAATCCTGGACTCCAGGGGTAATGAGACCGTAGAAGTTGATATATACACAAAGTATGGCTTCGGGAGAGCATCAGCACCCAGCGGTGCATCCAAGGGAGAGAATGAAGTGAAAGATTATCCCCAGGGCGGAATAAATGAGTCTCTGAGGATTTTCAGGCAAGAAGTAGCACCAAAGATTGTGGGATTCGATGCATCAGATCAGAATAATTTTGATGCATTGCTTGAAGAAATAGATGGGACAGGTAATTTTTCCAGAATTGGGGGTAACCTTGCAGTAGCCATATCTATGGCGGCTGCCAAGGCCTCGGCCGATGAATTTGGAATTCCACTGTACAGATATATAGGTGGCCTCAACTATGCCATACCGGCTCCTTTGGGAAATGTGATTGGAGGGGGAGCCCATGCAGTTAATGGTACCACAATACAGGAATTCCTCATATCAACCCATTCAAAAGACATCTATGAAGCCATATTAACCAATGCCAAGATACATAGGGCCATTAAAGATAAGCTTTCAAAGAGCCTCAACACACCACTCGGAATGGGAGATGAAAAGGCATGGGTTGTCCCGATGAAGGATGAGGATGTTTTCGAATTGCTGAACGGCATTGTACAGCAGTACAGAGATTCAACAGGGCTTGACATAGATTTGGGGATAGATATGGCGGCATCCAGCTTCTACAAGAACGGTAAGTATTATTACAGAGATAGGGCACTCACAAGGGAAGAACAGATTGATTTTGTAATCTCCCTGGTGAAGGAATATGGTCTAAAATATGTTGAAGATCCCATGGAGCAAAATGATTTTGAGGGATATGCAACCATTACAAAGGAGGTCGGAGACAGGGCCTATATTGTGGGGGATGATTTGTATACCACCAACAGAGATTTGCTGCAGAAGGGCCTTAGCCTCCTCTCCACAAATGCTGTACTCCTTAAGCCCAATCAGGTAGGGACAGTTTCAAGGTTGATTAATACCTGGAAGCTTGCAAAGGAGAATGGCCTTGGTACCATCGTCTCCCACAGGTCAGGGGAAACAAATGATGAATTTATAGCTCACTTAGCCGTGGGCCTTTCCACCGATTACATAAAAACGGGTACGGTAGGTGGAGAGAGGATAGCAAAATTAAATGAACTTGTAAGAATTCAGGGTGAGATAGGAGGAATTAGATGAATAATGAACTACTAGTTCCGGAAGAGGTTTACAGAACATCCCAGGTGCAAATAGGCACAAAGGTAAAGAACGCCAACATGAGCCAGTTTATTGCAGGAGTTACAAAGGAAGGACTGAACATTATAGATATTTCCAAGATAGATGAGAGAATCAAGCTGGCAGCTAAATTTCTATCAAGGTATGATCCGCAGGGCGTAGTTTTTGTAGCCTCAAGAGAATACGCAAAGAAACCGGCGGTAAAAACAGCTGAACTTCTTGGTGCGAAGGCGATAACTGAAAGATTCATACCCGGTACTTTTACAAACCCAAACATCCAGGGATACGTTGAACCAGACGTTGTCTTTGTAAATGATCCTGCAGTGGATAATCAGGCCATGATGGAGGCAGTTAAGAACGGAATACCCATAGTTGCAATACTGCACACAAATAACAGTTCATCCTATGTGGATCTGATAATACCTGGTAACAACAAGGGCAGGGAAAGCCTGGCCCTAATCTATTATCTGCTTACCAGGGAGATCCTGAGAATCTGGGGTAAGGATGTTAGTGGCTTAAAGAGGGAGGACTTCCAGGCAGAATTATGAGAAAACCTCATGTAGCCGGATATTTCTATCCCTCCTCAAGGGAGGAGCTGATTGAGAAGATAGAATGGAGTTTCCTCCATCCATTCGGTCCAGGCTACATTCCTGAGGTATCCAGAGAGCAGGGCAATATTGGGGTGATTGCACCCCATGCTGGATACGATTATAGTGGACCCATAGCGGCCCATGCTTTTGATGCACTGGCCAAATCTGGAAGGTATGATTACTTTGTGATAATTGGCCCTAACCATACGGGGGTAGGGGCTGATATTTCTCTAGGAAGCCAGGATTACCAGACGCCCTTAGGAATTGCAAAAATACAGAGAGATGCGCTTGATATACTCAATGACCAGGGCCTAGAAGTTAATGATGATGGTCATGAAATGGAGCATTCCGTAGAAGTTGAAGTGCCTTTCCTTCAATACCTATATGGAGAAATAAGGATACTTCCCATAGTTATGCTTGATCAAAGTCTGGAGGCAGCGAGACGCCTATCTGATGCATTAAAGAAATTAGAGGGAAATTTTACCATAGTTGCAAGTTCAGATTTCAATCACTATTTACCTCTGGAAAAACTGAAACGATATGATAATATAATTGCAAAGACAATACTGGACAGGAATCTCAGAGCTTTATATAACTACGTGTATTCAGAGGAATTTACCCCATGCGGTTTTGGGCCAATGGCCACAATTCTCTTAACCTTTCAGGGTAGGGTTGAGCTTTTGAGGCTCTCCAATTCCATCGAAATTGCAGGGGGGCATGAAGGAGTGGGATATGCCTCCTTTAAAATTGACAAATTCAAAGAACAATAGCGCTTTCATACCCGGAAATGGCTATGAACTTCTTCCTTAAAGTGTACCTTTCCCTTTTCAGCCATAGGTCGAATACTGCTGTGCCCCTCATCTCAACGTACTTATCTTCTCCCGGCATCTGTATCCAATTGGTATAAGGATAGAGTGGCTGAGTAAGGTACAATTTTTCATGCCTGAAATTCTTGAGCTCCTCATAAATATATGATACCCGGTTACCTGCAACCAAATTTTCAATAAGGAATTCTCTAGCCTTAATGAATTCCACATAATCTTGTGCAAATTCACCATTTTCTAAAAAGACCGTTTCAGAAAATATGTAGGGTATACCGTTCTTATAGGCGATTGCTTCAACATAACCCATCTTCTCTATCTTTCGGTTGCTGTTCTTATGCCATATCTCGCTGATGGATTCGTCAAAAGCAACTATTGGCGAGCTTCTGATCTTAAAGCCCATTTCCGTCACAGCTGCCGAAATCTTGCGCCCGACTTCAATCTCACTATATCCAACAACCGAAGACTGTAATGTTTCCATCACAGTATTTCTTAATTTTTTGGATTCGTCGATGAATATTTTGATTTCACTTTCCAGAGGGATATAAAACGATTTTATCAAGATTGAATCATCAGTTTGGCAATCCCTATTCTTAAAGGATATGGAAGAGCATTTGGCATTTCTGACATTTTCCATGAATTCCTGCTCAATTTCTTTGTTTCCGATGTGGATGATTTTTCCCGAGTCTATTAGAATCCCCTCCGCCCTATCATCATCTGTGAAATAATCTATTAATGGATTTTCTCGATAAATGATGAAGGGTTGTTTTGAATTATTCCATATAAGCAATGCTCTAGATTGCTTAACTATTGAGAAATCCAATACTTCACTCATCCAATTCTAATATTTGTTAAAACTATTTAAACTTGTTAAAAAACTGATAAAATTAATATGCCTTATGAGCATGTAAGACGGGGAAACTTGGCTCTGTTTAGAAAAAAAGAAGAAATGGAAAAACTGAATGATGAAGACCTAGCGAGAATAGAAGAAATAAGCTCGAAGGTTATTGATAAACCTATTTCTTTAGGCATATTGATGGCCAAGGCGAATGAAAAATCGGGTAACCCCATATTTGGAATAGCCTTAAATCGCTACAAAGATGATCTGGATTCAAGTCTAAAGAACATTGAATCGGAAATCATAAACGAGGCTGTAAGGCTTCTTGTTTTGAACTTACTTGATGATCTTGATAATGATTCATATATTGAACAAATGGAAATTCTAAAAGATAGGCTTAAATCGTTGAGGAAATTGGAAAGAACCATCAAAGGAAACATTGTTCAAACCGAAAATAAATAATTTTAGTGGTCTTTCCCAAAATTGGAAAAGTTTTTTGGTTATTTTGATTTATTGAAAAAATAACTAAATAGGAATTAAGCAATACGTAATAGTGTATAATCCAGATAGATGTAAAACCGGCATTGGCGAGTTAGATAGCCTTTTAAATGGGGGAATTCCCAGGGGAAATTCTGTACTGATTTCGGGTTCATGTGGAACAGGGAAGACTACCCTATCATTGGAATTTCTAATCCACGGAGTTGAAAATGGAGAAAAGGGGTTATATATTTCGGCTACTGAAATAAGTTCAAAAGTCATGAAAAACATGGTACCATTTCAATTTTTCAGGGAGGAGTATTTTGACAGCGGCAAGATAAAGATAATGGATATACCCAATATCTATTCGAAGCTCAACTTGAAGAAACTAGAATTTGAACAGGAAGATATAGATAGGCTTGTGAATTATATTGGCGAAATTGTGAAAAATGATGGTATAAAGAGAATTGCTGTAGATTCCCTGACTTCCATATGCTACAGGCTGAGGACTGAAGAAAAGATAAGAGATTTCATAATAAAATTTGAAGAAATAGTGAGCAAGATGGGAGGAACGGCCTTAATGATTTCGGAACTTTTGCCCAACGCAAAGGGCTATTCACAATATGGGGTAGAAGAAGCTGTTGCTGATGGTATTATTCTCCTTGGAAATCTTAAGAGAAGAGGAGACCTTTTGAGAACCCTGCAAATAATCAAAATGAGAGGTACATCGCATTCGAGGGCTGAGTATGTGATGGACATAACTCCGTTGGGAATTATGTTATCCCCTCTACTGAAGGGCTGGACGGTGAATCAGTAATGATACAGACGAGCGAAATAAAAAGAGTATTCGATGAAAACGATGTTGTTCTGATCAAGTCCAGTATTAATGTTTACACAAAGTCAATCTTAGAGCTTGTAAACTTTGGACTTGAGAACGACAAAGTTATTTTTTACATCTCAGCTACAGTGCCCAGCACCGTCTTTAAAACCATATTCGAATCAACTGGTATAGCGCATGATAACATATATTTCATAGATTGCACAACGTACTCTTTCGACATTACTCAGGATCCAAATATAATCGTGGTAGAATCACCCACCATGCTTGAGACTATTATAATTAAGATAATGTATCTGCATAAGATAAGCAAGCAGAAAATGCCTGATAAATCCCCAATGATAATAGTAGACAGCGCCAACAGCTTATCGATTCACAATGACCTTGGAATATTGAGCGAGTTCTTTCACGTGCTGATTACCATGGTGAGACCAACTGGTGCAAAGCTCGCTATACTTACCATAATGGAACAGCTTACTGAAGATCTTTCTCACACGCTGGAACTTATAAGCGATACTGTTCTAACTGAGTAATTTACCTATTTATTCTGTTCAAGAGTGTTATCACGAACTCCGAATGGCTCCATACCAGCGGTGAAACAGACAGGGGCTCTCCATTGTAGGGGTTAATCTGTTCAGAAAGTACGCCAGATGATTGAGCATGGTTAATCACCCAGTTTATGAGTTCTAGTGCTTTTTCCTTCTGACCAATAGAATCGTAATAGTCGGCGGCCCATAGTGTTGTAATTATCCAAGGGTTACCTGGGACCTGCGGGTCAGGCTTCAACCTCTGGTAATTGTCTCCCTCATACCTGGCAAGACCGCCTATATTCTGAACCCACAACTTCGATAATATCTTGTCAGCAGTACTCTTCATCTTGGGATCATCCGCACTTATAATTCCGAATCTTGGTAGAAGTAGAAGAGATGAATCGATGGTAAAGTCCAGATTGCCATCAATTATGGATCTTGCAAATTGGCCCCTCTCCTTAGAATAGAATGTTTCCATGAAATTTTGCTTGAATTCATTGGCTCTCTGTGAATATTTCTCTGCAAATGATGTTTCACCCAGTAAATCTGCAAACTGGCTCGCTGATGTTAAGGCTGCATAAACTGTGGCAACCGTAAAAGCATGAATTCCATACCTTTCTTCCCAAAGGTCGAAAGTTGGTTTTGGCAAACCACCCTCCTGGAAGTTATATAGAAATTCTGAACTCTTCTTAATGAGATTTTCATACACATTGGAAATAAATTCAATGTCGTTAACATATTTGTGATAATTATAAAGTGACCAGATTACCAATGCAGTTTCATCCTCTTGTATGGGCAAGTTATTCTTACCGTTAATAATCCTTGGAATCCAGGAGCTTGCCCTTGTACCATTCATGTTGTATTTGTGGAAAAAGTAGCCTTCATCCTCCACAACATCAACTGAAAACTGGAAAAATAACCTAGCTGGTCCATAATGAGTTGATTTCATCAGCGCATAAGCCGCTATTGCAGCATCCCTAGGCCAAACATAATAATAACCGTCCTTGTTGGATTTCAGTATATCTGAGTCGCTAGAAGCTGATATTCCCCCTAATTGATTCATATGACTCCTTATTATGAAAAGCGATCGTTTAAACAGAGATACAGAACCGGTCTCCATAGGGAAATTACCCTTGTTGGACCAGGTTCTCCAGAAATTAGCAGTTCTCAACTCAAAATATTTCAATTCCTGGAAGTTAAAGTTCTTTTTCAATACGTCTTCTTCTGAATTTCCGCAAGAAATGTAGTAATAAATCTGCGCCTCTCCCTCTGGAGGAATTGTTATACTGTGGCTTACAACAGAATCCACAGATCCTATTGCAACTGGATTTCTTGAGAGAATTCCGTCTTCAGCATCCTTCCATGTTCCTTCCAGTCCCCCAAAATCTTTAACACCTATGGCGAATGAATCCATGGTTCTTCCCGATTCATCTATGGTTCCTGCCAGAAAATATCTTCTTCCCTTGTAGTGAATTATTACGTTCTTCGTAGGTTCATAGATTGCAGTATCACCAATGTTATTTCCATAGATATTAAAATTCTGGTGGAAGAAGAGCTTTATATCTTTTTGCTGATTGGTTAAGTTCTTTAATTCAACCCTTCGAACAAAAATATCCATGTATGGGTAAACAAAATTGTAAATGGTAACTGCCACATCATCAAAGCGTGAATAAATACGCCCAATGGCTGTATGATCCATGTAATCATAATCTATTATGTTGTCATTCTTGACCCAATAGAAATTCTTATCTACCATCACACCCATCTTAAATGGATGGCCGCCGTGATTCTCCGATTGGCTCTTTGAGTAATAGAAGTCTATCAAATTCATATCTTTATCAAACGTGACCAGAAGCCTTCCGTTACCCAATGGGAGGAAACGTACCATAACCTTAATTATGATATCTATATAAACATCTTGTGGAGAGAGAATTTGTTAGGGATAAGTTCTGGGAGAAATGGATACAAACCAATTCTTTTGGATCATTTTCAATCTCTACGCTTTCACTGACCAATACTTCTCGCTGGGATTCTCTCTTGAGTATCTTAAGAGAAAAAAGGTTCAATCTTCTGGGGAAGCTATGGGATGTGGTGAAGGTAGATGGGACGGAGTACATACTGGACACCAGCGATTTTGGTGACGTAATTCATCCACAAGGATACAAGTACATAACACAAATTAAAATGGACTCTGGATTTCAGATTTTCTATGATCTTCATGGAGTGGAATTGATAAAGGAGATACAGCTTAGCAGCAAGAGAGATTTGGTCTCTGTCAGGTACAGCGCTGTAGGAGCCAGCAGAATAGAGCTTAAGGTGATTCCCCTAATGCAGATGAGATTGGCAGAGACATTAAACAAGCAGAGAGAAGCCGATATAGTCGTCAAAAAGGGTGAGTTCGTTGAAGTTTCAAGGGGGAATCTCATATTAGAAATGAACCAGGCCGATAATTTTATAGCTTCGCCAGATACATATTACAAATTCTATTACCTGGAAGATGACTTAAACGGTTATGAATCCACTGAAAATCTATATTCACCAGGATTTTTCAGTTTTGAACTAGGTAATGACGTTAAGATTGACTTCTGGGTACCTGAGAGTAATCCGGCAAAAGAATTGAACAAACTTATGGGTAAGCCCAGAGGAATTAATCAGAACATCTGGGATGGCGCAGACCTATTCATAACGCAAAATAATATTATTGCCGGACTCCCATGGTTTGATTACTGGTCAAGAGATGCGTTTATTTCCATACCTGGATTGTTGTTGGCCAGGGGACAGCTGGAACATGCAAAAGCAATAATTGAAAACTGGATGAATCTCTATCCTGATGGAAAGATTCCCAACAGGATAGGAGGGGATATTTATCCATCGGATTCACCGTTATGGTTCATATATTCAATGAAAAAATACATGGATTACACCAATGATTCTGGATTTCTATACAGGGCACTGGAATATATAAAAGGGATTCTAGACAATTATATTCAGGGATATGAGGGAATAAAGCTCGACGGCTATTTCATTTATTCACCACCAGGAAGGACATGGATGGATGCTCAGTGCGATGGCAAGCCCATAACTCCCCGTGATGGAAAGCCAATAGAAGTTAACTCCCTGTGGTACAACGCGCTGAAATCCTTTAAAGAGTTTTTAACCAAGACCAATTCTAAAATGCCTGAGGAATATGAAAATTTAATAGCTGGATTTGAAGAGAATTTCAAAAAGGAATTCATCAAGGGTAATAAAATTAAAGACGTTGCCGATCCAGATGATTTCTCATTACGCCCCAATTTTATCTTTGCATTTTCACTGCCTTACAATATACTGAGCAACATTAAACCATTCAACCCTTTGCTGAATAAACTTCTAACTCCATATGGTTTAAGGTCGCTTTCCAGCGATGATCCAAAATACATTGGTATTTACATCGGAGACAAGTGTGAAAGGGATTTAGCATATCACAATGGGAGCGTCTGGCCCTGGTTGATTGGGCCATACATAACAGCCATGATTAGAAACAATATGGATAGGGAACAGATACTTTCTTATTTCACCCCATTATTCAATTTAAAATATCTACCAGAGATATTTGATGGTAACCTGCCCTCAATACCGAGGGGTGCTTATGCCCAAGCCTGGAGCTACGCGGAAATTATAAGATCCATGAGGGAGGATTTGAAAATTTGAAGAGCATTGGTGTGCTGGGGTGGGAGCTACCACCCTTCTTTGCCGGAGGTCTGGGTATACATACGCTCAATCTATTTTCTATAATCGGAAGAATTGAAAACATAACTCTTTACATACCTAGGTTCACAAATGAAGCAATCCGCTATGCCTTCAGAGTAAAGATGGTAAATTACAATCCTGTAGGCTCCCCCTATGAAAAGAATAAAGAGTTCTATCAGAAGGTGATGGATTATAATGAAATTTTAATAAATGAAGTTAGCAAAGATCACGATATAATTCACATGCATGATTGGATAACTGTTCCAGCAGGGATTAAATTGAAAGAAAAATATGGTAAAAAACTGGTTTTTACCGTCCACAGTACTGAGTACGACAGATCCGGTGGCTTCTACCCCCAAGAACGTGTTCTGAAAATTGAAAGGGAAGGAATGCTTGCTGCTGACAGAATAATAGCTGTGTCACACTACACCAAGAGAATTATCACAGAGAAATTCTCCATAGATCCAAACAAGGTAACCGTTGTTCATAACGGAGTTAAAAGTTCCATATTTAGCTCTTTCACCAAAAATTATGAGTTGAAGAATAAGATTCTTTATTTTGGAAGGGTGACTCCTCAGAAAGGAGCTAAATTCTTTATTGAAGCTGCTTACAAAGTAAGAAGATATATCCCTTCGGCAAAATTCATTGTTGCCGGAGAGGGGGATCAACTCAATGAGATAAAGAGCCTGTCATATTCCCTGGGGCTTGAGAATACAGTTAATTTCTATGGATTCGTTAGCGAAGCTGAGTCGGTGAAGCTTTATCTGGATAGCGATGTCTTCATTCTTCCAGCCGTATCTGAGCCTTTTGGAATGACTGTGATAGAATCTCTGTCCACCGGTACCCCTGCCATAATAAGCAAGACAACTGGAGTCGGTGAAGCGCTGAACCATGTATTGAAAGCCGATTTCTGGGATACGGACAAGATTGCCAATTATATAATTGCTGTCTTAAAATACCGAAAGTTAAGGGAGGCATTGGGCATATTTGGAAAATTTGAAGCCTCCAAATTCAGCTGGGAGAATACCGCTTTAAGAACTCTGGAGGTGTACAATTCATTATGAAATTCATAGTAATGTTTCTCGAAGCGCATCAGCCAAGGAGGTTGAATAACTTCAGGTACCAGGACATAGGTACAGGAAAGGATTACTTCTGGGATGAGAAGAACAGGGATATCATCCAGAGAATTTCAAAGAACTCCTACTTGCCAACGCTAACGCTCCTAGCAGATTATAAGGTCCCAATAACCCTTTCATTTTCAGGAATTCTTCTTGAGCAGTTGTGGAAATATGAGCCATCCGTCCCGGAACTTCTCAAGGAGTATCTCAGGAATAGCGGAGAACTGGCCATTGAAAGTTATTACCATAGCCTTTCGTCAATATGGAACCCGGACAGATTTTTAAACGAGATAAGGAAGGATATGGAGATGAAGCAGAACATTTACAATAGGGAATTCAAGACATTCAGGAATACTGAAATGATATATAATGACAATATTGACAAGATAGTCAATAATTTAAACGTTAAAAATATCCTTACGGAAGGTACCGATTCCTTAATATGGAAATTCAATCCTAATTTCATCTATAAGACCCCCCACGGTCATAATCTCTTCCTGAGAAATTACAGGCTTAGCGACGACATATCTTTTAGATTTTCCACCAGGGAATGGAATGAGTATCCTCTGTTCTCAGAGAAGTACCTCAGCTGGCTTTCTAATTCGCCTGGTGACGTGATAAATCTTTTCATGGATTTTGAAACATTTGGGGAGCATCAGAGGAAGGAGACAGGCATATTTGAATTCCTGGAGGCGCTCATAACAAAAGCAAAGGATTACAATTTGAAATTTACCACCGTTAATGAAGCTGCCGAGCTCTTATATCCGCAAAGAGAGATATCGATACAGGATTATATTTCTTGGGCAGATATTCCAAGAGATCTAAGTGCCTGGCTGGGGAACGAATTGCAGAGAGATCTCTTTGAAATGCTTAAGGCACTTAGTGGATGCATTCCCGACAATATATATAATTACCTGCTGACATCCGACCACCTATACTACGTTTCCCTTGGAACAACCCCAGATATTACTGTACACACCTATTTTAATCCCTATGGCTCCCCGTATGATGCATACATTAACTTCAGGAACATACTTGAAGACTTAAGGCAAAAATACTGTAATAAAAACTAATTTATATTTATCGTAGCTGTATACCCAATGTCCTCCCGCAGAATTGATAGTGAGGTTAAAAGATATGCATCCCGGGCAAGATACAACCTTACGGATCTTGTCCAGATATTGAATTCTAATTTCATATGCAGCGTTGGATTCTCAATGGATGAAATAACCTACATCGACCCTATGATTTACGTCAATGATGGAGAAAATCTATTCCTTCATTGTTCACCTGAAAGCAGGATTTACAAAGTATTGAACTCTGACAAAATTATAACCATATCGGTTTTGAACATCAGAGGGGTAGTATTACATTCCAAGATTAGCAACAACTCCATAAATTATGAATCTGCTATCATTTATGGAAGAGGTCATGAGATAAAGGAAATGGAAGAAAAAATCCGGATTTTCAGGTTGCTCACCGACAGAATAATTTCCGGAAGGTGGGATGACGCAGAGATACCGTCGTCAGAGGAGCTTTCCAGAGTGGCTGTTTTCAGGATAGGCATAGTAGATTTTTCTTTAAAGGTTAGAGATGGATTTGGAATGGAAATAACTCATAACAGCATTTGGGAAGGCGTTATTCCCATTGAATTGAGATATGGTGAACCAATTCCTGCAAAAGAATCTTCTTTGCCAGAATATATTAAAAATAAATTAGTTTGACCAAATTTAGCAACTGGATTTATAATATATTAGAGTATTTAAAATCCAATATGCGGAATCTTTGGAATGGTGGAGCTGCAGGCGATGGAGAGAAGAGAGCACAGGAATTGATAATTGGGGAAGACAAAAAATATGATAAAGTGCTTTTCAAATATGAAATTCTCTCACTAATAGCTTACCATATGTCACTTCATGATGATTTGATTGAATCTAAGATCAGGTATGAAATTGTGGATGGGCTCAGAAAATTATATTGGGAAGGTATAGAATCCCTTGATAATTATGAGGATATCCATTCCTATGTAGAAGGGGAATTTTCAAAAAAATTTCCTGAGCTAGGGAAATATCTGAGAATACTCCTCTCTCGCAACGAACAGGTTCACAATGATATTAGGCTATTTTTGATTGATGAACTCCTGAATTTACAAAAAATAATTTTGGAGGGTTCCATAAAACTGTTGGAATCCGAAAACCAAGATATCACAATACCTGGCTATACTCATTATAGGCAGGCTATGCCCATCAAGTGGAACAGCTATGTGGATATGCTTCTAGGTTTCAACGTACTTGCAGTAAAAAATATTGATTATCTTATCAATTTGTTAAGTTATCCGGCTTATGGTTACGGATCAGGTTTCGGATCCTTGTCAAAATTTGACATTGAAAAATTTTCAAATCTATTGGGTATGAAGTTTGCAAACCAGAACCCCTTACTCTTGGCCAATTTAAGAGGTATGGATGAACTCAATTCAGTCCAATTGATCTCAAATATAATGCTCTTTTATTCGAGAATATCAATCGATCTGATTCTCTGGTCCTCGGAATTCGGATTCATAGAAATTCCATCTGAATATATAACAGGTAGTTCTCTGATGCCAAATAAGAGGAATCCGGATTTTCTGGAAATGTTCATGGGATATTCTGCAGAATTAATCTCCAATGAACATTTGATTCAGAACCTCTTACTGGGGAAAGGAACATTTTATCACAGAGAATTTCAAATGGCCAAATGGAAAGTTATGGATGCCGTAATGAAAAGCTCATCCCTCTTGTATTATCTTTTTGATCTTTTGTCAAAGGTAGAAATAAATTCTGAAGCTGTCCAAAAGATCATGAACAAATCCATTTATGCAACACAAAATTCAGCCAAGCTTGTCTACAAGGGGGTTTCATGGAAGGAATCCTATGAGATCATTGGGAATAAAATTTTAGCAGGTGATGAATTGGAAAAAATTGAACCCATAACCTATAAGACAATAGATAAGAAATTATTGATGGAAAAATTAAATGAGGTGAATAATGAGGTGGAGAGGCGTAAATCAATCTATTCTCTTTTATTGAAATCCACATAAATTAAGCGTGGAAAGAACCTGATACTCATAACCTCTCGATGAGAGCATCCATGCTTCCGTACACAGTATTTATAAGAAAATCTATTTTTGATTTAACGGATTCCAGCGATTTCCCTAGCACATTGACGTGCCCAACCTTTCTCCTTGGACTGTTACCAGGCTTACTGTACATGAATACTTGTCCGTAACTGTCGATTTCTGATGGCAGACTATTTACGCCAAGAAGGTTTAGCATTCCGAAGAATCCTTCGCATTCTGGTTTCATAAGGCCTAGACCAGAGATTGCCCTCAAATGAGACTCAAATTGGGAGTGATTGCATGCTGTGAGGGAATAATGACCAGAATTGTGAACCCTCGGAGAAACCTCGTTTACTAAAACTTCATTCCGCCTTACAAACAGTTCTATTCCCATGGTTCCTATGTAATTCAATGATTTGGTAATTAAAGAGGCGATATCATTTGCTTCGTCTATGGCGAGAGGTCCATAATTCATAATGAGAATTCCCTTTTTATTAAGATTGAAAGAAGGGGGATAATAGATGGTGCTTTCCTGATCCCTTGAAACAATTATCGATGCTTCATAATCAAAGTCCACATATTCAACAACTACAAACCTGTGAGTTTCCTCTTTAAGAAAATCAAATTCCTCTATATTATTCCTTATGAAATACTGGCCTTTGCCATCATAACCTCCAACAGATCTCTTTATTACAGCTATACTATTAAATTCACTTTTAGCTATCTCGATAGCCTCTCTCCCGTCCTTTGCCACCTCAAATCTGGGCAGAGGCGCTCCAATACTTTTCAAATATAGGAATTCCTTTTCCCTCTCCCTCTTCAATTTCACAGAATTTATATCAGGCCTAAGCTTCCCCTGTGACTGAGCGTATTCCATCGCCTCAATACTTGCGTGTTCAAATTCAAATGTGACTACATCAGAGTTATCCACAAATTCTTTATATTCCTCAGGATCATAGCAAGAGGTGTACTTGCATAGTGGATCATCTTCCTTTCCTAGAACATTAAATTTGAATCCCAACCTTATTCCCTGCTGAAATAGCATTAAACCTAGCTGACCCGCTCCTATTATTCCTATCCTCAGATCACAGGGAAGTGTTGAGCACTTCATTTTTCATTTCCTCCATGAATTGCTCCAATCTTCTTTCAAGTTGCACATCTTCCAGGCTTAGTATCCTTATTGCCAGAAGTGCTGCATTCTTAGCCCCATCTATGGCAACAGTGGCCACTGGAACACCGTAGGGCATTTGCACAATTGAAAGGAGCGAGTCAATTCCCTTGAGATTCTTTGATGGTATGGGCACGCCTATCACCGGGAGTGTGGTGAGTGAAGCGGTCATTCCAGGTAGGTGGGCTGCCCCACCAGCTGCCGCAATTATAACTTTTATGCCTCTCTTTCTTGCCCCCTTTGCAAATTCCATCATAAATTCAGGGGTCCTGTGTGCTGAAACTACTCTCTTTTCATATGATATGTTGAATTTGCTCAGAACCTCTTCAGCTGGCTTCATGTATTCATAATCATTTTTGCTACCCATTATTATGGCCACATCAGGCATAAATGAAGAGACTGTATTAATAGAAAAATGTTTTCTAAAAAAATAGGAAATAATAATTATCTTTCATCTTACTTCAAATTTCACTCCTTGGGCAAGGGGTATATCGCTTCCCCAGTTAATTGTGACTGTTTGTCTTCTGCAGTAGTTCTTCCATGCGTCAGAACCGCTTTCCCTACCTCCTCCAGTGTCTTTTTCTCCTCCAAATGCTCCACCTATTTCAGCGCCTGCGGTGGCCGTATTGACGTTCGCCAGACCACAGTCACTACCCATGGCACTGAGGAACATCTCTTCCTCTCTGAGATCTGTGGTGAATATTGCAGAAGAAAGGCCCTGTGGAACTGCATTGTGTATTCTGATAGCTTCATCTAAGGTATGGAATTTGAAGACATACAGAATAGGAGCAAAGGTTTCCTGACAGGTTATTGGCGTGACTGATGGCATTTCCACTATGGCAGGCTTCACATAATAACCGCTCTCATAGCCCTGGATTTTAAGCCTCTCGCCACCAAACAATATTTTTCCTCCCTGCTTCTTTGCGTCTTCCAGTGCTCTCTCAAAGTTCTTAACTGCCTCTTCGTCAATCAATGGACCAACCAATACACCTTCCTCCAAAGGATTTCCAATTTTTACTTTCTCATATGTAGCAATGAGCCTTGATATGAATTGGTCGTATATTTTATCCTCAACTATTAACCTCCTTGTGGTAGTACACCTTTGTCCAGAAGTTGCCAGGGCTCCAAATGTTACTCCCTTGAGGGCTATGTTTAGATCCGCCTTGGCAGTGACTATTGCCGCATTATTTCCACCTAATTCAAGAATGACCTTTCCAAATCTTCTTGAAACGGCCTCCGAAACTCTCCTGCCTGATTCAACAGATCCTGTAAAGGAAATCAATTTAACTCTGGCATCGTTAGTTAGGAGATCCCCTATTTCCCCTCCCCCGCCAACTATAAGGGAGAAAATCTGTGGATAGCCGTACTTTTTAATGGTTTCCGTTATAATCTTCATCACAGATATGGCTGTTAAAGGTGCTTTGGAGGATGGCTTCCAAATTACAACATCCCCTACCACAGCAGCAATGAAAGAGTTCCATGACCAGACAGATGAGGGGAAATTGAAGGATGTAATAACGCCGATGACACCAAGGGGATGGTATTGCTCATACATCCTATGCTGGAATCTCTCACTGGCCATGGTGTATCCGTATAGTTGCCTTGACAATCCCACTGCAAAGTCTGCAATGTCTATCATTTCCTGTATTTCTCCCTCCCCCTCTACAACAGTTTTTCCTGTCTCCAAGGATACTATTTTACCAAGTTTTTTCTTATTGGCCCTGAGTTCATTGCCAATTAGTCTAATCAGTTCTCCTCTCTGTGGTGGCGTGTAATTTACCCATTTCTGGTAGGCCTCTTCCATCTGGTGCACTACCCTTTCATATTCTTCCCTCGTACCACCAATTGCCGTGGCAATGTATTTGCCATCAATGGGGCTAGTGATCTTTATCTTCTTCCCCTTTGGTTCCTTTATCCATTCACCGGCAAAAACACCAGAATTTTCATCTTCAATTCCTAATTCTTCCTTTATCTGCTTCCTTAATTCATCCAGTGACATGCTACCTCAGACTCTCTATTTCCAACTCTGTTAAATTTTTTCCGCAATTGCCCTGTCCAATTTTAAGAATAGTGAAACGCTCCCTGACCTTCCTAAAGTTGATACAACGTAAACTATAAGGAGTGAGGTCATCAAGGGCAAAAACCCTTCCATCATTTGAGCTGAAAGTCCTCCCAATATAGACCCGAAGAAGGTAACCGTACCTATTACGGCACTGTAAATACCTGTTGCTCTTCCTCTATTGTCTAAGGTTGTATTTTCTATGAGGTATGATGTGAAGGAAACGTTTGTCATTGCAGTACCCACACCTGTCACTGCATTAATGGCATATAATTCATACACATTGGTTGAAATCCCATATAGTAATGGTATGGGAGCGAATATGATCCTAGACATGATCATGAATTTCTTTGAGCCAACCTTATCCGATAATTTGCCAAAATATCTCAGAAGCAGTACAGTAAATAACACAGAAATCAGGTTTATCATTCCCACTTCAAAAACATTGGCCTTAACAACGTCCACTGTTGTCACATAAAAAAGAGGCCATGCCAATGACATGAAGAAATTGTATACGGCTACTGTCACAACAAAATCCATAAATTTTTTACTTATTTCCACCTTACTGCTGTCCTCAGATTTGGTCTTCTTCCTAGGTTCAGTTGCATAGAGCATTAACAGTGCTGAAACCGTCCCCAAGACTGAGGCAGTATAAAATGAATAATAGAAGACTATAATGTTCAAACTCACATTTTTATATGCATAAATTGTAAAGAATATCAGAGAAATCATACTGGCTAGATTTGAGTAGAAGGAGAGGTTGGCTATGAACAAACCTTTCTTATTATTAGATGAGACCTCCCCAATCAGTGCATTCCATGCCGGGGGAACCATAGCGCTGAATATGGCCTGAACTGATAATGCCAATATGAAATAATAAAATGTATGGGTCACAATAAATGCAGAGAACATCAGATAGCTTACAATGCCCCCAATTATTACGAAGATAATTCTCCTTCTTAACAGGTCGGAGATCCTTCCCCAGAGGTATTGGAAAACATTTGGAAAGAAGTTAGAAACGGCCTGCACAAATCCCATCTGCTCTGAATTGAAACTCAAGTACGCAGCATAATACGGGATGAATGGTGATGCCAGGCCGGAGCCCAACGATCCTATTAATTGATTGGCATACATTGCAAATTTAGTTCTCTTTGTCTCCTTTTCATCCATTCCCTATCCTATTGCTTTCGCATATTTCAAATTGATAGTTGTAAATTTATTTTCCCCATATTTATTAGTTAAAACATTTTTAGAAGTTTTTAATTACCTTATCAATGAATGAACAACCGGTCATCGTGAAAAATCTGGTAAAGAAGTATGGAGATTATGTTGCTGTGAATGGAATTTCCTTTGAAATAAAGAAAGGTCAGGTATTTTCATTGTTGGGTCCCAATGGAGCTGGAAAAACAACAACTGTGGAGATCCTAGAAGGGTTGAGAAAGAGGGATGCTGGTCAAGTAGAAGTCCTGGGAATGGATCCAGAAGTCTCAAAAGAAATCTACAATAAAATAGGAATCCTTCCACAGGATTTCACTTTCGTTCAAAACTCAACTCCAAAAGAGGCAATTGAATTCTATTGCAAATTATTTGGCAGAAAATTGGATCCCCTGGAATTGCTCAAAACTGTGGAGTTGGAAGATAGGGCAAATGTTCCCTTTTCCAAGCTCTCTGGAGGGCAAAAACAGAAATTGGGTTTGGCCTTATCGCTTATAAATGATCCTGAAGTTTTATTCCTGGATGAACCCACGGCAGGGCTTGACCCAAAGTCCAGAAGAAATATCTGGCAGATAATTGAAAATCTGAAAAAGGAAGATAGGTCAATATTGTTAACATCCCATTACCTCGAGGAGGCAGAGCTTCTGGCCGATAATGTGGCAATCATGAACAGAGGAAAAATTGTAGACATAGGTTCTCCCAAGGAATTAATACTAAGGCACAGGGGGAAGGATCTGCTCTACATTAAAGGTGGAAAATTCCTTGGTGAAGCTCTTGAAAATTTAGGAATTCAATTTAAGAATGAGGATGGCTACTTCATTCTGGGATTGAATGATTCCAAGGAGGCCATTGAGATTCTGAAAAGGATAGATGAGATGGGGATTCCATTTGATGACTTTATGATAAGAAGGGAAAATTTGGAGGATATCTTCCTCAAGGTTACGGAGGAATAAAAATGAAATTGAAAAATATAGCTGCTTATTTTGTTCTGCATGCCAAAGCATATATAAGAACTAGGAGTGGAGTTTTTTTCCAAATACTTTTCCCAGTTATACTTATCATAATGTTCGGTTTTCTTTTTGGTTCAAGTTCTGTAACTCCTCAGAATTTGATCATAGTAAACCACGATAATGGGCAGTTTTCAACTCAATTTATTACGGCCCTTTCTGAAACTGGAACTTTCAAAATTAAAGTTGAAAACATTTCGAACATTAGGCAATTCCTGGATCAGAATCCCAATTATATGATAATGGTAATACCTTCAAACTTTACGGCAAACATATTGAATAAAAGCAAGGTTACAATACAAGTATATTCCAATTCAAATCCCCAAGTTTCCTCAGAATATGCTGGTATAATAAACACGGTTTTCCAGGCTTATATTAATTCCTTCAACGGGAAGGGATTGTCATCCAGTTTACAGGTTTATGATTATAGTGGTGTATCCTCCAGAACAATCAATTATTATATTCCTGGATTGATAGGATTTACCATCATAAGCTCTATGTTCAGCATGCTCTATCAGGTTCCAAACTATAGAAGAGAGAAAATTTTTAGGCAGTTCAAGATAGCAGGTCTTTCTAAGAGTGAATGGATTATAGGTTCTTCGCTGTTTAACCTGACTTTTAACCTTATTGCAGATGCTCTAATAATTATAATCGCTTACATTTTGTTTGGAGCAGTTCTATACTATAATCCCCTGAATGTATTGATGATGCTTATAATCATTGTCTCTGGTAATTTGATGTTCATAGCTCTAGGAGCACTGGCAGGAATGGTTTCAGATAATGAAGAAACGGTATCCATTGTCGGTAATTTAATACTATTCCCAATGATGTTCCTGTCCGGAGTTTTCTTCCCCCTACAGTTTGCACCAGGATATGTCAAAATTATTTCAGATTTCCTACCGCTTACCTATTTCATTAACGCACTGAACTATGTCCTAATCTACAACAATATTGAAGGCTCTTTATACATGATAGCCATATTAGCTGTATCATCAATAGCTTTGTTTGCTTTGTCTTCAAAGCTTTTAAAATTTGAATCCTAGGGCCCGTGGTGTAACCAGGATATCACAGAGGCCTCCGGAGCCTCTAATCTGGGTTCAAATCCCAGCGGGCCCGTTTTAATAAAACACTTATAATGGAGCCTGTTAATTTACATTTTAATAATTACTACGGCCTTCATTTATAAAATAGAACTAGAATCTTTTATCTTTTCAATAATAATTAAGAGTCTATCAAGAATGAGATAAATATCTTTACATCCATACATAAACCCACTTTTATCCATTTAAATCTATCATATGAAATAATGTATTGCTCCATATGCTGGTGGGGCATATGTTTATAAAATATATAGCCTGTCAGCGATGTAAATTTCGCTGTACTCCTGATTCAGTCCGGTTAGCATAAATGCCCCAATTTCATTTTCAAGCCTCTCACCAAGAACTACCCATCTAATGTTCTCAAATACTTCGGGTGTCAGATTTCGCCAACAACTCCACCGTTGCAGTGAGAGGCGGCTCGGTGCAGGTGATCTACAACGGCAACGTGATAAACCAGACCTCGGCTTCCACCACCGGTTATTATAACATAAACGTATCCCTCATGATCTTCGGCTACCACGGCTGGCCCAATGGGAGGCTTCCTGTTAAGGTGGTATTCTCGATCCCCTACGGCCCGTCCCAGACTGTTGAATACAACCTCATGGAGTTCCAAGTCAACTGGCTCAACGAGGCCATAAAATTCAACGGCTACTTCTCCTTCGGCAAGATCGTGATCTCTCTTCCTCCCGAACTTTCAAATATGTTTTTTAACTACTTTGGAGTTTCAACTTTAAGTGCTGTACTTTTCATTGTTTTCCATCTGGGAATTATTGGGTTTATATTGTGTGCTGTATTCATTTTATATAGAACAGGTAAAAGAAGAGAGAGCACTCAAGCGAAAATTAATAAATTAAAAAAAAACGAATAGAAAAGAATAGACCTTATCTCTTATCTATTTCTTCTTTCTTATTTATGGTAATGACATTTAACCATTATATATCGAATAATTCTAGATAGAATGGGCCACCCTGGTTCACTTCAACTTTATAAATATTGAGAATTCCCGTATCATATTATGTACTTCCAAAGCGTTGAAATCGCATTTAAGGTCTTATACAATTGGAATATTTTAATTAAAATAAGGAAAAGCTGGATTTAGATAATATTGAAATTTTATAGGATTATTATTAAATTTTATTCAGGAAATGACATGATGCAGGGAAAAATTTAGAAAATTCGACAAATTCATCTATAAAATATACAAACTTTTAATATGACACTTTACTAATTTCCGGTTATGAGCCAAGAAAATGAAAGTTCATCTAAAGGAAAGCGGAACAAATATGTCATTATCGCAGCAGTTGCGATTGTGGTAATTATTATTGCGGCCGCCGTAGTGGTAATAACCACGAAGACTCAACCTGGAGCAAAATATGTACCCCTCTCTATAGCACCGTATTCCACAGCTGTTCAGACTGTTGCGGGTCAAAGTTTAACATTCGATCCGGGCATACCTCAGGGGGCACAGTTTACCAAAGTTGTCTGGAATTTCGGTAACGGTTATAGCGAAACAGTAACAACTGGCAATGGTGTTGTGAATTATACTTACCTTATTCCTGGAAGTTATCTCGTATCGGTTGAGGTATTTAATTCCACATCTGTTCTCACCAACAATCAATCTCTACTACTCATAACAGTTGTTCCTAGTTTGAATGTTAATCCTGCTTCGATTTACGGCCCAATCGCTATAACATCAACATCAACAGGTTCCAGCAATCAGAGCATACCCGTTGGAGGCTGGGTAAATATGACATTCGGTGGACTCCTCTCACCAACTCCTGAAAATATTGGATCCCCTGTCCCTAATGATAATTCATACCATATTACTGCGTTTAATTGGTATATAGACAATGGAGTTAAAGTTATAAATAATACCAACGTTAATATGAATGGGACCATAAATGTTACTTTCTCAAGCCCTGGATTTAATTTTGTCACTCTTAATGTTACAAGTAGTGGGCCTAATGGGAATGCATATGGAGAGTATGAAGTTACGTTGGCTGTCGGGAATTATAGTATTCAAAAGGTTGTACCCAAGATAACTCCAAATAAGAATGAATTAATTGATGCTGCGTATTTGCCTGGTGGACCTGCAACTTTTGATCCGTCACTCACCTCTGATGTTGTATCGCAAGAAGTAACCTTCGAAATTTACCAGGGTCTTCTAATGAATACAAACAATTCCATAAATTCATATGTACCGGTGATTGCGAAAAATATCCCAACCATTCAAAATGGAGAAGAACAGGTATCTCAGAATGGCTTTGTGAATTTCACTTTTTATATCAATACATCGTTGCAGTTCTCGAATGGTGACCACGTATCACCATATGATGTTTATGTGTCCTTTGCAAGAGACTTACTCTTTGCAAATGATCCTGGTTCTCCAGACTGGGGTCTTGCAAGTCTAATGTTGCCAGCGCCTTCTATATTTGGACCATACAATAATAGCTTCTACTGGATACATAGGGCTATAACATGGAATAACGCCACTGATTCAGTAACATTCCACCTCTTGCCGGCAGCACCCACTTGGTTGCCAAATGTAACCGCGGTTTATGCAAATCAATCTTATGGCAATATGAATCAATCATTCCCGGTCACCAGCTGGGGAGGAATTCCAAACTTCCTGCAGGGCCTGACACTGGAAACAGATGGTGGAGGTATCACGCCTGCAATAATGGATTGGGAGTGGCTCGTACAGCATGGGGGATTCCCAGCTAACAATTCCTCTGCTTATGCCGCTTTTGCCAACCCAGTAACTGGGCCTGGAGCTCCTGGAATGCAGAATACTTATATTCAGTACCATGCCATGGGAACTGGACCCTATCAATTGTCATTATATGAACCCGCACAGGAAGTAGTCTTAACTGTTAATCCATACTATCACTGGACAGTTGGAATGCCACACAAATCGAAACTCATTCCGAAGGTTGTTATAGAATACCTCACAAATCAGGCCACAGCAATTCAACAATTGGAATCTGGAGAAGCTCAATTTGCCGATGGAGCCATAAGTATTTCAGATACTGCCCTTGCGTTAAGGTTGGAAAAACAAGGCATCATAGGGATGGAATTTGGAACAGATATTGCCTTGAACTTTTTTGCATTCAATTTCGACTTTAATCTAACCGGTGCTCAACAATATTTACCAAGCACAAACATTCCCGCCACATTCTTTGCCAATTTGAGCGTGAGGAAATCTTTCACATATGCATTTAACGATTCCTACTGGATTGATGTTGCCAATTCAAATTCAGGAATTTCATATATGGCCAATTTAAGTGGGGTTATACCTGCTGGAGTTATAGGATATTCCCCCAATTTACCATATTACCAATTTAACCTGACTCTGGCAAAGAAATATTGGGATCAGACCAATTATTCCAAGACAGGTAAGACGTACGTGGTTCCTCTGTTTAACTGGATTGGAAATCCATCTGTGGATGAAATGTATGCTCAATATGCCAGCGATCTGGCAAAAATGTCCAACGGGCAAATTCAGGCGCAGACAGTAGATGTATCATTCCTGACTCTGCTAGATTTCACCAATTATGGTGCTGGCGGCGATCCAATGCCCATATACTTCCTTGGCTGGAGTGGGGGAGATGCCGCAGTCTTTACTGGAGTATTCCTTTCTGAGTACGGATTCCAACCCTATACAGATGGCATTACACCTCCATCGGCATTCAACGCTACGTCCTATCCTAACCAGTGGGAGAACTTTACCAAAATGTGGAGCTTGCTAAATATGGCTATGAGCACATACAATGTAACACTTTCCGATGAATATTATTACGAAGCCCAACTTATTGGAATAAATCTATACATGTATTTTGGAACTAGCCAGCCAAAAGCAGTACTAATATACAGCACGGAAATAAATCCATCAACACTGCAGCTCACTATGCTCAATGGCGCAACAGACATCTATTTCTATGATGTCCAATACGTTTAATTTGTTATCTTTTTTTAAATTTTTTATATTGATTTAAAAAGTAGTCCTTTCCTATGAACTTCTGCGCTACTTTAGTTTTAAGTAGAGGTACTGATCTGGTCTCGAAAATAAAGTATCTATCATCTTTCTTCAAACTAGTATTTGTTAAGGGCTTGCAATTATTTTGTGAAATAATTGATATTAGATCTGGGCTAGATGCTGTCAATTTTTGTTCCCGAAAAGCAAGATGATTTTCATTCTTAAACCATATGACCATAGTCTCTCCTTCATATTCCTCAATCCCTTTAAACTTTGATTCTCCGACCATATAATAATTAACATTTCTCCACGAAATTCCCTCCAATATACCCTTGAATATTAATTCGGAACCGAACTCCCTCCTCATTCTTTCTATGCATGCTCCTACATCAGAAGTCGAATTTAGAAGTTTACCCAGATAATAGCTCTTAGTTAATGTTCCAGTTATCACAAATTGCTTAGCTATTTCAATATCCAACGGGAATCCGACCTGTGCATACGTCATTTCACTGACCAATTTTCCCATTCTCTCTGCTACCATATTATTAATCGAATTTTTTATTATTACAATATTTCCATAATCATCTGCACCTACTATGGGAACTGCCTTACATCCATAGATGGATGGTAAAACCTGAGTTATTTCAGGTACTGCACGACCTGCATAATCCCCGTCAATCATATCAATACCTGCCAAAGACGATAATGATAGAGCTCTGCTGGTACTTCCACCTCCGAGTTCTAAAGGAACAATATAAGAGGCCCTTTTGCCCAATAATCCTTCAAGTTCCCTTAATGCCTGTAACATTGGATTATTCCATATTTTATCAATAAGTCCAATTTCTCTTTTAATGTTAGTGGTTTCAGGTGACTCTGGCGCTGCGCTGCCCATGATATATGGAGTTACAGCCACCCCCTCATCCTTAATTTCGCTTAAATCAATCCAAGATATTCTATATCCAGATTCCAATATATTTTTTAGAATTTCCCTTCCCCTGTCTGGATTTCCGCCCCCACCAGTGCCAAAAAATGTTAAACCAGTGATAAGATTCTCTATATCCTCAAGCTTTTTAATCTCAAACATTTTAAGACCTCTCATTCCATATTAAATGAATCATTTAAATGACAATTTATGAAATATATGCAAGCAGTTGCATAATGTTATATATTTTCACTGGATCATCTGTTTCAAATAATAGAGTGTACGCATCAATTCTATTTATTCCGGGAACCAGCTCTGCTAAATCAGCATCTTCCGAATTCTTCATTATAAATTCAACCTTGTAATCAGCCTCACCAATGAGCGATTTCATCGCCCCTTCTTTTAGAGAAGAATAAGACTCTTGACATTTTTCAGCTATCTCAATTTTTAATTTTTCCAAAGAAGGGGATATAGAAGAATGCCTCCAAATAGATTCCTTTAATTTCACATATTTCGCCCAAGGAGTTTTCTCTTGAACCTCATTCATTAAGATCTGATCGCCGGCTACAAGTATGACAGGAACATTAAATTTACCAGCAATTAGTGATATCAAGAAATATTCACTCATCCTTACCCCATTCAACCTAATCTCATGAAATTTTGAACTGCTATATGTATGGTCAAATGATGAATGTGTTGATCCTGCTGCTGAATGATATCCGATTAGAGCCAGCGCATTATAACCTTTCTCAATACCGGTAATCATGCTTAAGGGTCTTCTGGCTCCTCTCATTAGTTTAGCGTAACCTGGGATACTCTCATAATAAATATTGCCCATTCCGTCATGCGAATCGGCAACAGTTATTTCTTCAAATCCGGATTGGTGGAAGCTTTCCAGGAACATTGAAGTTATCTCCGTCATTATTCTCCTTCCCTCTTCATATCTACTTCCATCTGGATCCGTCTGAGATTTTGAGAATATGCCTGGCATCCCCTCCATATCCACTGATAGAAATAATTTCATGGTAATAATATTGAAATTCTTGCTTAAAAATGATTCTATTGATAATTTAGAAATTTGAATAATTTAAGAGATTAAAAATTGCATTTAGTGAGCAAATTATCTGAATCTTTCGTTAAAAATTTGATTCTTGCTGATTAGATCATTCAATACATTAAATGCCCTCCCTGCATCCTTGTTCGAAACCAAGAGCAATGTGTCGATATAGGAGCTCGTTGTATCCTCGATGTTTATTCCATTATCTGCAAGTGTCTGATAAATCAAATTTATCACTCCGGGAGTTTCAATTATGTCCTTAGTAGAGTGAATAGTTATCAAGGAAAGCCCTGTTTTAATTTCCACCGCTTTCTCATTATTTTTGCTTAGGATGTTTAAAATGTGATTAAATGCTGATTTGCTTAAGACTATGGTAAAGGTATTTACAGTTTTAGAGAAAAATATCACATCATCGCTTATTAGGCTCAATTTCTCCGTAACGGTTTTCAGAGAGCGCCTATTTACGACAATCTTTCCTACATCCGTTGTTAGACTAATATTGCTATTAGCTATTACTCCATAAGGCCTGTATTGATCACCATAATCTGATGGCTTATACCTTTTTATGGCGGAAGAAACCGATGCCATGGAAGACTGAATACCTTCCCTTTGCAGATCTTTGTAAATTATTCTTGCAAGACTGCTCACATTTACAATTCCCATCTGCATGCATTTCTTCAGTGAATTGTCTGAATCAATGTATTTTCTAACCATGCTGGCAATAGATTGGTCTTTTTGCTTATTATTAGTCATTCAATTCGATATTTCTGGCATAAATTTATAATTTACTTAATAAGTGTCTGATCATGACAAAGATATTGTTATCATATTCCGGTGGACTAGACACGACAACTTGCATATATTGGATAAAAGAGAAATATGGCGCCGATGTAATAACAGTTACAGTAGATGTAGGACAGGAGGATGATTTTGAGGAGCTGGAAGAGAGGGCTTATAAGGCAGGAGCATTGAAACATTATACCATTGATGCCAAGCAAGAGTTTGCCAATAAATATATCCTTCCGGGGATTAAGGCAAATGCCCTCTACGAGGGGAAATATCCACTTTCTACAAGCCTCGCTAGGCCCCTAATATCTGAAAAAATTGTTGAGATTGCCAAAAAGGAAGGGATATCGCATATCGCACATGGAAGCACTGGAAAGGGAAATGACCAAGTTAGATTTGAAATTTCAATAAAATCTCTATACCCAACGGCTCACGTTTTCTCGCCAGTAAGGGAATGGAGCATGTCAAGGGATATGGAATATGAATATTTACTAAGCCATGGTTTTGAATATCCCTATTCCAGAGGGGAATTTAGCGTTGATGAAAATTTGTGGGGACGCTCCATAGAGGGTGGCAGGATTGAATTTGAAAATGTCGAACCTCCTGAAGAAGCATTCTTGTGGACTAAAAACATTTCCGAAACCCCAGATAATCCAGATTTCATAGAAATAGAGTTCCAAATGGGGAAACCTGTCGCAATCGATGGAAATTACATGGACCTAGTTTCATTGATAAGGTACCTGAATATACTTGGAGGTAAGCATGGGATTGGAAGGATAGATCATATGGAGGACAGGGTAGTGGGAATAAAATCCAGAGAGGTTTATGAAGTTCCGGCAGCTAAAATCTTGCTTGAGGCTCATCAGGACTTGGAAAAATTAGTTCTCACAAAGCATGTCCTAAAGTTCAAGCATATAGTTGAAAAATATTGGACGGATCTGGTTTATGAAGGTTTGTGGTACGACCCTCTTAAAGATTCCCTGGACGCCTTTATTGAAAAAACGCAAGAACCTGTCTCCGGAAAGGTTAAATTAAAACTTTTCAAAGGTAATGTTCAGGTAATTGGCAGGGAATCTGAAAACTCGCTATATAGGCATAACCTATCAACATATGGGTCCCTTTCAACCTTTGACCAGAGCAAGGCTATTGGATTTATAGAGATCTGGGGAATGCAGACTCTCCTGTTCAATGAAATCAAATCTAAACCTCAGTTAGCCAAGACGCAAAGTGGTCCGAATAGCCTCTGACTATTTTACTAAAAGTATCAATTATTTCTCTTGTAATTTTTCCTATTTTTCCATTGCTTATTTGGATGCCATCTACATTGGTTACAGGGGTTATCTCTGCCGCTGTTCCAGAGAAGAAAACTTCATCACTGGTGTAAATGTCCTCCCTAGGTATTTCTGTTTCAACTACTTCATAACCCAAAAACTTGCCTATTTTTATCACAGAATCCCTTGTAATTCCCTCCAATATTGAATCGGACATCGATGGCGTGTAGATAACTCCCTTCTTAACTAGGAAGATATTTTCAGCTGACCCTTCTGATAAATAACCATTTTGATCCAGTAGTATGGCCTCATCAAATCCAGATAATTTAGCTTCCATATTTGCAAGGATTGAATTAATGTAGTTTCCGCTTGCCTTGGCCTTGACCGGTAAAACAGTAGAATTAATTCTTCTCCACGATGATGTTTTAATAGAAATGCTCTCTTTTTCTCCTAGATACTTTCCAAACTCCACTGCCGCTATATAGATTGAAGCTGGTTTTCCAACAACAGACAAACCGATTTTATCATCATTGTAAAAGGCAAATGGCCTTATGTAAGAATCACCCAAATTGTTTTTTCTAAGCAATTCAATTATAGCCTCCCTTACCTCAGACTTTGTAAATCTAACTGGCATATTGTAAATTTTCATGGAATTGAAAAATCGATCAAGATGCTCTTCCAATCTGAAAATATAGGTCTTCTTCCCCCTATATGACCTTATGCCTTCGAATATGCCAGACCCATATTGTAGAGAATGATTTAGTATTGGAACCTTTGCTTCTTCATAATCAATAAATTTTCCGTCCCACCATACAATTCTTCCCATCTTATCAAATTTCACTATAAATCGATCCTATATTATACTTGTCTACTTTCACATTCTCCAAATTATAGAGAATGTGCTTTATTCCAATTCTACCAGTTTCATTCCACAATTTGTTGAGAGTTTTATAAAGCGAACTGTGGATTCTGCCAGCGAATAGAATTTGATTTTCAATCACTCCATTTCCAATTGATTTTATCATTACATTAAGTAGTACATTATATCTGTTCTCCAAAAAATATTTGCTATCGTTTCTATATGATTCTCCAGCATCAATTTCCATTAACTCCTCACCATTTTCTTTCCCTATTTTAATGATGAATTTGGATGCATCATCTGATATGAACTTGGGCGAACCTATCCATTTTTCTTTGAAGATTTCAAACTCCCTATCTTTTAATAGGCTCTCATTCAATTTCCATACATATTTGAGGAGGTTTAATTCTGTTATGGATGTTAGGTATTCAAATAAGAGATTCCAATTATTTTTACAATTTTGCCCATAAAATTTTAAATCGATTCCCATAGGCGCTTCACTGACAAATTCGGTTATCCAATCTGAAAAATGCATTTCATAGCCTTTAAAAACACCTATAATTATCCTTAGTTCATCCCTTTCCCAGTGTGTATTGGGATAAATAATTATTCCCGGTTTTGATGCTATTTCATTCATAAACTCATTGAATTTTGAACTTCCCCACCTATACAACTTACCATTTTTAAATTCCGATCTAGCATCAAGACCCATATTGGCATATTGTGCTGTCATTTGAGAGGATATTAGCTCGGATGTTTCATCAGATATATCTTCTCTTGTTGTGAATTCCACGAGCCATTTCTTACTGCTCCTGAAAATAGTACCAGTTGCTTTGCCATTTGTATTTTCCACTATCTTTAGTAAATTAGGCGTGGGGTGGTAAATTCCAATTACTGCTAATTTATCAGGAAATATCATTTTATGATTTAATATTTAACGATCTTATATAAGCAATTCGCAATTCACTTTTAGGATCATATAACCAAGGCGGTTCAACTTACATGCAATTAAGTCTAATTCTTAGCAGATATTTATGAAAGTCGTTGTTTGATAGAAAAAATTATGAAATTTTTATGACTAAGTAATTCTATCTGCTAGTAGTTTTACCGTTCTCCAAAATTCTCAACATATCTGAGTATTTCGCCAATATCTGATAAATCTCTGATTCCAAAATATTGGGGTCCTTTTCTATTATGTAATTTACGTATTTTTGAGCCAGATCTTTCCTATTCAGTTTTTCGCAAACAAAAGATTTTACTATCCATAGATTAAGATCCTGCAGGTTTCTACTCAACATGTCAGTAACAAGGATATTTGCCTTTTCCCAGTATTCTCGGTTCATTACATCAATTAATTCTCTCGGCAAAAAAGGATCCAATTCATCAAATCTATTTTCATTTGAATCTGTTGCCTTTGATTTTATAGATTCTGGGTTTCCTGAGTCTTTCCCAGCCATTTTCTCCGGTAGCTCAAGGGGCTTATAACTCATATACCTTTCATACGCATCGTTGATCAAATTCAAGATAAATTCATCGAAATCCTTTTTCCCCATTAGATCAGCTAATAATCCGGCCCCCATTTCAGCTTCCACATATATTTTCGAATTTTCACCATCTTGCTTATAAAGGTCAATGGATAATTTGAATTCATAAGGTGATTCTGGTTTTGAGGTATAAAGTATTGAATATTCACTTGTAAATATCTTTGCTATGACTTTAAATCGCCTAGTCATATGCATCTTGGTCCATTCAAATTGGATCTCTACAGAATCTCTAGACACATTTATTTTTTTGACGAATTTAGAATTGCCAAATAAGTAATTGGGGTCTTTCAAAATCTCAATAAATACAGCGTTATGGATTTCCTTATTTAACTCAAATCTAGTTTTAAGTGTCAAAATAGGTCACCTATCCTGAATTAATATTGGACATAAAATATTTATTAAGATTTAAGTAAAACTAGAGATAATAAAAAAAATCTTATCGGAATTAAATTATTTTAGTGGAAATTCAAATTTGGAATGTTAAGATTTTAGATGATAACCGATGTCCCAATCTATGGGAAATACAACAAACAATCACTTAAAATTGTTATTCTATAAAATAGAGATCAAAAATGTCATCCATAAGTTCATAATGGAAAGGTTATAAGCTATAATAAAGGTACAATTGATCTGATTAAGGACGTATGTTAATGCCCCTATGGTATGCCTTCTGAAGATGAAAAGTACTTTGAATGGAAAGCCATTTGATTGAGAAAGAGAGTTGAATACGTTAACAAGCAAGAAATTAATAAGGAAGATGCAAACTCAATCTTATACAATTAATCAGAACTCGCCAAATATTTGGATTTGAAATGACTGATTTTGAGATCTAGGGAAATAAAATCCTCGAAAGGCTCTCTGAGTCTTATTAATATACTTAGAAATTTTAAATGATGCCAATTAATTGACCCCTAAAAACTAGAGATATAAATTTCAGATCAATTAATTGGATGAAGATAAAGTGAAAGGGTTTGCGAAGTTTAATATTTTAAAAGAGACAAAGTGGGATATCAGATGATAAGGATTTGTTCGATAAGTCTAAAATAGTTATTATGAGATCTATTCATAATGATTTCATCAATATATCTTAATTGGAATAATACAAAATTCAAAGAGCAAGATTAATCTCAAGATATTAATTTACTATGAAGGAGAGTCCCAAAAGTATTGTGAGGATTAGATGCACGGAGTTCCAAATTACACTTCTCCAGTTATCAGACTGCCCTGTTGTAGATTTCTATCCCATCTCATGACTTCCTGATTGTTCCTGAGGTCATAATGACTTAATCCCTCCTTCATGATTATAGGATCTACACTTATATTTAAAAGGACACAAAGATATATTAAAAATGATACGGGCCCGCCGGGATTTGAACCCGGGATTACTGGCTTAGAAGGCCAGTGCCTTATCCAGGCTAGGCCACGGGCCCAGTCAAAGGTGATGCTTTTTAGAATAATATATTTTTCATGGCTTTCAATCTATTCGTACTTAAGCGTGTTAAGGCAAAGAGAACTTAATTGAAAGAAATTTTAAACTTCATCGGCATTCCCACTGGCCAAATGATAATTGGAATTGCAAGACATGGTGAGACCGATTCAAATTCAATGAAATTATGGGTTAGCGATGGAGATTACCCTCTCAACGAAAAGGGTAGGGCCCAAGCCAAGCTTTTGGCAACCTCACTCAAAGATTTCAATTTTGATTTAATCCTGACTAGTGATAAAAAGAGAACAATTGAAACAGCTGAAATAATATCGCAGGAGTTGGGGATACCTATTTATGGTTCTTTTAAGATATTCAGAGATAGGAATTATGGTCCCGCAGAGGGTTTAACATCAGAAGAAATCTACGCAAAATTTGGAATCAGGATGAAAAATTCTTTAACTCCCGAACTTGATCTTCTTCCTGGAGCGGAAAAAGTTGAAGAGCTAAAGGAAAGGGTTTTGAAAGGACTCAGATTCATCATCGATAGATTCCAAAACCATTCCGTCCTATTAATTACTCATGGTGCATTTGCTAGAATGGCATATAGAATAATCAATGGAAATGATGTGGGAATTTATATTTATAATTGTTCAAATTTTATAGTGAAATGTGAGAATGAAACCTGTGAGATAGTCAGAGACATACAGCACATTAACTATGACGATTCTTCCTAAATTTTTTCTACCTGTGATAAGCTTTAATATTAACTCCCATTTTCCATGGGGGAGCCCTAGGGTGACTGTCGCCGTTGGGTGAGGAAAGTCCCCCCTTCAGGCAGAAATCCGGATAAAACCTAGGCTGAGAGGCCTATGCCCTTCATGAGAAATGCCACAGTTCCGGTTAGAGTGTGAATCTCCCGGAGAGGACGTTCCCGGAAATTTGTTGAGACAAGAAGGGCAGGATGAAGAAAGCCCAAGCAGCCTCTGTGAGCGCTGCCTGAGAGGCGGGTAGGGCGAATAGACAAATGTCACCAACCCATTTATTGGGCTAACAGAAGGGGGCTTACTCAGGGCACCCCCAGAATTTTAAAATATATGTATGCATATTACAATGAAATAAATGAGCGATATTGATAATGTAGCCAATCAGATTGAAGCAATTCTCATAGCTTCACCAGAACCTTTATCCAAGGGGGAAATCTCTGCAAGGCTGAATACAGACATTAAGGAGGTAAGCAAGGCACTAAAACATTTGGAAAAGAGATATCAGGGCACAGCCTTGGAAGTAAAGAACTATGGTAAAAAATACAAGATAGTTGTAAGGGAAGAGTACTCTGAATTAGCTTATAGATATTCTGAACTTGAGCTCACAAAAGGAGAATTGGAAATTTTAGCCTATATTTTTAGGAACAAGAAGGTCTACCTCACCCAAATAAGGAGGCTGAGGGGGCCGAAAGCCATAGAAGAAATTTCACACTTGGAAAAAATTGGATATGTTAAGTTAGAAAAGAGTGGGAGATATAACGTTTTGAAATTGACAAGATTATTCATGAAAAAATTCGGGAAGGAACTTGAAAAGGCCCTTAAGGAAAATGGCATACAATCAAGGATTGAAAATATAAAACCTGAGAATCAAAATGAAATTCAGCAAGAAAAAAATCAAGAGAGCAAAAATGAACAGTGGGGTGAAAATTCTTGAAGGTAATGGTTATAGGCGGCGGAGGGAGGGAAAATGCAATTGCCTTGTCCGCCGTTTCATCGAATAATAGCATATACTCCATTTCACATAATAATAACCCCGGTTTAATTGGAATCTCAAAAAGACATTTCAAGGTTAATGAAAACGATAAAGAAGCGGTGCTCAGTGTTGCCAAAAGAGTAAAACCTGATTTAGTGCTTATCGGACCTGAAGATCCGCTTTCAAACGGGGTTTCAGATATTTTGATTTCACAGGGGTTCAAGGTCTTCGCTCCGACTTCAAAAGCGGCAAAATTGGAAACATCGAAGTCATTTTTAAGGAATTTTATGAAATCTCATTACATAGATGGCAACGTAGAGAGCCAAAGCTTTACTGATTTCAACGAACTCAATAAGTGGGTTATGGGCCTTGATTATGAATTTGTCCTTAAGCCTGACGGATTGACCGGAGGGAAAGGGGTTCTGGTACAAGGAAACCACTTCTATACCAAGGAGGAGGGCCTTTCAATCGCCAAGAAGTTGTTTGAAAATGGGATGAATAAGCTCTTAGTTGAGAGGAAACTAATAGGTGAGGAATTCAGCTTGCAAGCGCTTGTTTATTACGATAAAATAATTTTCCTTCCAGTTGTTCAGGATTATAAAAGGGCCGGTGAGAACGATACAGGACCAAATACGGGTGGGATGGGCTCCATTTCCTTCTCCGAATCCGGGCTTCCATTCATACCAAAAAGCCATGTAGAAACTGCCAAATCAATTATGAGGAAGATTATGGAAGCCATGCATTCAGAAGGGACTCCGTATGTGGGACCAATTTATGGGCAGTTTATGTCTACAAAATTGGGACCAAAATTAATTGAGATAAACGCAAGATTTGGGGACCCCGAGGCCATTAATGTACTCGACCTTATGGATGATTCTATCGTTGACGCCTCAATTAAATTAATGGAAGGGAATACGCCCACATTAAACATAAAAAACCAGATAAATGTAGTGAGATACATAGTTCCGATAGGGTATGGTTCAGACCCAAAACCATCGAAGCTCAAGATTGATGAAGTTTATTTGAGGAGGAAGGGGTTAAAGATTTTCTATGCGAGCGTGGACAAGAAGGGGAACTACCTTCAACAGACAAGGTCAAGGAGCATTGCCCTACTTGCAAAGGGAGATTCAATCAATGAAATAATTCCTAAATTTGATGGCATGGAAAATGCAATTGCAGGCAATTATTACTATAGAAGGGATATTGGAACATTTGAAAGCATTGAGAGGAAAAATAAGTTCATGAAGGACCTTTTAAGCAGCTAAATGAAAATACTTGATAATCTCACTAAGACATCTGGTACCGTGAGTTCCCTTTCACTTATTGAGACTTTTTCAATTGGTGGCAGCTCTGATATATAATCCCCCTCCGGAAATCCACCTATAACAATAATATCAAAACTTTTTAGATAATTTAAATCCCTTGTACGACCGTATTGTGACAATACAATAGACCTCTTACCCGGAGGTATGAGATCCTTAAGTTTCACTTCCCTTTGCAGCTTCAGTATGGAAATTACCCTTTCCTTGAATTCGTGATATGTTTCAGCTCCGGATAAATCCTGCCATGTTATTATCTTGTTATTTCGTGTGTGGATTATATATTCCATTCCTTGTTTGGTATAATTTGAGAGAATTGTGTGAGCAACATATGCGATGTCTGGCCTACCAGCCCTTGAGGCATCCTTTCCCAATAAAATAAACCTATGCTTACCCCTTTCAAGTATATCCTCTTCTTCATTCACGAATATGTGATTTCGCTTGGTAAATTCCGAGATTAGCTCAAGTTCAGCGTCTGCAATTATTATCTTCATTTTACCCAAATATGGATCCTAGTCCATTGAGAACATCGGATCTTTCCTTCTCTATGAAAGCTTCAACTTTTTCCCTCTTATCTTTATCTAGTGTATCTGATATTTTAGAAAGTTCCTTTCTGGCTACTGACAGCCTTTCCTCAACGCCTTCTAATATCACATAAACATAGGATGCATCATCAAATACACTTCCATCCTTTATGGTTATTGACAGTCTTGAAATTTCATCAATATTTAGAATCTTATCCAACTCGGACTGCTTATCTTTCTTAATCCTGAATATTTCCATGTTTCCCCATTGTTAATTCATAATTATCTTTTTTGCATTTCTCCTATGCTTTACATAGGCAACCAATATTGTGCTCACCGATGCAAGGATAAGAACTATTCCTCCGATAAGGAAGGAGTTGAAGAGGGTCTTGATCTTCTCCTGAAACGTATTTACATAGTAAACCGAGACATTCTGAGGCCCTTCATCATAAATAGGTACCTCATAGAATGATGTACCGTTGGATTCACCTACGAGTCTGTAGCTTTCATTCATACCATTAACCTGTACATACTTAATCCTGAGGAAGCTTTTCTCTGCTACTATAACCGTTCCTTCATGTCCTGTAAGCAGAAAGATGCTTGCCTCATTCATATTGCCGCTGTAGGAAAATGCATAAGAAGAGTTTATTGGAATGTATGAGATGTTCTTACCGATGTAAATTAAGCCCAAATAGGAAGAATTGTAGAGTATCCTGCTCAGGTATTTTGAGGCGGGAGATAAGTCTGTATTTATGTAAATAATCCTGACGTAAGAGAGAGGATCGCTAATAACCATTGATGAGTTCTTTAAAATCTGAGAATCTGAGGGAGCGTAAATGTAACCCACAATAGATTTATTTAGGAAAATGTCAAAATAGGAGTAATTCTGGATATATCGGTCAAATCTCCCAAGTATGGGAATGATGAAATTATTACCAATATAGGAATTCGAATTGGATTTTGATAAGTTGAAGCCTGGATTAAGTATTATTTTTGAGTTTCCATAGATATTGAACAAGTAAACTTCGGGGTTCGGATTATCATCCACGCTAGCAATCTGGCTGTTGGAAGAAATTAACCCGTTTTCATCTTCAATTTCTCCATTGAACACTATTTTGTAAATGGGCTGGATAGATATGTTTCCAAAGGTGAAGCCCAAATTTTCAATGAAATTATTACCCAACTGGTAATTTATGAAATTACCTATATATGTATCGTTTACCTCTTGCAATTCCTTTATGGGGCCCGATAATGGAATTAACATGAATAGCATGAATGTTGGAGTAACAGATGATAGGTATATGCGATCATCCGATGAAAAGGTTGGAACTCCGCTTATTAATAGTGAGGTAACATTATCTCCATAAATTGTCCTGTAATAAACATTGTAATTCATTAAAGTAAAATTGTTTAGATCGCCTATTTCAAGAGGGGTACTCATTGTTAAATTTCCGGCCCCTATCCAATAAAATTCCCCATTGATTCCTTGAATAATATGGAACATTGAATTACTGGCAATATCTCTTATGATGGGGGTGTAATTGATATAATTGAACACCTTAACATATGTCCAACCGGTGTAAACCTGAACACCCGTAATGTTGTTATACTGCTGACTATATGATATAAATTCAAAGGAACTTGAATTTGAAGATCCAGCTGCAGGAATCGTTTCCATGACCAGTATGAAAATTATGGATATTGAGATGAAGTGTTTGACATTGAGCTTCACCATTGTTTATCAATTCTATATTAATAATAAATTTGATACAAATTTCGAAGAATTAATTTGAAGCTTAAGAAATCTTTGAAATATTGAGCTGTAATCCGGTATTGATAATTATGCCTGGAGTTATAAAAAAGAATGAACCTCCCAAAGGCCCACCTGTTGAATTTAAGGTAAGTACCGAAGATGAATCCACGAGGGACATAAAACACATTCTCGTCGTAATGAGTGGAAAGGGAGGAGTGGGTAAGACAACCGTTGCGGTAAATTTGGCAGTGGAATTATCCAACAGGGGATTCATGGTAGGTCTTGTCGATGCTGATATCCACGGGCCAGATGTTCCCCAGATGCTTGGATTGATAGACGATAAACCTTATCCCAATGAGGAAAACAAGATTGTACCGGTTTCCTATAATAAAAATTTGAAAGTCATTTCAATTGAATATTTTCTCCCCAGCAGAGATACACCTGTGATCTGGAGGGGTTCCCTCAAGCACAAGATGATACAGCAATTCATCCAGGATGTGGACTGGGGGCCTCTTGATTATCTCATATTTGATCTTCCTCCCGGGACTGGTGATGAACCGCTCAGCATTGTGCAATTAATCCCAAAAGTCACAGGATTCATTATTGTGGCAACCCCTCAGGATGTAGCAATGCTTGATGTTAAAAAAGCCATAAATTTCGCCAAGGAACTGAAGAAGCCGGTAATTGGATTAGTGGAAAATATGAGTGGCTTTATCTGCCCTCATTGTGGCAAAATAACCTACATATTCAAGAAGGGGAGTGGCGAAAAAGTTGCAAGGGAATATCAGATCCCATATCTTGGATCCATACCTTTGGAGCCCGTGGTGGTTGAAGATGGAGATGAGGGAACCCCATTGATGATCGCACATCCTTTGAGTCAAAGTGCCAAGAGCTTCAAAGAAATAACTGATAAGATAATAGATATAGTCAATAAATTAAATATGTGAAATTTTTAATTTTCCTTATTTAGCCATATTTCGAGCCAGGGAATCATCAATGCCGATATAACTCCAAAAATCATCACAACCCAGAATGAGTAGGCCAGGGAATAATGGTAATAATTCATTATGGAAATCATCCCAATGCCTGTGGCGCCTCCCAGAACAACTCCTATTCCCCATACGACTCCGCTTGAAACGGTTGCTATTTCCTTGGGAATCTTCTGGTTAACATACCCCATTAGAACAGGGAATGAAGTGAGGGAGAAGAGCGAAAAGAGAGCAAAGGATGTGACTGAAACCCAGAGGATTTTAGAGTAGAACAAGAAAAGTGAAAATGTAATAAGTGAGAATATGGTTGTTATTGCTACAACTACTTTACCTCCCCATTTTGTTGTAAGATGCCCAAAGAGTGGTTGCCCTATAACCGCCATTAGTAATGAAACTGTCATGATTATACCCATGAGAGCATGGGATTTGGTTAACTCAACAAAATACTGAGGTATATAGATAAATGTGCCGTTGAAGAAAATTGCCCTCAGGAAACTCATAATTGTCAAATATATCACAAAAGCCAAAAACCCCTTTTCCAGCTTTGCTTTCTGCTTCTCCTTCCCCATTGAGGATTGCTTGAACTTATAGCTTCTAAGCATAATGTCGATCAGAAGGGCAGAAATGATTGCCAAGATGCCTATAATGGCCAATCCCATAACATACCCAAGAAATTCAATTGAAAATACTATAATGGACGGGAAAGCTGCTCTGCCTAGAGAACCAAAGGATCCGTTCAGGCCCATGTATGAGGCTGCTTTTTCATTCTTATATGATTGAGAAATGATGAATGCTCCCAGAGGATGGTAGGTTGACTGCCCCACCCCAAGAAGCAATGCACCTGCGACAATGATGACTAACGCCATATTATGATATACAAAGGGAATTATGAATAGAAATACGGAGATTCCCTGCAATAATATCCCCAATGACATAAATGAAACGTGTTGCCCCATTCTCTGGGCCGCTAGGCTCAAAGGTGTACTCAACAACCCGGAAGTCACTGTGTATACTATTGCAACTGCCCCCAAAATAGGCAATGTTAAACCTGGAACAAACAGATAATAAGTTATCAGTACCGAAAATATGATGTTGTATCCATCATTCACAAAGTGAGCTAGTGAAGTCATTATAAAGGGCATAAGTGAATTTTTCATTGCCATGGATTTCATTCTTAAACTTATTTATTTCTCATATAAGGATAAGCTATATATCCCATTAATAATTGGTCAAACAATGAGGAGAGTCAAGAGGGAGAGAATATTCAAGGGAATAATCACGCTCATGATACTGAAATCTCTCTGGGACTCTCCCAAACATGGATACCTCTTAGAGAGTGAAATAGGTGAAATAATAGGAGAGAAGCTCTCCGAAGGTGAAATATATTCACTCCTCAAGCACATGGAGATGAGAGGATTTGTATCTTCGAAGGCAGAGGTTTGCAACAACAGATTGAGAAAATACTATGAAATTACCCCGAAGGGGAGAGAGTTCTTCTTGAAACATAAAGCACCCATTACAACAATGATACCCATGATGATGGAATTAAAGAAATTTATGGATTCGTTGGACACAGATCAACCTGAAAATAAGAATCAATAAGGTTAAAAATCTGATGATATTTCTATGCATGGACTATTCGCTATTGTATTATGGTTCAGAAGAATTTGCAAAGCAAATTGGAAAATCATCAGGTGAAACTGATATCAAATACTATCATACGAAGAGGGGGGACTCAGAAATCACAATTCTTTATCCTTTCAAATTTCCCGAAAGGATACAACCCCTAATCAATAGTGCTTCAGTATCTAAGAAAGCTCTCATTGAAATACAGAATCTTGACAAATTCACCGGTGAATTGCTATTAGCCTTGGATTATTATGGAGTGAGGGATCTGGGTATAATTTCTGATGATTCCATTTTTTCAACAGTTGAGAAGATTACAAAAGGAATGAAATTTAATTTGTATAGAGTTGAAAAAAATATGGGTTCCATATATGATTTTCTGGACAAACCTGTAGAACCATCTAAAATTGAAAAAACTATTATTCTAGTTGACCAGGCTTTCCCAGTTAAGGGAGTTGGTACTGTGGTATTGGGATTTGTCATAGGAGGAACTGTCAAAAAACATCAACAGTTAAAATCATATCCCAATGGAAAGAATGCAGAGGTTAGAAGCATCCAAATTATGGATGTTGATAGAGAGAGTGCCATACCTTATTCCAGAGTTGGGCTTGCTTTGAAGGGTGTTGAAGTGGACGATGTCCAGAAAGGCACTATATTATCAGAAGACCAAGAAATTGAATTAGTGGACTCACTTGAAATTAATATCAGGATAAATCAAGGGGTCAAAACTCAACCAAGGCAAGGGGAAAAGATTCAGATAAACTTCGCCTTTAGCAATGTAAATGCCGTAGTTTCTGACTTTGACAATGGGAGAATACTAATAGATGTGGATAAAAAGATACCTAAAATTGAAGGAATAATTTACAGTATAACAGATCTAAACAATTCCCCAAGGATTCTGGGGGCTGGCCAAATTGGAGATATCAATTGAAATTAAGCTTCCAAAAGATTATTTGACGGCAATAAACAGCATTATGCCAGATCATGAAAGATACATAAAGTGCCAGGAAATGGAAGGCTCAATCATTTGCATTGCAAAGGGCAATCCCAATGACCTAAGGAAAACTGTGAATGAATTCTTAGAATCTCTCATATTCGTAATTGATTTAGAAAACTTAAGTGGAAATATCAGTTCTAAAAAGTAAGGCCAATTCAGATATATTTTTAACAGGGATCATAATTTCAAATGCCCGAGTGGGGTAGCTTGGATTATCCTAGGGGCCTGCGGAGTCCCAGACCCGGGTTCAAATCCCGGCTCGGGCGTCATAACAATTATAAGCATTGTAATTATTGAATGGGTATAAGAATTGAGATACAAGCTATACCGTTTGAAACTTTATCTATCAAGATGGCATAATTTTTAAATTGAATTTAATAGATAAATTACAAAGTGCGATTCTAAATTAGTGTAAAATCGTATGGTTAAGCGGTTGGAACCTATATGCACATGCAATTGAACAATAAATGGATCATTTTGGAATTATAAACATGCATAATTCCTCGCAAGCGGTATACATCTACACTACTTCAATCTCTGTCTAAGTTGTTCGAAGATTGTATTACAAATCATATATATTCGAAGAATTTTAATTTATCATGGTGAAAATTTTTGCAATCATATTAACTATGGTTATGATTTTAGTTGCGGCTTCCCCGCTAACACAAACAGTTTCTGCTACACCATATACTGGTCCTGAACCAACACCAACTAACGTGACTTTCTATTTGCACAACGTCAGTAGACCCATATATGTTGGCTCTACTCCGGCACTTAATGTTCTGAATACAGTAAATGATACCAATGTAACCTACATAAAAACAGGTAAACTTGTCACAGGGCTCCATTATATTTCAGTACAATTCTATATTGTGCCTCAACTTGCTTCAAATCTTACAATAAATGGCACGCCCGAGCTTTATCTATATTTGAATCAAACGGGAAGTTCATCTGGCGGGAGTATTTCTTATACCTTATACTCATTAAATCCAAATGGAACTACATCAATCATAGGTACTTCAGCCCCTTATGCCCTCTCAAATGTAAAATATGGATCTACTCCAAATCTAAATTTAATAAGCTTTGGTTCTAAGTTGCTTTACACAATTCCAAAGAATAATTCTCTTGAGCTTTCTATAACTATATCAGGAGCATCCAGCAACTATTACGGCATATGGTGGGGGTTAGTATCCCATACCTATTATTACAGTGCATTGGACTTGCCAGTCAGCAATTACCTTAATGTTGAAAATATATCAACATTTGTTAATGGAAATTTAACTAGCGTTTTCCCATCTACAGGAAACAAAACTGTCAAAATAATAGCTAATATAACGGATCCACTTGGAATATACGACTTCAATTCTTATCCAGTTAACCTTGAAATCAGCAATTTGAGCGGGACTATTTTCTCAACTGGTATGAAACCCTTGAATAATCCACTTGAAAGTTCTTATTATCAGCTCTTCTATGCGTATTATAATTATTCTGGCCTGCCGCCTGGAAGGTATGAAATAAGTGTAAATGCCACTGATAACACTTATCATAATCTTATAAATCAGAATACTGGAAGCAGCTATTATGGCAGAAACGCCTTTGGAGTAGCATATTTCTGGATAGGTGGAAGACCAGTAAATGTTCAATTCAGGGTTGTTGATACTCTAAATAATTCTGTACAAAATGCCACTGTAAAAATATACTCAATTACATCTTATATCGGAAAGAATTCAACAAACTCATCTGGAATAGCTTCATTTGAGCTGAGCGCCAATTCCTCTTACGTTGCTAAGGTGTTCTATGAGAATTCCCCTGTTGGAGTTTTCCCATTCAATACTTCAAGTTCCAATGAAAGTTTTTCGTTATCTGCACTCATATATTATCCCACATTTAAGATCCTCGATAATGCTTCCCAGCCACTGGGGAATGCACTGATATATGCAATCAACCCTGGAGGCTTGCATTATCCATTATTGGTCACGTCAAAGAATGGCACTGCATCTCTAAAGCAAGTACCCGGAGGAAATTACTACCTTAACATTTTATGGCATGATACTTTAGTATTCAATGGATCCATTCCATTAAATAGCAATAGAATAATTCCAATTAATGTAAGTGTGTATGAACAAAGCATATATGTTTCATATCCTCAACTGGGTGCCATTGATCTTGCCTATATAGAAATATACAACATAACCACTGGAAACATAATAGGATTCAACAATACGAATATCAATGGATTCTCTCAAATTCCAATACCAGTTGGCAGCTATGGAATAACAGTATTCTGGAAGACATTCACAATATTCAGCGGCTTAGTTCAGGAGCCATCTAATGCTACTCTGCACATCACTGCTGAACTTTACAACTTTACCATGACCACACTGGATTATAGCAATCTACCTATTGCCGGCGTTGTCATAGATATATATGAAAACAATACCCTTGTATCAACCACCATTTCAGGAAATAATGGAAACTCATCTGTGGTGTTGGGCAAAGGAGCATATTCAATGCAGTTTTATTACATGGGATATAATGTTGGCCAAGCACAAATTTCAATAAATTCCAACACTTCTATGAGTTACGCATTATCCATTTATAGCATCAATTTAACAACATTTGATACCAGGAACGCTACCATAGGCGATATTCAACTGAAGATATACAACCCATCAGATCCACAATACCAGATCAGTGTGGTAACTAATGTAGAAGGGAATGCTCAGGCCATTCTCCCGGCAGGTATATTTGACTATGAAGCATATTATCTAGGAACAGATGTAGCTTCGGGAAGCTTCACAGTTACAGGCCAGAATAGCATTCCAATACCTACCATGGTTTATTATGTCAATATAAAAATATTGACCAACTCGGGCCAGCCTTTGAGTGGCACATTCGTTGAAGTCTGGCATGATGGAATGTTGGTAGGGAGCGGATTAACCAACAAGAGCGGAATCGTTACATTTAGGCTGCCTGCAGGAAATTATACCATGGAAGCTTATTATTCAGGTACATACATGTTGACTCCTGAAAAGCAAAGCATCATAGAACCATTAAATGTTATGGGTTCCCAGACAATGGCTTTCAAGTTAAGTGGAATTAATTTGCCGTTCTATGATACTTATGCCTTCTATCTTGCTCTAATATTCGTCATAATAATTGCAGCCTTTGTATTTGCCATCCGTCGTATGGGTAAGAGATAATTCTTTTTCTTCTCTCTTTTTCTTGATTTCTAATTTTTTAAATTTTCTATTTCCTTGAAATTAGGATTTCCGGGATGTTAAGAGTTTTATCCAATCAAAAATTTACCTCCAATGACTAACAACGTAACCCCATGGGAAGTAAAGGGCAAAATCGATTACGATAAACTCATTGAACAGTTCGGAACCCAAAAAATTGATGAACCATTAATAAAAAGAATGGAGGAGTTGACGGGAGGAAATCTTCACACCATGCTCAGGAGGGGGATATTTTTCTCCCACAGGGACCTGGATTTGATCTTGAAGGATTATTCCGAAGGTAAAAATTTCTTCCTTTATACTGGGAGGGCTCCATCACTTGGAATGCACATCGGTCACCTTATCCCCTTCGTCTTCACTAAATGGCTTCAGGATGTTTTTAAGGTAAATGTCTACATTGAAGTCACAGATGATGAAAAGTTCATGAGAAATCTTGATTATTCATTGGAACAGACTAGACAATGGTCTATAGAAAATATTCTGGATATCATAGCTGTTGGATTCAATCCCGATAGAACATTTATTTTCCAAGATACTGAATACATAAGAAACATGTACCCCATCTCCATAAAAATAGCCAAAAAATTAAATTTTTCAGAGGTCAGGGCCACATTCGGATTTGACAACTCCTCAAATATCGGAATAATCTTCTACCCAGCCCTACAAATTGCTCCAACAATGTTTGAAAGGAGGAGATGTCTGATACCCGCAGGAATTGATCAGGATCCTTACTGGAGACTTCAAAGAGATATAGCTGAATCACTGGGATATTATAAGGCAGCTCAGATACACAGCAAATTCCTTCCACCCTTAACTGGACCTGAAGGCAAAATGAGCTCATCATCACCGGATTCAGCAATATATCTATCAGATGACCCGAAGACTGTCAGGAAGAAAATAATGAAATATGCATTTTCCGGAGGGCAGCCCACGGCTGAACTCCAGAGGAAACTGGGCGCTGATTTAAGCGTTGACGTCCCATATCAATGGTTATACTATTTCTTTGAGGAAGATGATGAAAATATCAGGAAGATTGCAGACGAATATTCAAGCGGAAGGATGCTTACGGGCGAAATTAAAGAATACCTTGCAGATAAACTTAATAAATTCCTTGAGGAACACAGAGCTAGGAGAGAGGAAGCAAAGGAGCTCATCAAGGAATTTAAGTATGAAGGGAAATTAGCGAGGGAAATGTGGAACAAGACGATAGAATAAATTTATCCCTTCTTTATATAGATTGTAAGGATATCACCATCTGCCAATACGTGATCCAATCCAACCCTCTGGTTGGGGAACTTTACTGAGTTTCCCTTCACTGTAGCAAATTTGAATCTTTCAACAAATTCATTGTGTAGCATCCTGCACACATCTTCCACAGTGCTTCCTTCCCTGATGGCCATGGGCTCATCATCTGGTTCATTCTCATACTCCTTCTTGAGATAAACTCTTATCATTCGAGTGTTCTCAGCAATGGCCTTCTTCAAAGATTCCAAATTCTCATGGTTTGCAGCCGATACCGGGATAGGGTCTATACCTCTTGACTTGAGATATTCATATGCATCCTTAAATTCAGGAGTGTCCGCCTTGTTGAGTATGTATATAGCCCTTAGATAAACCCTGTTTCCCATCAGCCCATCTATGAACCTCTCAGAATCCATGTTTTCCCTTATAATTATATCAGCGTTAATGAGCCCGAACTCCCTTGCAATAATGGTGAAAAGCTCGGTATCAACCTGAACTTTTCCAGTGGTCATTATATTTAATCCGCCCCTGTCTTTCTTGATTATGCTTATCCTTGGGGGTTCTTCATTTAACCTTATTCCCATGGCCCTGATTTCGTTGATAATGTATTCATAATTATACTTGAAGGGGTCAAGTACAATTGCTACAAGGTCCACATTTCTCAGAACGGATATGACTTCTCTGCCCCTTCCCTTACCTGAACCAGCCCCTTCGATAATACCTGGCAGATCCAATATTCTGAATTTCATCTTATTGTATTCCATTATTCCGGGAACTATGGATAGTGTGGTAAAGTCAAAGTCTCCCACTCTACTTTCTGCATTGGTTATGGCATTGAGAATGCTGCTTTTCCCCACTGATGGAGGGCCAATCAAGGCAACAGAAGGATAAACTCCTTTCTTAATGAAGAATCCTGTGCCGCCTCCGCCCCTCCTTCTTTCCTCTTTAGCCTTCTGGAGCTTGGCTAGCTTCGCCTTCAATTTCCCTACATGATGCTCAGTAGCCTTGTTGTACTGTGTCTTCTTAAGTTCTTCCTCAATCCTGGCAATCTCTTCCTCTATTGTTGGCATTTCCAGACCCTTACCAGCCTGATTTCTTCCAAATGGTATGTTATTTTCCCGACTACTTCATGGCACAGGCCTTTAGTCTCTTTCCAATCGATTGGAGCAATGGATGATTCTATTATGTAAGATACTTTACATTTGTCCCTTGCCTGATTTAGAAATTTAATGGTGGTTTCATTCCCTATAATCCCCCCGCTGAGATCCCTGTGATTGAATTCATCTGAAGGCAAATAGGGAGGATTGAATAGGCAAAAATCAAATTCTCCCTTTATTGATGATAGTAGATCAGAAACTATAACATCCCCACTTAATTTATTAAATTCAAGATTCTTCTTAGTGCATTCCACTGCCTTTGGATCAATATCTATGAAAGTTACTTCATTCCCCTTCTCCAAATAATGGATTCCAACAATGCCTGTCCCACATCCAACATCTAGTATTTTCCCTCTCACCTCAGGAATGCTCAGCATAAGATATGAATCGTCTTCAGGTTCGTATACGCCTTCGCACTTTGATATCTTCATAGATCCAATGCTTCCTCAATATTCAGAACCTCTATGGGCGTGCTGTCTTCTCCGACCAGAGCACCCTTGGAGTTGGCAATAACTGAAGCACCAACGTACACGCTTCCAAAATTGGCGGTCCCAACCTTTGCCTTTGTTCCGAATATGGATTCAATTTCATGGACTTCATCATCTTCCAGGAAGGGTGGGAGTATAAGACCCTTGGTGGTTATAAGGCCGCTAGAGCCTATGGTCTTTATATCATGGAAAGAAAGCTTCACAACCTCTACCGAAAGCGCGTCCTCTATTTCCCTTATGGTCTTTCTATCGTAATCCTCATGGACAATGGCTGCCTTATCATTGGCAAGTATGTTGTTTCCAAACGCGTTCAGGTTAGAATCAATTACCGTATATCTCAAATCACTGGGGATTAATTTGAGTTCCTTGCTATCCACAAGATTGCTAAGGATTGTTCCCTGAGAGTTCATAATCATCAAAGAACCAAGAACTGTTGAATTACCCAGCGATATCTCCACTACTTCAGTACCAAGGGTTTCCCTAATCATATTTACTAATTCAGGATCTGTAGATTTTGGAACAAATGTGTATTTTTCCCAAGTTCTTATATAAATACCCAAAAAAGGGGAATTAAAAATTCTAGCCTTTTGTATCATGAAAATTCAATCTGGCAAGAGGACCTCCGCAGAATTGTCCTCTTCAATTTTAACTATCTTAACCTTTAACTTCTTTGGTGGTTTTTCAATTCCCCTGCTCCAAATCAATTTATTGACCTGGTCATCTATCCATACCTTTTCCAAAGGTACCTTTGCAAATCTTGAGACTTTGCGCCTTAACAGTGAGATTGCCGCTGGGCTCCTTCTCTTCCTGGAAACATAAACTATTTCCCTCAATGAAATTACCATATTCATTTCCTTTTCTGCCATGAGCATCACTCCTTGAGCTTATTTCTCCTCCATGTCCTTCTCTTTGGATTTGTTGTCACTCTTCTATTGGTTCTGATCATAACCCAAGCCGGTACTCTTGAATTTTCCTTTACCTTTGCCATAAGCCTTTTTTTCATAGCTTCTGGTTTATTCCTAGCCATTTTCATTCATCTCCTTTCTATTCTTATTTCCCTCTTTTCGCTTAACCTTGCCAGTAGAGCCTTCACCTCAGCATCTGTAATCTGCCGAGTGAGTCTACCAGATTGAGCCAGATAAATTATCTGGTTTTCCACATTTTCAGCCAGTTCTGGCCTAACCAGTCTGACGTTTGAGAGCCTCTGTAAGGCTTCAGGGGTCAAGAGCTTCCTCAGTATTTCCAGTCTTTCCTTTTCAGCGGCCTTTCTCTCTGCTTCTTGCTGCTCCTCCATGGCCTGCCTCTCAAGGGCTTGCTTCTGAAGCTCCTGCAGCCTTCTTCTTCTAATTTCTTCCAACTCTCTATCGTCAGACATTAAATTCACCTCCTTTCAGAGGTATTTTGATATTTCTGGGAGTTCCTCTTTCAATTTTTCAGACAGCTCTTTTGTAATTGAATTGAGGTATTTCAATCCCTCGGGGGATACCTCTCTTCCTTTCTTGCTTTTTGTTATATATCCAAGCTTTTCAAGGTCATACATGCACTGTCTAATTATTTTCCTGGATCCAGTGGATGCATGATACCTCTTTGATCCTCTATCCACTTTACCACCGTATTCAGCGGAGAGCCTTATGGAACCTATTGGACCTAGGATCGCTATCTTCCTGAGTACGGAAGCCAGCCTCTTGTAGTACCAATCGTTCTCATAAGGACCTCTCTCTTTGTGTTGCCCCGTTTTAACTACCAGTGCCCATTCTGGTTCCTTTACCTTACTTTTTAAATCTTCCGCTATCCTCTCTATGAGCATATCCGGTGGAATATCTTTGTAACCAACCATTACTATCTCCTTCTGGCAAACTGTATACCAGACATATTAATAATTTCTTCTATTTAATATGTCTACCTCAATCTTATGGTCTCAAGATTATAGGGTGCATAGGCTTCCACACCGAACTTCGCTTCTAGCGTTCTGGCAAGTTCTATGGCCTTCGATGGATCACCGTGATTGACTAGAATCCTCTTTGGCTTGGATTCCAAAGCCTCTATGTATTTTATAAGTTGCCTCCTGTCTGAATGCCCGGAAAATCCATCCACGCTTTCAACAGCCATGTTTACGGTCACCTTTTTTGGTGCTCCACCCCTGGCTATTTCGATTTCTTTAATTCCGCTCTGTATCTTCCTCCCCAAGGTTCCTTCAGCCTGATATCCTACGAAAACAAGGAAGTTCCTCTCATCCTCCGCCCAGTTAGTGAAATATTCTAAAACTGGGCCACCGTTCATCATACCTGATGTTGCCAGGACTACAAATGGACCCACATCGTCTATTATCTGCTCCCTTGTCTCCTGGACATCGACTCTCTTGAATATATTAGACAGGAATGGATTTTCTTTCTTCTTCGTTATGGAATCTCTCAGATTAACATTCAGGAATTCGGGATAGGCTGTGTGGATAGCTGTAGCCTCATATATCATTCCGTCCAGATATACTGGAATCGTTTCCAGTTCACCCTTCCTCATTTTCTCCTCAAGAACCAGCATCACTTCCTGACTTCTTCCAACCGCAAAAACTGGCACTAGGACCTTCCCCTTCCTCTCAATGGCAAGCTTTACAATCTGTGCTATCCTTTCCCCTGCTTCCTGCCTTGATGGTTGCACGTCGTTCTTGCCTCCATAAGTGCTCTCGGTGACGTATGTCTCAACTCTCGGTACCCTTGAGTCTGCCGCGTTAAATAACCAGGAATTTGAATACTTAATATCTCCGGACATTAGCAAATTGTGGAAACCCTCTCCCACGTGGAAGTGGACAACGCTTGAACCCAATATATGCCCTGCATTTCTCATGGTAACCCTCACATCTGGGGAAATATCTGTTGTCTCATTGTAATTTAATGTCACGGTATGTCTTATCATATTCCTGACATCTTCCAGCTTGTACGGAGATTTCCTGTTCTCAGATATGGCCAGTCTAATATAATCCATTAACAGAAGCAGAACCATATCTCTTGTTGGCGCCGTCAGATAAACCGGACCATCATAACCTATGGAGAAAAGATATGGCAGAAATCCACTATGATCCATGTGGGCATGGGTCAGTACCACGCCATCCAGTGAATTCAAAGGCCACAATTCGGGTGCATTCAGATAGGGGGCACCCATGGACGGATCCTCTGAATCAACCGCGGACGGGTCCATTCCACAATCTATCATTACCTTGGTATTCTTTGTCATGAGTAATGTACTGGATCGCCCGACTTCCCTCCATCCACCTAAAGCTGTTAATCTAACATAATTTTCCCCAGGATGGGGTTCTCTGGCGATCCTTTTCGCCAGGTTCTTCAGGAATTTCCTTCTTTCCTGATATTCGGATTTCATAAATTCCCTAACCATTTTAATCGTGGTGCTTCGCATGGGTGGAGTCCTTATGATCCTTGGGGCCCACTTAACTGCCTTTCTGATTTCAGATATATAGGGTTTCTGAGGGTCCATAACAGTCTCTGGATCATCTAGTTCTATGAGAACCTCGCCAGTATCATTCTCAAAGAAAATATCCGAGATTTTAATTTCCCTCGGAATTATTCTCCTGATAATTTCTTCAGCTTCTTCCTCTGAGATCAACACTGAGGAATCTGGCCTAACCACTACCCTTCTTTTAAGCTTCTGTGCCATCTTCTTTATCTTTTCCGGATCCTCAAAGAACCTGTCGCTCTCCTTGGAATAAACTATTATGTTCGCGCCTTCCATGTCTATGCTTGTATAGTCCAAATCTGGGAAAAATTCTTCCAACGCATCCCTTGTATTCTCTATTATAGTATTGTAATCCATATTTCAAAAACACCTTGCCCTTAAAAGTATGAAATAAAATTCAATGATTAAATTTAGACTAAATTTTGAGCTTCTTTATCCTCTTCTGTACATCTTCCTCCGGTAGCATCTTATATCCTTCAGAAGGTGTAATTGTAACCACATCTATTCCATTGCCAGTAGCTGCATCTCTTTGGAGAGATGTGGATATTGCCCTTATGGCTATATCTATTCCCTGGTCGATTGAAATGCCGTCTTCATACAGGTCTTCTAGAACTCCATAAACGAATGGTGAGCCGGATCCTGTGGAAACATATTTATCCTCAACAGCCCCTCCAGCCTCATCTATTGAAAATACATGTGGCTTTTTGTCATATCCGGCTATTATTATCTGGACCAAGAATGGCATGTATTTTGTTTGATTCAGTATATTAGCAAGCAGTGTGGTTAGACCCTCTACTGTGATATTGACCCCTTTTTTGTATTTATAAAGTTCTGCCTCAGCTTTAACATACCTGACCAACATCTGTAGGTCTCCTACGAGACCAGCTGTTGTTAGAGCAATTTTATCATCAACCTGATAAATCTTTTTGCCCACTTTATGAGCAACCATGTACCCAGCTGTTACTCTCCTATCAGCGGCAACAACAACACCGTCATTGACAACCATTGCCAATGTAGTAGTTCCAGTTTTTAATTCTTCCATAATTAACACCTACAAAACTTAAAACAGTATGGGAAATCTTTATTTAAATATTATCAAGTTGCTTAAGCAATTTGCCTTTAATTGGGCTCAATAAATCTCGTAGATCGTGTTAGATGTGATGTTTTTAATGCAATAAAATTATATTCTATGATTCAATGTTCGTGCGTGAAGATTAGAAATATCTTTCACGATAATATAGAGGTGAATTCAAATGAATATAGATCCAAATATTACCAAATATTTGATAAAGGTCAAGATAACGGCAGACGGAGTAGTGGAAAAGCCTGATGTAGTCGGAGCCATATTTGGTCAGACCGAAGGTTTATTGGGAGATGAACTAGATCTCAGGGATTTACAGAAATCCGGTAAAATAGGAAGAATTGAAGTAGAAATTGAGAGTAAGAACGGGAAATCGGAGGGTATAGTATACATACCTTCCGGTATGGATCAGGTTGAAACAAGTATAATAGCTGCGTCCCTGGAAACCATAGATAGAATAGGTCCGTGCAAAGCTAAAGTAGAGGTACTGGACGTAGAGGACATAAGGGCATCGAAGAGAGAAAAAGTAATAGAGAGGGCCAAGGAGATTTTAGAAAAGATGCTAGAGAACAACAAATCTGTAGGTGAAAACTTGGTTCAGACCGTTAAGAGCCTAGTAGAAAACTCTGAGATTGTGGCCTTCGGTGAAGAGAAACTTCCTGCTGGACCTAATGTTGCCAACAGCGAATCCATAATCATAGTCGAAGGGAGAAATGATGTGCTAAATCTTCTAAAATATGGAATAAAAAATGCCATTGCCGTGGAGGGTACCAATGTACCAAAGACAATCAGCGAACTTTCCAAACAGAGAACCACCACAGCATTTCTCGATGGAGATAGGGGAGGAGATCTGATACTCAAGGAGCTATTACAGGTGGCAGACATAGACTTTGTGGCGAGAGCACCACCTGGTTTTGAGGTTGAGGAACTCACATATAAGCAGGTGGTAAAGGCTCTCAGAGATAAGATGCCGGTGGATCAGTATTTGATCACACATGGCATGCAGCTTGAGCTTAAGAATCTGAATGAGAAAAATGCAAAGCAGAACGATCAGATAAAGGCAGAGGAAACAGCGAGAATGGCTGCAGCTCAGCACGCTGAGGCAAAGGCTGAGGATCCCATTAACTCCCAGGTGAAAAACGAAAATCATGTTAAAGTGGAACAGGTTCAACAGAACAATCACTCAAAGGAAGATAATAACCACAGGCAAGAGAACCATGATGTTAAGAAAGATGTTAGGAAGGGAAACGAGTTCTCCGTGATAAAGCTGATAGATGAAGCAGCGCAGCTTAAGGAAGTGAGATTTTACGACGATAAATGGAACCTCGTAGGTAAACTTCCTCTTAGTGATGTTGTGGATAAGTTCGACACAGTTGAGAAAAAATATTCCAGAATAGTAACTGGTGGAATAGTTTCACAGAGGCTTTTAGATACGTCATATCTGAACGGTGTAAAGGAAATCTACGGAGTTAAAATGGGCCACATAAACAAGAGGCCTGCTGAAATTAAGGTATTTACTAAGGATTTTTCTAAATAATATCTACCTTTAATTCTTTAATTTTTGAGATTTCATCAATAAAATAAAATTATAGATTAAGCAATTTTCTAGCCTCATCTGAAATCATCTCCAGGCTCCATGGTGGGTCCCACACTAGTTCAATGTTGCACTCCTTGACTCCTGGCAGAGATTCTACCCTCTTCTGTGCTTCCACCAGGATCCAGTCTGTGACAGGGCAGGTTGGAGCAGTCATAGTCATTCTTATATTGACAACACCATCATCTGTAATATCTAGATTATAGATCAGGCCTAGGTTAACTATGTCAACCCCTATTTCTGGATCACTTACAGTCTTCAGCACTTCCAGGACTTCTTCCTTGGTTACCATATATTTCCATTACCTTTTTTTATTCAATATTTTTGTTACTTGTATCTCTTAGGAATCATGTCTTCATACCAGCGGGTGGTCACATCATCAGTATCCTCTTCATCAACCCTGTATCCAATTTTCGATAATGCCTTCCTTAAACGTATCAGGGTTTGCTCCCTTATCCTCGTATTTGTCCTTATATCCTGACCAGATTTTTTCAATTTAAGGAACACTGGTTCCTCCCCATTTAACAGGAGAAGCCATTTTGAACCTGGTTTCCATCCCAGGGCTGATATTAGATGTATGTAAGCAGGATGTCTTGGTGGAAGTACAATATCTTCATCAATGGGCTCAGTCAATATATCTTCATATTTCCAAACAAAGTAAATTTCATCCCTGTCCTTTAGAGGCATAATCATTTTGAACTTCCCCATTTTTAATCCATTGCTTAAATAGCCTGGGAGCATTCTTTGGATGTTCGGATTGTTGTTTGTCAATTCAGATATTATTCTTGAATTGAATAGGCCTAGGTATTTTGTTAGCTTATCCAGCCCTTCTTCAATGGAAATGTTTGAGGGGGATCTATATATTTTACCCTTGAAATCCCTATAAATTTGAGACTTCTTGAATAACTCAGTGATAATTGTTATGGTTTTGTTCAAAGTAAACGGTGATCTATCTATAATTTCTTCCTTGGAGCAGGGTTCCATTGATTCAATTTTCTGAAGTACTATTCTGCCTTTGTTTGAGATGAGGCCTTCGTTGAGCTTTGATACAACTTCCAGGTTTTCCTTGGAAATGTAACCCTGAGTTCCATGTAGAAGAAAAGACTCCACCACCATTTTTGACGAGAATATTTTCTTCAGGCTTATGAATTTGGGAGTTTTCAGCATTAATTCATTATCAGACTTAAAACCAAAGATGTCCCTGATGGCGTCCACTGGATCCAGATACCTGGAATCCCTTGTTAAATGATGTTTTCTTAAAATGTATCTGATGATTTCTTTTTCTGATAAATTCAGGTTTTCTATTTCTGAATTGGATATGTAAGTTCTTATTTTTCTAAATGAAAGCTCCTGCATTTTCTTCTCTGATATGGGAAAAGTTGCCTTTCTGAAAACTATGGAGTCCAAACCTTCCAATTGGGATATTCTTTGAACAACCTGTATTATTCTGTCGGCATCGTATGCATGATCTCCAACAATATCAAATATTTCTAAAATTCCATTAGACTTTTCTATATCTAGAGCTAATTTCACAACCCCTTTCTCTATAAGGAAATACTTGAAACCCTCACCCAATTCAACATCTATCAGATTTTTATTAATAATGTAGGCAGGATCATTTCTATCAATTATAACAGGTAAATCGTGATCTATTTTCTCAACATAGTAGTAGTTGGTATATTTTGAATTCAACTGTTTTACCCGCAATTTAGGAATTATTTCGCGAATTCCCTGGCCAAATAGATTAGTCAGTTCCCACTCGCTAAGCGGACCGTATCTTTTTATGAAATTCTCCATGAATCTTAATGGCTCCTTGGATTTTCCTGAATAAACGAAAAATTCTTCCCCTCTCTTAAATACATTTCCATAACTCTTTACATCATCCTCTTCAATTTCTAACTCCTTATGCAGTGCCCTGTCAAATTTTGGTAGTGATTTATTTAGATAGGCCACCTCTTGCATGAACTCCTTTGAGAAATAACCTACCAATTTTTCTCCAATATGACCATAAATTAGACCCTCAGGAACTTTATAATCCCTTGTCCTTGCGGAAAATGGGTCTATGAGAATAAGATAATCATTAATGTAATCATCCGTTGCCCTGTATGTGGCGTTGGAAAGCCTCATTCTAAGAATATCACTCTCACTAATGCCCCTTATGGCCTCGATGTCCTCTGATAGCATATACTGTATTTCCCTCTTGGGAATGAATGTCCCTGTCCTTATCTCGCCACTTTCAACCAATTGCTTTAACACATTTCCTATTTGGTATCTTTCCCCAATCCTATCCAGTATTTCTGCCTCGGTTAATGGCCCATTTTGCCATAACAGGAACTTAATTACTTTCTTCAGTGCAGTTTCCCTATCAACTTCTTCAACTTCCCTGTGATACCACAGTGTTTCTTTGCCCTCCAGTGCAAAGTATGCCTTATATGCCCTTTCCAATTGCCTGAGCATTATTAGAGCGTCTTCGACACTTAGGCCATTTTTCTTGGCTATCTCTGATGTGTTGTCTCCGTCTTCAAACCTTATATCACCGCTATATGTGATTGAGAACACCGCTGCCAAATATGGTATATTTTCCCTTAGTGCATATGTATTCTTTCCGGTGAATACAGGCTCAATTCTACCCTCGCTGATAAGTTTCTGAAGTATTTCTTCGTACTCTTCCTTATTTTCATAGTATTTAAGGGGTGAAAATGAGTGTTCGGATCTCAGGTCGGAGAAACCGGCCTTTTCAAGGAATGAAATAATTCCCTCCTTGCCCTTGACTTTCAATTTTTTCTTCTGAAGCTCTTCCAGTATCTCTATGTCAAGCTCTCCCCTATTTTCAAGACCCATCTTCTGGAGGAGTGATTCTTGGAGCTCCCTTATGACTGCGCTCTTGTCCTCCATGAGAACAATGTCAGATATACCAGCGTAAATTATTCCATATGAGAATGGACTTGGGAACTTTGAATATTGGAGGAGCTCCAATTTGAATTCGCCGTTCCTGATTTTCTCCAATACATATTTAGCATTGGGCAAATCCATAACGATATTTTCAATTTCCCTAAAGGTTTCTTCAATAATCGGGAAATCCTCCATTGAAAAAAGTATGTCAAGAACTCTCTGACTTCTCAATTGCTGCCTGGCTACGGACACTTCTCTGCCCTTGTAATTCCTCAGAACCATGAAAGATCTTGTGGCGCAGTGCCTAAATCTCTGTTTAAATAGTTCAGTGTTCTTTACAGCTTTCCTCAATGAATCCCCTATTTCCATGTTGTAAATTATTTCCCTTATGCTTTCAAGTGGGATATGCCTGTTAAATGTTAGCATGAAACCATCGTCTGTCAAAGCAATCCTTGAGTTTATGTTGAATTCCCTCCCAATGTTGTAAGCTATTATTATGCTAAGTGCATCATTTACCCTTCTACCAAACGGGAAATGGAATATGGCTGAATAATTGTTTGATTTATCTATGTAACCCTCTATGTATAATTTTTCATCATCCGGTATGCCAAATTGCATCTGAGCGTTGAAATATGAAAGAAGGGATCGAATCGTGTTATCATCAGCGTCGTATTCATCCCTTAGGAATTCCTCAGCCTCTCCTTCTTCTATCCTTCTCTTGAGTTCTTTTCTGAATCTGGTAATTTCTAGCGAGAGATCAAAAGTCCTGGGAAGCATTTCTCCTACCCATGACGGAACCGTTGGCTTCTTACCGCTGGCATCCTTAACATAAACATTATTGCCTCTAAGCCTTATGAACTCATATGTCCTGGCACCCAATACAAATATGTCTCCTCTGTGCAGTTTCTCTACAAATTTCTCTGAGAGAGATCCCATGTGCCTGTTATCAAGGGTGAAAACTTCATAATCTGCTTCCTCAGGTATGGTTCCTGAGTTGGTGAAATAAATGAGCCTGCTGCTCTTCTTCTTTCCAAACGTCCCCTCCTCTTTATCCCACCATATTTTAGAATAAACGTTTCCCTCTTCAAAACCTCCCGACAGATAGTTCAGAACATTTAAGTAATCTTTCTCCTGGAGATTTCTGTAACAATACGATCCTCTAACAATATCAAGAACTTCCCACTGATTCCATTTCTTCTCTAAGGAAATGCCCACGATGAATTGAGACAAAACATCGAGTGAATTCTTTGGAATGGATACCTTATCTAGCTTCTTCTCCTTTGCCTGCTTAACCAAAACCACAGATTCCACGAGATCATCTATATCCATGGGTATGATTCTTCCCTTAGCCGTAGCAAATACCGAATGGCCTGACCTTCCTACTCTTTGCAAACCCTTTGAAATTCCCTTGGGGGAACCTACCTGTATGACTAGATCTATGCTTCCAATATCAATCCCCAGCTCCAATGATGTTGAAGAAACCGCACACCTGAGCAGACCTGCTTTGAGCTTCTCCTCTACTTGGAACCTAGATTCCCTAGATAGACTTGAGTGATGAGCCTCCAGTTCCATTATTCCCCTTTCAATCAGCTTTGTGGAGACCCTTTCAGCCCCGCTCCTTGTATTGGTGAAAACCAGAGTCGTCTTGTGCTCCTTTACCAGTTTCTCTATTATATCATATGTCCTTTCACTGATCTGTTCCTGAGTTGCATTGAATAAATCTGAAACTGGGCATATAACCTTTAGATCAAGATTTTTGTTAGATTCAACCTCTATAATATGCACATCCTTTTCCATTTCATTTCCTATGAGGAACTTGGCTATTTCGTCAATGGGTTCAGTGGTTGCAGATAAACCTATTCTCACTAAATTCTTGTTAATATAATTCAAGTATTCCACAACCAAGCTCAAAAGCTCTCCCCTTTTGCTGGATGCAAGGTCATGGATTTCATCTACTATGAGATAATCGACACCCTTAAACTTCTCCTTAAACTTTGGTGAAAAAATCGAGAGGGCAAGGCTCTCAGGAGTTGTTATGAATATGTGAGGAGGTTTTTTATTCATTTGCTGCCGTTCATATTGACTGGTATCTCCAGACCTAACACCTACCCTTATCTTAGGAAGCTTGACTCCCTTCTTTTCTGCCAATTCATAAATTTCTTCAAGAGGTGTCATTAAATTTCTCTTAATATCGTTGGCCAGAGCCTTCAAGGGGGAAATATAGACGCAGTAGATCTTATCCTCCAGCTTATTTGATTTCGCTAGCAGGAATAATTCGTTCAGGATAACGAGGAACCCCGAGAGAGTTTTACCTGTTCCTGTCGGTGACGAGATTAGAACATTTTTCTTATTGTGGATTAGAGGAATTCCTATCATCTGTGCCTTAGTTGCTTTCTGATACTTGTTGAAAAACCACTCTGCAACAATAGGGTCCAAAAATTCCCTCAGGTCATACTCCTCATTATCTCTGATCAGCATTTTTTCTCCTCTTTAAACTGAAAGGTATTATGGTTTTATATAAAAATTTCACGCATTTTCTATGCTGAACTGTGCCATTTTCGTGAGGATCTCCAGCGGATTGTTTATCCCCCAGAACTTCAATTTATCATCATTTATGTCGATACTCTTAAACCTCTTTTCCCAAGGAAATTCACTTTCTCCCAGAACTACAATTTTTCCGGTATAATTTTTGATACCCATTATTTCTATTGCCTTGCTGACCTGCCTCTGTGTTGATAGATATAGCATTATTTCCTTCCAAATTGAGTCGGAGATATTCCTCTTCCTCATAAAAGCTATGAGTGCATATTTCATTGCTGCGTCCAGATGAACGTATCCCACTATTCTATCTTCCCTCAAAAAAAGAAATTGTTGAAATTTAGATACATCTATTTCATTTTCAGCTATGATGTAAGTTTGGACAATTCTAGGTTCCATTGGCCACCACTGAAGATGCTGGTATATTGGTTTCAAACCTTGATATCAATGCTGCCTTGGTCCTTGTAGGTGCTAGGACAAGTTTCAGTACTTCATTTATTGTTGTCACTGGATGGATATTTATTTTCTTTCTCTTTTCTTCTTCCAGTATAATATCCTTTTCATTTGAAGCAGGGACTATCACATTCTTGAATCCTGCCTCGATAGCGGCTTCAACCTTTGCGGTTACACCACCCACCGGTAGAACCTGTCCCCTGACGCTCAGAGAGCCTGTCATTGCATATGATTGATCAACGGGAATACCTTCAAGCGCAGATACTATTGCCGTAGCTATGGTTATACTTGCTGAGTCGCCTTCAACACCCTCGTAGGTGCCGATGAACTGGATGTGTACATCATGGTTTGAGATGTCCTCCCCTGTGTACTTCTTAATTATAGCCGAAACGTTTAGCACTGCCTCTTTGGCGATTTCACCTAACTTTCCTGTTGCAATTATCTTTCCCCTCTCCTTCTCAAGAGCAGGAGTGACCTCAGCGGCTACCGGCATCACAGTACCAGAATATTCTGCCATACCGGAACCGGCGCTATATACAGCCAGACCGTTTACTATACCTACAGCAAATCCCTCATTCAGGAAGGTCCTGTAGGCCTTACCTGCCTCTATGTGCTTGTCTGCAATCTGCTGCTCAAGGGGTCTCGCTTTGGATTTTGCCTTTGCCACATGTTCTGAAGTTACAAATTCAGCTCCTTCAGAGACCGCAAGATCTCCTGCAACCCTTATCAATCCCCCCAGTTCCCTTAACCTAAGTGTCAACATACCTTTCCTTCCAGCTCTCTTCTGCGCTTCCCTTATTATGGATGCAATTGCCGTATAATCAAAGGGAGGTATTTTCTTGTCCTTAGCAACTTCCTGCGCCACAAACCTGATTAGCTTTTCCCTGTTCTCCTCTGTATCTTCCATCATGGTATTCATGTAGACTTCATAACCATAACCCCTTATTCTTGATCTGAGAGCAGGATGCATTCCCTGTAATGCATCTATGTTCCCCGCTGCAACCAGGATAAAGTCGCATGGAACAGGCTCAGTTTGAACAAGGGCTCCTGCTGATCTCTCGCTCTGGCCTGAAATTGAGAACTTTTTCTCCTGCATGGCAGTAAGCAGGGATTGCTGAGACTCCATCCTCAGCATGTTTATTTCATCTATAAAAAGAACTCCCTTGTGAGCTTTATGTATATTGCCAGCTTCAACCCTAAGATGTGGAGGAGTTTCGAGTCCTCCAGACTGGAATGGGTCGTGACGCACATCACCCAATAGAGCTCCTGCATGAGCACCTGTGGAGTCTATAAATGGAGGCTTATCTGTCTTCTCATGACCTACCAACAACTTTGGAACTTGAGTTTTATCTTCCCTTATTCCCGGGCCCATGTTGAATGCAATATATAAGAATGCAGCCGCCATTATGGATAGAAAGATGGGAGTTGCATCAACTGTATGTGTTTGAGGGTAATTGGCAAATGAAAAGGCAAGACCCAATATCAATATGAATATAACTATCAATCTTGTCCCTCTCTGCCTTTCCAGCCTTTCCTGATCTGCACGGGCCTGGTATTCTCTTACTATTTCTTTACCCTTGCCAGCAGGAACTGTTACAATCTTGGGCCGATTTACATCTTCAGGATTGTGAAATACCAATATATCTTCCAATTCTTCTTTGGGCAGAAAATCCACCATGGACTGAGCCAGCATGGATTTACCTGTTCCTGGCTCTCCTATTAGAATAACATGCCTTTTCTGCTTTGCTGCCCTCTTAATTATTTCAACGCCGTGATCTTGACCAATTACCTGATCAATTAACCTTTCAGGTATCTTGATATCCTTTGTGGTATTAACGCCCTTTGATTTAACCCATTGTTCTAGTTCATCCATTCGCAAACGTAGTGAAAATAAATAAATAAGTGTTTTGATACTTGTCACTTCAAAAATACCTCGAAAACAATTACATACTTATGAATAATAAGCGATCATGGTGATTCAGGGAAAAGAGGTTTCAAACAAGATTCTTTCTGAGATCAAGGATGCATTGAATAAGAATAAGCTTGAAATACATACAGTAGCTCTTTATTTCAAGGGTGACGAAGAATCTAAAGTGTATTTTCAAAGCATTAAAAAAAATGCCGATAAAGTCGGGATAGATTTTAAGATTACAGAAGTCGAGCCAGCAAAGCTTATTGATGAGATCAAAAGATTAAACAATGATAGCCAAACAGACTCTATCATTATAGCGAGGCCATTCCCTGAAGGTATTGACCCGGTGGAGGTAAGTGATTCCATTGATCCCGATAAAGATCTTGATTGCATTTCTCCGTACAATTTGGGAAAACTGAATTATAAAGATTATGACGTTGCACCGGCCACAGCTAAGGCCTCTATTGATATACTGAAATACAATGGCATAAATCTTTCAGGAACCAATTCCCTTGTAATAAATAGATCCATAACTGTCGGGAGGCCCCTCTCACAGATGTTACTCAACGAAGATTCAACTGTTACTGTGGCACATTCGAAAACAAAAAATATCGAAAAACTCATTGAAGAAAGCGATATCGTCTTCCTGGCTGTTGGCAGGGCAGGGTACCTTAAGGGGAGTAGCATAAAAAGTAAGAAAATAATCGTGGACATAGGAATAAATGTAGTTGAAAATAAGGTTATGGGAGATTTTCAAATGGATGGAAAGTTTGAACATATAGACTACACACCCGTTCCAGGTGGCGTTGGGACCGTGACGTCGGCAGAAATACTGATGAATGCGCTAAAGCTCAAGATGAGATCTAAATAATCTATTATAGGTATAAATTAAAAATTCAAATCAATTTGGGCCGATATCCCCACATAAGATTTATTAATATTTAATCCATACAGTTCGGCTTAGGTGTAAATAAATGGGAGTCCTAGATCGTTCATCAAGAGAAAAACTCATTAGTGAGATGAAAAAATTAGCTATTGAAAACAAATCAGCCTTCTGGAAGGACATAGCAGAGAGGCTCGATAAGCCTATTAACAATCTGAGCGAGGTAAATGTTGGCAAAATATCAAGGTTTGCCAAATCCGGAGAGATTGTAGTTGTTCCAGGAGTCGTTCTTGGAGCTGGTTCTGTAGATGAGCCCATTACTGTGGCAGCCCTCTACTTTTCAGAAACAGCTAAAAAGAAAATTGAGGAGGCTGGGGGGAAGATTTATACTCTGAAGGAATTAATGGAATTGAACAAAACTGGAAGTAAATTGAGGATAATGGGGTAATTAAAATGAGGGTAATTGATGCATCAAATATGATAATGGGAAGGCTTTGCTCATATGTAGCAAAGGAACTCCTTACAAAAGATGATGAAATTGTAATAGTAAATGCAGAAAAAGTTATGATAACCGGAAAAAAGGAAACTGTTCTGGAAAGGTTCAAAACTGAGAGGGATGTAGGATCGGTAAGGAAGGGTCCGAGATTCCCAAAGGAGCCAGATCGAATTCTCAGAAGAACGGTCAGGGGAATGCTGCCCATGAAGACAAGCAGGGGAAAAAATGCCTACAAAAGGTTGAAAGTTTATGTTAGCATTCCTGAAGAATTTAAAAATTCCAATATAGAGGTTTTGGAAGAACTTAAGAACAAGCATATTAATAATGTGATAAGCCTATTGGAAGTTTCAAGGCAATTGGGCTCAAAGGTGAGGGTAAATGACAGCAGTAATTGAAACAAGCGGCAGCAGGAAAACTGCTGTAGCTAGGGCAACAATAAGAGAGGGTCAGGGTAGAATCAGGATCAATGGTATACCACTGGAAATTTATGGTAGCGAACTTGCAAGAATGAAGATAATGGAACCACTGATGCTTGCAGGTGATAAGGTATCGAAGATCGACATTTCTGTGAATGTAAAGGGCGGAGGCCCCATGGGACAGGCAGATGCAGTTAGGACTGCCATATCAAGAGCCATAGTAGCATATTTCAAAGATGAAGAACTGGCAAATGCATTTAAAGGATTTGACAGGACCCTATTGGTTAATGACGTAAGAATGAAGCTGCCAAAGAAACCTGGAGGAAGAGGAGCCAGGAAGAAGAGGCAGAAATCATACAGGTGAAATAATGATTATACCTGTAAGATGCTTCAGCTGTGGGAGAGTAATCGCATCTGATTATGTTAGATTCAAAGATAAGATGGATAAAATTAGAACAGAGCATAAGAGAGAGCCAACTCCAGAGGAGATTTCGGCGACGCTTGACGAATTAGGAGTTACCAGGTACTGCTGCAGGAGAATGATAATCTCTCAGGCTGATTTGTTGCAAGAAATATTGCCATTTGACTGAATGGGACCGTAGGGTAGCCTGGACCATCCTACCAGCTTGGGGTGTTGGTGACCGGAGTTCAAATCTCCGCGGTCCCATCATTGTTAGTAAATAATTTATATATTCTTAATTTAATTATTTCAGACTTCAAAATTAAAAGTCTGTTCCTACGTTTTAAGCAATATTGAATTTGAGGTTCCAAATTATATCACCAACAAGATGAAAGACATACAAAAAAAGTTATTGGATCACTAGGGTATAAATTTCATTTGGGATTAACAAAATTCCAGCTGTGATCAACTTTTGTCCATGGTGATGGTATAATATCCTCAAGGTGACCTCTTAGCCATTCATATTCTGGATGCTTTTGAATGTGCTCATTGGCCTTGAAAGGAATGTCACAGGGTTTTCCCCATTTAACCCATGAGCTTCCCATTAATGCCATTTTTCCCGTTACAACCTTTCCGTCTATGGATCCGGTGGTGAAATAAGGCGGTCTTTTATCGAATTTATCCAGCCTAGGCTCGTTTTCCCTGTGCCCACATACTGTGTTTTTACCTGGAAATTCCTTCCTGAGGGATAGATCGTAATGATCTGCCAGTAATTTTTTAGCGCTATCAATATCAAGTTTGCTATTTCTCAGAAATTGTTCCATCCTGATGTATCGGCTTGTATCGGAATCATCAAAAGAATCGTATTCTATCTTTACTTCTTCCTCAAGGTTATCAAACTGTACCCTATTGCTGGATACAATGAAACCTTCCCTTTTCTTAACTACCGCATAATTGAACGTTCCCAGCTCCAATAACCCTATTCCATCCTTGCTTCCAATGAGATAATCGTTGGCATAGGCCCCATTGTTATTATGTGTTAGATTATAGATTACACCCTCCATATCACTGGAGAATTGTATGGCCTTCCTGAGCCTTTGGAACAGTGGTTCCCCTTCAATATTGAACGTCTTTATTCCATCAATTGTAGTTTCAGATATCGCTATGCCTTTTGAGTTGTAATAGAAGTCAGTGAAACTGAACAGTAATCCTGGTGCACTTTGCATTGCGAATGGAAATCCCCTATCCGGATTGTAGATAAAGAGGAATTTGAAACTGTTTGCAGTATAATATCTCCACCAGGTTGTGTGTGCTAGGATATAATCACCATCTGAAGTATACCTCCCATTGGCAATGAAAGATGTGCAGCTTGTATCAGAAGGAATTTTCTTTATCCAAGAGAAATAACTATCTATTTCTGCAATGGTATTCAGTGTTGCAATATCCTCAAATGAGATTTCATATCCTTTTTTCCTGGCTCCATGAACAATACCTAAAATTTCTTCAATTATATCCTCACTGAATTTTCCATAGAAATTGTCCATGGAAAATCCCCTAAACCATTCCCAGCTCTTTCCATAATCATTCTCAAGGGCAAATTTGAACCTATTTATGACCCTTAAAATTTCATTTCCCAATTTTTCACCATGCTCCAGGCCCATTTCGTATGGACTTCCGTCAAATTTGTAAATATTGAATGCATCTTCTCTTATTGGCATTAGAGAATAATCATAACAGAATAATTTAGATTTCTATACGATTGAAATAGAAAGAATTACATTTAAGTTTTCAATTGCCTTGGAGATTTGAAATGAAAGTTGAGAGGAAGATAGGGAAATTCGTAATTATTGTTGACCAGGAAGAAAAACCAGATGATGAAGGGCAATACTGCCGCTCTGGCAAATGTGCGTAAATTTTCCAATATTTATGATGTAGAAACGTGTAAATACAAGTAAAAAGTATTCTATTGATGGCTAAGCTCACCATTTATTGCAGAGACCTTGGAAATGATTGTGATTTTCAAGCGAGCAGCAAGTATGTGGATGACTTGATCTATAAAATTGGGGAACATCTCTACGTTAAGCACGGGGTGACCCAATTAAATGATGAAATAAAAGACAGAATAAAATGGAAGATCAAGATTAAAAATATCTAATCACAACGAATTGATGGCATTGGTGGTTTCTACCACTGCCTTTTCGATATCCTTGTACTTTCTGTTTATTAATTCCTTCAATTCCTCCGGTGCATCCTTAATATTTAGTATGTTCAACAGGTGCTGAAGTTCGCTGTCCAGTAGTTGCGAAAGAACAGACAATTTTCCACTGTTTTGTTCATCTACATTCTTTGATTTTTCCGATATGAAACAATGGTAATGCACTGCACCGCTTTTGGTAAATGTAAACTTCTGCCCTGTGACCACAGGTTTATTGCAAACATAGCATGTGAACTTTGCCATGTATCTCTATAAATTAAAGATAAAAAATTATTTTGTTTCGCAGAAACTGATTTCTAGAGATTTGGTTGAAATTTCATCCCTTACCTTTGCAATAAATTCTTCTACGCTCACGAGGTTTCTTTGTCTCATCTTCCTATCTCTTACTGATATCTTCCCCTGTGATGCCTCCTTATCACCGATTATAACAGCATAGGGGATCTTTTCATCGTGCGCATTTCTGATCTTCTTGCTTATTGTGTTGGGTGAAGCATCTAGCTCAACCCTTATTCTTTCACCCTTCAATTTATTGTAAACTTCATTGGCATAAGGAACAGCGCTTTCACCAACAGTCAGTATCCTTACCTGGATAGGGGATAACCACAATGGAAAAGCTCCAGCGAAATGCTCTATTATAATTCCCATGAATCTGTCAAGTGTACCATATATGGCCCTGTGTATCATCACCGGATGGTGGTATTGGTTGTTCTCATCAACATATTTAAGATCAAAGTGATTTTCATCGGGCATAAAGAAGTCTAGCTGTATGGTGCTCAGTTGCCAATACCTGCCTATGGCATCCCTTACATCAACATCAATTTTAGGCCCATAGAATGCTGCCTCCCCTTCCTTTATCTCATAGGGCAAACCTCTGGATTCCAGGACTTCTTTTAATTTGGCCGTGGCCACTGACCACACTTCGTCAGAACCTGCATATTTTTCCTTGTTATTTTCATCCCTAGTACTCAGCTTGAATCTTAATTCCTTTATACCAAATGTTTTGTAATAAACCTCCTGGATTATGTCTATTAGTTTTCCCACTTCCTGGTCTATCTGATCAATTCTAACGAAGGCATGCCCATCATCCTGTGTGAGTGATCTCACCCTTAGGAGGCCATTGGTTACTCCCGACCTTTCATACCTGTAAACTGTTCCAAATTCCGAATATCTTGCTGGCATTTCCTTGTAACTCCAAGCCTTTCTCTGGAATATGAGAATGTGACCGGGACAATTCATTGGCTTCATACCGTACTCCTCGCCGTCAAGTTCCATTAGAAACATATTTTCTCTATAATGGTTCATGTGACCCGATTTTTCCCACAGTGTTGTTCTGAATGCGTGGGGAGTCCATACCTCCTCATAACCTGCCTTGGCATTGAGCTCCCTCATATAATCAACAAGCTCATTTCTTATGATTACTCCCTTTGGCGTGTATATGGGAAAAGCTGGACCGTATTCAGGGCGCATAATGAATAGGTCAAGTTCCGCTCCAATCTTTCTGTGGTCCCTCTTCTTGGCTTCTTCCACCATATTTAGGTACTGTTCAAGCTCCTCTTTAGTGGGAAAAGCAGTGCCATATATCCTTACCAGTTTCGGATTTTCCTCCTTTCCTCTCCAGAATGCGGTTGAAACATTCAGGAGCTTGAATGCCTTAATGTACCCCGTGGACGGTACATGTGGGCCCGTGCAGAATTCCACATAGTTACCCTGTTTGTATGCCGTTGATTTTCCTCCGTTTTCCACTTCTTCCCTTATGAGCTCGCTCTTGAATGGGTTGTCCTTAAACATATTGAGCAATTCTTCCTTCGCAAGTACCATTTTCTCTATTTTGTAATTTCTGTTCGATATCTCCCTCATCTTATCCTCTATCTTCTTCAAATCTTCTGATGAGATTGGAGGCATCTCAATATCGTAATAGAAACCCGGTGGGTCTTCCACGGGTGGTCCAATAGTAGGTTTAGCGTTTGGATAGAGTTCCGTTACTGCGTGAGCCAGAAGATGTGCAGCTGAATGCCTTAATATCTCAATGCCTTCTTTGCTGTGGATGGAGACTGGTTCTAGTGTACCTTCAGTAACTGTATCAGTTAAATCTATTAATTTACCATTCAATTTGGCTGCAATTATATCCTTATCCAAACCCAATTCCCTAAATATCTCTTCTGCTGTTTTCCCCCCTTGTACAGTTGTTTCCTTTTTAGGGGTCAATTTTACTACTACGGACATGGTTGATTAATGGGACATATTATTTTATTTTTATGAGGGTGAAAATTATCAAATCTTTTAGGGATTTAACTCATTTCTTCCAGTATCAAAGTGAATAGAAGACCATTTATCAATTACTTAATTCTTTAAAGATATGAAATGCTGACATCTGCAAACAAATATACGCGGTTCTTCATTTCAATATATAACCAACAATAATTTTTTAAGTAGATTAAATTACAGTAGCAATGAAATTCTACCTTGAAAACTATGGATGCACTCTGAATCAGGCTCAGGGGGAAATGATCGCATCTTCCCTCATATCACAGGGGAATTCCCTAGTGGATGATATAAATGAAGCTGATTCAGTCCTTATTTCAACTTGCATTGTTATAGATCATACAGAGAAGAAAATGCTGAAAAGGATAGACGAATTTAAAAAATTGGGAAAGAATGTTTTGGTATCCGGATGTCTGACCCATTATAAGCTTCCAGATGTAAAAAACATTTCCTTCGAAGTCTCTAGAGGGAATCTCCCATTGATTAAGCCCAACGACCTTTCGGCAGGCATACCCATCGCCGAGGGCTGTGATGGTGGGTGCAGTTTCTGTATCTCCAGGCTGGCAAGAGGTAGGTTGAAATCCTATTCCAGAGAGGAAATTTTGAGTACCATAGAAGGGGCTGTAGAGAAGGGTGCTAGAGAAATCAGGCTCACGGCATTAGATACGGGCAGTTATGGTTACGATATGGATTCAAGTCTTCCAGAATTGATGAAGGAAATTAAGAAAATGAAAGGTGACTTCATGGTCAGGATCGGAATGATGGAACCCGAACATTTTGTAGAGATTCAGGAGGAGCTACTCGATGTAATGAGGGACAAAAGATTCTACAAGTTCCTTCATCTTCCATTTCAGAGCGGCGATCCAATGATACTGAAAAAAATGGGTAGAAAATACAGGATTGAAGATTTTGTAGAAGGTGTGAAGAAATTCAGGGACGTGTTTCCAGACTCCATGCTTAGCACAGATGTAATAGTTGGATTCCCATTTGAAAATGTACAATCATTGATTAAGACGAAAGAAGTGATTTCGGCAACAGAACCCGAGATACTCAATATAACTAAGTATTCTCCAAGACCTGGAACCGTAGCCTACAACTGGAAAACTCCGCCTACCAACCAGACTGCAACTTGGTCCCAGATATTCTCAGAACTCCATAGAGAGATATCAGAGAGGAGAATGAAAAGGTATGTGGGCAGGGAGTTTGAGGCCCTGGTTGTAGAAATAGGCAAAGATAACACCTTCATCGCCAGGGATGAATTCTATCACCCCATAGTACTCAAAAATGTACAACTTGGCCAGAAGTTAAGGGTAAAGATAATTAATTCGACTCCATTCTATTTAATCGGTGAGAATGGACAAGAATGAATTTAATGATAATATTTCATTGAATTCTAGACTTCTGGATCTGCTTTCAAAAATATTGAGGGGTGAAAATGTAAATGAGGAAGAGGCCAATTTCCTGATTACCAACGGTTATGCCACCATGAATTCTGGCGTATTGCAGCCCACCCACAAGGCCAAAGAAAAGATGGAACAGCTGAGAAATAAGATGGATGTGTTGAATTTTTATAACTATCACCCATATTTGAGGCCAGCCGTAACTGTTGACGGTATAATTTTCTATAAAGGCAATTTAGTTCTAATAAAGAGGGGGAATGAACCCTATAAGGGACTTTACGCATTGCCGGGGGGTTATGTTAATTACAACGAAAGCGTTGAAGATGCATTCCTCAGGGAAATGAAAGAAGAAATTGGAGTTGACGTATATCATTGGAAGCTGTTTACAGTTTTATCGGATCCGAAAAGAGATCCAAGGGGGCATACCATTTCCATAGTTTTTGAAGGAACAGCTTACGATGAACCCAAGGCAGGTGACGATGCTTCTGAAGTTTTCCTGATGAAAGAAGAAGATGCAATAAAATTAGAGATGGCTTTTGACCATCAGGAAGTAATTAAAAAATTCATTCAATGTAAATCCTTGCCACGTTGAAGTATCTCTTGCTTATGTTCATAGCTGTATGAAGATTCTTAGCACCTTTTCCAAGGGCACTTGCCTTGTAGGCTGGATCTACCTTCACGTTCACTATTAAACCCTTTTCTCCGGAAGTGACACTGAGTGATACAACCTTGTAGCGATAGAACAGATTCCTGAAGAATTTTTCAGGATCTTCGTCATAATCAAGAACGTTGATTTTCTTTTTTAGAGATTCCTTAAGGTTCTCGAAAATCTGCTTCTTCTTTTCGTCCTTAAAGAGTCTGTATGTTTCCCCTTTTTCCACAATCAGGTAGATGAAATCCTCTACCTCAATAACATCCTTAACCTTCACTCCCAGATTAGATTCAAACAACTGTATTAATTCTAGAGCCCTTGTGTCCAGTGTTATTTCTCCCAAATTCCATCAATCCCCTTTAAGCGCTGAAGAACCTGGTTCAATTATACCCACAATGCTGACGGAGAAAGGTTTTCCGAAAACTGCCCCCATCTGCATTGAATTCAATTCCGATTCATATTTCTTAACATTCAATTTTCCATATTCCGATTTGAAGTGCGGTTCCGATGAATAAACTACTGCCTTTATTTGCCCCTTTTTCAACAGCTTCAGCGTTTCCTTTCTTCCAAGTACATATTTTCCTGTTTCCTTAAGCCTTCCCAATTCCCAATTGTAATCCAAATTTAATCACCCCTCTTGTATATGAGGTTAACTGCTCCCGTTCCAAGGGTAATAGGTTGCCCTACTATAATATTTTCCGCTACACCGTTCAATTTGTCCACCTCTCCTATTAATCCTGCATTCAGCAGATGCTTAGATGTAATTTCGAAAGCGGCCCTGGCTAAAACAGATGCCTTCTTTCCAGATACTCCATGCCTACCTATGGCCTGGACAGTACCATCGTACGTCATAATATCAGCAACCAGCATGAGATGCCTCGTGTCAGTATGCAGACCTGCCTCCTGGAGTGTAGATATGGACTCATCTATTATGGCCTGCCTAGCAGCTTCAATTCCAAGAGTATCTGCTATTTCCATTATATCGTTGGTCTTGGTCCTTGCAAAGTCAACCCCATCCATTTCTAGAATTGCCGGTAGGTTGGATCCCTGAGTATATATTACCCATTCCTTTTTCTTATCATCATATTTGACTATAGCCCTCCTGATCTTAGGAACACCCTTCACCTGCAGAGCCTTCAGGCTTTCAGATAAGTTGTAAAGTTTCTTATAAGATGGCTCATCCAGTGTTATTTTAATTTCGTACCCATCTTCTTCGATCTCATACTTCTGAAGCTTCATTTTCTTCAACTTCGATGTAATTTCCTCCTTCTGAAGGTTCCTTTCCTTGAGCTTCTCTTTGTCCAAAATTATCTTAACGTACATTTCAGTTGTATTCACTTCCAAGTCAGCAATATCCGTAATGGTTGTGGTTTCAATCTTACTGGCGAGTTCTCTCGCCTTGTCTTCACTGTTCTTTATTTTTTCATCAAGGTATATTGTCATTGACGGAGTGCTCGGAGTTTTTCTTGCGTCGACTATTTCGATCAATCTTGGAAGTCCAAGGGTAACATCCATTTCAGCTATACCTGCAAAGTGGAAGGTTCTCATGGTCATCTGAGTACCTGGTTCACCAATACTCTGGGCACCCACTATACCCACTGCCTCGAAGGGGTCTACCAGGTTTTCCTGGTATTTTTCTGCAGTGGCCTTAACCAACTCTGGATAATCTTTATCGGTCACGTTGTATTTTTTCTTTACAGCGACCAAATCCTTGCACACGTTTATTGGAAGATTGTAGCCAAGCTTCAATCCAAGATCATAAGTGCTTTTTACCTCTGGATCCAATTTGTCCAATGGATTCTCCTTCAATTCAATCTTAATCTCTTCCTTTGGTCTCAATATTGAATATGTTTCAATCTTCTCTATGGACATTCCAGTGAGTTCCTCGTACTTTACAATGTCCTCCTGTATTTCCTCAGCCTTTGAAATCTCAATGCATGTCCTTGGGTTGTCCTTCTTCTTGAAAATGCATCCCTCTTGATCCTTATATTGCTTAATGGATGAAATCTTAAATCTTGCAACGAATGTCTTTCCGCTGACTGTGATCATCCCTTCCTTGACTTTGATATCTGAAGGGATATCATAATCCACGCAATAGCATATGGTTGAGTCCTTGGCCTTTTGAAGTATTTCAGAAACCTTCTTCAGGGTGTCTTTCCACACCAGAATCTGCTGTGAACTCATTGCTTTTCACCTCCGTACTTGTCTCCAAACTTTTCCCTCAGTACGAAGTCCACATCCACTGACTTTCCACCGAATGATCTGGAAGGATCCACTCCGTCCTCACCATAAACTAATTGGATGATGGAATCTTCCGTATCTACAACGCTCCTATCCTCTGAAACCTTTAAGTCTTCAAGAGCATTAATCAACCTTCTTTGCATGTAACCAGACCTGCTAGTTCTCACTGCAGTATCGACAAGACCTTCTCTTCCTCCCACAGCGTGGAAGAAATATTCGGTAGGCTTGAGCCCTTCTTTGTATGATGAAGTCACAAAGCCTCTGGCATATGCTCCAAGGTCTCCTTTCTTAAAGTGGGAAAGTGTTCTCCCCGTATATCCCCTGTGCTGCCTTTTGCCTCTAATACTCTGCTGCCCTATTATACCTGCCATCTGTGCCAGGTTTGTCATATTAGCCCTGGCACCTGACTTTGCCATCTTTACCGTGGAGTTCTCTATTCCCAAGTAATTTGAAGCAATTTCGGAACTCTTTTCCCTAGCCTTGGAAAGTTCTTTCATAATGAGCGATTCCAACGTGTCTTCCAGTGTCTTACCTGGCTCAGGCCCGATCAATCCCTCCTTATAGTTTTCAATGAGCTTTTCCACCCTTCTTATGGCTTCCAAGCCCACTTCCCTTAGCTGAGCTTTTGCCTGCAATGGAACATCCTCATCATCTATTCCTGTTGAAAATCCTATATATGAAATAACACCTGCAGCTAGCCTCGTAACATCGTCAAGGAACTTCGCTGCCCTTGCGTTGCCATATTTTCTGATTATATAATCCAGCAGAACTCCTTTCATTGTACCAACAGCATTTTCGTCTATGGCACCCGATATTAACTTTGAATCCCTTATTACAACAAGACCTTCAGTCCCGTCAGGATCTATTATCTTGTCGTTTATCTTACCTTTGAAGGTTATGTTCACTCCCTCAGGCAGTATCAAGGAGAAGATTTCTCTCCCCAGGAAGTACTCTTTTCCTTTTTCGTCCTTGTGAATTGGAGGCAGTTTATCCACATTCACATATGACAGTATGTGAATTCCAAGTTCCTTGGCGATCTTTCTATTCCTGAATGTTAAGAGGAACATTGCCGTTATATGATCGTGAATGGCTCCCATTATGGGACCTCCGAACCTCGGTGATAGGAAGTTTTCTTGTACCTTCATTAATATTTCAGCTTCCGCCCTGGCCTCCTGGCTCTGGAGAACATGGAGGTTCATTTCATCTCCATCAAAATCGGCGTTGTATGGTGTGCATACGGCTACATTGAATCTGAATGTCCTGTAAGGGAGCACCTTTACCTCGTGGGCCATCATGGACATCCTGTGGAGTGAGGGCTGCCTGTTGAAGAGTACTATGTCCCCATCCTGGAGCTGCCTCTCAACTTTCCACCCCAGCTGAAGTTTATCCGCAAGCTCATTTGCATTCTTCTCCGTAACCTTCATCCTTTTGTTGTCTTCTTTTATAATATAATTAACCGCTGGCTTGTATTCAGAAGATTCATCAACATTAATGGAGTTCCTTATCATTTCCTTTATTCTATCAATATTGTGCTCAGTAACAGTTTCAGTTACTGTCAATTCCCTAGCCGCCTTTATTGGAACACCCACCTGATTTACCGATAGGAATGGTTCAGGGCTTATTACAGTTCTGGCCGAGAAGTTAACCCTTTTACCCGATAGGTTACTCCTGAACCTTCCTTCCTTTCCCTTCAATCTCTGAACCAGTGTTTTCAGTGATCTTCCAGACCTGTGCTTCGCTGGAGGAACTCCAGGTGTCTGATTGTCGAAGTATGTTGTTGCATGATATTGCAGAAGTTCCCAGAGGTCTTCAATTATGAGCTGTGGGCTGCCCTGATCCCTGTTTTCCCTTAACCTCTGGTTTATCCTGATTATATCCACCAATTTGTGAGTCAGATCATCTTCGCTTCTCTCTCCAGTTTCAAGTGTTATGGTGGGTCTTACATTAACCGGTGGAACAGGGAAAACTGTGAGTATCATCCACTCTGGCCTGGCAACACCTGGTTCCAGACCCAAGAGAATGAGATCATCATCAGGTATCTTTTCGAATCTTTCCCTTATTTCCTTGGGAGTGAGCTTTCTCCCCTCTTCCCTGAATGTTGTTGGCTTCTCCAATGTTATCTTCTTATTTTCAAAATGGCAGTATGGACATATGGAAACGTCAGATGCCTCTGATTCAGCTTCGCTCACTATATCATCATACTCCACATCCACCAGCTTTGATTTGATGGCATTAATCCTTTCCTTGAAATCTTTAATGGCATCCTCCGTGAGTCTTATCCTACCGCAGTTTGCGCATGTTGCATTCAAAATTGAATAGATTTCCTTTGTAAACCCTATGTGTATAACTGGCAATGCCAATTCGATGTGGCCAAAGTGCCCTGGGCAAGTATCTACCTTACCTCCGCATGTTTTGCATTTTAGGCCAGGCTCAATGGTACCCATGGCCAGATCCATGAGACCCTTTTCTATTGGATAACCATCATCATCATATGTATCTGGAGTTATGACCTTGACTGCAGACATCTTCCTGATTTCATCTGGAGATAGGAGTGCAAATTTAATCTCCTTAATACCCTTTGAAATTTCAGCACTCATTTCAACTCACCCAACCTTAACCTCATAACAACACCAAGCGACATCAGCTCATCCCTCATTAGCTTGAACGCATAGCTCGTCTCTATTGGATGAATGTTTGTCGTATTTCCGCACACTGGACATCTCAGTTCTTTCTTGTTGTAGTCATTGATTGCGACATGACCGCACTCCGGGTCACCACACACCCATATAGTAAAGCCATCGCTCTGATCCAGAAGCCTGTCCTTAATTGTCATGGCCGCACCGTGTCCGATTAGTGTATCTCTTTCCATTTCTCCGAATCTCAAACCACCCTGCCTGGACCTACCCTCAGTGGGTTGCCTTGTAAGGATCTGCACAGGTCCTCTGGACCTTGCGTGGAATTTACCAGCAACCATGTGGTGTAACTTCTGGTAAAAGACAACCCCTATGAATATATCAGCTTCAAACTTTCTTCCGGTTATGCCATCGTACATTGTTTCTCTTCCAGTGTATTTGAAGCCATTCCTCTCCAGTGCTTCCCTTAAGCTTTCCTCAGGTTCCCCGTTGAATATGGTACCGTTTATGAATCTTCCTTCCAGAGACCCGACTTTTCCTCCCAGAGTTTCCAGGAGGTGACCTACTGTCATTCTGCTTGGGATTGAGTGCGGGTTTATTATTATATCAGGAATGACTCCGTCTTCTGTGAAAGGCATGTCTTCCTGAGGTATGATTGCACCAACAACCCCTTTCTGTCCATGCCTGCTTGCGAATTTATCACCCAGCTCGGGTATTCTGTCTCCCCTGACCTTAACTTTAATCATTCTGCTGTTGTTTTCTGATACTGTTAAAATGACGCTGTCAACGTAGCCAGACTCCCCTGGCCTGTTGGTTATGGAGCTCTCTCTCCTCCTCTGTGTTGTTATAAATTGCTGGTCCTCTTCTCCCATGAACCTTGGTGGTGATGTTTTTCCAATAAGAACATCTCCGCCTTCAACGAAGGTCTCAGGGGAAATGAATCCATTATCATCCAGGTTTCTGTATGCTCCCTCAGGCCTAACACCTGAGACATCATGGGGAGGAACCTCAAACTTATCTTCCTGGCCTCCAGGATACCTCTTCTCCTCTGTTTTGTAAGTCCTAAAGAACGCTGACCTTCCAAGTCCCCTTTCCACTGAAGCCTTGTTCAGTATTACTGCATCCTGTATGTTATAATTGTGATATGATAACAACGCAACCACAGCGTTCTGACCTGATGGCCTTCTGTTGTATTTAATGAAATCTGATTGCTTTGTGGTGACTATGGGCTTCTGCGGATAGTGAAGTACGTGCCCCCTAGTATCGGCCCTTAGCCTGAAGTTGCTTTCTGATAGTCCCAGAGACTGTTTTGTCATAGCAGCACCCATGGTTACCCTGGGGCTCTGATTATGTTCAGGATAAGGAATGACACCGACTACCGCTCCAAGGATTAACAGAGGATTTATTTCCAGGTGCGTATGCTCTGGCCCATAGGTTTTCTTTGCTTCGAATATCTCCCCACACTTTAGACATTTTAGCTTAACAGTATCATCCCCTGGATTAACCCAATCCATCTTATCTGAGTATAGGTAGGTTCCGCATTTGGGGCACCTCTCCGGCTTTTCGAATGGCTCCACAGCTACGTATGCATTTTCCTCTTCCTCAGCATCCAGCCATTCTATAATTCCGGAATTAACCATTTCCTTAACTCCCATCTTGCCCGATGCAATTTCCTCCCTTATCTTGCTGTTCATCTTTATTTTACCGTCATAAACTACGAAGACCGGCCTCCTCAATCTTCCTTTATCTGTATTTATGACAACCTCATTTGTGGTTTCATCGAATTTTACATTAATCTGATCAGGCATTTGCCCGCTTCTTCTCTTTTTTCTTATATCATTGACCAATTCCACGCCATCTTCATAATAGCCTACAAGGTTTCCGTTTACGTAGACCCTTGAGAAGCCTGGTTTCTCTCCCAGTACCTCTTCAAGGCCCTTCTGCTTTAGATAACTCATTATCACTTCTTCTGGAATTCCTTCCGTTACCTGAACTATCAGTGCGGCATTCTTCACTAGACCGCAATTCTGGCCTTCGGGTGTCTCGTTGGGGCACATTCTTCCCCATTGTGTTGGATGAAGATCCCTTGCCTCAAAGTGGGGCTGAGATCTTGTGAGTGGCGATGAAATTCTTCTAAGATGTGAAATGGTACTAATGTAAGATGTCCTCTCGAGCAACTGAGAAACACCTGTTCTCCCGCCAATCCAGTTACCAGTGGAGAGTGCATGTTTCAATTTTTCATTCAAAACATCCTGCCTTATGGAGGCAGATATCCTGATACCTCTCTTCTTATTGTAGGTCTTTTCAAGCTGGCTCTTTAGATCCTTAAGCAATGCCTGCACACTGCTCCTGAACAGTTCTTCCAGAAGGTCACCAGAGAGCTTTATTCTCTTGTTAGCCATGTGATCCTTATCATCTTCCTTTCTTATTCCGAGATACAACTCCAGAAGTGCCCTTGCCATCCTACCCAGAAATACACCCTTCTTGTACCTATCCTCCTCTGTATCTCCAAGGTGTGGCAGAAGGTTCTTATCGAGTATTTGTGACAATTTCTTTTCCCTGAATTCCTTGGCCTGACCAGCTGCAAATCTCTTCTCGAGATACACGATGGCGTCCTTGGTAGTCCTGATTCCTTCTGGTAAATATTGATCTGGAGTACTCGCATCTTCAATATTGGCCATGACTATGGAAACCATCCTTTCATCTGTGACAATGGCATCATAAATTTCATTATCTTTCTCAACACCAAGGGCCTTCATCAAAATTACCAATGGGATTGTTCCCGCTATGGATGGAATGGAAACAATTAAGAGGCCATCACTCTTCCTCTCAAGTGTTATCAATGCCCTGTATCCTTCTTTCTGTGAGAAAATCTTTGCAACTTCCACCTTGGTATCATACTTTTCCTCATATTCCACTATGATTTTATTGGGAGCAAGATCCTCCATGGATATTAGGGTTCTCTCAGTTCCTCCGATAATAAAATAACCACCGGGATCTGCAGGATCCTCTCCAAGAAGCCTTAGCTTATCTTCATAACTCATTGCCAGGAGTTCTTCCTCAGTCTTCCCTCTTATCCTTTCTCCCCTTCGAAGGTTGATTCTCCTTATGAATTCGTCGATGTTGTTCTTGTTGAGTATGCATATTTTCGACCTTACCATTACCGGAAATTCTCCTATCTTAACCTCTTCAGGCGGCCTTACAACCTGATCATCTTCGACTATAGTGAACCTCACATATAGTGGAGCCATATAGTTTAGATCCCTTAGCCTTGCCTCCATGGGTGTGATGTAATTCTCAGAACCTGTAGGCTCCCTTATCAATGGAAGCCCTATCCTAACTGTTGGTTCATCGTATCCGTTAGGCCCACTCTTTCTTCCGAATCTAATCCTAATATCGCTACCACCTGTCTTTGACCTGTCAAGCTTCATCTCTCCTGGCGGATCATCCTCGGAAACCCTAAGAGTATCCAGAACCTCCTGCATCCCAGAATTAGGGTTGTCGTCTGTTGGAATAAAATCGTTGTAGCTAGTCAACTGATGGCTAACTGCATCAAACTCTCTAAAAATCGCATCCAAAACTTCCTTAACCATTTATTCACCTACCACCATTCTATAAACAATATAAATTCCACTTGTCCTGCTATTATTCCTAATAATTTTAATAATCCTTCCTGGCTCAATGGGACCATATTTCTCTTCTAGAATTTTTATAACTGGATCAGATTTTCGAATCTTAGGAAGCTGTTCTCGCTTGATCCCTAGATTCTTTAGGAGCTCTTCTTCCTCCTCCTTGCTTAAAAGTTCATGAGCTGGTACCAATTCATGCTTCAAAATATTATATTTACCCATATAACCTACACCCTTCCAATATTCCAGAGCCTATTACACCAATTTCTTTGTACATATTAATCTTAATCATCATTAGACCTCTGGAATAGCTACCCTATATTAAAAACATATAATTAATTTTTGCGATTCGACGATCTATCTTCTCGTTGAACATAATAGATCGGATTTAAGATAGATTGTTTGGAATGCTCTATAAGCTGAATCAATTAAGATTTTACTTTAGATTTCTATTGCTCAATCATTCCTCGCAGCTTTGGAGCCTTTCGCAGAGCCTCAGTTATTGAGTTTAAGGGACGTGTCTACCCTGAACTTTCCCCTCCTTGAGGGATCAATGCTTACCTTGCATGCATTCCTGTCTGCATGCAATTTATATAGGTATTTGTCAGCTATGCCCGGGATAAAATGCGGAAACATTCCAAACATTCTCTTAACTTATTTTATGTTGGAAGCATACCCCAAGCCATATGCTGAGACTTATTCGCAACACCTTACACATCTCTATGATTTTCATCAAAATGCATTTACATTTCGCAATTCGTCTCCCCTTAAATGTCGATCCAATTTTGTTCCTTTTTCCGTTATTTAATGATAATTCAGGAAATTAACTATAAATATTAATGATCTATTAGCTTTGATCAAATGAGCGTAAATAGTCTTCTAAGGCTCTTATCATTCATGCTATTCGGTGCAGCAGTCATATTCTATCTATCATGGGGAATAGCATATGGAGATTGGACAGATATTGGGTTATACAGCATAACTGTAGTTCTGGCAGGGTTTGGGTTAACTGGTTTTTTCCTGTTCAATGAAAAAATAAAGCAGGGAATTGAAGATTAATTTTTAAATTTAATACTTCTTTGAAATGATGGTTTTCTTCCCCTCCTTTCCACATACTATGCATTTCCCTGAGCCTTCCGTTGTTGATAGTAAGCTCTTGCCTGTTTTTTCCTCTATCACATCGGCACACTGCTTTTCCCCACACCAATAGACGTAATTTGGATAGAAGTCCATTTCTTCCTCCAGGCTTTTAAGTGGCTTGATATATGCATTGATCCTTTCTTTCGCTCTAGAATAAATTTCAGACTGTATTTCCTCCAATATGGAGTTAACTTTTGATAGGAATTCTTCCCTAGCTATAGAAACCTTACCTCCAGTCCTCTTGGCATAAGTTACTTTCTTCTCGGAAACTTCTTTCTTTCCTATTTCCAGCCTCAGGGGGACCCCTTTTTCCTCCCAATCATTGAATTTCCAGCCTGGTGTATACTGGTCCCTCTCATCCAGTCTGACCCTGATCTTCATTTGATCAAGTACTTTGAAAATTTCCCTTGAGTATTCCATCACCCCTTCTCCAGGTATGGGAACTATTACTATCTGTATGGGGGCCACCCTCGGTGGAATTATTAATCCCTTCTTATCCCCATGTATTCCTACTATGGAAGCAATCAGTCTCTCAGAAATTCCAAAAGTTGTCTGATGAGCATACTTGATATTTCCATTTTCATCTACAAATTTTATTTCATAGGGCTTGGCAAAGTTGTCCCTATACTGATGGATGGTGGCAATCTGCAATGATCTACCGGAGGGAAAGAATGTGTCTGCACCTATGGTATAATATGCTCCTGGAAACTTGTCCCAGTCAGGCCGTCTTCCCATTATGTATGGGACTGCAATATCCTCGGCGACTCTCCTCCATATCTCCATATCGTCAGCTATCTGCCTTTCAGCATCCTCGTAACTATCATGTACTGTATGGCCTTCAATGAAGTGAATTTCCCTTACTCTTATAAATGTCCTGGTCTGTTTGGTCTCATATCTGAAAACATTAACAATTTGATATGTTCTCAATGGCAGGTCAGCATGTGACCTGATCCATAAGGAAAATATTGGGTACATGGCAGTCTCAGATGTTGGGCGCAAAACCAATTGCTCGTCCAGTTCTGTATCCCCGCCCTTCGTTATCCAATAAACTTCCGATGTAAATCCCTTAATGTGCTCTGCTTCCTTATTGAATTGACTCTTAGGTATGAGGGATGGGAAGTAGACTTCCTGATAACCAAAATCTTCGAAATGCTTTCTTATTCTTTCGTCTATAAGCCTCATTAACTTCCATCCATACGGTGGCCAGACATTCAAACCCTTAACTGGATATCTTTTATCCGTTAATCCAGTCCTCTCAATTATATCGTTGTACCACTCGGAGAAATTAGTCTCTGGATCCTCTTTAGCCATCAACCCTTAATCTTTAAGGTTATTTAATTCTATATATTTAACCGACCGAATTTTTAATAAAGTTTATGAATAGTGCATTATTATGCATCGAATGGAACTGACCAATTCTGAGAAGAAAATAATCAAGTACCTCAAAGGGAAAGATTTCGTGGACGTAGAAGAGTTATTCAAGGTTATGGATAAGAATGAGGTGGCCAGTGCTGTATCATGGCTCAAGGAAAAGAAGTTAGTGAATGTTGATGAAAAGCCCTTCAGAGTGTATGCACTGGGAAAGGAGGGTAAAAAAGTTCTTGAATCAGAATTGCCTGAAGAAAAACTTCTAAAATTAATTGAAGATGGAATTCACGATATTCAGGAGCTTCAAAAATTAATGGGAGATGACTTGAGGTATGCGCTGGCTCAGTTCTATAAATTTGGAGGGAAAACAGAGAACGGGAAAGTTTCAATAGAGAATCCTGAACCTTTAAGGGAGTACATTTCAAAGGTGAAGGAAGTATTAAACAAGATTTCAAAGGGCGAAAATCAAGACATTGATATAACCGCTGTTAAAGGAAGGAAGGATTTTGTGGAAGAGAAAGTCAGGATGAGAAGGAAGATTAGGCTCACCGAACAGGCATATAGAATTCCAGAACAGGAACTGATTGAATCTGAAGAAATAAATCAAATTACCCCAGAACTAATTGAGAGATATAATGAAAGCATCAAGCTGAGGCCATATGATGTAATGCTTTATGCCCCAAGAGCGCTTCCTGCCAAGATCCATCCTCTATCAGAATTCATTGAAATTGTTAGGAAAAAGATGATAGCCATGGGGTTCCAAGAGCTCTATGGCAATTTTATAGAAAACACATTCTGGAATATGGATATCCTCTTCATACCTCAGAACCATCCTGCCAGGGACATGCAGGATACATTCTATGTGGAAGGTACTCTAGCGCCAGATAAGGCCATGGCAGAAAAAGTGAAAACAGTCCATGAAAAAGGATTGGAAAATGGGAGGGGATGGGGATACAATTGGTCTATTGATGAGGCATCAAAGAGAATACTTAGAACTCACACAACTGTCAATACCATAAGGTATCTTGTAGAACACCCCCATGAGCCCTGCAAGATTTTCTCTGTTGAAAGGATATTCAGGAGGGAGAACCTTGATTCAAGGCACCTGGCTGAATTTACTCAGGTTGAAGGAGTGATATCAGGTCCGGGAGTCAATTTCGGAGTGCTAATTAGAACCTTGAGGGAATTCTATAACTCCCTAGGAATAAAGGATTTAAAATTCAAGCCTTCGTACTTCCCTTATACAGAACCATCGCTGGAAATTTTTGGAAAGTTCATGGGAAAATACATGGAACTCGGAGGAGCGGGACTCTTCAGACCGGAGGTTTTAAGACCCTGGGGGATTAAATATCAGGTGGCTGCGTGGGGGCTTGGCTTGGAAAGGCTGCTAATGCTTGTTCTGAATCTGGATGACATAAGGGACATTTACAGAAACGACCTGGCATTTCTCCAGGAAAGAAGAATTATAAGAATAAAATAGAAATTTTCAGAGCTCCAATTTTTTCTGTATTCCGTTGCTTCCTTTCTTGAATTTGAATTTCTCGCTTATTATATCAGAAAGAACCTTTATGGCCAAATCCGGATATTGCTCCTGAGGAATGAAAGCCTCCATCTCTGGTGTTAATTTCACTTCTTTGCTTTCAATTTTCTCCAAAATCCTCTTCCTTTCCTTCTTATCGATCCTCTTGGCATTGGATATGGACATTACCCCAGCCTTTTCAAGCTCAGCGGAAAATATCGGCCTCTCAAATATTCTATATAAAACATATAGAGTCTTTTCGGCCTTGTGGTCTTCCTCTCCCTGAAGCTTCTCCCTGATGAAATCATAGATGGTTTCCCCGTCTTTTTTATTCAGATAATATATCTTGGATGGCTTGACGTACTTCTCCTTGAGCAATCCGAAATCTGTCATTGCTTTCAGGTATCCAGTAAGCTCGAGCCGATGTATCTTGGCATTGTCGGTTGTCTTGAGTTCTTTGTATATGCCTGATATTGACTTCCCATCGCCACGCAGTATCTCGAGGATGTGATCCTTTAAGGGAACTCCATGAAGTTCTTGGTCTTCCATTATAGATCTCTGAACCTGTTCGACAATTTATTTCTAACTTCGTTTAATGTCGTATATTCCATTTCTTCATCTGGAAGCCTGTGTGGTTCGAATGGACCCATTCTCCTGATGTAGTCAGTTATTTCCAGTGCCAGTTTTCTCGCATTGTCGAATGCAATATCTCCCAGAAGGTCTGCAGGACCAACAAGTCTCCCTTCAGAAAGCTGGAAACCTAAACCTATGACTCTTGGTGGACCATCAAACCTAGATGGAGTTGCGTCTTTCTCCGAAACTGGCATAATAGGCCCGTTGTGACTTCCTCTCATCCAGCCTGATACCAGATGTGGATAAGCAAATGGCTCCAGCACCTCTCCCATGGCCGGCAGACCTGCCTGAGCCCTTACTATGGCCACTGGATCATCCTTCCCCACATATTTTCCAGCAATTTCCTGCAGCTTGTCTGTACTGACTACAGCCACTGGCTCATGAGGGAGATGCTTATTTTCTTTCCCCGGATAAACTCTCTTGATAACATATCTCCCTTTGGATCCTATGAGCGCAAGGATGTCATAAATCTCATCAGGACTGTGCAAAGTCACTGCCTTTTTACCTATCACATCCCATATTTCAAAATCAAATCCATAATGCATATTGGGATCTATGACCAATCCTGCAGTGTTAAAAGGATCAGCAAATATCCTATAGATTGGTAGATTAAATGCTCCGGGCTCCGTCTTATCCATCATAAAAATAGCTACGGGCTCGCTCTTTCTCTCCTCAAACTCCATTTCGGCAACACCTGGACCCATGCCTTTCAGGTTTCCTGAGAAGGAGTCTTTTAGAAGATCCTGCCCTGCACCGTAAAGTTTCAATTTCTTTGCAGCTTCTGTGGCCTTTAGGAAAGCATCCCATGCCATTTTGTGTATTTCAGAGGAACCTTCACCCTTTGTATGGGTAATTATTAATTGAAGATCATCTCCCACTGCTGTAACGTAAAAATCAATTATTTTACCCTCGTCCCTTGCATTCTCCAATACAAGTCTCGCCTCATTCTTTAGGTCCGGATGGACCCTAGAATGGCCGGCCAGACCACCAACATCAGCTTTGATCACGCTTAAGGTTATCTTCATATTTTTTCACCTTTTCCATATAATTGTTTTATTACTTAATATTAATGGTAGCCGAAATTATGAAACCATAAATAATTTACCTTTTTTAGATCAAAAACTAAAATCACTGATTTTCACACAATGATTTTAGGAAGAACCTGGTAGCTTGCGTCAACGAAATTTGACCTTTGGATATCTTATCTGCGAGCTCTTCTATTGTTTTGTCATTGGAATTTATGATTGCCATTATGTTGTTTTTCAGCTTCTCCTTATTTCTAACTTTATTTTCGTCTCTAGAGGTGTGATTTTTAAAATCTTTAATGGCATCCACAAGACCCTGTATGCCGGAGCCGTTTATGGAAGAGACCTTGAAAAATTTATGAGATTTTGCATTATCCGGAATACTCAATATCTCCATCAACTGTTTTTCCGCAACATATGCCTCAGGTCTATCGGATTTTGTTAGGACGATAAAATCCCCTATCTCCATCTGGCCTGCCTTCATAGCCTGTATTTCATCTCCGAGACCAGGTGCCAGCACCAAGGTCACAAGGTCTGAGAAGTACATTATGTCAACTTCATCCTGACCTGCACCCACAGACTCCACGATGACCATGCTATAACCCAGATAGGCTAAAAGATCAAGAACGTCCCCAATAGAAAAATTCAAGCCTCCACTCTGTCCTCTTGTGGACATGCTTCTAATGTATGCATCCCCCTCATCAATTATTCTCAATCTATTTCCCAGCAGTGATCCACCGCTGAACGGGCTAGTCGCATCAATCATCACGACTGCCAGTTTTTCTTCACCTGAAAATGCCTTGACCAACTTTGAAATCAATGTAGATTTCCCAGCCCCAGGGGGTCCAGTAATACCCAAAATAAACGATTTCCCTGGGGTTTTGTCAATTATTCCCCGAAGTTCATTGTACCCATCTAACCTATTTTCCAAAATTGTGATCAGTTTCCCTATGGCCCTCCTGTCCCCTGCCTTGGCTTTCTGAATTAGCTCTTCGATGTGAGTCATTTATGTTGTATTGATTCTTATTTAATATTCTTTAATGAAATTCTATATCCCATTAACAACTGTTCCGATTGATTCCACCCTTAAGTGTCCTTAGAGGCAGAAGCACGCACCCTATTCTGCCAGGAGAGACGCTTATGGGAAAGTTTTCCAGATAGGATTGATCGGAAATACTCATTGCATCCTTGATGTTCATTCCGATTATCTTAGAAAGGAAGATATCGGCTGATAGGGTTGAAAGAACGCAAGCTTCCCCATCAAACTTTGCATCCTTAATTATCCCCTGTTCCAATTTGATATAAAGGTTAATTGCATCTCCACATTGTGTTCCAGTTCCCTTTATTACTATATCGGCAGAATCCAATTTTCCCCAATTTCTCAGTTCTCCATAACTATTAATGAAATCCCAATCAGACATTTAATTCACCCAGAGATTCAAAGGCCCTCTCTATCTCTTTCACATCGTTATACAGATACCATGAGAACCTTATTCCTCCATTTACTCCTAGATATTTGAACAGTGGTTCTGCACAGTGATATCCGCTCCTAGCAAAAACTGATTTATTCCCTAAGAATTCCGCCACATCGTGGGAATGTATGAATTTCCCTGTAATAATGGACTTTGATCGGAGACCTTGGATTATTTTATCGTAATTTTTTGATTTAAGATTGAATGATATTAAGCCCGATCGCTTTTTGAAATCCTTTGGTCCGTAGTATTCTATAAATTTGTTAGATTCCGCCAATTCCAAGGCCTTCTTACCTAGATTTTGTTCATGACTCCTAATATTTTCCATTCCTATTCTCTTCAAATAATCCACGGCTGCTGACAACCCTACGGCACCTTCAACGTTTGGAGTTCCTGCTTCGAATTTTACCGGAGGGTCTTCATATATTATTCTTTCCAATGATACACTCTTCACCATTTCGCCACCCTGCATAAATGGGGGAAGATCTTCCAGCAGTGAATATTTGCCGTATAGAACACCTATACCCATAGGCCCAAGCATTTTATGGCCTGAAAACGCAAGAAAATCTATATTGTCATTTATCCTAAATGGTAAATGTGGTATGGATTGGGCGCCATCCACAACAAAGATGGATTCATTTTCCTTTGCCATCTTACCAAGTTCCTCAATATTGTTAACAGTTCCGAGAACATTGGAAACATGGGTTAGACTAACTAATTTGACATTCTTCCCAAGCTTTGATTTGAAATCCTCCTCGTCTATATTACCCTCCTTGTCCAGTTCGGCGAATTTTACCTTGATTCCATGAGATTCCAGTCTCAACCATGGGAGGAGATTGCTGTGGTGTTCCATCCTGCTAATCAATATTTCATTACCCTTCTGCAATTTGCTCTGCAGGGCATATGAAAGAAAGTTCAATGCCTCCGTGGTATTCCTCATGAAAACTATTTCCTCACTCTTGGCGCCAATAAAATCTGCTACATTTTTCCTTGATTTCTCATATATTTCTGTGGCCTCATTGGCTAAGCTATAGATGGATCTGTGTACATTCGCGTTGTAATTTTCATAGTAATCCTTTATCGCCTCTATCACCTGATAAGGTTTCTGTGAAGTGGCCGCAGAATCCAGATAGATAAAGTTTCTCTTAAATATGGGAAAATCCTTTCTTATGGATTCTGAATCCATATTCATTCCACTATTTCATCCACCAGAGAAAGGTACTTCTCTTTGATGTTATCTGGTACAGGTTCAATTATTGGATATATGAACCCTTCAAGAATCAGCTTCTTTGCCTCCTTCGTTTCTATTCCCCTGGACTCTAGGTATAGAATCTGCTCTTCCGGGATTGAGGATACGGTTTCGCCATGCTTGGACCTCACATTTCCATTGTATATTTCCAGCGTTGGAATTGCATTACCGACGGCCTCCTTTGATAGTAGCAACAGGTTAGCCATGAGGAAGGATTCTGTCCCTTTTGATTCTTCATTGATTTTGATGTTACCTCTGAATATAATGGAACTTTTGTTCCCCAGTATACCCTTGAAATTTATGTTATTTCTCTCCATGGGTTTTTGATGATTCGATAATACTTCCAGGTCAAGATGATTGGTTTTCTTCCCTATTGCTGAGCCGAAATAGTTGGAATCTGAATATTGATCTCTGTGATTCATTATTATCTTTGTGATATCTTTCTGTCCGTAAACAGAAAGATGGAAGATCTTAAGGGTGGAATATCTATCCATGAACACATGAAGGTTCAGGTTGTTGAATGACGAAAGTGATGAGTCCTCCAGCAGATAAAGTGTTAAATTGGAATTTTCGCCCAACTTAATCACAGAAGAGTTGGATACTGTGGTGTTTGAAGATATTATGTAATTTACAATGAAGCTAACCTGGGTGTTGTCACCGATTTCCATGTAATGCCTTGATACATGATTTTCCTCGTTTGTTGAGATTATTTCATACAATTTATCTGATGCGAAATTTGAAGGTATCTTTAAAAACATTCCGTCTTTGAATTTAACCTGATTTAAAATTTCCAACTTATTGTCTGACTTGGGAAAGAAGAGTTCTGCATCGATTTCATCCTCGTGCTCCAATATGCTTCCATATTGAAATTTTTCAGATCCCAGGAACCTGCATGGAGAGCCATTGTGAAGGGTATATCTGGTTTGCATTCCAGCACATTTCTTGAGGTCAGTTCTGTATAAGGGCAGTATTTCATCTTCTTTGATAGATGTATAATATTTAAATGACGGAGAATCAGGCTCCCCCCTTAATGGGAGGTTTTCAAGCAGTTTCTCTCTTTCCTTCTTGATGAGTTCAATTTTCATCCTACAGCACCCATTTTGCTCATTTCTAACCTTATGAGCTTGTTGAATTCTATGGAGTATTCCAAGGGTATTTCCTTTAGAACATCATCTAGGAAGCCAAGCACAATCAGAGATCTGGCATCCTCTTCCCTTATACCTCTGCTCATGAGATAGTTAATCTGCTCCTCTGATATCTTTCCCACAGAGGCCTCATGGGAGAATGCTGCAGTATCCTCCAGTATCTCGTTATGTGGATAGGTGTTGCTCTTGGATACATCATCCACTATTAGTGCATCGCATTGAACTGAGGACTTGGAATTATATGCACCCTGATTTATCCTTAGTAGCCCCCTGTAAACTGACATTCCTCCCCTTCCAGATATGCTTTTTGCGACAACCTTGGAACTTGTGTTTGGGGCCGCATGGACAACCTTGGCTCCATTGTCCTTCCATACTTCACCCATGGCCAGTGCCACATTTAGGTTTGATGTGGATGCATATTCTCCTCTGAGGATTGAAGAAGGATATGTCATGGTTATCTTGGATCCTAAGCTTCCCTGCACCCATTCCATCCTTGCATTTTCCTCAACCCATGCCCTTTTGGTTGGAAGATTAATGACATTGTCGGACCAGTTTTGTATTGATGTGTATCTAACCTTGGAATTCTTCTTGGCATAGACTTCCACGACTGCTGCGTGTAGTGCATATCTGCTGTAAGTGGGGGCAGTGCAACCTTCAATATAATGTACAGATGCGCCTTCCTCCGCAATTATGAGGGTCCTCTCAAACTGGCCTTCAAGTTCACCATTCATCCTGAAATAAGCCTGAACAGGTAGATCCACATGAACTCCTCTTGGAATGTAAAGGAATGATCCACCTGACCATACCGCTGTGTTAAGAGCTGCGAATTTATTGTCGCTGGCTGGCACTACCCTCCCAAAGTGTTCCCTTATAATGTCCGGATACCTTTGCAGGGCCGAATCCATATCCATAAATATAACTCCCTTTTCTTCCCACTGCTTCTTGATCTTTGAATATACACCTTCAGATTCAAACTGTGCAACGGTACCAGCGAGGTATTTCCTTTCCATCTCAGGCACACCAAGCTTGTCGAACGTTTCTTTTATCTCCTTGGGAACCTCATCCCAGCTTGTGGATTTCCTCTCCTCGGGCTTTATGTAGTATGTTATTTCATCGAAATTCAGCTCAGATAGATCTGGACCCCACGTTGGCAAAGGTTTGGAATTGAATATCTCCAGAGCCCTAAGCCTTATGTTCTTCATCCATTCAGGTTCCTTTTTGACCCTGGAAATTTCCTCAACTACTGCCCTAGTTAGTCCCTGCCCTACCTGATACACGGGCTTGATGTTTGTTCTGAAATCGTATTTATCCTTTCTTATCTCAAAATTTTCATCCAACTTTTGCACTTGCCTCACCCCTTCTATAATAATCATAACCGAACTCCTCTATTTTCTTGGCTATCTCAGCCTTACCGCTTTCAACTATTGTCCCATCCACTAGTACATGAATGAAATCAGGAGAAACGTAATCCAGTATTCTCTTATAGTGAGTGATTATTAATATACCAGTACCGTTCTCCTTTGCCTTCTTTACGGCCTCCGCCACAATCTTGAGGGCATCTACGTCCAACCCTGAATCAATTTCGTCTAGAATCACAAATTTTGGCTTGAAGAGAAGCATCTGCAGTGCCTCCATCCTCTTTTTCTCACCGCCAGACAGGCCATCATTGAGGCTTCTTTCCACAAACGATTTGTCCAGCCTGAATAATCCCAGCAACTCCTGTACCTGTTCTATGAACTTCTTGTATTCCAGCTTCTCATTGGGATGAAGGGACATATAGGCTGTCCTGAGGAAATTTATATATTTCAATCCCTGAACTGCAACCGGTTCCTGGAATGCAAGAAATAATCCCTCCCTTGCCCTCTCGTAAAGCTGGAGGTCTGTTATATCCTTTCCATTGACCAAAATCCTACCGCTGGTTATTTTGTATTTAGGATTGCCAATTATGGCCTGTGCAAGTGTGCTCTTTCCCGCTCCGTTTGGACCCATAAGTGCATGAATTTCCCCGCTTTTAATGGTTAAATTTAGAGATTTTAGTATATTCCTTTCACCGACATCAACAGATAGGTTTTCTATGTTCAGAACATTGCTTAGCTGGCTTTCCATTTTTATCTTAGGATAATCTATGATTCATATTTAAACATTTTTTACTGTCTAAAATGATAAAATGTATATACCCTTTGTTAATACAATAATCGTGCTAGATGTACACCTGTTAACAGGTACTAAAAGAGAAATATTGGAAATGCTATTGGATGGGCCTATGACAGCCCTGGAGATGTCGAAGAAATTAAAGATTCAAATTAATGCTGTTAGGGAACATCTGGCATCACTGGAGAGCAGTGATTTGGTTGCCTACACCTTTGTAAATACTGGAAAAGGTAGGCCAAAGAAAGTTTATCAGATTACCAAGAAAGGAGCTGATCTGTTCCCTAAAAGGTATGACCTACTATTGAAGATATTCCTTGATCAGCTGGAATCAGAGATGGGCAAGGAATGGGTAAAATCGTTCCTTGAGAGAGCAGGATCCAATGTAGTTTCAGGAATAAACCCGAAGGCGGGAATTGAAGGGCTTCTAAATTTTTATAATAGCCTCGGCTGTATGGCAACGGTCTCAACGGAAAATGGAAGCATCGTCATAAAGAGAAGGAATTGCATATATTACAATTTGGCTGTAGATCATGAAAATTTGGTCTGCGAAAGCTTTGAAGATTCCATATTAAACAAACTCTTTCCATCTTACAGAGTTGTTAAAAAGGATACCGTTAAACCTGGGAAGTTCGACTGCGAAATAATTATTGAAGAAAAGAGTAGCAAATCAGCATAAAACTTACAATAAATTCATAAAGATTATTTCAGAGAAACATATTATGTAATAATGCTTACAATTACAGAAACATTCCTTTCCATAGAGGGTGAGGGGCCATTTATAGGGATTCCAACATTTTTTATCAGACTCACGGGATGCAATCTCAGGTGCGAATGGTGTGATACAAAGTACTCTTTCTACGGAGGAACTAAGAGGGAAGTCGACGACCTGGTGCAGGAGGCTGTTAGATCAGGGGTAAAATATGTTTCAATCACAGGAGGAGAGCCATTACTTCAAAAGGATGTTTATCCTTTGATGTATAAGCTCCTTGACCTCGATTTCAAGATTATATTGGAAACCAGTGGTTCCATATCCATAGAAGAAGTTCCCACAGAGGATAATCTAATTATTTCTATGGACATCAAAACACCATCTTCGAAAATGGTGGAACATAACCTCTACTCCAATATAGAACTCCTAGGTAACAAGGATTATTTGAAATTTGTAATTGCAGATGAAAAAGATTTCGATTTTTCAGTTAATATCATAGAAAAATATCCATTTGAAGGGGAGATAATATTCCAACCTGAGGGTGGAACAAACCTTAAATGGTTGGTAGAAAAGGTTTTAGATAAAAGAATTAATGTAAGAGTGTTGCCCCAGCTTCACAAGATAATTTGGGGAGATAGGAGGGGAGTATGAATTTTTACGAATACACTGATGAAGAGGGAACTATAGCTGTTAAATTGGCCAGAAAAGCCATTGAAGAATATGTTGATATAAAGTTAGTGGTTAAGAATAGCTATGGAGGAAAGTTTGTTGAGAAGAGAGGTGTTTTCACAACTATTAACAAGACAAATGGAGAATTGCGAGGTTGCATAGGTTTTCCTGAGCCTATATATCCCTTGGGAGAGGCAATAATCAAGAGTGCCATAGCTGCAGCCGTGGAAGATCCTCGTTTCCCACCTGTCACAAAGAAGGAACTTGACGAAATAGTTGTGGAAGTTTCTCTCCTCACCAAGCCTATTCCGGTTATTGTTGAAGATAGATCAAAACTCCCAGAAAAGATAATAGTGGGTACTCACGGATTGATAGCAAGCTCAGGGCCATTCAGTGGGCTTCTTCTCCCACAGGTGGCTGTTGAGGAGAAAATGGATTCGAGGGAATTTTTGGATGCAGTCTGCTGGAAAGCGGGAATGGAGAAGGGATGCTGGAAGGATAAGGATGTGGAGATAAAAACCTTCACCGCTGAAATATTCTATGAAGTGGAACCCAACGGACCTGTGTTCAGAAAATTATTGGAGAATGGATAAAATTGACGGACTATTTCCGTGGTAAATTTTTCATTGACGGCGAATTCAAAGAAAGATATGTTGAAGTGGAAAATGGGAAAATCAAAAGCATCAGTATAGAAAAGGGGAATGGGAAGGTCAAGGCACTGGATGGCTTGGTTTTACCAGCAGGAGTAGACATTCACGTGCATTTCAGAGATCCAGGAGAGGAGAGCAAAGAAGATTTTTACTCTGGGTCTAAAAGTGCAATTTATGGAGGAACCTCCACAGTGGCCGATATGCCCAATAATATTAAACCCATAAATTCTCAGGAAGTATTCAATGAGAAATTAAAGGCTATTACTGGGAGAAGCTTTGCAGATTTCGCATTGTATCAGCTTCCCATTGGAAAAGAAATTCAGGGTGCCATAGGGCAGAAGATATTCATGGGTAAATCCACAGGTGGCATAATTTCAGATGTAACTAAAATAATCAATGATGAGAGAGTTAAAGTGTTCCATGCTGAGAACCAATTATGCCTGGACAAATATAAGATAGACGATAAAGACCTTAAGTCACACGATAATTCAAGGCCATTGGAATGCGAAATTGAAGCCGTGGAGAGCATTTCGGGTCTATGGCTGAACAACGTGCTCATTGCACATGCAACATCCAGAACAGTTGCAGAAGTTGCCAATTCCTTTGGCTTCAAGGTTGAAGTCACACCACATCATCTTCTTTTGAATAGAGAAATGAAATTGGGACCTCTGGGTAAAGTTAACCCGCCCCTTCGCAAGAGGATAATACAGGAAGATCTTTTGAATTATCTTTCCAAAGGTCTCGTCCATGTGGTCTCTTCTGATCATGCACCGCACACGCTTGAAGAAAAGGAAGTATTCGAGAGTGCCCCCTCTGGAATGCCTGGTGTTGAAACAAGGCTTCCATTGATTTTGATGTTATCCAAGAGAGGCATCATTAGTCTGGACTACGCAGTGAAATTACTTTCCACAAATCCTGCTCAAACATTAGGTATATCTAAGGGTAAAATAGCACCTGGATACGATGCGGACTTCATAATCACTGATCTTGAGGAAGAACCAATAAAAAATGAGAATCTCCATTATAAATGCGGATGGACAACTTTTGAAGGTTTTAATGGAATATTCCCCAACGATCTAATACTCAGGGGGGAAGAAATAATGGTTGAAAGGGAGATAGTGGAGCAACCTAGGGGTGAATTCCTAAGTGGGGAGAAGAGAAGAGGCAAAAATAATCAAGAATAGAATGAATGAACTTTTCAAGCTGGCAATTATGGATGATAAGAATGGGTTAACAGAGTATTCCCATATAAAATATGATTTGATTTTCAAATATTCAACAAAGTACAGGGTCAGAAGACCAGAGGAATTTAAGGTCTGGGTCTGCAGAAAATGCAGGTATTCTATAATACCCAATGGGGGTTCGATTAGATTGAAAAGATCAACTCTAATAGTCAGGTGTGGTAGATGTGGATATATAAGGAGATATAAGATAAATCATTCTTCAATTGTTTCTGCGCTAAACAGCACATTGTAGCCCTGCAAGGTTGTATATACCTTATCAAGCAGGGATATTGCGTCCTCTACATTTGCGTGATTTCCCCATTCATAGACCATATCTCTGCTACCAGTTATGGGTTTGAATCCCAGGGATCTTAGCCTTGTTAGTATCTCCGATGGGCGCTCCCCCTCGGAACTAAAGATAATGGTCAGGTATGTTTTTCTCCCCATGCGGGTTAATATAGTATTCTTATAAATCCTTTTTTAAATTTCCTAAATTAATACTAACTTATTCATCGTCATCCAGATCCACTAAATTTACCAAACCAAGACCAATGGAAGGGTTGTCTGTGATAATATATCTGGTAAGTGACCTGTGCACAAATATTTCAGCTGCTAATATTGGGGAAAGGTATTCGTTTGCCAATTCATAGATTTCCCTGTTAGGGAGAGCCATGGAATAATGGTAATTTCCCCTGATTATTATACTAAATAAATCCTGATATAATCTGGTCCTTGTTTCTGAAAAGACCTTCGAACCCCTTCCATAGGGAGGATCGGTGACAATGGCATCAAAGTTGTATTCACCAATCTGTGAGAAGTCACCGGGCCTCACAGTGTAATCGTTAAAACCGTAGTATTTCATATTTTCAATAACCCCGTTTACCATTTTAACACTCAGATCTATTCCAATGGCCTTTATTCCCATCCTTTGTGCCTCGGATAAGAATGTTCCTGTACCGGCAAACGGATCTATTATTGTTCCGCCCGTTTTTACGCCAGAGATATTTATCATGGCCCTTGCTAATAAAGGATTTATGCTAGATGGATGATTGAAGGGTCTCCTCTTGAATGATCTGACTATTTCAGACACGTCCCTTTCGTATATTAGCTCACCCATGACGAAGCCATCGGAATTGGTCAACAGCAGATAGATATCCTCCGGATTTTCTAGATCTACTTTGCCCGGAATATGCTTTGCTACCTCCTTAATTCTAGATTCTGAATCATCCAATATCTTCTCGATTATTTTGTATCTTTTTTCCCTGCTAGGATTTGGGAATAACTTTGCAATGTACTTGGTAAAAGTGACTCTTCTTACTATTTCTTCTATGGATTTGGCTCTGAAAAATACAACTCTATTTTCAATTTTATCTATCTGCCCTTCCGATAACGCTACCAAAGATTTCAGCTCTGATACTCCCAAAGAAGTTTGGTCTCCGGTAATAAGGGCGATATATTGCACACATCCCAATTCTATTATGATTAATTTATTTAACCGGTAGGCATATAGATCTGAATGGTAAGGTACAAGGATGCAGGCGTGGACTTTGATGCTATAGGGAAATTCAGGAATACGTTGATTTCAAAACTAAATCTCCATGGAAATTGGAAGATACCAATAGGCATAGGGCATTATGCTGGATTAATTGAATTGGGAAACTACTACCTTGCATTGCATACTGACGGAATCGGCACCAAGACCCTTCTGGCACTAAAATACAGGTATTTTAAAGAGCTGGGTTTTGACCTAGTTGGCATGAATGTTAATGATCTTCTAGCCATGAATATAGAGCCCATAGCCATGGTGGACTACATCTCATCCTCCATATTCGATCTGGATTTGGCTAGTGATCTGGGTGAGTCCTTGGATCAAGCATTAGCCCAGGCTAAAATATCCATAATAGGGGGAGAGACTGCCTCGGTGCCAGATATTGTTAATGGTATTGATATTGCGGGCACAGTACTTGGGATAGTTGAGAAGGAAAAATTGGTTGATGGCTCCAGAGTGAGTGAAGGGGATGTAATAATTGGCATTGAAAGCAGTGGTTTCCACTCAAATGGTTATTCTTTAATCAGGAAAATCCTAGAGGATAATCCGGGATTAGATCATGAAATTTTCAATGGAGAAGAACTCTGGAAACTACTACTAAGGGGTACAAGAATTTACCGCGATTTAATCTTGGAAATAAATGAAAAGTATAAAATAAAGGGTATGGCACATATTACAGGAGGTGGGTTCAGAAATATTCTGAGACTGAAGAAGATGCTCTATAAGTTCCATATAAATTACGAAATTCCCACAATATTCCATGAAATCATTAGGGTTGGAAATATTGACTATCAGGAAGCCTTCCAGACTTTCAATATGGGAATAGGATTTATGATGATTCTGGAAAAGGAAGAATCCAGAAAATTGTTGCATGAATTCAATGATTTTATTGAAATTGGAGAGGTAAAAGATGGGAATGGAATTACAATTGAACCCTACAGTATTAAGTACGAGAGCTATTACTGAGTTCTCGGTAACATTTATTATGAGCTTCCTGATAAAGGGATAAATTTAAGGGTGGTTAAATGATAGGAAAGTTAGCACCAGATTTTGAGGCAAACTATGTTGTGAACGGAGAAATTGCCAAGAAGCCTTTAAAGCTATCTGAAGTATATAAAAGCGGGAAATGGGTAATACTCTTCTTCTACCCAGCCGATTTTACATTTGTTTGCCCTACGGAAGTAGAAGGATTTGCAGAGAAATACCATGAATTCCAGAAGATGGGAGCAGAAGTAATTGCCGTGAGTACAGATACTGTGTATACACATAAGGCATGGATAGAGCACGATTCAAGAGTTTCCAAGGCCAAATATCCTATGGTTGAGGACAGAACCGGCCAAATATCCAAAGCTTATCAGGTTTACAATGAAAAAACTGGAAATGCGTTCAGGGGTCTGTTCATAATAGATCCGAAAGGAATAGTTAGGTACATGGTAGTAACGGATGATAACGTTGGAAGAAGCACAGAGGAAACCAAGAGGGTTCTTGCAGCACTCCAATCTGGTGGTCTGTGCCCAGTAGATTGGGAACCTGGCCAACCAACACTCAAAATTTAATTTCTTTAAATTTTATTTCAGTATTTTAAAATCTTCAAAATTTCCTTCTTCCTGATATTCCATGATCTTTTCTGTCACAATGGCATCAGGAATTCCATTTTCGCAGTACTGGATGAGTTTTTCGACTGCCTCTGGGCTTCCCTTAAATATGGCTTCCACAGTTCCATCAGCATTATTCCTAATCCATCCGAAAACGTTTAGTGAGCGTGCCATTCTTCTGGTCCTTTCCCTGAATCCAACGCCCTGAACAATACCCTTGAATATTATATGGACTTGCATATTCTTCAGATTGATTGCCTGTATTAATATTGTTACCTTAAAGTAAAATAAATTTTAAATAAATAAAGTTTATTTGTGCACATGACCAAATGGTGGAATATCCTAGCTATTTTGGTAGTGGCCCTAGTATTTCTTTCCATAGGATACTATGCGGGCCAGCTTAGCAATCATACCGCTCAGGCTCCACAGAAGATAGTGGTAACGGACGATTTGGGCAGAAATGTTACCATTTACCTCCCTATTAAAAGAGTAGTCTCCATGGATCCATCCAACACGCAGATGATGTACGCCATAGGTGCAGGTAATTTGCTGGTTGCAGATACATCCTATGATTGGTGGCCAGCTCAAGCTAAGAATTTGCCAAAGGTTGAGATGGACAATGGTACGGCTTCGGTTGAGGAAGTTGTAAGCTACAATCCGAATCTGGTTCTAGCAACGACCATTCAGAGTTCACAGATTATAAACCAGCTGGAAAGCCTCGGGATACCAGTCCTAGTACTTGAACCTAACAACATAAGTGGCATTTACAGAGATATGTATCTCCTAGGCAATATAACTGGCCATAAGTCGGGTGCAGTCAATGAAGTCAACTACATGAAGAACTATATCGGAAACATAACTTCAAAGATTGCCGGATTGCCAAAACTAAGGGTACTTTACATGCTCTGGCCAGATCCAATTTATACTGCTGGAAATGATACATTTATCAACGATATAATTACCACTGCCGGAGGAATAAATGTCGCCGCTAACTTAACTGGTCCATGGCCAATAATAAATAATGAAACTATTCTTCAGGACAATCCCCAGGTACTGCTTGTAGACAACGGCACCGGAATATCCAACATCTCATATTTCAAGAGCAATCCTCTGTGGAGCAACATTTCTGCAGTTGAAAATAACAGAGTATACATTTTCAACCAGACCGAATCTAACTGGATGAATGAACCGGGACCTTTAACAATCTACGCAGTTAAAATGGTAGCCCAATTCCTGTATCCACAGGTATTCAATGAGACCTAAAATCCTAATTTTATTTTCTCTCTTAATTCTCTTAATATTGAACATTTTAACATCTATCAGCATAGGCCCTGTTAGAATTCCATTTTATGATGTGGTAATAACCATCTTCCAATACTTCACAGGAGACCCGTATAACAGAATATATATGCTCATAATTTTCTACATAAGAATGCCCAGAGTACTGCTGGCTGTACTAATAGGTGCGGTTTTAGCAATCTCGGGATTGACCACCCAAACAATTTTTAGGAATCCACTTGGCGACCCTTACCTTACAGGGATAGCCAGTGGTGCGGCTCTGGGTGCAGCAATAGGTTTTCTCATATCCCCTTTTGTGGTTGAACCTTTGGCTTTCGCATTTGCTATGCTAGCTGTGTTCATCACCTTCGTGATATCAAGGGTAGATGGTGAATTCAGCCCAGAAATAATGATACTTGCGGGGATTGCTGTTTCATTTTTCTTTTCGGCCATAGCATCTTATCTTATCTATCTGAGGGAAGTCAATTTGAGAGGCGTCCTCTTTTGGCTTCTGGGAGGATTGTATGGGGCAAACTGGAATGACGTCTTCTACCTTACAATAGCCTCCCTTATATTATTTCCTATAATCTTCTACTTCATCCCAGAATTTGATCTCATGCTCATGGGTGATGAGCAAGCCAAGTCAATGGGTGTAAATACCAAAAGGGTCAAGGTATTCACACTGCTATCTTCTTCCATAGTTACTTCCTTCGCCGTCTCCATGGTTGGAATTATAGGTTTTATAGGTCTTGTATCACCACATATTGCTAGAAAGATAGTTGGAGAGAGCCATCGATTTCTATTACCCGCTTCCATACTGATCGGGGCAAATCTGCTCCTTGCAAGCGATACCATTGCAAGGTCAAATCCCGGTGGTGAGATACCTGTAGGAATAATAACTTCCTTCATAGGTGCGCCTTTGCTCATATACCTTCTCATTAGGAGGAGATTCATTGATCGAAGCAATTAACCTCTCTGTAAAAATCGGAAGCAGACAGATATTAAAGAAAATAAACTTCACTTTCCAGGATAAAGAAAAAATTGCCATAGTAGGTCCCAATGGATCTGGTAAAACCACCCTTCTCAGGGCCCTAGGAGGTATGCTGCCATATATGGGAGAAATAATCCTGGATGGAATGGAGATTCGAAAATATAAAAGGCAGGATATTGCAAAGCTTGTTTCGTATGTCCCGCAGATATTTTACACCCCCTACACCTTCACGGTTGAAGAATTTGTGAAGATGGGCAAATATGTAGACATTAGAAACTGGTGGAACGCTGAGGAAATAGACCGATACCTTGATGATGTCGGAATCCTTAGTCTGAAGGCTAGGTATGTTAATACACTCTCAGGCGGAGAACTTCAAAAGGTGCTTATAGCCAGAGCATTAGCTCAGAATCCAAAAATAATAATGCTGGATGAACCCACCTCGCATCTGGATCCCAAGGCCGCACTAGAAATAAATAAGATAATTACCAATCTGGATAAGACTGTGATTTCAGTTGTCCATGATCTAAATGCAGCATACAATCTGTACAGCAAAATAATGGTCATGGCAAATGGCGAAATTTTTGGAATATTTGAAGGAAAATCTCAAGATTTCGTTGATGCCATTTCTAAAATATATGGGATACAATACGAAATAATGGGCAACAGATTTATAGTGCCCAGGGGTCCGTAGTTCTAATAAATGGTTAGACCTGTTCTGGATATTTTTGTAATAATAGGGTTTCCATACTTCCTCAATATTTCATAGGCCTCGTCATTGTATATCGAAATTATGCTGTCTCCTATTAGAGATACGCTCGACGGAATTCCCCCTAAATCCTCCAGTATAGTTAGAGAGTTTGGAGAGACAAGGTCCGAATCTATAGCGAATTTTCTTCCTATTCTGAGTCCATTTTCCAACGTTGGTCTCTTTATGAACTCCTTCAGTGACGCCTTGCCGTTTTTGATTATTTTCCTTACAATAGATTCAGAACTTATTATTTCCCCTGTAGGCACCTTCTTCTTAAACGGTAAAACAAGAAGGTCGGTATCCTTTACTAATATTCTCTCAGTCACTGAATAAGGAAAGCTGCCTCCTTTAATCCTGATGTGAAGCCCGCCACTTATCTGAGATTGCACATCCCCTAGCCCTGTCCCCCTCTTTATTTCAATTTGGTGTGCCATTTTGTATATCTCCCCTATTCTTGTATAATTTCCCTTTATGGCAGCTATTGTTGTCAATGCTGCGGCTGCACTTAGCCCGAATCCAGATGATGGAGGCAATTCGGAGGTTGAATAAATCTTGCCTTTGAATCTTAGCCTTTTTGCCACCTCCTCCTGTATGGATTTATCCAGAGGGATTCCATTGAATCTTACTTCTAATTCATCTGATGGCTCGATCCTTGTATTCATTCCTGACTCAATGCATATAGCTACACCTTGCGACCCCTTCTTCAATGCATCACTGTATCTATTGGGTATAAAAAATAGCGTTGCACTACCTGGTGAAAAGGCTTTCACATAACTTTCTGACGATTGAGATTGAGACGTCATCTTTATCACCTTTAAATTTTTCAACAATATTTTTACCTACAAGATAAACTATTGTATTTCCGTGTTTTACTTCTTCCAGTCTATTAGCTATAACATAATCCAAATTATACTCCTCAAGCCTTTTCTTTGCCCTGCTAATGAGCTCCTTTTCAGTAACTCCGTACTCTGCCTTAAATCCTATTAAGAACCCACTATACTGTTTCCTCAATTCCCTCAAAAATTTCTTAGCAGGTATCAGATTCAGATTCAACTCCTTCTCTGAAGGAATCTTTCCTGACCTCTTTTTCAAGGTAAAATCAGACAGCGCTGCTGGGACAATAACCATATCGCTCTCTCTTATTTTTGGTATCAATGATATCAAATCTTCAACAGTCTTAAAACTTTCATATGTCAAATAGCTTGGAACCTGTGTTCTCATTATTCCCAGATAATTATGGAGATCAGCACCTAAATAATAGAATGCTTTCATTAAGCTTACGGTGGTTTCCCCCGTTGACAAGTTTGTTATAACTCTAACATCATCTATGGGCTCTGCACTTGAACCTCCTACTACAGCCACCTTCTTGCCAGAACATATGGGATTGAGCATTCTTATGGCACTTGCGGTTATGTATTCGATGTCGGCCATTTTAGCTTTATTTTCCTCCAATATTGGGTCTAGAAAGACAATTCCATATTTTCTCAATTTCTGTATGTTTTCCTTCAGGATTGGATTTTCTAACATGCCCTGATGCATTGCGGGAACTATCAATATGGGCTTCCTTCCTATTGCATTGGAAAGAACTGATGTAACTGGTGTATCATCAATTCCCATGGCTGCCTTTGAAATTGTATTTGCAGTTGCGGGGGCTACCAGAATCAGATCCGAATTGTTAACTAGGGTTACATGTTCTATCCTTCCAGTAAGTTCAGTAACAACTTCGTTTCCGCTCGCATATTGGAGTGAATACGGATGAATAATCTTCATTGCAGATTGGTTCATTACTGGAAATACTGTTGCACCGTGCCTCTTTAATTCGTGTATAAGCTTAACATCTTCTACTGCCGCAATGGAGCCTGTGACGCCTAACACAACCCTTTTACCATCCAGCAGGTTACTTTTTGACCTTAATTCTGTTGTCATATTTCCAAAATCCATTTATTAGTATTGTGTCTACGATAAAAAATTTTAATGCTGTTCATATGCATCATAGATGGAAATATTTGATACCCTCAGCAATAGCCTTAAGGAATTAAAGACCGCAAATGGCAAAAGGTTCAACGTCTTTGTATGCGGCCCTACTGTATATGATAAGCCTCACCTTGGCCATGCCAGAACCTATATCTTTTTTGACATATTCATAAGGTATCTTAGATATAAGGGCCTACACCCCTTCTATTTAATGAACATTACCGATATAGATGACAAAATCATTAAAAAGGCTAATTCTGAGAATGTACCCTACGATGAAATTTCCAGAAGGTATTCAGCTGAATTTTTCAAAATAATGAAGGCATTGCGGAATGAGAGCGTGAACTATTATGCATTTGCTACTGATTTCATAAATGAAATAATAAGTCAGATATCCCGCCTTATGGACAGAGGCTATGCTTATGAGACCTCAGATGGGGTTTATTATAGTGTAGAAAAATTTGCTGATTACGGAAAATTATCACATCAGGACATTTCCCAATTAAAGGCCGGTGCAAGGGTTGAAACAAATGAAAACAAAAAGAGTCCTCTCGATTTTGCCTTATGGAAGAAAAGGAAGCCCAACGAACCCTATTGGGATTCCCCCTGGGGGGAGGGAAGGCCTGGCTGGCATATAGAAGATACCGCTATCACAGAGAGGTTCTTCGGTTATCATTATGACCTGCACGGTGGCGGAATTGATCTCATATTCCCCCATCATGAGGCGGAGATCGCTCAAATGGAGGCAATATCTGGCAAACCGCCGCTGGTAGATTATTGGGTGCATACGGGCCATCTTTCTGTGGAAAATGTTAAAATGAGCAAAAGCCTTGGGAACTTCATTACGGTTGAGGAAATTTTGAAGGACTACTGGCCAGAATCCATCAGGCTTTTGTTCATTGGAATGAACTATAGAGATACATCTAACTTCAGCATGGATGGATTGAACAATTCACAAATTATTGCTGAAAGGTTAACCTGGATTTATAGAAAAGTCGCAGATGTGGAAACACAGAGGAAGGAAAATTATGAAACTTTCATCAACGAGATCACTGAGCCCCTAGATAAAAATATGAACACCCCCGAATCTTTGGCGAATATAAATGCCTTCATAAGATGGGCTACAAATGAACTGGGCAAAACCGATGGCAAGAACGGTGAAATCAGGGCTATACTTGATGATATAGATTCAATATTTGGAATAGTTAGAAAGGCTCCTTTGCCCGAAGGTCTATTGAATACGGTGCTTGAAATCAGGAAGAGAGCCAGGGCAAATGGTGACTATGGAACCTCAGACAAAATAAGGTCAGATTTATCGAAATTGGGAATTAAGATAGAGGACAAGGGGAATGAATCCTTCGCATGGTGGTGAATTAGAAAGGTAATTAATGTTATTCCTGATTTACCATCATGAAAAACATAGCATCCTTCCAAGATATAATCAACCTTAGGACTACCGATATATATTTCATGAGAGTTAGAGAGATCCTAAACAAGGCAGGAAAGAATCCCCATGTTGTAATGGACGTTACCCTTTCGAGCAGAGAATTACCATGGCTTGTGCTATCAGGCTTGGATGATTTCACAGCAATTCTTGAGGGCAGGCAGGTAGATGCATATGCACTAAAGGAGGGGACAATCTTTCCACCGAGGGATATTAATGGAATCCCCATCCCTGCAGTGAGCATATCTGGAAAATATCTTGAATTTGGGCTTTTTGAGACACCATTGCTTGGTTCCATATCCCAGGCTTCCGGTATAGCTACTAAGGCTGCAAGGTTTAAGAAGAGAATAGGGGATTTGCCACTCTCATCATTTGGCGTTAGAAGAATGCACCCTAGTCTTGCGCCATTCATAGATAGAAACGCATACCTGGGGGGATGCGATAAAGTATCAAGCATTATTGGGGCCGAGAGGGTAGGAATTAACCCCGAGGGTACCATGCCCCATTCCCTTCTAATAATCATGGGCGAGGAAAATGGATGGAGAATGTATGATGAAGTAATTGAGAGTGATGCGCCTAGAATCGCACTGGTAGATACTTTCTGTGATGAAAAAGAGGCAGCAGTAAGAGCAGCGAAAGTAATAAAGAATCTTTCAGCAGTAAGGCTGGATACCCCATCATCCAGAAGGGGTAATTTTGCAGATATCATAAGGGAGGTTCGCTGGGAACTTGACAGGAATGGGTTCAGCCATGTGAATATAATAGTGAGCGGAGGTATAAAAGAGGAAGACATTGAAACATTGAAGGAAGCGGGTGCAACCGGATTCGGAATTGGAACCTCGATTTCTAGTGCTCCCTCCATCGATTTTGCCATGGATATAGTTGAAATGGATGGTAGGCCCATTACCAAGAGGGGAAAGTTCTCTGGAAGGAAAAATGTATTTAGATGCCCTAAGTGCCACCTATTCAAAGTGAGTACGGAGAAAAGTGAATATTGTCCCAAGGATAGAGAAATCATGGAAAATGTACTTGAAAAGATAATTGATAATGGAAAAATCATGTACAAAGAGGATTTAAAGGCCACAAGAAAGTATGTTTTGGAGCAATTAAAATGGTTCGAATTATAAACTTATCCAGCAGCGGAAATGATGATACTGCAAATAAGTTACTGAAAATCCTAGATGGGATCAGCATAAAGGGCTTTAAAATTACAGTAAACGGCAATGCCTATGATATATGCATAGAAATCCTAAGCGGCAATGTAAGAGCGCCCACTATTGAAACTTCCGAAGCATTGGGAAGCGACCTTTGCCACTCTGCCAGATCTCAATTGATACCCTGCATTTTTAATCCTGTGAATGACGTAGACAAAATAAAGGTCACTGTACCAAAACTTCCTGAATTTGATCTGAGCGGGAATGGCCCAACCATGTGCTTAGAAATGGAAATAAAATTTCTTGAAACCCTAATTTCAAGAATTATAAATTTAAAATTTATTGACCGCTCTTCCTCTCCTTGACCTTCAATCTCAATTGCTTGCTTCCACATTTTCTGCACTTTTCTGCCCTTATGGGATTAGATGCTCCGCATTTCATGCATATCTTCTTATTGAATATTCTATCCATAGCTTCTTTGAATGGCATGCGAGGTTAATCATTCCAACATATTTATGGTCTTCGATTTGTACGGACTTGCTGATTGATCCTACTGAAAAATTATATATGTAATACAATTGCAGGCATATGGAGGAGCTCCTTGTTCATTTTGATGTTTATAAGGACAACAAGAAATATTACGCTAAAGTAAAGAGTGAACTCGGCGGGCTTAGAGAGTATTCAGCCAAGACATTGGAAAAACTTATGGAGATAGTTGCATTGGATATTCTGGAAGAACTTGAAAACTTATAATGATAAAAGATACTGGTCGGCCGGCGATGTAGAGAAATTTGCTTACTGTCCATTGAATTTATATTTAGCGCTGAAAGGAAATAAGGTGGAAGTATCTCAGGGGATTGAATATCAAAATAGTTTTTTCAAGAAAATAAAAAGGGCAATTAATAATAAAAAATTGTTGAGAGTTCATAATAGACTTTTCATATCTCTCTATATTGCTGCTTTTGTACTGGTTATCACAACAATTCCCTTGTTATTTACAAGGTCAGATATACTAGTTCTTATAATTTTGATTGCTTCCCTCTTATCCCTGCTTTTCGGAACAGCAATTTATCTGCTGACATCTGTGGTAAGGAAACTCAGAGAATCCAGAAGACTTGAGGATTTAATTCTCTATTTCAGTATTGCAAGTCTGATTTTGATACTCATCCTCTATTTCTACTATTCCTTTAGAAATGATTTTGCTTTATTCGCTATCATTCTTTCAAACATTATAATTCTTTCAGATACTTACAGCTTCTATAAGATATTAACAACTTCTGAAATCATGACAATAAACGAGATTGATCCGGAAAAGGTATATTATATGGAAAATGGCGAGAATCCTGTTCTCATAAGCGAAAGATGGAGGCTAAGGGGTGTCCCGGATTTAATATTGAAAGAAGAGGACCAACTGGTACCAGTGGAGATTAAGAGTAGTAAAAAACCAAGCTCAGTACCCTTTTCTCATTTGATGCAGCTGGTGGCTTACGCAGTATTAATAGAGGAAAATTACACATATGAGGTGAAGTATGGAATTTTAAATTATCCCAATGGCATATATAAAATTGAGATAACTGAACATTTAAAATTCCTGCTCGAGAAATTGCTTCGGGAAATGGATCAGATGGTGGAAACAGGGGTAGCGCATCGTAACCACAGCAATCAGGGGAAATGTGCTGGTTGCTTCAGGAAGTCTATGTGCCCAGAATCTCTTTCAAAGTGATATATCTTCCCTCTTTTGCAGAGAACTGTGCCCCTAGATGCATGGCTGTTGAGATAACTCCATCGTAAGAGTTTGCTATTTTTAGCCCCTTGCCGACAAAGTCCTTTATCTCTTCCCTATACATATCTACCTTGGGGACCTCTCTAATAATACCATTTGTCTCGATCTTTGAATCCACGCTAGTGGAGAAGAAATTCTTAACTCTGATATATCCTCTTTCTCCCTGAATCACGAGATCGTTGTTTCCGTCTGGAATTTTTCTGCTGCTGATCGCTATAGCTGTCCTTGATTCACCGTAATCGAAAATGATATTGAAGTGGTCATCAATGGTCCTTCCCTTGGGATAACTTGTTGCAATTAACCCCTTTGGTTCCTCTCTGAAAATGTTATATATTGCGTCCATGACATGTACTCCAGTTCCCACAATGGAGCCTCCTCCCACCATGTAATCTACACCCCACCATGAATCGTTAAAGTTCCTAGATGAGAAGTGAGACCACTGCCCGCTCACTAATCTTATTTCCCCCAATTCTCCTTTTGAAATAGCTTCCCTTACATAATCCAAAGATGGATGGAATCTAAGATGGAACCCTATGGACAGCCTAAGACCTTTTTGCTGCGCAATATCATGAAGTTCCTTGGATTCCCTTACGCTCAATGTCATGGGCTTTTCCAGAAGCACATGCTTGTCATGAGTTAAGGCCAATTTGGTGAATTTATAGTGGAGATAGTTAGGGGATGAAATATAGGCGGCCTGGAAATCTTTGTGCATCATTTTCTCAAGATCGTCAAAAAATTCAGCTCCCACTTCCTTAGCATATTTTGTCCCTTTCTGCCTGTCCGTAGAGTAAATGGCTGTAATTTTATTATCAGAACTCAAAATGGCAGGCATCACCCTATTAATGGCGTGGCTTCCCAACGATACTATACCGAATTCCATGAACAGCCATAATTTCTTTTTTCAAAATTTTTGTGTTATTCTGGCGATTCTCTTAAGCATAAGGGGCTGCACCGTGAGTGATAGGAATATTATTATGGTGACCAGTGCCTGTACCACTTCCCCATACTGAATCAATGTTAGATTTTTTGAAACGAAACCGAGGTATAAGAAGGTCGTACTCAATATTGCGGGGAAAACACCCCTGGTTCCTTCCAGACCAATCAGTAGTGCATCTTGAAATGTTATATTTCTGTCAATGCTTACTGCCAGAATTGTTGTCAGGGGCCTTATTATGAATATAAGTGCTAAACCTATAATTATTCCCTGGAGCAGGAAACTCCTAAGATAAACCAACGAAGCCGTCGCCCCCAAAAATACGAAGACAAATATTACTACGAAGGATGCAAGTTTATCCATGAACTCCTGATATTCCTGCTTTTCCCTATCCTTCGGCATATAGTTCCCAGCCAATATTCCAAAGATTGCCACTGCCATATACCCTGAACCCCCAAAGAATATGGTTATAGTATAGCTGCTGATCCCAAAGAGAATTAGAATTTCTGTGTAGTAACTTTTGAAATCCGTTGGGAAGAGCTGCCTGAGCTCATATGCAATAAAGAACATGCCCAGGGAGATTAGAACTGGGGAAACAAATTGTGACAGAATTATGTAAAAAATGGGATTTGATATGGTGAATTCGCTTGATTCCAAGTAAGGCAAGTATTGAGGGAGCAACAATGCAATGACAATTATCAACATCATGTACGAAAAAGGATCGTTAAAAACTGCTTCGGTAATTAATAGTGTCGAGGGAATTTCCTTTATCCTTGCCTTCTTTAATGATGGTATTATGGATGCTGGGTCCGTGGAAGAAAGTATGGCTCCCAACCCAAATCCTGCCCACAAAGGAAGCTTAAAAGCATATATCGTAATTATTGCTACTCCTATTCCAGTTACAAAAAGAACGAAGGTTATTAGTGTGAAAGTTGGTTTCCAAACCCTTCTGAGTGTTATTCTGGACAATTTGGATGACTCCGCCAGTATTATGAACATTGCCCCTATGGGCCCTACGTAGTTGAAGAAAAGATATTCGATTTCCTGCCTTTGAAATATTCCCAAAACCGGGCCAAATATTAATCCCAATATAACCAAATAAGGAATGTAGACAGTACCGGTCACCCTTGCAATAACAGTGGCCAAATAACCAATGAGTAATGAGATTGCCAGGTAAAGGAGGAGCGAGTACATTAAAAAGGCAATAAAAAACTGATTATTCTTTTTATCTGTTTTTCCAGGCCTTAGGGTATATACCCCTGTCTATGAAAACCGTTTCGGGCTTTATATCGTTTCCTTCCCTCTTTCCCATGGCTAGCAGTTCATCTTTAGTTGATATTATTCTTACAATATCTCCTTCCCCATAATCTTCCAGTATACCTGATCTGTAAATTTTAGATCCGTGCGCCATGGCATCCACTGCACTATCCTTTATTCTGACAAATGGAAAATCATTTGTGATTTCTTCTGGATCAAGAATTATTTTATTCAGGAGCTCAGGATTACCTTGCTTGTATAATTCATAGGCATCCTTTAGTTTCTGTAGAGTTACCATTTTATCTTCTCCAACAGGACCGCTTCTTATTCTTCTCAACTCAAGCATATTTGCTCCTACAAGGAGTGCATCGCCAATATCCCTGCAGAGTGTCCTGATGTATACACCCGATTCCACACTTGCCCTGAACAAAACCAGTCTCCCCTTCTTTTCCAATAGCTTTAGTTGGTAAACTTTCCTCTTCCTTAGGGTCCTTGCAACGGCAGACCTCACAGGCGGGAACTGGTATATTTCACCAGTGAATTCCCTGAAAACCTCTCTGATACTGTCTTCCGGCACGTCCTTATGGAGTATCATAATTCCTACGTACTCCTTCCCTTCCTCGTGTAAATAGTCGGCCAATCTGGTAGCCTTCTCTAATCCAACCGGTAGGACACCTGTAACATTTGGATCCAGCGTACCCACATGCCCCGCCTTTTTGGCTTTAACTATTTCCTTTACCCAAGAAGACACCTGATGGCTAGTAGGGCCTCTGGGTTTATCGATAACAATAAACCCAAAATCAAGTCTCTCCTCTATGGAACGTTCAGACGGTCTTTTGCCGAATATCCAGGACATCCTTAATCACCTTCAAAACCTGTTCTGTGCTCAAGTCGGTGGAGTCTATAATAAGATCATATATTGATAGATCATTGTAATCTGCTCCATAGTACTTCCTATATCTTTCAAGCTCAGATTTTTCTCTTGTCCTCATGGCCTTTAAAACATCAGAAGAGGATTCGCCCTCCCTGCTTCTCATGGATCCTATTATCCTCTGAACGCGTACTTCCTCATCCGCAGTAATGAATATCTTGATCGCTGGTATGCCATTCCTGTAAGCGAGCCATCCTGCTAGCCTAGATTCTACTATTATGTTGTCTTTCCTCTTCATTTCCTCCAGGAGATATTTATCAAGCTCCATATCAATTTTTGGATCATTCTCTGCCATTCTCCCAAGCTCTTCAAGGCTTATACCTAGGGATTTCGCATAAGCCCTGAATATGAGTCCTCCGGTAATAACTTCCAGATTATATTCCCTCGCGAGACTGTTAGCGATAGTAGTCTTGCCACTGCCCGGGGGGCCGGAGATAGTAATCCTCATGAACTAACACTTCTCTTCAAGTATAGCAGGCGGAACGTGTACTGTATTGGATAGGAAAGTACAAAGCTGAAAATCATGTAAAGCAATATCCACAAGTAAAAACCGTAATAAGCTTTCATAAGGTCACCTACTCCGAAAGGAGATTTAACTGTGGATGTGCCCTGCTGGTGTGCCACAAACATAAAGTTAATGAGCCAGGCGAATATTAGAACTGAGATCAGAAGAGTAATGTAGGTAGGTTTCATCTGCTGCTGTGTCATATCCATGGTTTCAGGGAGATACTTCATCTGTTCTCCCCTTATTCTCTCAATTTCTTTCTTGTCATTTCTCCTAATGGCCTCTCTCATCTGCTGTGAAAATTTCCTGTTTCTGTGTTGAATCTCCGCCATCTTGAAGTAATCCATGAAGAAATGCCTTGCCCCTGAGTTGATCAGGGCCGTTATCAGAGCTGCAAGAAATATTGTTATAATTGGATTCTGATAATTGAATCCTATTACTGGCTGAAGTATATAATACATGGGTAGAGAGAAATAATATCTTATAATTGGAGTTGTATAAACAAAAAGCAGAAGTATCATTATAAACAAGTAAGTCATCTGAGTTCTAACTGATTTTCGCATTGCTTCTTGCTGCTCTTTTGTCATTGTATTCTGGCTCATTTCCTCTTCAGAACCTCCATTATCTTATTCGCAGCTTCCGCTGACTTATTGTTCTCATTGCTCACGACCATGAAGGGTATTCCCATGGATGATGCATATGCAATTCCGAACATCCTATTAACTTCAAGATGCATCCTTATCTCCGACTGAGATTCCTCGTCCCTGTGCCTTTGCACGTCCTTTTTCCTTCTCTCAAAAATTTCGAGCGGGTCCGCCTCAATGGAGACAAGAAGTTCAGGATTTATTGCCTTTAGAACATGGGGAGGGAGGCCTGGAAGATATCCTGAGGGAGTCTTTATGGAGAAGTGTGTATCTATTATAACATCTTTCAATTGGGAAAAGTACATGGCTGCATCTGTCTGTATTTCGGTTTGAATATCTATTGGAAGTTTCCTCATTTCATCCCTTGACTTCGCGTAGCCCTTTTCAGTGGCTATCTTTAGCATTACATCCCCGTAATTCTCAACTCTAAAACCAGCTCTTGTTAACTCGTTGAGAACAGTAGTCTTTCCAACCCCGGGTATTCCTCCAATGATTACTCTCATTTACATACCTCCAAACAGATCCCTCATGAAGGGATACATTTCTGATAGTTGCTCTTTACCCATGGCCTGGTAGAACTGTATAATAATTCCCACAGTTAGCAATACTCCCGTTCCAGAGGCATTACCCACTGTCCCGATCAGGTCGGCCATAGCAGCCAAAGCACCTACAGCTGCCCCGCTGAATACTGTTATGGCTGGAATGTACTTGTCAAGAACCTTCTTCAGGACTCTTGGATCCCTCCTGAAGCCGGGAATTTGCATACCTGAGCTCTGTATCTGCTTCGCTACCCCTTCCGAATTCATTCCTGTGGTCTCTATCCAGAATTTAGCAAATAATACTGATGCACCCACCATAAAGGCCACATAGGCCAGCACATGCACTCCCATAGCCCATGGTGGATGATGGAATAGCTCAATAGTATACGCCTGAGGATCAAGCAGGGGGAAGAGCCAGTTGGCAATACCGTTCGGATTACTGAGATACCATGCAAGACCTCCTATGGGGGTGGTGGGTTGGATATTCAACTGCTGGGCCAAGCTCTGGGAGGGATAAGCTCCCAGGTACCAGTTATGGCCTAATATAGGCACCTTCTGCAATGTGGGATTGGTCCAGAAAAGCAATGACCACATGGCCAAGTTCGCCAGGACCGCCGAAGCCAATATAACAGGTATGTTGGAAGCATACATCAGCTGAATGGGATACCTTCCCCTCGCTCCCCTTGCCCTCTCATGTGCTAAAGGTAGCTCCACCTTCACGGATTGTACCCAGACCACTAAGTAAAATACGAATATGGTTCCAACTAGTGCAATGACCGGATTGGGTTGGGCAAATAGTATCCTCTCAAGGCTCACTGAGAATAGCTCCTGAGCGTTTGACTGTGTAAGTAAATAGAATGTCTTGGGTATTGTACCAACTGGTGGGTTGGTCAATGATAGGGGCTGATTGGTATTGGTAGGCACCCAGTTCAGTGTGCCTGTAATTAGTGCTTGAGATACTCCTGCTGCTATGAACAAAGAAATACCAGAACCTATACCCCATTTTGATACGACTTCATCCATGAGGAATACTAGGTATGAGCCCATGAACAGCTGGAATATGATAAACATCCTCGCCAGCATCAATCCATATCCGGGCATGAAGCCATTCATGGCTGATATAAATGAAGGGTCAGGTGGCAAATATCCAAATACCTGAGGTATAGCTTCAACAAATATCATTAATATAACCAGAAGCTTCTGGGCCCCCTGATAGAGAGCTTTATCCTCAGATTTTGTAAGATCAATATTTATTATCTTGGCCCCTACGAACAGCTGCATTATAATGGATGCAGTTACTATGGGACCAATTCCCAGATCCATTATGGATCCGGCCTGTCCAGCGAATATACTTCTGAATGATGCGAACACATCTATAATCTGGGACCTATCCAATCCATAAATATATATGTTTGAAAGTACAAAATATATTATAAGTATAATTGAGGTCCATAGGAACTTCTCCTTAAACCTCACATGCCTGCCGGGCTTCTTCACAGCGGGTAGATGGTTTACCAGATTCTTCCAGCCATATAATTTCGACCCTGGCCCATTGTAGCTTATTAATAGATAAGTGAGATAGTATAGCGGGGCAACTGAGAGGGACAATACTGTAGTATATACCCTATCGTAATGAAACGCCCTATAGAAAAGGTAAACGTTAAAGAGGAATATGACCAATACCGGAATAGCGGTTGCCCTATTCCTCTTTATCTCCATCTGTTTCTACCTCTCCGCCTGCATTTTTAATCTTCTCAATGGCCCTCTCCGTAGCCTTGGCAACCTTAACAACCATGGGCCTCCCAACCTGGCCTCCGCCAAGCAGGACGTCATAACCCATTTTGTTCAGATCAAAATAGAGCTTATCCTCCTTAATCTCCACTAAGCCTTGTGACATGAACTTTTCATAATTCCTATCCAACTCACCCACGTTGATTGCCTTTACTTCCTTTTCAACAGCGTGCCTGACAAATCCATGGGATCCATAATGATCTGGCTCGTATTTTACCATCCAAATCCATCTGTGCTTGCCAAGGCCGGCCATGCCACTGCCTCCTCTCTTTCCCTTTCCTCTACCGGCCTTCTTGCCCCTTCCATAAAGGGTTCCCCTATATTTCTTAGTTTTTTGCCTGACCAATTTTACCACCCTCAATCATTCTATCTATCAATTTGTTTATTTCCGGTCCCCTATAACCAAGGTTTCCTCCCAGTTTAAAAGGTTCCTTGGTCTTTCCATAACCTTTCCGGGGGGGATTCATCCTAAAAACTGGTTTAATGTCAGGATAATCCTTAAGTTTTATCTTTCCTTCCAGAAGCTTTTCCGCGAAGTCCTGTATGCCTTCGAACCCGTTTTGCTTGAGCCATTCCTCAGTTATGGGTTTATCACCCACAAGCTTTCCCCTCTCCTTGAGCAATTTTACAAGATGCTCCTTGTCAACTTCTCCCCAAGTAACGTAGTCCTTAACCTTTTTCAGCTGCCCTATCATATCCTCTGGAACAAGAACAAGATGATTTACTCTATGAAGCCTCAGTTCATTTAATGCGTATTTTATATCAACCTTCGTATGATTTGAACCTCTAATCTTTACCACTGCGTACATGCATAACACCACCTTTATATATTGGAGTAGAAAGCACCAATTTATCATTTATCTTGAATTTTGCAGTTTCTTTAAGAGCGTTGAATGTGGCGTAGGCAAAATTTACCGATGTCTTGGTATGCCCCTCCGAGAATCCCCATGTATCTGATATTCCTGCCAGTTCAAGAACTTTCTTGGGTATATCTCCAATAGCCAGTCCTACTCCCTGTGGAGCGGGCTTTAGATAAACCCTAACAGATCCTGATTTCCCGACTACCTCAAAGGGTACGGTATGGCTCTTTCCGCAACCGCATTCCCAAGAACCGCATCCTCTTTTTATTTCTATAATATTCATTTTAGCATTTTCCAGCGCTTTTTCAATGGCGTCTCCGGTTTCCCTGGCCTTTCCATGGCCTATCCCCACATATCCGTTGCGATTCCCAACCACAACAGTGGCCGCAAACTTCGATTTTCTACCGGAGTCTGACATTTTTTGGACCATTTTGATATCGATTACCTCTTCTTCCAAATTTGGAAGGAGCATATCCACAATCTGCGGTTCCCTTATGGGCATCCTAGTGGCAAGAACTTCGGAAATGGTCTTAAGCTTTCCTTCCTTGACCATTCTCCCAAGCTTCGTCTTAGGCGTCCAATCCATTAAATTGTCACTCATAATAACTCCTCCATAGCCTTTTTAACTATTTCAATTGATTTACTGTCAATAGATTCTAGATGCTCCCCCTTTAAATGTTCCTCATCGGGAAGTAGACCCTCATCTACTGGTACTTCTATACCCGCGTCCAATAGGCCCTTTATGGCTGCCATTAGCCTTCCTCCCTTAACAACCTTCTGCAGGCCCAGGTCAGCGTAAACCTTGGTGATACCCTTCTTTTTTGCCCTTAAACCTGACATATATCCTGCTAGATAGGCCGATGGAACATTGCCTGTAGGAGCCTTCCACCCAAACTTCTTCAGTTCAATTGTACAGCCATGCGAGACAACCCTATCTCCTGAGGGTCTGTATTCCACTATATCCACCCTTGTGTGCATTAGTGATTTCCTTATGACCGCCCTAGGTACACCTGTCTTGACTAATGCTAGCCTCTTCCTGTAATTGGTCTTGTTAAGCCTTCTCCTCTTTAAAGGCATTATATACCTTGAATGCATTTAATCACCCTTTATTAGACCGAAATCTTTCAAATGAGTCAATAACTGTGAAGTGTTTCTAAATACTCCACCTTTGATCTTCCTGTAATATTCCCTGTATAACTTCTTATCAAGCTTCCCAGTGTCTCTTAGCTCCCTTAACTTTCTCCTCATGGCCCTTACATTCTTTATCCATCTTTCCTTGGATGGTTCCCTGGCATTTCTTGTTCCCTTTCTGGATCCGGGTCCTTTCCTCCTTCCCTTATCCTTTTGTGATTTGAGTTTTCTGTAGCGTGCTCTTGAGTTACCCTTTTTGGGTTTCTTCTGTATTACATTCCTCTTTATTAGTTTCCTTACATCCTCCCTTGTAACAGCTTCTGAAACCTCTTCATAGCTTTTTGGATCTATCCAGACCCTTGATTGACCTACCTTCAGTAGCTCTGCAGCAATCCTCTTCTGAGTTGCGAGCGTTGGCACTTAGATCCCCCCATTAAGAATCTTAATACCCATGGACTTTGCCTTCTCCACTATCTCCAATTTTTTCTTCTTTCCGACGGTTGCTGAAATTCTTATGGCTTGAGTTTTGGGGTCAACCTTATCTAGCTGGGAGATGTTGGTTATATAAACCTCTTTGAAGCCACTGGGATGTAGATACCTAACCAGCTTTGGTCCCCTGTATCCAGATTCAACAAAGGCGTGCCTGTACCCCCTTTTCTCTCTAAGCTTAGAGTGCTTTCCGCGGGGCTTTCTCCAGGCATCCCCGAGCTTTTTATATCTGAACCACTCCTGCCTGTGAAACTCGGGCCTCTTTCTGCTCATCTCATTTCTTATTTCCAACAGTCTTAACATCTCTTTGCTCATTTCAGGCTTCAAGTACATCACCCTTCTTTACTATGTAAATTCCATCCTGGAATACTCTCGGATCAAAGTTCTTGATCTTGCTGAGCCTCTCTATTTTTGCAGCAGTATTGCCTAAAAGTTCTAGATCGTTACCTTCAAGTGTTACAGTGTCACCCTTAACTGTTACCTTTACGCTGGGATCAATCTTGATCTTCCTCGGAGATTTTTCACCTAGGAAGTTATCCAGAGTAACTTCGTCCCCCTTAACTGTAACCTTAACTGGAAAGTGAGCATACACAATTTTCATGGTATATACAAACCCCTTTGTCACACCAATGAACAGACTCTTTATTATAGATTCCCATGTTCCTACCACTGCCTTATCGTTCCTCTTATCCCTGAGGGTATAAATTCTGATCCTCTTTCCGCCATCAAGAAGTTCCAGCTTAGCGAATTCATATAGGAACTTCTTCTTAACCTCTCCCCTTGGACCCTTAACAGAGAGGATGTTGCTGTTGGGATCAAAGGAAACCGAAACCCTTTCTGGAACCTCAATAACTGTTTCCATTTCATTCACCTCAATAAATATAGGCTAACGCCCTGCCACCCAAACCCTTGGATTTGGCCTCCACGTCGCTTATGACACCTTCAGTTGTCGTCATCACAATGATACCAATATCCTGGGCTGGAAGGTATCTGGCCTCCCATTTTTCAATCTCATCCTTCTTTATAGAAAATCTGGGTGTTATCACACCACAATCGTTGATAGTCTTAGCCAGCTTGACCTTAAATATGCCACCTTTTCCATTTTCACTGAACTCGAATTCCTCTATGTATCCATACTTCTGGAACACTTTTAACACATTTCCAACCAGATTGGAAGTCCTCACTTCAACATAGGGCTTCCCAAGCTTTGCTGCGTTTTTTATCTTGATTAAAGCTTCATTTAATGTATCTCCCATTTTTTATCCCCTCACGAGAACTTTTTGAATCCCAATTCGGGCGCAACTTCCCTGAAGCATTGCCTGCATAGCCTCAAACCGTACCGTCTAACTATGCCCCTTTTCCTTCCGCACCTTTCACAACCTCTATTTCTTCCGTAATTTTTCTTTGGCCTAAGCACTGGTTGAGCCATTGTTAATCAGCCTCCACTATTTCCAATCCATAATTTTTCTTCATAAATTCCATCATTTCTTCTCTCCTTATCCTGATTTTTTTGGGAATCGGCCTTCTTTTGAGTCTCCTTCTGCTTATTCTGAAGCCGCCTCTTCTCTTGAACGTGACATTTATGTCCATTCCAAAGATTCCTATTTCAGGATTGTATTTCATTCCCTTGAAATCAGTATAATCCGAAATACCAAAGCTAAAGGTGGACTGCGAGGAAAAGGAATAACTGAGTGCTTTATTATTTTTTACCCATAGTGCTTCCCTAAGGAACCTATCGGCTTCTTCTCCCCTCAAGGTTACCTTTACACCTATGGGCTGCCCTTTCCTAATTGCAAATTCCCTGTTTGTCGCCTTAACAAGTGTCACCGTAGGGGTTCTTCCTGTAAGCAATTCTATAACCTTCTTGGCCTTCTCTATCTTTTCACCTGCTTCACCAACGCCTATATTTATGGTTACCTTATCAATTACCACATCATCCATGGCCATTATGCCACACCCCCTATCTCATTGGCTGATCTTCCAAGGACAAATACGTTTGAAACTGTGGTAGTGAAGTTATCCTTAGTATCGACAGTATTTTCCTGATAGCTTCTGCTTATTTCTATATCTTGAATTTCAGTTATTGTGCCCATGTGGGCTCCTCCTGTTATGTATACCTTGGTGTCCTTAACTAGTGGATGGTGATCAAGAATTTTCTGGTCTGGTAAGGATATTTTCAATGTATCTCCTCTCTTAATATTTTTCTGATCTGTAACAATGGTCCTCCCGTCATGGGTTCCAATCTGGATCTTTCCACCTTCCGTTATTTTCTTGGATGTAACCTTCACGAGCTTCCAGGAGGATTCCTCTGGTTTAATTTCCTTCAGCCTCAGTATTCCATTTTCATCAATGAGAACTCTGGCGAAGATATTTGCAGATGGAATTGTAATAACATCCATGAAGCCTATTGGGAATTTATAATTCTTTACAATTCTACCATCGACCAGAACCTTCCCCGAAATTATAATTGATTTGGCTTCCTTTGAATTGTCAGCAAAATTCAGTATATCTCTTATGACAACTAGCAATGGTATAGAACGCTCAATTGGATGGGGACCGGGAACAGCTCTTACTGCCCAGTAGTAAGTTTTCCTTGGTTGTTTCCAGGTTTTTGGTGCTGCCAATCTCTTTAGATGGTTACTCATTCTCTTTCACCTCACTATTCCCTTCATCATGCTCCTGTGATTCGTTGTTTTTTTCTTCACTCTCTTCCTTCTCAGAGGTTTCCTCTTCCAATTCTTCAACAACTTTGTTCTTTAGCTTTGCCAATTGGGCCAATTTATCCTTCCTTATTTTATCATCAAGGTCAAATTTGACTATTATAGTATTGGAAGCATCAATTTTCCTTGGCTTCATTTTACCATCGGCCTTGGATATGTTAACATTCTCTATTATTAACTTACCTTCGCTCCTCAGTACCTGAAGCACCTTGCCTTCTTTACCTTTAACATTATTCTTGTCATCCTTTCCAGCGTCTCCCCTCACTATCCTAACCACATCTCCCTTGCGAACAGGGAACTTCTTGATCCCGTATTTCTCATACAATTCTTTTGATAAATGAACATTTATTTTTTGCACCATATCACCTCATATAATAGTACTTGCAAGGGCAGCAACCCTTGGCCATCTCTCAGCAGCTTCTTTGGCTACGGGTCCCTTAATTTCAGTTCCCCTTGTTTCACCATTATCCTGCACGAGCACAGCTGCATTGTCTTCGAATTCAACCATTAATCCATCTGGCCTTCTGAATGCCTTCCTCTGTCTTATGACTACTGCATAAACTACCTTTCTTCTCATCTCAGGTGTTCCCTTTTTAACTGATGCGATTATCATATCCCCAACCGAAGCTACAGGCACCCTATCCTTGGTATTGTGGTATGCCTTCACATTTATGAGGGAAATAACCTTGGCACCCGTATTATCAGCGCATTCAAGTTTTGCACCTAAAGGTAAACCCCTAATCTGTCTACCTGCCAATCCCTTCATTCTGATCCCACCTTTTCAATTACAACAAATGAAACTGATTTGGCCAGAGGTCTGGAATATGCTATTCTGACCTTATCCCCAACTTTCACATGGATGCATGCCGGCAGATGTGCGTGATATTTCCTAAATCTCTTTTCATACCTCTCATACTTGGGGATTTTCCTAACATATTCTCTCTTCACGATAACAGTTCCCTTCATGTTTAAAGCTACTACTTCCCCCTCAATAATCGGAGACTTCACATTCAATTCCCCGTGGAACGGGCACTTTTTGTCCTGGCAAACCTCTTCTGGTGCTTTAACATCAATACCTATATTCTTCATATTTTACCCTTCCTCCTCATTTTTCTGATTTTATCTTCAGGCCTGATCATCAGCCTGGACATATCATAAACTTTGCCCTTGATTTCTAGATCAACTACCTTCTTGGGTAGCATGATTTCCCTACCCTCTTCAATCATATATATCATATTTTTTGATTCCTTAAATACGACTCCTTTCTTGTTCAGCAGGCTAGGATCCTTTGACCGGACTACCTTTACATTCTCACCTATTATGTCAGTGAACAAGGGATTCATTGGATCACCTCTACTCTGAAACCCATTTCCTCAAGTACTTTTTTTACTCTATCTCTCTGATCTCCCTGAAGTTCAATCTTATTATCCTTCACTGTACCACCTGCAGCAGTTTTCTTCTTCAATGTCTTAGCCAATTCATATATATCCTCGGCCTTGGTGTCAAATCCTGAGACTATAGTGACGAATTTGCCGTATCTCCTCTTATCCAGCTCAATCTTTATTACCTGCGTCTCCCTCGCAATTTCGTCAATAGGAGTCAGATCCTTAAGGAATCTATCATCCCTCATTTTTCTTCTCCCTCATTATAGTCTCAATTCTGGCGATCTGCCTCCGGAGAGATTCAATCTTTCCGGGGCTTGGTGGCGCTCCACCCATTGCTGATATGCCCCTTTCCCTCATCAATTCCTCTTTAAGTTCATTATACCTCTTCATGAGGTCATCCCGGCTCATTGTTCTAAGTTGTTTGATCTTGATTTCTGCCATTTAATTCACCTCCATCGATTTCCTTTATAACTATGTCATCCGGCAGTTTTATGTCGCTTCTCAAGATCTTAACTGTGACACCTATTATACCGGGTTTCGTCATTGCAACAGCTCTTCCCTCATCGATATATTCTGAAGGGTAACCCGATGATATTATTTTACCAGCAGTATATTTAACAGCCCTGGCTCTTTCGCCGCTCAATTTACCTCCAATCCTAACCTGCCCTCCCCTAGCTCCTGCATCCATGATCCTCTTCAAAATGCTGTGACCTGCCCTCCTATAATGCCATCCCTTTTCTATGGATCTGGCCAGCCTCTCTGCCATGATCTGAGCATTAAGAGCAGGCTGCTCGGCAGGTTCAACCTTGATTAATGGGCTGTTCAAATTGAAATTCTTCTCTAGATATTCTTCCATGCTTCGAATCTTCTGACCCCTGCGGCCTATGACTAATCCGGGTTTTTCAACCCTGAGAAGTACAATTGTATTCTGTGGCGTTCTCTGAATTTCCAGGCCACCGAAACCAGCGTCACCTATCTCCTTAATTAAGTATTCCTTGATCAGCTGATTTCTTATATTTTCCTTTAAAAACTTCAATTCCTTCATTCTAATTCCTCCAGAATAATCTGAATGTGTACCCTTTCCCTATAAAACTTACCGCTAGATCCAAAGGCTTTGAACGTATAATACTTAATTGGCGGAGCCAGATTTGCCACGGCACTTTTAACCACAAGTTTATCAGTATCAAGTTGTTTAAATTCAGCGTTATTTTCTGCATTCTTCAGGGTTTCAAGGAAATACTTGGCCGCCTTCACAGGATATCTTCCCGGACCCACACCCTTCCTATGTGAAACCGAATCAAGGAATTTCCTGTACGGAACTGCTCTCTTTTTCGCAATTACATCCTCTAGGAATTCCTTTGCCTCATCAAGTTTCATACCCTTTATAGTTCTAGCTACCTCTAATGCATCCCTTGGCGATATCGGGGAATTTGGATAGGTTGCCTTCGCAGTTTTCTTGTCATCAACTTCAATTACATACTTCATATCATCACCTTACTTAAGCGGCAGGAACTTGGAACCCCTTGTAGCTCCAACTCCAGGACCTGAGTGCTTAACCTCCTTCCTTGTCATGACGAATTCACCAAGGTAATGACCTATCATTTCCTCCTTGATTGTGAATGTCTGGTATTGCTTGCCATCGTAAACTGATACTACTTTACCTACGTACTGTGGAAGGATAACTAAATCCCTTACCCTTGTTTTAACCTGATCTCTTTCTAATAATTTCTCGTGTAATTTTTTCTGCTCGGAGTTGTAGCCTCTTTTCAATGATCTCCTTGCCCTCGCTGGTAGTATTTTAAGGAGATCCTCCATCTTCATCTCAAGGAGTTCTTCTAATGTTTTCCCCTTGAACAGCAACTCCTTTCCTCTTTCCGTTATACTCTTGGCGCTCTTTCTCTTGGTTCTTTTAATAGCTTTAGTGGATTTTAGCTTCTTATCCTCTGCCATTTCATTTCACCTTCTTCTTTTTAGGAGATAACCTGCCCACTTTTCTACCAGGTGGAGTATTCCTGCCAACGGTAGATGGCCTACCAACATGCTGATGATTGCCACCGCCATGTGGATGGTTTGCAGCGTTCATAGCAACTCCTCTGACAGTATAAGGCCTCTTTGCCCTTGATTGATAAGCATGAACCTTCTTTCCGGCCTTCATCAGTGGCTTAGTATTTCTTCCTCCACCGCCAGCTATACCAATGGTAGCCCTGCATGAAGGTAGGAAATCTTTTAAGTCACCTGACGGCAGCTTGAGGGTTACCTTATCGCCATGAGCCACGACAGTACAGAAGGATCCAGGAGTCCTTGCAATATTCCCTCCGGTACCTGGCCTCAACTCTACATTATAGACCAGCGTTCCATCTGGTATTGAACCTAGTGGTAATGTATTCCCCTCAATTGGCTCTACATTAATTCCACCCCTGACTCTTTGACCTACGAACATGCCGCTGTGAGCCAGGAATAGAGCTTTTCTATTATCATTAAGCTCTACCAATGCCAATGGAGTATAATGTCCGGGGTCCTTTACAAAATCTACTACTTTTCCTTCCCATGATTCCATCTCTGGATATTTCAAATCCGCATAAAATCTATGGCTAGGGCTCCTGTAAACCAGACCACCGCGACCTCTTCTCTGTGGAATTATTCTCTTTCCCATTATATCACCTCAGAATATCCCCAACTTTGTGGCAAGCTCCTCAGCTGAAAATTCTGATTTGAGCTTTACCACCGCTTTCTTTCCTTCCTTATCTCTCATAACATTTACCTTATCGACCTTCATGCCTGATATTTCTTCTACCGCCTTTTTGATATCAAGTTTTGAACTATTCTCATTGACTATAAACCAAATCTTATTTTCCCTCTCGATTTGAAGCATGGTTTTTTCTGTCACATAGGGCTTGATAAGAATATCATATGGATTCAAAGGTTCCACCCCCTTATCTCTTCAAGTGCCCCCTCCGTAATTACCATTAGCCTTCCTGGGTGAGCTCCAGGTGCCAGCACATAAGCATTAAGCTGATTTGGAGTTTTTACGTCTACACCGGGCAGATTTCTAGCAGCTTTACCTATCTTTGATTTATCCTTTACCACCAGAAGTATACTCTTAGGAGTTCTGTATGGCCTATTTCTGCTCTTTCCCCTTCCAGCTCTTATCTTTGTCCCTTCCTTAGCCCTTATTATGTCTTCGTAAACCCCTATTTTCTTTAATATTTCTGTCAAATCCTCAGCCTTCATCACTTCTTCGATTTTATTTTCAACAACTACAGGAACCTCCTCTGCGTTGAACTTGTGACCCCTGCCCCTAACCAGGTCTATGATGGATGTTGCTGAGAGTGCAGATAATTTCGCCATTTTCCTCTGTTTTTCATTTATCTTCATATCCCAGACTTTTTCCACCACGGGGTGATGGGCGCTCCTTCCACCCCTTGCATTGGACAACATTACTCCCCTAGTTGTACCTGCTACCCTTGGATACCTGGCAATTCCGTGGTTCGGTCCGAGATTATGACCTACCCTTCTGTTTCCTGCGAACCAATAGGTACCATAAGGAGTTCTTGAATTTGACATATATGCATTCACAAAGAGGTTTATTAGATCCCTCCTTATGGGATAAGAAAATGCGGGCGGTAAATCCACATTTTTTATCTTTTCTCCATTTACATTAACAACTGCAACCATAAAATCACACTCCCTGCTTGCTTTCCATGGATAGATAAGTAATCTTTATCTCCTCCACATCTGGAACCGTCTGCCTAACTGGATATCTGAACTTTACAATTCTCTTCACTGGTCCTGGAATGGATCCGTGCAATATTACATACTGATTGGTAACTTCGCCATAATTAACAAAACCGCCCTTTGGAGTAATCGGCTTTTCCCTTGGATCTGCAACAAGAAGTATTCTTTTATTGAACTCAGTCCTCTGATGAAAACCTGTCTGGCCAGCCTGGGGAACTGTATTCCTAACCCAATCCGGGTGCCATGGTCCCAAAGTACCAATCATCCTCCTATGCTTCCTGTTCTTTCTGGGAAGCAACTTCACACCCCATCTCTTAACATGGCCCTGGAACCCCTTACCTTTTGTAACAGCTATAATATCTACAAATTTTCCTGGGCCGGAGAATTGATCAAATGTTACTTCCTTTCCAAGAATAGACTTTGCATAATCAATTCTTTCCTTTACACTGCCTCCCCCTATTCTTATTTCTGTTATATCCCCCTTCTTCTTTCCCAATCCCTTAACTTTTTTATTTTGGATTAAGGCTATGACATTAACTTGAAATACCTTTGAAAAGTCTATTTGTTTTTCTTTCGCTTCTTTGGGGACTGGCATTATTCCCTTGATATCTTTTAATGAATTTTTATCTAGCTCTTCGCCAACAACATATTCACCATAGGTACCTTCACCATAATATCGGACTCCGACTATCTTTATTGGTGGAACTTCCACCACAGTTACAGCCGAAGCCACCTCAGTTCCTGCTGTATTGCTATATTTTCTGTAATCTACAAAAAGGGCATGTGTCATGCCGGCCTTAAAACCAACGAATCCCAATAGCTTTGGACCTTCCTTGATTTCAGGCCAAGACCTGATATGCGGTACCAAAGATGCAGCCCTCTTTCTGGGATAGTATCCCATAGACCCATGTCTCGAATGATTAGGTGTCGCCATATATTATCACCGGTTGCATAGCCGTTGCGTCTTCAGTCGGTTTAACCATTGAGCACCGACTAACGGGCACTATAGGCCCATAGACGTGAGGCTAATGCTTACCTGATAACACATAATCTTATATAAATCTATCATAAGAGGACAAACCCCGGAGGTAGCACATAGAACATTATTAAAACATATTTACGATCTGTTAGAATATAGTAACCTATAATAGTGAAAAATTCATTCATCTCAATGGCCCAGTCATACGATTACATAATTGTTGGTGCAGGCGTTTTAGGCCTCTCAGTTGCTAATTACCTATCAAAAAAGGGGAATTTTAAAATTCTGGTCTTGGAGAAACATGGATCCATAGCGCAGGGTAATACCAGTAAAAGTGCAGCAGGTTTCAGGGACCTATTTACAAGTGAACTGAACATTAAAGTTAGCAAATCCTCAATTGCATATTATGAATATGTTCATAATAATTTAAAGAATTTAGGTCTAGAGAAGATAGGGTATTTAATATTGGAGGACGAGGAAGCGGTTAAGAGGCATGACAAAATTATTCCAAAATTGAAATCCCATACAGGGGTTGATTTGGTGGACGAATCAGACTTAAAAGAAATAGGTTTGAATACAAACCCGTCCGATGATGAGGCTAAAATGATGGAGCTTCCTCATGTTGTCCGAGGTATTTTTGGGAGGAATTGCGGCATCATGGATCCTGAATTGATTGCACAGCACTATTATGAAGAGGCGGTTAAGCAGGGAGTAGAATTTAAATTCAATGTAGAAGTCAATAAACTAATAATAAAGGGTTACCCAGAACTCGGAATTGAAGGAGAGCCGTTTACTTGGCAAGATGTTAAGGTGACAGGAGTTAAAGCTAATGACTTAGAGGTCGAGGGAAATGTCATACTTGCAAATGATGTGTGGGTTAACAGGTTGGCTAGGCCTGCAGGAGTAGAAAGTTTCGTGAGCCCCAAAAAGAGACAAATATTCCAGCTCAAGGGGGATCAGATTTCAAAATTTTTTAGGAAAAATAAGTTCAACAATTATTCAGGAATACCATTTACATTCTTACCTATGGTTGAATTTTATGTGAGACCTTCTTTTACTGAAAATTCAATATGGGTAGGTGGATCAGATGAGTTAAATAGACCCATAGAAGTAGAGGACGATCCACTTCCAGAGAGAGAATATTTTGAATACAATCTTGCTCCAATTCTTAGGCAATATTTCGGTGTAAATAATTTCGAGCTTTCGGGAATGTGGGCCGGACAGTATTCAATGAATTACATCGATCTGCAACCAATAATTTTTGGCGATAATGGAATTTACATCGTATCTGGATCTTCCGGGAGCGGGATTATGAAGGCAGATGCTATCGGTAGAATTGCTTCATCATTGATCACAGGTGAAAAGATAACTGAATTGTATGGTGGAGAATATATAAGAAGTGATGCTCTGACAATAGAGAATAGAGATCATGAAAAGGAAGAGTTCATATTTTAAATTTCTCAATCTCCATTTTTTTAATCGAAGTTTTCATTTTATTGATTAGAGCTCTTCCATCCATTTAAACCATATAATTTCGAAATCCTTGCCCATGGATCCCTGTAATTGCCTCTCGCAGTTCAATATATGGTTCAACGATTTCTCAAGATATTCCCTGTATTTCAAAAGCTCAGAGTTGCTATATTGATAGAGGAGTTTCTTATAGGCATTTAGAATTCCTTCATAACTTTCGTTATATTCACAATAATCGTTTAGGCACTCACAAGTTTTAATATATTTTTTTAATAAAAAAATTATATTGGAGATTAATAACTCCCTCGAATTTATCTCCATATTGCCTCATTCGCATTTCGAATACCCACAGGTCCTGCAAGTTAAACATCCATTTTCATTTACCAGGGTATCATTACCACACTTTGGACAAGTCATGAGGTTGGGTTTCTTTTCCTCTTTTTCCTGGGGTACGCCAAAGAAGATGCCTTGTGTGAGAGTGGTTTGCGGAGAATAACCCTTCATGGCAAACTCAATGGCCTTGGCAACTCCATCAGGCACTGAAGTTATCTTGGCACCTTCAACAAAGGTTGTACTTTTTCCCTTTATACCTGAAAGAGCCTTGATGATCTTTAAGATATCTCCGCCCTGCTGCAGATATAGGGATATCAACCTGCCGATTGCTTCTGAATATGCCTTTTCTTCAGATCCAGATTTTCCTACATTAACAAAGACTTCAACTGGTTTCCCGTTCTCATCAAAATTCACTGTTATGTATACTTTCCCGATATCTACTAAATTATAAACGATAGTTTTGCCGGTAAGGATCATAGGCCTTTCGTATTCTCCGTGAACCTTGGTTTCCTTCTTTGCCTCACTCTTTTCAGTTATCAATATGCCCTCCCTTGAACCTTCTCTGTAAACGGTTATACCCTTGCAGCCTTGCTTCCAAGCTTCCATATATATATTTGCAACTTCTTCTACTGTTGTTTCACTGGGCAGATTTACTGTGGATGATATGGAGTGGTCGATATACTTCTGTATTACTCCCTGTAATCTGACTCTGAAAAATGGATCTATTTTATGAGCTTCTACGAAATAATCTGGAAGGTCTTTCTCATCCTTTACCCCATAGAGTTCCATATACTGCTTTACCAGAGGATGATATACCTTAAATTCTGCCTTGCTCAATGATTCTGACCTTCTCTTGTAGGAGAATGCAAATATAGGTTCTATTCCAGATGATGTTCCTGCGAGTATGGAACCACTTCCAACTGGGGGAATGGTGAGCATGGCAACATTTCTCAAACCGTACTTCTCTATCTTTTTCTTTAGATCTTCTGGGAGCCTCTGTATAAAAGGACTCTTCATGTGCTTTTCAAGATCGAAAGCGGGGAATGTTCCTTTCTCCTTGGCTAGCTCAGTGCCTTCATCATATACAATTATCATTATGTTTCTGAAGAGATTATCCACAAATGCTACTGCTTCCTCGGTGTCGTATTTTATTTTCATTTTAGCAAGCATGTCACCTAATCCAGTAAATCCAACCCCAATCCTCCTGCTTTTCTTGGCTTCCTCGGTTTGCTGCTTCAATGGATGTTTATAAAGATTGTAATCAACCACATCATCCAAGAATCTCACAGTATATCTCAATGCCTTTTCTAGAGAAGTCCAATCAATTTCTGGATTCTCAAATGGATTCTTAACGAAGTACGAAAGATTTACGTTTCCAAGATTGCAAGCGCCATAGGGTTCCAGTGGTATTTCTGAGCATGGATTTGTTGTCAATATTTCCATTCCGTTATATTCTGATGTGCTCTCTCTCTTCATGGTGTCCCAGAATATTAAACCAGGTTCAGCCCAATCCCTGGCTGATTTAATCAATTCGTTCCATAGATCCCTGGCTTTCACTTTCTTTTCTATCCTGCCTACTTTATCGTTTTCGAACCTCAGGGTGAAATCATCATCATTAACAACCGCATTCATGAATTCATCTGTAATTTTAACAGAAATGTTTGCATACCTTACTGTTTTAAGGTCCCTTTTGACCTTTATGAAGTCGAATATATCTGGATGATCGACCCTTATGGTTATCATTAAGGCTCCCCTTCTTCCTGCCTGACCAATAGTTCCGGTTGTCTCAGACATGATGTTCATGAATGATACTGATCCAGTAGATTTCAGCGCCGCATTATTGACCGGTGCACCTTTTGGCCTCAAAATGGATATATCTGTTCCAACACCTCCTCCCAGGGAGTAAGTTCTAGCAGCTTCCTTTGTCCATTCAAATATAGCCTCCAGGGAATCGTCTCTTATTGGTATGACATAACAGTTATTCAAGGTTGCTCTTCTTCCATATTTTTCCTGTCCGGCGCCAAAAAGTATCCTTCCACCAGGAACCATCTTGAAATCTTCCAATAACCAATAGAAATTCTTCTTCCACTCTCCCCTAATGTTTTCAGGTTCAACAGAGGATATCTCTGTGGAAACCCTCTCCCACATTTCCTCTGGAAGTTTTTCGATTAAATTTCCTTCGCGGTCTTTCATAGCATATTTATCTATGAATATTCTTGCTCTCAACTCATCTCCGCCGAACCATGCCAAAGTTTCTTCAGGTAGTTTGTCAATCCTCAATCCACCAGCCTCATCTGACATATCTCATCATCCACCCTTAGGTAAGTCTAGCTTATGCATCTATTGTTATAAACAATTTTTCTATCCAAATTCTGATTACGTATGGGTCTGTTAGGCCAATCTATGTCCATACCTAAATTATCACAGTATTAGCAAGAGACCTCCATTAAATCACGAGATTATTGGCCTCGCACCTCCAATTTAACTGGATATTGCGATTATGTGAGAGGATAATCCTAGTATTATCAAAATTGATAATTTAATTATAAATTTTTCTAGGTAAAATTATCGGATTTACTTGATTACATAACCATTCTAATTCGATGATCCTAGGAATATTCATTATCAAAATAATTAAGATAAAATATAAGTATAAAATTTATATTAAGAAGAATATGTCAGTTGGATTTACACCAGAGGATGAGAAGTTATCTGCCTTATTAATTCAAATGGGAGTTCCGAGGAATGTAGCAAAAGCGTTAGTTTATATGAAAGGGAAGGAAGAAGTTACTTCCGTTGAAATTGAAAAAAATGCAAATTTAAGGCAGCCAGAAGTATCAATCGCCATGAGGATCCTTAAGGAACATGGATGGATTATGAAGAGGGATATTAAGAAAGAAGGAAAAGGAAGACCAGTTCATGGTTATAGACTTGCGAAGCCCTTCAATGAAATAATAAAAGAACTGGAAGAGGAACAGAAAAAGAAAATTGAAGATATGCAAAACGTTCTCGGACAGATTCAAAATTTAGTTTAATTTTATTATTTAAACTCTGATACTATCCCATCTTTATAATAAAGAACCACTGGATTGAAGTTTATAAAAATCCCCGTTTCAATTACGCCCGGAATAATTTTTATTGCGTTATTTATTTCTTGCAGCGATCCCTTTAATAACTTCTGGTTGAGCCTGCAGTCAATTATGTAATTACCGTTGTCGGTTATGAAATTACTCCTCAATTGACAGCTTAAGCCCATTAAGTTGAGTTCTCTAATAATTTGCACATAAGAAAAGGGTAGAACTTCTATGGGGATGGGCATTCTTGACCCTATGCTCTGTACCAATTTTTCCTCTGTAACTATTATTATGTATTTTTTGGAATAGTGTGCCACGATCTTTTCCCTTGTTAAGGCTCCGCCTCCCCCTTTTAGAAGATTCCTATTTTGATCTACTTCGTCGGCACCATCTACGGTCACATCTATCTTTTCTATGTCGTTTATACTTACCATATTCAGGCCCACTGTTTTACCAAGTACTTCAGTTTCCATGGATGTAGGGATACACGTAACCTTCTGCGCTAATTGAGAGGCCCCCAGGGCCTTTATAAACTCGGATGCCGTAGTGCCTGTTCCTAAACCAACTACATCACCCGGTGAAATATATTTTAGTGCAGACTTTGCTACAACTTCCTTAGGGTTCTCCATACTTAATCAGCGTCCTCAGAGGATCTAGAGAAAGCATAAAAGGATAACCTATGGATGGTACAACCAGAAGTTCATTTTCCTTCTGATTAATATCCAGATCTATTTTCTCCTGTCTTAATCTCATTAGTAGGGCTATATTATAATCTAGTTGTGCGTGCTTAATTCTTTCAAAGAGCTCTAAACCTTCTTCAGTTAATTCATATATGTCGTCCTTAACGTTCCTTAAAACATCCATTTCAATTAACGGATTTATTCTTCTTCCCAATGTGATTTTTGTAAAATTTTTTATTTCCTTAAGATTGATCCGACTATCATTGACAACTTTCTTCAATATGAAAAAAGATGCACCTTTAGAAGCATATGACAGAAGCCTCTTCATTTCCCTGTCAAATGCTGCATATTCAAAATATCCGTTAAATTCGTGATCATATTCTATCAATCTATTTTCCATTAACTTTCTTGAGTGCCAGTCCACTATTTTCGCATCTGTACCTGTCAATTTTCCTACCCCAATATCAGTCCTTCCAGGAACCAGGGAGACATAGCTGAATATAAGTGGGAGTACCTCTTCTCTCAATAGCTCCTCGTCATAACCAGTGAAATCCAACACATCAGTAATTTGGTGCATACCTTTCGTAACTCTTTCTGAGGTCATTGCTATCTACATGAGTATATACTTGAGTAGTACTTATACTAGAGTGTCCCAATAGAACCTGAATGATCCTTATATCTGCACCGTTCCTGAGAAGGGAGGTCGCAAATGTATGCCTGAGAACATGCGGTGTAACCTTCTTATCTATTCCCGAAGATTTAGCCAGCTTCCTTATTATCCTTTCAACAGATATAGGGGAAATGTATTTGCTTCTCTTAGTGGGGAACAGGAAATCTGCTTTTGGATTTTGAGATTTTATTTCATGGATGTATAGGTTAAGGTCTGTCAATATGTTGTCTTTGAATAACACTATTCTATCTTTATCACCTTTACCAGATCTTATTCTTATGGATTTTCTGTTGAGATCAATATCGCTCAATTTGAGATGGCACAATTCAGAGACCCTTACTCCTGTATAAGCCAGCATTTCTATTATCACTTTATCTCTTAGTGTTTCAGCATTCTTTATTAAAGCCCTGACATCCTCATCTGTCAAATATGTTGGTACTCTTTGAGGCCGCTTAGGTGGCTTTAACTTAGAGAGTTCATTCAAACCCAAAAATGTAAAGAAAGCTTCTAGGGCCCTTATGTGTAGATATACTGAAGATTTTGAATAACCTTTTTCTATGACCAGGTATTCCTTGTATTTCTCTACTGCTTCCATGTTAATTTTTGACTTATCATAACCGATGAACTCCAAAAATTTCTCCGAAACATACGAATACATTTTAACGGTGTTCCTGCTCTTTCCATTAGCAAGCATCCTGTTCCTGAACTTTTCCACGATATCTGCTTGCAATATCTGCTGTTCTGTCATAATGATATAATAAATTATCTGACGAATTTAAGATTTTCGTCATACAAATTAGCTTTTAATGAAGTTTTATATTCCTCACAAAAGAATAAATTCAAAAAAGTATACAGAATTGAATGAAGTTTAATGAACAAGAATATAAATTATTGCAAGAAGTAAAAAAATTCTCTGAAACCAAGGTAAAGAAAAGAGCTGAGGAAATAGACCAGCGTGCTGAGTTTCCCACGGACCTGGTAAATGAAATGATCAATATGGGACTATTTGCGATGTATATACCTAAAGAATATGGAGGCTTAGGATACTCATTATCATCATTGATGGAAACTGTGAGGATCATATCAAGATATTGTGCATCCACTTCCTTGATTTTGGATGTTACTGTATCTCTCTTTGCAGAGCCGATCATCCAATTTGGTTCCCCCGAATTGAAATCCAAATATTTACCAAATATAGCCAAGGGCCATATAGGCGCACTTGCTATAACTGAACCTAATGCTGGCTCAGATGCAGTGGCAATAAAGACTGTGGCAAAGAAAAGGGGTTCCAGTTACGTAATTGATGGTTCGAAAACATTCATAACCAATGGAAAAGAAGCTAAATACTACCTAGTTAGCGCGATGACCAACCCTTCTTTAAGACATAAAGGTATGAGCCTTTTTGTTGTAGAAAGGAATTTCCCGGGTGTCAAAATAGGAGCAGAGTTCCATAAGCTTGGAATCAGAGGTTCGAGCACTACTGAAGTTATTTTTGAAAATGTGGAAGTACCCGAGGAAAATCTTCTCTATAAAGAAGGAGATGGCTTTAGGATTGAAATGGAAACACTTAATGTGGGAAGGATTGGAATTGCCTCTCAGGCCATAGGAATCTCCGAAGGAGCACTAAGCGATATTATAGATTTCGTAAAAACAAATCCGAAGATAAGGGAATATAATCAGTTCAAGATAGCGGATATGGTTAATAAGGTAATGTCAGCAGTAAGGAATTATGAAGCAGCTGTGGAATATTCTGAATCTGGAAAAAACTCACCTACACTTAGTTCAGTATCGAAATTGTCGGCTGGGGACAACGCTGTTGATGTAACAACTATGGCCTTGAGTATCCTGGGTTTGAAGGCTTTTGAACTTTCCTATCCCACAGAAAGGAGATTCAGAGAAGCAAAGATTACTCAAATATACGAGGGAACCAATGAGATTCAGAGGTTGGTTATTTCAAGAGAACTGATTAAAAATAAAGAAAATTTCCTAGAGACTTAACTGTTCTAAATTATATTTCTCCACATCTAATAATTTTACAACCTTTTTTGCGGGTTCATGTTCCAGTGTTATTATCCACTGTTCCTCATAAGCCTTTTCCAGAAGTTCCTTCTTTTTGTAGAAGGTATCCATAGGATAAAGATCATAGGCCATGATATAAGCAGGTTTTATATGGCTGGCCGTTGGTAGGAGATCTCCAAAGTATATTACCGTCCTATTCCCAGCCCTTAATATTGGAACCTGGTGCCCCTTGGTGTGTCCGCCGGTTTTCATTATTTCCAATCCCGGAAATATCTCTTCATCCCCTCTGATTATCTCCAATTGTTCGTCCAGATTTTCAAAGTTCATATAATTGTAATTTGGCTTGGTTTTCTCATTTGGAAATTTTATCTCTTCATATGTATCTTCCTGCATGTAATACTTGGCATTGGGAAATGTGGGTACAATGGAGCCTTTGGCCCTCATTGTGGCCCATCCTGTATGATCCAGATGCCCATGGGTTATTATTATGTGTGTGACATCCTGCCTCTCTATCCCCATAGCCTCCAGATTTTGAATTAAATTTCTCTCCCTCTTAATATCATAAATAGCCAACTGCTTTTCATCAAATTTATCCCCCATCCCAAGGTCAACCAATGCTGTATATTTTTGATATCTAATAATCAGGGTATTTGTGCTCAATTCAATCCTATTCTGGTCATCTGGTTTGAAAAACCTTTGCCATATGGTCTTTGGAACCACACCAAACATTGCACCTCCATCTAATTTGAATGTCCCGTCATCGGCCATAAGAATTTCGTAATCGGCAATTTTCATGAGTCACAATGTCATTCACATATTATTTATTTTTGAATAGTTCCTGTATAATATCTCCCTTAGGTCTTAAGGGTTTTCCATCTAGCAAAACATCGCTATCGCCAACTTCCAGCAAGATATTTGGAATTTGGAGGGGTATTCTGTATTCGCTATTTGCAATCACTATGACAGCACCCGATGAACTAACTTCTACTGCTTTATCCACTGGCAAATTCAGAGCTATGATCTTTTCAAGATGTGAAGAATGCAATTGAAAACCGTGCCCCAGGACGTATGTTAACTCCAGAAGTGCCCTCGCTAAACCACCTTCAGCTAAATCGTGGACGTAATATACTTTATTGTCCAAAAATGGAAGATATCTTTCGATACTTAGATCTGTAATTTTGGTCCTAGCCTCTAATTTATTCAATCTTTCATAAAAATATCTGTATTCCAATCCCAGATTTCCCATTAATATAACCTTATAAGGTTTCTTTACTCTATTCAGAGAAAATCTTGGTTTTCTTGTTACTGATAGCAAGGATATGGACCCCGATATTCCTTCTTCTATATTTCCATAATCTCCGGTATGGCCTGCCAGCAATTTTATTCGTCTCAATTTAAGTATTTTCAGCATGGACTCCATAAATTTTTCAAACTTCTCACCTGCACCCTTTATATTTTCGAAATCAATCATAGCATACTCAGGCCAAACTCCGGAAGTCAAAAAATCATTCAATGCAAATATGAAGGACAGTTGAGCATTCTCCTCGGGTTCGAGAAAATTATAGAACATCATGGGTTCGATTTTAGCAATTATATCAATCCCTCTCTTGGTTGTATGTGAATAATCCCAGCCAATACCATTATTCTTAACCATTGCAGATCTGTGCTTCTCTATAAAATAACTTAATCTATCCAATCCTATCTTTCCCATGCATTTCTCAACATAATTTCTTTTAATCTATTTTTATTTATCATCCTGTTGATACTTGACTTTAAAATGGAGGATGGGGTTCAAATATCAGCCATTGGAGTAAGGGACCTTAACATTCAACACTTCTTGAATTATTTGAATATGGGCTATGCCGCCGACATGAACTATCTTTTCAGGAGGGATTCCATAATGAAGAGAGAATCCCCATACCTCATAGCGGGATGGGCAAAGAGCATTATCACGTTTAATATCCTTTATAAATTTGAAATGAAAAAGGTCCAATCCCCTTATGCAAGGTTTGCTATGTATTCCGTCTTTAAAGATTATCACCTGGTTATCAAGGATTACATTGAAAACTACCTCACGGAATACGGCTTATTTTTGAACAATAAAAGGATATATGTGGATACAGGACCATTAATGGAAAGGGAAATAGGGAGGCTAGGTGGACTGGGTTGGATAGGCAAGAACTCAATGCTCATAAACAAGAAGTTGGGAAGTTACACATTTTTGGGAGAGGCTCTGGTGGATGTAAAATTAGACGGAAGCTTCCAAATAACTCCTGATATGTGCGGCAATTGCGACCTCTGCATAAGATCATGCCCTGTGAATGCCATTGATAGGGACAGGAAAGTGGATTCCAACAAATGCATTAGTTATCACACAATTGAGTCTCGCAAAACTATACCCCTGGAGATAGGAACGAAGATGGAAAATATGGTATTTGGATGTGACATTTGCAATGATGTCTGTCCTTGGAACAGATCGAGAAAGGGACCAACCATATTCGCAAATAGAAGAGAACAGATAGAAAATTTGAAGGTTGAGGACCTCGTCTATATGGATAATGAGAATTTTGTTACGAAATTTGGAAGCACTCCTATCAGGAGGGCCAAAGTTGAGGGCTTAAGGAGGAATGCGGTAATGGCTCACTTTAATATATACAATGATGATAAATTCCTCGAAGAGGTATCAAAAGATTTTAGGGATCTTGGAGGACAACAAGCGGCTGAAATTTTGAGGAAGATAAAGTTATAAAAAAGCTCGAAATCAATTTAGGATTGAATCAATTTTAAAAAAAAAAATTAGACATCAATAAAATCCTATGGTGAATATATCTGGGTAGCTGTTATCACTGTTAAGCGTTCCTGAAACATAATAATAATCCTGTAGATAACCTACGGAGGATGCTGCTGGATTTGAAGTGTACCCCCATTGAACCTGCCCAGTGACATTGAAAACGTTGAGATAATAATCCGTACCATTGCTCAGGTAGATATTGGGCAGAGATATGTTATACCAATATTGATTTGGATTTACCTGTACGGTTATGTTGGTTAAGATCTGAGATCCCCACAGCGTTGTCCCTATGCTTACATTTACGGTTCCACTACCAGATAGGTATAGCACTAAATAATTGGCATAGGCACTCTTAACTGGTGTGAACTCTTCTGATTCATTGGGATAATACAGGTTAATTGATGTGGAATTAACTGATGCGAGGATGTATTTGGATGGTGTTGAATTATTGGGGGGGCTAGAAGTTGGTGTGGGGCTGCTTGAGCTACTGTTTGTGGGATTTGAAAGATTTATTTGATCCATTATGAAGTTATAGGCATTTATTGTACCCCATCCTACTACAAGATTATAACCATCGGCAGAAGTGAATGCACCATTGGAACCGTTATAAATGAAATAAAATGGAGGACTGCTGCTTAGAGATCCGTTTGCCTGCATTTGCCCTAGCTCATATATCAATGGATCCATGAAACCTTCCATCTGACCTAGATAATTATCCATGTCAGCAACAAGCCCAGCTACTAAAGGCGATGCGACCGATGTACCCCATAGTGTCTGATATCCAGAATTCCCCTGATAAGTTATATAAATAGACATATTTGCACCATCGGCTGCAATATCTGGTGTTGCTCTTCCTGAACTAACACCTGTTATGCTTGAATTGCCCTGAATTGCCTGATTGGCCATGGCACTGCTGGTTTGCCATGATGGCTCCGCAAATATTGAGCTCACACCTCCCTGTGAACCATCTCCCTGTTGAGGTTCGTTATACCAAACAGCTTGAGACAGAATTCCTGTTGTACCACTTCCATTGTTACTTTGGGTTCCGCTTAAGGTTGTTTCAGTTCCTCCAACAGCTATGGTTCCAAAATTATTGTAGGCCATGGTTGCGGGGAAAGATGGAGCCGGAGAGTTTGTATTCCCATCATCTCCAGAAGATGCCAATACTGTAATCCCCCTTGCTGCTGCTTCCTGTTCATACTGCATCCAAGCAGTATCATTGGTGTCCTGCCCTCCCCAGGAATTGCTTATAGCAACAAGGTTATTCAATGCTGGAAAACTTGATCCATTATTTAGAGCAGTTGCAAATGCCTGATCGAGGTAATTTTGGGTCGGGGCTGGACCATATATTTCTACAATTGTCGCTCCAGGTGCCATGCTTCCAGCCATTTCTAAGTCCAGCGTAGATTCAAAATTTGCTTGTGTTGTGTCATAAGCAGCACTTGGTCCAGGTGCTGGTGCACCATCGATTGGGTATCCATATACTTTTGGTTTCGGTTCGTTTTGTGGCAATGTACTGTTGAAATAATTAGATATATCTGAAGGTATGAAAGGTGCCACTAAACTTCCGGAAGAATTATTACCGGACCACAGAATTGTAACTATTGTTTTATTAACCGGATAACCCTTGGTGAATAGAATATTTGCCTGATATGCCTCCTGGAAATCTGAACCATATAGCAATTGAGTCCCATTCGAATTTACGAATAGAGGTGAGATCTTTGCCACATTCATATTATTGAGCCCAGAAATCTGTGCTATATCTGCCACCATTGGGCCAGAATAACTTATGGGGGTTATTGGTGCGTAAATAATCTTTCCATTGTAATCTATTTTTTCAATATCCGTGTGGAATATATTATCAAACATCTTTACTGTTCCATAAACAGCAATTGACATCCTATCAGAATATACAACCACTTTGAAACCGTAGGACTCAAAATACTTGGCAATTTCAAAGTAATCCTTATTATCGGGTGAAAAGTATGCCTGGAATTCGCTGAGGCTCATATATTTGTGATAAAATTTTGAATGTGGATTTTGCAGTTCGCTTAAATAGGCATTGAGAACTTTTTCATTTCTGAGTTTTAGGGATATAAAAACCATTATCTCTTTATTTGGATTTAATTTGCCTGCAATCTTATAATCCTTCAGAATCACTCCTGTTACGCTCGCCGGTAGAATGACTCCCTGCTGCCTATGATCATTTCCATAGAATGCATAATTCATAGAAATCATGGTTAGAATAGCCACCAATACAATTGCGATAAAAATCGCCTTTTTGTGCATAATTGTTAAATTACACAAATATATAAAATTTGCTCCACAATATGTTTACATTTTTAAAAAATTTATAGCTTTGACATGAAAAATCTGTATGAAATAAAAATTTCAAGGCAATTGAAAAACTTAATACTGCAACTTGAATGCCTGGGTATGGCAGTGGTACGTCTCATAGTTACTCAGATTTCATCGGTGATAGATGATGATGGGAATAGAGGAAAAGAAATAATTCTTGAAGAATTTAAAAATAGACCGAGTATGGGTGGACCTCAGGAAATTGGGATCTTTAAAGAGATGATGGATAATGTATTGAGAAATCTCGGGCAAGGGTTTAACATTCGCAACCAACCTAAAATCGTTCTTAGGCTTAATGATGAGGAATATGAATCTCTGGGGATTAAGTTTGAAGTAAACGATATTTATGAAGTTAATTTCTCAGAGGGAAAATTACACTTTAACAAGCAGACTGTTTAGATTTTAGACAATAATATGAAAAATCCATACAAAAATTTTATAAGTTTTGATAAGCTATTATCTTAATGATTGATGATGACGATGTCCCCGAGATAATACGGGGACTAAATTATCAGACTTTGAAGGCTATCGCAGATCGCGACCAAGAAGAGATAAGCTTGGAACGTACCATAGATGACCTTCTAAGGAACAAAGACAAAATTGGGAATGGATATTTCAGGGATAGTATGGAAAAAATTTCCCGCAAATACTATCAGATGGGAAATGATCTTGTTGATGAAAATGAGTATATGAGGGCTCTAGACATGTATACTAAATCAATAAAAATCTCAAAGAGGTACCTAGGTAGGCTAGCAGTAGATTCCTATTTTAATAGGGCCATTACATTTGTAATATTGGGGTATCCCAAACTTGCTCTGATGGATCTAAATCGCATAGAGAAGAAACCACCAATAAAGCCAGATATTTTCTATCTCAAGGGGGAAATCTACGAGTTCATGGGTAAATATAAGATGGCCCAGAAGATGTATATGAAATCATATCTCATCGACCCGAGCTATGAGAAAGCCAAGAATAAGCTTAATAAAAATATATTAATTCTATGATTTTTGATTTACTGTGGAATCTTCTCTACAATTTAGCCAAGGTGGTAAGAGAATGCTTAATAATTCTAAAACAATTAAGGTTTGAGGTAGATCTATTTGAATCCAGTTGATTATTCTAGAGTCCCCATAAAGAGATATGATCCCGCTACCAGAATAAGAACTCTTGATGCACCAACTCTAGTTCCATATACATTAGAAGAGGTTGTTGCAGAAGCTTCAAGATGCCTCGGATGCGGTTTATGCATTCAGGGTTGCCCTGCCAAAATTGATATTCCGGGATACCAAATAGCCGTTGCTAATGGGGATATTGAAACTGGGTTGAAGATTAACTTTGAAAAATTGCCTTTTGTAGCAGTGTGTGGGAACGTTTGCCCGCATCCATGCGAGGATAACTGTGTCCTGGATGACAATCATGGATCCATTGCTACAAGGCACATAAAGAAGTTCATTGCTGAAAATATAGATGATTATGGCGGAGTATTGAAAGTTAAGAAAAATGACCTCGGAGGAAAGGCAAAGGTTGCTATTATTGGTGCAGGCCCCTCTGGATTGACCGCTGCTTTTTACCTGACAATAAATGGAATAGACGTTGAGATATTCGAACAGACTTCAAGAGGAGGAGGAATGATGTTTCATGGCATTCCAGAATTCAGGCTACCCAGATTTTTGCTGGATAAGGAAATACAGCACATTCTATCCTATGGTGCAAAAATTCATTACAATACAAAGGTTGGTAAGGATATTCAATTTATGGACCTGATGAATAATTTTGATGCAGTTTATATTGCTATTGGGAATTGGAAGCCTAACAGAACTCATGTCAAAGGCGAAGAGCTGAAAGGTGTTTATCATGCATTGGAATTCCTGGGCAGAGTAAACCAAGGAGAAATGATAGATGTTGGAGAAACTGTTGCAGTAATTGGTGGTGGATTCACCGCGTTTGACGCTGCAAGGGTTTCCTTAAGATTGGGCGCTAAGAATGTTTATGTCCTCTACAGAAGATCCAAGGAAGACAGGCCAGGCTACCCGAGCAGCAATGCAGAGGAAGAATTGGAAGAGGCTGAAGAGGAAAAAATTGAATTTGTTTGGGAAGTAAGTCCGTTTGAATACGTTGGAGAAAATGGAAAGGTCAAAGGCATAAAGTATTGGAAAAATAAAATGGTTGACTCGGGAAGTGGCAGAAAGGAGCCTGTGCCTATGAAAGATCAGGAATTTTTAATGAAGGTCGATACAGTAATAGAAGCAACCGGCCAGAAGCCGGATCTGAGCTTCATACCTAATGAAATTCTATCAAAACTCAGAATGACCCAGGGAGGAGACCTTATAGTTAATCAGTACAATATGACAAGCTATCCTGGCATATTTGCTGGAGGAGATATAACAAATAAGAGAAAGGATATTATATCAGGAGTTGCAGATGCTGGAAGGGCTGCCATGGGTATTTTGTTATATTTGAAAGACAAGGGAAAGATCGCCAGAGTACCCAAGAGACTGACAAACTATGAGCAGGGTCCGTATTCAACCACATATTATGAAATCAGAGATGAAAAAATACCCACAGTCATCCAGATTACTTCAATTCAGTGAACAAATACTGGGAGCCAAGGTTATTGATAGGCCCAATAGATTCCTGGTAATCGCTAAACTGGGAGAAAGGGAAATACCGGTACACTTGCATGATCCTGGTAGACTTAAAGAGTTAATCTTCCCAAAAAATGATATTTTAATAAGGCAAGTAAGTGGGCTTAAGACCCAGTACTCTATTCTAGCAGCCAGAGGCGAAGATGGTTGGGTTTTCCTGGATACAAGATTTCACAACCTCCTTGCAATCAAAATCTTGGGTGAGCCATCCCAGAAGGAAGTCAAGCTTGGAAATAAGAGAATTGATCTGAAATATGGAGATATTCTTGTTGAAGTCAAAGGTTGCAATTTATTGATTGATGGAGGGTGCTATTTCCCCGATGCACCGACTAAGAGAGGATCTGAACAAGTTGAAGAGCTAATCAGATACACCAAGAATGGAGGAAGTGCAAAAGTCATATTTCTATGTTTCAGGAAAAAAGCCAACTTTGTAAGCATCAATAGAGAGATGGATCCAAGACTTTATCACGCGTTTACACAGGCTATTGAATCAGGGATAGAGGTGGAAGCGCACAAAATATATTTTTCAAGAAATTCCCTTTTCTATGCTGGACCTATTGATTTTTTGATTTCTCGAGATCACTGATTTTCTTTTGTTTCCTTATTTCTGCCCTCAATCTTCCAAGGGGATAATTTCCATTATCTACAAATTTGAATAATGGTGCTAGCGAAGGATTCACATGGGTAATCTTATCTTTCAACTCTATAGATACGTTCCTTAAATCGAAATGTGCCTGAGGTGTTGATCTAAGTTCTGTCAGATATACTATCTCTCGTAAATTCGCATGAATTAAAACCGGATATGTATGTGCAAATGTGACTGCATATTGCGCAATATCTCTGTTATAAGCCTTTATCTTTTCATAAACCTCTTCACTCCTCTTGATAGAATCCCTGAACAATGAAAGCATTTCTTCATCGCTTCTGACAGTAGGTGGGATCTGATAACCATAATCCGTGGTAAGCCTTCCCCTCAATATGGTCATAGTTCTGTGCCTCTGCAACTCTCTAAAAGCGCCGAAATTGGTTGAAACCATAAAAGTGAAATCAACAAATTCTCCTTCCCTACCTATTTTATTCCTTCTATTCTTTCTGATCTCAGACATCTTTTCAATTATATTTTTGTAATTTATTACTCCATTATTTATCAAGTTTACAATTTCTCTTCCGTAATATCCAGTCCTTTGAAATATATACGATCCAACAAGGTTGGCAACAGCATCTTCATCTGTTGGATAATTTAAGAGTTCAACTAATTCATGGTTCTTTGATTTTATATTTTCCAATTGAATATTGACATCTAATGAATTGTAAATTTCCTCATACTCAATCAATTGTTTTCCATAGTCCTTTTCCATGGAATCCATCAATTTCGAGAAGATAGGATAAAGTTCTCTTTTCAGATTCTCGCCAAGCCTCCTTGACTCCTCGAGGTGTGAAGATAATAGCCTGTTCATTAGCCGGATAAAGGCCCTAGCATTTCCTGAAATGCCAATATTAGTGAGTGTTGATGCTGGCAAGAGATACCTGGCTTCGTCCAGAGCTCTGCTCCTGATAGCACTGTTGTATGCCTTTTCCACAACCTCTTTATATTGACTGTCAGATTCGATTTCTCTGAATAGAGTGGCCTTTCCATCCAATTCAAACTGCAATGTTTCCATTGGGTATATTTCTTTCAATTTCTCCGTTAATTTTTTGAATAAGATTGAATATGTTTCAAAGAGGTTGTCACACGCTTGGCTATAAGCTTCTTCGAGATTACCGTTCAACCCTATTTTTCCCCCTTCAATGTATAGATATCTCCCGTTTACTTTCTCATCGTATGGGACATATCTCGAACTTTTTTCAATATATGACAGGCCAATTCTATTCTCTTCAATTATTTTTGATACGATATTGCTGACATTCTGTATACCCACTTGAGCTGTGACCAATTCTGCAATGGATTCGTCCCCGTATTCTACGAAAACTCTCTCATAAAAACTCTTTCCTCTGTCGGGATTATCTTTGAACTCTTTTAACCATAGCTTCCTGATGTCCAATTCCCTAGTTCTTGAATATCTTGACATCAAAGCCCCTCTGTCGATTTGCTCCTTAAGGTTTATAATGAATACGTCCTTGTCCCAATTAGAGAATTCCTCTTCTTCCATTTCTTTCCTGTGCTTATTGATTCGTCTGTAAAAAGTTTTTATCCAGTTCACTATCATAGTGCATGCTATTTAAGCTCACAGAAGAAACCAAGCTCTTATTGCAAGAAAGAGTAAGGACTTCAAGAATAATAGGGTCAGACAAGACTCTTGTTCTTCATGGAGGAGGCAATACAAGTGTAAAGGGAGAAGTAATAGACCATACAGGTAAAAATGTAAAGGCGCTTTTTGTTAAAGGATCTGGTTCTGACCTTGCCACAATTGATGAAAATGGATTTACGGCGTTAAGATTAGATGATTTGTTAAGGGCATCGACCATTGATCAAATGACAGATTTGGAGATGACGGAATACTTCAGAGATAGCATGATCAGTCCTGAACAACCTTCACCATCTGTCGAGACCTTTTTACACGCCTTTGTACCATTTGAATATGTGGATCACAGCCATGCCGATTACATATTGGCTATAACCAATACAACCCTCAATAACGATAGGATTTCAGAAATATTGGGGAAAGATGTATTGATATTGGATTATGTCCCTCCTGGATTCCCCTTGGCCAAAGAATTCATGAAGTTGGCCAAGAATTACAACTTATCTGATTACAAGGGTGTTGTGTTAAGAAACCATGGTCTAATTACATGGGGCAAGACTGCGAAAGAGAGCCTTGACAGACATTTGGAGATAGTAAATAGGGCTAGGAATGAGATCAATAAAAGATTCAAAGGCATGGGAAAATTAGAATTGAGCGGTTCCCAAATAGAAGACTTAATAAAAAATCTTCCAACTATTAGAGGGAAATTGAGTGCCAATAGGAGGAAAATACTCAATGTGAACTTGAATCCGGAAATTATTTGGTTCTCAACTTTGCCAGAAGCGGAAGAATTTCAATCATTGGGTCCTGCCACGCCAGATATGATAATCCGGACTAAATTTGAGTATGTTTATGCTCATTCCATTGAGGAGGTGCCTGAAAAGATCGAGAGATATGCTTCGAAGTATGAGGAGGATTATAAGGAATTTATAAATGGAAAATATCCCATGCACGATCCGTATCCAAATGTCATTATTATAAAAGGACTTGGAATGATTACGTCCTCTAACAGCAAAAAAGAAGCTAGGATAATAAGTGAGCTCATGGAGCACAGTATTTATGTAAATCTTGCAGCAAAGTCAGTGGCAAAAAATAAGTTTATAACAAAGAAAGAAGCCTTTGAAATGGAGTACTGGTCACTTGAAGAGGCAAAATTCAAGAAAGCAAGAAAGCCTGAATTTGAAGGTTATGTGGGACTAGTAACAGGAGCGGCATCAGGGATCGGTAAATCCACATTCATAAAATTCCATGAGAACGGAATTACTCCAATAGGAATTGACATAGATCCAAGGATTGCCGACCTATCAAAAGAAATAGGCAGCCATTCCATGGGAATCGTGTGTGATATCACCAAGGAGAAAGAAGTAATGAATGCTTATAACCGCATCGTACTGGAATATGGAGGAATAGATGTGGTTTTCAATAATGCCGGATATCTTCATCCCGCAAAGATTGAGGAAATTACCATTGATGACTTGATGAAACATATTAATGTCAATTCAGTAGGCACATTTCTCATAACGCGAGAAGCATTTAAAATTATGAAAAAGCAGAATATAGGCGGAAACTTCATCTTTAACATAACAAAAAATTTAACGAACCCGGGAGCCGGAATGCTCTCTTACGGCTCTTCGAAAGCTTTTGCAGCACAGGTTGCCAAATATGTTATGATTGAAGGTGGGCCATTCAAGATAAGGAGCAACATTATAAATCCGGACAAAATTTTCAAAGATTCAAAAATATGGGAAGGCGGAGTATTGGAGAATAGGGCTAAAACAAAGGGAATGACTGTGGAGGAATACAAAAGATCAAATTTGCTTAGAATAGAGGTATTGCCAGAACATGTCGCAAACGTTGTAATTGCGCTCTTAAGAGAAGATACCTTTGGCGCAACCACAGGCGCCATGATTCCTGTTGATGGAGGATTAATCTAGATCATTTCTCGTGTTTCCTCCAGCACAAATTCAGTACTTCCTTTATGCTTTTCATTATAATCTTTTATTCGCATAAATAAAGTTTTTTCATCATCATGTTCTACAACCAATCTCAAATATACATTCTTACCATCGAAGTATTGAATTACCTCCAGGGGGAAGGAATAATATGGATTTTTTATAATGTTAACAAATGAAATCTCATTCACGTGCCTTATGTCTTCGTATATTTTTAATGACCCATTTCGAATCAATCTTGCTTCCTTTATGATTCCGCCACTATCTGTAGGGCACTCGCTGAACCTTATGGCTCTCTCTGTAGTTAAATATGGTTCATTTAGAAGGAAATAAAATAGGTGCCTGCATCTATAATGAGGGAAATTATCCTTAATACTTCCATAATCATATTCTTTCAATATGTAAATTTTAGCGGATTTATCGTAATTGAATTTCTTCAGATAATCCTGAAATGATGTTGGCTTCTTTATGTGAATTAGATTCCAATTCTCATCTTTATCAAGAAAATCCATTAAAACTTGAGTGATTGGTTCGAGAGATTCTTCTAGCACCAGGAATCTGAAATATAATTTCTTTTCATACATCAATGAGAAAGGGTATCGCATTACACCTGCTGTTGTTGAGATATTTGATAGGAATTCTCTCTCTTCCTTCCTGAATCCTCCAAGTTCTATGACATTAGATCCAGATATTTCCCTAACTTTGTGCCCCAGTGATGAAACCATTTTTAAAATGTTAAAATAATTCTGATTGTTTTTATTAAGCTTAATATATGAAATATTTTCGAAAGGGTCATAGAAGAGCTTAAATGAGCCAAATTTTGACAGGGCACCAACTATATCTGATTCAGATATATCCTGTGAGATTAATACTTCCCTGTCAAAGAGAGTATGAGAATTCTCTATGTTAAGATCGGTGTTCCATGTCATTTCCCACTGCAATGACATAAATCTTTTTTATTTAAAAATTATCTTTTTATATGAATATTAAGGTTGGCGATACAGCCCCAGATTTTGAAACTGTGGACAGTAAGGGAAACAAGATTTCTCTCTCGCAGTTGAAGGGAAGGCCTGTAGTTCTCTATTTCTATCCCAAGGATTTTACCTCTGGATGCACCACAGAGGCAAACGAATTCAAAGAACATTATGAAGAATTCAGAAAGAACAATGTTGAAATAGTAGGTATTTCTGTTGATTCTGCCGAAACGCATAGAAAATTCGCTGAAAAATATGGATTGCCTTTTATATTGGGTGCAGACAATTCCAAGGAGATAGCAAAGAAGTATGGTGTCCTTGGCTTAGCTACAGCCAAGAGAGTGACATTTATTATAGATAAGGATGGCAAGATCGTTTACATTTTCGATAAGGTTAAACCAAAGGGGCACGCTCAAGAGGTCTTGGAAAAATTAAAAGAACTTAGATTAATTAATTAAGTGTTTACTGGCCTTTGTTGTCATTATCATTTTTATTCTGCTCAAGATTAGTTTCTGCACTCTTATTTTCATCTTCCATCTTCTTGCCCATGTTTCTCTCCCTGGACTTATTCATAAATCTAATTAATGCCACGAAGATTATAAAGAATCCATATGTTACTATCAAGTAGCTTAGAGCTAAGTCCTTAACAAGGTAGATCCACAATCCCAAGGCAGATACTAAAATAGGGCCTAACAAACCTAATTGAGTGCTTACAGTGGAGTTGGCGCTATGGAATGTAAAATTCAGGAATATTATATATATGCTCCCTGATAAATTAGTGAGACCGAAGGAAGCTGTAGAATTTCCTCCCACCTTGTTAAATATTAGATTAATGATCTCTATGTTCCTGGCATTTATCAGATCATACAGCCTGGCAGTAGCATTGTAAACCTCAGTTGTATTCAACTTTATGAACATTTCAACAAGATTGCCCTCTTTGGTATAGTTGAAATAAACTGAATATGTTCCCAATGAATTTTTAATGGTTGTGGCTGAATTATGTGGTGTTCCCTCAAGATTAAATGATATTGCTGCAACTGAAATCAGAAAAGCGATGAATATGGCTATGAAACCATAAAAAGCCCTATCACTGACTCTCCAGGATCCTGAGTAATGGAAAATCACCACCAGAATTATCGGTATAAGTATGTAAATGTAATAGACATAAAATGAGAGGTACAAGAGGAATGATGTAACTATTATTCCGAATAACAGTGCCTTGGCACCATTTTCCAATCTCTTTCCTTTAATGCCTTCCCACATTGCATTAGATAATGAAATATAGTTAATTAATATTCCCAAGTTAATCAATATGCCGAATTTTGACGAAATCGGAATCTATTCATATTATTACAATCTGAGGACAGCTGGTGGAAAATTAAGGACAGAACCTGATGACTTTTATGTTGAGGAATTAATTGACCATATCCCCAAGGTCGCGGAAGGAAAATATCTTATTTTGAAAATCAGGGCAAGGAATTGGGAACACAACAGATTGATAAGGTTCCTTGCAAGGGCCTATGGAGTTTCTCCTAAAAGAATTGGATTTGCTGGGACCAAGGACAGGAGGGCATTAAAAGTACAATATATCAGTATATACGGTACCAGGTTTAAAGAGATTAACCTCCAGGACTTTGAGGTACTGGAATATTTTTATTCAAACGAACAAATATATTTGGGAAAACATTTAGGGAACCTATTTCGAATAAAAGTGAGAGAGGCCCAGATGGAGATACTTCAAGAGAATTTCAATGAGATAGCGAGTAATGAAACCTTCCCCAATTTTTACGGGCCCCAAAGATTTGGAAATTTGAGACCTGTATCGCACCTCGTGGGGAGAGATATAATTAGAAGGGATTATAAGGAAGCTACTAGAAAATTCATAGGTATGCCTGGCGAAGACAATTTCACGGATATAAGATTCGAATACTACGAGGATCCTGATCCAAAAAAGTTTGCTGACAGATTTCCCGAGGCATTGGATTTGGAAAGGGCGGTACTGGCACACCTCAGAGACAACCCTGAAGATTATGTGGGAGCTCTGAAAAGGCTTCCGGCAAATCTTTTAAGCATGTTCATACATGCCTACCAGGCGTACCTGTTCAATAAAATTCTGTCAGAGAGATTAAAAGTGTCCAAGGAGTTAGAAATAGGCGATATAGTGGAGAAAAATGGAAAATTGATAAAAGTAAATTCAATGAATTATCATCAGCTTAAAGAAGAATTTTACAGAAAAGAAATAAAACCAACGGGATTGATAATTGGATATGAACAGGAATATGCAGGAGGCACTCAAGGGGAGATCGAAAGGAAGGTGATGGAGGAGGAGGGAATTTCATTTGTGGACTTTAAGCTTCCATACGATCTCGCCTCCAAGGGTGAAAGGAGAAATATCTTTGAAAGAGCATTGGATTTTAAGATAGATGGGGATACTATAAGTTTCGTACTCAAACCTGGTTCCTATGCCACAGCCATAATGAGAGAAATTATGAGAGTTGAAGAAATGGCAAATTATTAATTAATCTTTCGAAAGACAGTGTTGCAGTTGTTGCATTTATATATATCGTCATATATCAATGTGGCGTTGGTTGAGTGGCAGTTTGGGCACGTTGGCACCTGCGATACTTTAATAATTTTATTGTGCGGTCGATCCTCTTTATATTTTCCTGTAACAAGGAGATAGATGTAGTTAGCAGTGACTACAATGCCGCCAATTATGAAAACCAGATATTCTAGTCCCAGTATGCCCTGAGTTGATGAATTGGCCACAGGGCTCCCCAAGGCCGTTGTCAATATTGCGTCTGAGGCATCGATGGAGTAGTGGAATAGAACGTCAGCAAATAATCCGTACCTTAGGTAAAGGTATCCCAATAAGAATCCACCCAGCATTGCTTGAGGAGTTTTAGACCAGTCCCAGGCAGCGGAATGTGCAATACCGAATATGACCGATGAGATTACCCATACTGTTATTTCAGGCTTCCCTAGTCTATAATTTCCTCCCCATATAATCCTGTACCAAGGCATCTTGATTCCTTTATACCTATAATATAAAAACAATGGAATACCTATATAAAGAACCCTGGTTATGAGCTCCTCATATAATCCTGCATTCGTCAGCTCATAGAAATTAATGTAGAATGGAACGGAATTTGTTATGGGAACATGAACAGGTTCCCCTAGGGAGTTAATGAATTCAAAGTAAACTATAGATAGGAACAGATTTAATGCAAAAAATTCTGCAATTTTGAACAAGGCGCTGTTTTCTCTATTTATGCTGAGATTCATGATGGCGTAAATGAAAAATATGGTAATCAATAACAATAGAAATATCATGTAATAGTAGGTGAATATTCCCGGAAGCTCGAAAAGAGGTACAGGTGTAGGTATTATTACAAAAACTATGAATGGCAGATTCATAAATTTCTTTAGATCCATACCGTAAATCTTGAGAGAATAGAGAATGTCCAGTAAAACCATTATTATCCAGAGCAATCCCATAAAGTAGACAAGGTACTTATAGGCTCTACTCATTGGAATTCACCTTCAATATGTCAACCAAATCTGAATAAACAGCAGCTGCTGATTCCCAAGGACCATCCTGTTCCACAATTATGGTCTGCGTGTTGAATAGATCTGTAGTAATAGAAAATGACATGCCTGCTCCATTGAAATCGAAGATTTTACTCTTTTCTGATTTTTCCACATACTTAATGATAATATTTGAATCCCTTACCACAGATAGAAGCCTCATCCCAGGCCTTACATCCTGGATTCTTGCTGTATTTTCTATATCCTCAACATTCATCCTTTTGCCGAAAATATAGTTGTGTAAGATTAGAGCTTTCCTGGCAGAGTCGACACCGAGCAGATCGTCTTCATAATTTCTCTCCGCCACCCCCTCCCTTATCGCTTTACCAATTGCATCATTGAAGCTCATTCCTTCTTCCATCATCCTAATAACATAGGAGGAAGTTGCATTGAATGCACCCGAAACCTCAATGATTTTAGCCTTGGAATAATAATTGTCAATTGCGCTAAAAACTGGTATAGAGCCACACACTGTGGCTTCAAACTTAAAAATGACGCCCATCTTCTTGCTGAAATCAATCACATCAAAATCCTTAACCAAAATACTTTTATTGGCGGTAACCACGTGCTTCTTTCTTCCCAAAGCCTTTCTTACATAAGAGATTCCAGGTTCCCCGTTCGGCGTGCTGCTTGTTACCTCAACCAGGATATCGTAGTCCAGATCTTCAATGTGATTCATTATGTCATGATTTTTATCTCTAAATTCTTCCATTTTCCCTCTTAATTTGGCATTCAATAAATCCTCGTAGCCTTTGAAGCCAACATATACCCCCTTGCTGTCCGCTACTGCCATTACTTCAAATGAGGTACCAAATTTATTTTTTAATTCGATATTTTTCTCGGATATGATCTTCATCAGGTTAGTTCCAATGTTTCCAAACCCTATGATGAAAAGCTTCATTCATTAGTTATGGGTTAATAAAATATAAATTTCTTGGCTTAAAAAAGATTATTTTCCAGTTTTTTATATTATTATCATGACAGATGGACCTACTCTCCCGTCCGTTGCCAAGAGCCAAGATGAATATATGGCAGCCCTGGAACTATATGAAGATGGTTACTACGAAGAAGCCAAGAAGCATGCTCTAAAGAGCTTTGAGATAAAGGAAAACTTTGATGCACTTTCACTTCTAGTGGATATAGCCATAAAGAAGGGGGAGGATGCAGAGGAATATTTGAAAAAGCTTTCTGAATTATATCCCAGCAATCCTGAAACCTATAGGGCATATTATAGGTATTACTTCAATAAGGATAAAGAGCTTGCGCTGTCCTATATAAATAAAGCAATATCGATTATAAAGAACCCAAAATATTATTACGATAAAGCAGAGCTTCTTTTTGGCATGGAAAGATATTTAGAGGCTCTAGCTGCAGTGGATCAGGCCATAAAAATGGAAAACAGGAATGCTAAGTATTGGGCACTCAGATCGGAAATACTCATAAAATTGGGAAGGCTGGATGATGCAAGAATTGCCGGTGATCTGAGTCTCAAGCTTGATCAAAATTGCAGGAATGCGAGAATTGCACTGGCAAAGCTTTACCTGATGTTGGGTGAAAAAAGGGAGGCCAGAGAAATTCTTTCCGGAATAGTAAATATGGAAAATGATGATGAGGCGAAAAAATTATTTGACGAATCGTTCTAAGCACCAAACTTTTCAGCCTTGCCAGCATGGCTCTTTAGGACATCCATGAGATCACTTCCCATAATTCTTAAAGTTCCTGTTCTGCATTGACTTTCTGCTAAGTTCTCTATCTTATCCGCCCTTGATCCTTTATAATAAATCAGTATTGGCACTGGATCGGATGTATGCTCTTTAACAGTGGCTGGCGTGGAGTGGTCGCCTGTAAAACAGAATAGAACATCATCTAATCGATTTATAAGCACCTTCCCAATTGCTTGGTCTATCCTCTCAATGAATTTCATCTTAGCAATTGGGTCTCCATCATGACCTGCTATATCCGTACCTTTCACGTTTACTATTACGAAATCTTCATTTTTTAAGGCTTCAAGGCCAGCAGTAAGCTTAGCTTCAATATTGGTATCTAGAGATCCAGTAACACCAGCAGGAGTATAGTTTTTGAGTCCGGCAAGTGTACAGATACCTGAAACCAAAGCGACTGCAGCCACAAATCCACCTGAGAAGCCATGCAACTCCTTGAACTTGGGGATATCCGGGACTATCCCTCCTCCCCTGAATAAAATAGCATTTGCAGGGAGTTCTCCGGATTTTATTCTGCTCTCATTTACCGGATGCGAATTTAAAATCTCGTGACTCCTATTAAAAAATTCGTTGAGTATTATTGCCGTCCTTTCAGCTTCATCTTTCAGTGGTTGAACCATCTTCACCTTTAACCCCTCATGGTGTGGATCATTTTCTGAAACCTCAGGACTCAATCCCTTTCCCCTGAGAACTAATGCACCCCTGTGCTCTGTACCCTCCTTAAACATGATTTTAACACCATCTATTTCCATGTTCAATGATTTAGCGAGTTTATCTGTATCCTTTCTAATTCTACCTGCCCTCCTATCCCTTACTACAAACCCTTCATCCACAGTGGCAAAATTAGCCCTGAAGGCAATATCACCCGGCTCTAGTTTGAGTCCAGTACCTAGGGCCTCAAATGGTCCCCTACCGGTATAATATTTCATCGGGTCATATCCCAGATAGTTCAGGTGTGAAGTATCGGAACCTGGGATGATGCCCGGCTTAATGGGATCAATCAAGCCAACCATTCCTTCATGTGCCATTTTGTTTAAATTTGGCTTATTGGCTGCCTCTAATGGAGTCATACCTTTTAGAACTTCAGAGGGTCTATCACCAAGCCCATCCGCAATTAAAAGGAAAATTTTCATGATATATGATTAACAAGGATTTTATATAATTAACCATGCCAGTAAAGTTGCCAAAATGGCTGAGGAAAGGTTCACTGTATATTTATCCATTAAGTTTCTGTTCTCAAAAACTTCGCCAAGTATTGAATCAATTATATTTCCAATAAAACTAAGTATTCCAGCCAAGAATGCAAGATTTAGGTAATTATAAAAGGGGAGATAGTAGGAAATCTGGAATATGGAGAAAGAAAGAAATGAAAATAGCAATGGAAACACAAAAGAAACCGTGGTTCCTAAAATTGAGACACCCCCGTTAGTACCAGGTATTGCTCTTTTTAAAGTTAATATCATGTATGTATCATGATCCAGAGAACCTATCTCTGATGCCGAAGTATCAGATAGAATAACCCCTAACGAAACCACAAATAAAATGAATGGTACTACAGGATTTAAATAAAATATATTCAGAATTGAAATAGCAGCGGGTACCAAACCTGCAGCAACTACATTTTTTGCCCCTCGTTCTCCCTTTAACCCCTCCTGCAGTTTTTTCTTTGATTTTTCTTTAATTCCTAGCATAGTGGCTATGTATGATAATCCCAGGAAGATGAAAAGTACAACAAAGTATATGATTCCCCCGCCAATAATTACAATAATTCCTATAATGGCTGCAGCTATGGCACCGCCCCTATTGAAGGCTTGAGTTTTAATACCCATGTAATAGAGTAAAGGTATAAGAGGAAGCAACAATAGATTGTATGTCTCAAACATTAGATCTCCCCTAAAATCTATTATTATATTAATATCTTGTAGATATCCTACTGAGCCCACATTAAAATTTGCAATGGCCATCATTTTTCATGCGTTGATCCCCGTTCGGGTCATGCATCATAAAGGTTATTATGGCATTAACAATGATGTGCTATGCCTGGTGAAAGAGTATCGAGATGCGATGAACACGGTTATTACAGGGGAAACTCTTGTCCTGTCTGTAATAAGCCAGGCAAGGTACTTCTATATGAAGACGAAACTGAATCTCTCGGTAGGCTTATCACTGGAATACTACGGCATAATGCAGAGAAATACCATTTAGATATGGATCCAAAGGGATATGTAAGGGTTGATATGCTGGCCCTAGAAATAAGGGATTCGCATCCTAGAAAATTTCACTTCGTAAGGCCCGCGCACATAATTGCCATTGCAAAAACTGATCAGAAGGGGAGATATCAATTAACTCCAGACAATAAATATATAAGGGCAACATATGGACACTCAGTGGAAGTTGATTTAACTGATCTTCCAACAGATTCCATACCTGAAAGGTTGTATTACCCCACAAATTCCGAAGAGTTTGAGATTTTTAAAGAGAACGGGATTATGCCAGCAGACAGAAGATGGGTTCATCTATCTGGAACTGAGGAGAAAGCCTATATTGCCGGGTTGTACCATTATGACAGACCTATGCTTCTTGAGATAGATACATCTAAAGTTAAGGAAAGCGGCGAGATAATTTACAGGGCGGGAGACGGAGTTTACATAACTAAATATGTACCACCTAATGCGTTTGGAGAGCCGAAAGAATTTAATGGACAAATAGATACCGGTACTCTGGATGAAATTAGGAGATCCAAGGAAATAAAACAAAAGAAAAATCTTGAGGGCTGGTAGATCAGCGGAAGATCGCCTGCTTTGCAAGCAGGAGGTCGGGGGTTCGAATCCCCCCCAGTCCATGTTATAGGTTTTTGTCCAAATTATTATATAGTGATCAATTCAGATTGCTTTTCTCAGTTGCAGTTGCTATACTTAACCACTAATAATCATAATATTTCTCATCATGAGAGATTTAGTAAGGGTCATAGGATTTATGTGTAATAATAATATTTTAATTTGAATATTAAGTTCACATTCTTTATCTTGTGAATATTTTTATTATTTAACATGAATTTTTTATAATTGATTCGATTATCTTAATCCCAAGTATCTTTTTTCTGAAGATTTTTCAAGATTCATATTCAAGTGTCGAAGAATTGAATTGAGGCTCTTAACCAAGCCATCATTATAATGCAATTGAAAGTTTTTATACCCACAAAAACTAATAATTTAAAACGATGTATAAGATTACTCTAATTATCAATCACCTGAACCTTTCATCTTGGTTTAAGTTTACTCGTATAGGAATAGGAATAATCAACTTTGTTTAGATAATTGGGACATTAGAATTGATAAAAAAAATAAATACGAATTCCTACATAGGATCATAAATGAAGAAATTGATTCTGGCCGTTGCGATTGCTATTATTTTGGTAATGGGTGCTTTTGCATACATTGAAATAAATGTTCACCAAGTGCCCTGGAAAAACAATCCCATACCTTTGAGCAACGTAACTCTTGACCTAAGCATCTCACCTTTTGTCATTCCTCCAACACCAGCAGCTGCTTTACAATCAGTAAATGGGAACAATTCAACAGGTGCCCTTGTAGAGGTTTGGCCTGTATACAATCCCTTCTCCAAATCACCAGCCTATATGGAGTTCAGGAACGTTTCCCCCATGGCGATGCTATGGGTTAACGATTCCTGGCACGCGTCATTTAGAATTCTTGATTACTTTTTCTCCATATTGAATGACTGGAGGGATTACTTCGGAATAAACAGTGGGGGAATGACCTCCCTCATATTCATAATCTCTTATTTTTTCCCTATAATTCCACCTATTCAAGGGTTTATACTCAGACCGCATCCCTCCCGTACAATCCTTTTGACGTCAGCAACGGCACAGTAATGCACTTCAATTTCCACCCAAACCTCAATGGAACTCTCTACTTCATTTCTCCATCCAATGATTCCTCTTTCTTTAATTCCACATTTTACGGCTACTCACCTGTTAATTCCTATGGATATCCATCTGCAGAATATTTGGATGATCTTATTTACAATCGACCGCACATACCTTATCCGGGAGGTGGCTCCTACTACTGGGGTTGGTATCAGATATCACAGAAGGATTTCATAAACGTTGACATACCTGTCTCCTTCCTCAATGCAACCAAGAAGGATCTGGGGACAGAGATGATAGATAGCATAACCATCGGTTCCATAGACTATTCCACAAGTTTCAGTATGGCTTATGCCTATGACTACAATGGGACGGAGTCCTATGACATGGGCACTACTGCGGTCTATGAATCCGGGCTGGTAGCCGGCACCAATCAGGTAGTGACGTTCAACGGTACAAATCTGACAACTTATGACGGCGTCCTGACGCTGAACGGAAATGCTACCATAACCAGGTACCAGTGGGTTGAGTTCGGCCCCCTGGGCAACGTTGTGGAGACAACAAATGACTACTCTACAGACGGATATATCTATTCGCTGAATCAGTCCGGAGATCGTTTCCACATTCACTCTTACTATTCAGGATATATCAATTTCAACCAGTACAATAATTCCAGCTTCAGCAGCCTTCCCTTAAGCGAGAGATATTCTGTAGCCTTCGGCACTTACTTCAACGGATCAACTGCCCATGAATTGTGGGGTAGCCCTGGTCAGATAGCAGATGTTACAAATTTGAGTTACAACCACCTGATTCAGTGGTATGAAATTTACAGCAGCATCGAGGTCACCACAAGCAACATCTTAGGCGCGGTACTGACCGACATTGGTATTCTGGTAGGCCTTACTTCAGTAGGACTAGCGCTTGGTGTTTTCCCCATAGCTGACGAGGGCGATCTGGCAGCCATAATGCTTTCCCTCATTGGGTTTGGGGTAAAAATTGCATCACTGTATGAATCCTGAGTTTTGAATGTCAAAAGCGGGAACTTCATCTTCACCGGTGATATTAAAAACATTGGAATTAACGGCTATGGCCAAACGGTATCGGTATACAACTGGCATACTCCTTACGGTATTAAAGTGAACGGGTCTACCTACCAGCTCCCTACAAACTATGCCATAATAACATGAACCATATATTATTATTTTCTTTTTCATTGTTGTTTTTCTCATCTATTTTGATTTCTAACCATCTGGGAGAAACTCTCTGTGTTAACTAATTAACGTTTAATTTGATTGGATAAATTTGATCGAATTACACTCTGTAAACTTAAGATAAGATTAGAACAGATTCATTGTCATTTAGCTCCTAAACTATGAATAGAAAAATTATGATTGTAAATTTTGCAACATGTATATCACAGATCATTTATATCATTAGCTGCCTGTTTTCATTTCTACCTCAAATCTTACAAATCTGCGTATATGAACATTGACCATTCTATCTGCATGAAATAAATCTCATTAATCTTTTATTCTATTTCTGAATAATTGTTACGTCACACATTTATATGCATAATCATAATTAACTTAAGAGCCGGGGTAGCCTAGTCCGGCCAAGGCGATAGACTCGAGATCTATTGCTCGCAAGAGCTCGGGAGTTCAAATCTCCCCCCCGGCGTGTTATAATCAATTCATATGATAATACGAATATCCGTATAGAATGGAATGAATCTGTTGTACCGTAATGATCAGGTTATTATTTCAACAATCCTATTGAAATTGAAATTCCAATGCAATCAGAGTAAAAGCAGGAACGATCAACAAAGAATATAAAAACTCACAGGAAAATTTTCATGGAGAGAATATGACACGATAAAAACTCAGAACAATTCCTCCAAGAAAGCATGATTCCACGGTGGATGATTCTGAAGGCGACAGTTATAAACAGAAGATTGATAAAGCGTCAGAACTCTATCTTCAGGTGATGATTAACTCTGATTTGTTATTATTCCCAGCAATGGAAGAGCACATCTTTCAAACATTGAAGGAAGTAAGAAAAAATTTGTAAGAATAGGAATTAGATAACCATTGTAAACATAGCATTAGAGCTTTAATATAACCTTAAAGTCACTGAAATGTAAGTATAAGTGACTTAAAAATCATGTCAAGGAAAACACTTTAACATTGGGCTAAATCAGGGAGTAACACAAAGAGGCTTGAATTTGGGAAAACGCTTAACTAGTTTGACAGGAGAGACAGTCATACTTTCATTCAATTGTTGACTACAATGCTGGCGTAAAAGAAACAGTATTATCCTCGAAAGGTTAAGATCCATTCCAGGGATTAAAGGTTGGCTTATTTAGAACTTCTGAGTCAAAAAATAATACAGGTTATGACAGTTGAGCCATTACTTCCAAAGGCACCAATCCTATTACCTGGAGATTATGATATGCGCCAGGCCCATCAATCTGCAGCCTCTTCCCGTGCCAAATCCGAAATTTTGAAGGGTCAACAAATTTTAAGAGAATATCTGCTAAATCCGTAATAGTGAATTTGTTCCCTTATATATCATTGCGATGCCTGCAATGGATACAAAGGGAATAAACAAACCTACAATCATCAGTATTCCCGCAGTCCCGAAGGCTGGTTCGTTGAAGTAAGTATTAAGCTTAAAAGGGCCTATAATGAGTGCAAGTATCTCTCCTATTAATGCAAGGATCGAACCGATCATTACTAATGCTATGATACCAATCATGGCATAGAAGGCCAAAGAAGAAAATACAATTGGCAGAAGTACCAAAAACCCCGCAGCCATCACAATAAGACCGATGAACAATAAGTTAACTCCCTTGTAAGGAGTAGAGAATTCCATGGAAACTTCCTGAAGGACACTATAGCCTCTTCTTAAGAATATTAAAGAAATGAGCATAAGGATCGTTCCCACTATACCCAACGCACCCATGTCAAGTCCGATATTTAAGACATCAATGGACGGCCCGACGTTACCTGATGGATTGACGATGGACGTAAGTGATCTCGTAAGTATTGCTGTATCGAGAACAATGAACACAGAATTAATTGTGTAACCAAAGATTGACAGTAAGGAGAATGTCCTGATGTTTTTTAGGCCCTCTACGTTGAACAAATTTTCCGAACTGTCGGATTGCACTTCTTCACTGGTCATAGTATTCAATTAGACTTATGATATAAATATTTACATTCAACCGCACAATCACCATTGGATTCAATAGCCTACAGCCAAGAAATGTGGGCGTGAATAAGCGTCTGTATAATATTGTATAGGGATGGAAGTACGTGCACTGGGATGCGATTGCTTGATTCACCGATGCTACGGGAGAGTTCCAGTCTGTCCCTGTGAAAAATATACTTTCCTGTTCAATGAATCTCTTATCTTCACATATGCGATTATTAACAGTATTCCTGAAATCACACTACCGAATATTAGCTGTATTATCCTCAGCACAAGGGCTGGAATCTCCGCCTCCTGCACCCTTTCCGTCGCAAGTTTGTTGTAAATGAGTATATAGTTAAGCACTATCCATATTATCCCTATCAACAATGCAAATGAAAATACGAATGAAACTATAGCGAGCCCACCAAACGGTACTAATTGTCTTTTTACTGTTGCACCGGTGGAGGTCGTTACGCTAGTACTGAATGTCAATAATGCAACAATTGCAATGACCTCAAATACTTCAATCACAAAGAAAATGATCTGGAATATCATAGCAACAAGCGTCAACGTTTTTGCAGTGGATGCATCGCTATACAAATAAAATTCTAATTCCATGGTCTATAAAACATCTTTCCCATCCAGCTGAACCAATTGTATATGATTATAGGAATAATTGTATTCTGTTAGATTTTTTGATTAGAATGTAGTTATAAAATTTCAATCCTATTAAGGTTCTATTCTAACGTATTTGAATTTACTTGAAGGAAAAAATAGTTTAGTCTTTCAATCCTATTAAGGTTCTATTCTAACATAGCCCCAGGCGTACCATTACCTCCAATATATTCATCTTTCAATCCTATTAAGGTTCTATTCTAACTCTTTAGAGAAATTGTTAAAAGAAGTTTATGACGAAACTTTCAATCCTATTAAGGTTCTATTCTAACTGAAGTAGAATTATTATATCCATATCCAATAACATGAACTTTCAATCCTATTAAGGTTCTATTCTAACGGGCTTGCATTTAATACTTATCGCCACAAGTTTATGGATCTTTCAATCCTATTAAGGTTCTATTCTAACGTTGCTCAGGCGAGCAATCAAACATACGAGGTTCATCTTTCAATCCTATTAAGGTTCTATTCTAACCCCAGGGAAGCGTATTAAATGCTTAGGTTCTGCACACTTTCAATCCTATTAAGGTTCTATTCTAACCTCCATATTTCCTAAGCTGAAGTGTCAGGTATGACATCTTTCAATCCTATTAAGGTTCTATTCTAACATAGCTGAAGAATAGTTTGAGTTATAGGTTGTATTTGTCTTTCAATCCTATTAAGGTTCTATTCTAACAAGATTACAGGTAACAGTACGAAGAACACAACAAGGGCCTTTCAATCCTATTAAGGTTCTATTCTAACAGGTTAGTGTTTTGGTATAAATCAAGTGTATATGACAACTTTCAATCCTATTAAGGTTCTATTCTAACCCTTTAACCATAGGTTCTCATTGTCGTCTAGCAACTTTCAATCCTATTAAGGTTCTATTCTAACCATTTTTTGAATATGA
>JAGDXP010000002.1:206862-207156 GCA_023256475.1 Thermoplasmata archaeon
TTACGACCGCACCGATACCCAGGCTTTCAATCCTATTAAGGTTCTATTCTAACTTCGGACGGTACAACTAAGATTATAAAGTTGTCTAAACCTTTCAATCCTATTAAGGTTCTATTCTAACAGGAATTTATAGAAATCATTCAAATTCTCAAAATCGTAACTTTCAATCCTATTAAGGTTCTATTCTAACTTATCAACAGAAAAAACAGAACCTATCTTTTTTATAGCATACTTTCAATCCTATTAAGGTTCTATTCTAACCTATTCCATTATCTATTGCTTCACGGTTACAGG
>JAGDXP010000023.1 GCA_023256475.1 Thermoplasmata archaeon
ATAATTAACAAAAAAGCCGATTCCACAAGGCTAATTGAAAATGAAGGATTTCTCGCCATTATGGATATAAATCCAATTGCTCCGGGGCACACTTTAATTATATCGAAAGAGCATTATAAGGATATATTGGAACTCCCAAACAATCTAGCTCCTTCACTTGTTGAAATAATTAAAAATGTTTCTAAATTGATGATGGACAATTTAGGGTGTGACGGCATCAATTTGATAAATTCAACTGGCAGGTCTGCGGGACAAACTATTTTTCATTTCCATGTTCATGTTATTCCAAGATTCACCGGAAAGAGCATAGGATTCCAGGAATGGTGGTTCTCTAGAGCAGGGCACTGGGATAGAGAAAGCCTTAACAGAATGGCCAATGAAATTCTCGGTAATCCAAATTATAAATATTGAAAATAACTATGGATAATCATGGTCAGGATAGAGAAGGATTCCCTAGGAACCGTTGAGGTTCCAGATGATGTTTATTATGGGCCAGAAACGGCAAGGGCTTTGGCTAACTTCCCATATGATAGATTTATAGATAGAAGAATCATTGAACACCTAATCGTTATTAAAAGGTCATATGTAAAAGCATTCTCCGAAGCAGGCAAATTGGACAAAACAAAAGCGGATTTCATAATAAGGGCTGCCGATGAACTTCTTAAAAGTAGGAGAGATATTGATTTCCCATTGAAGTATATTCAAGCCGGTGCGGGGACTTCTACCAATATGAATGTCAATGAAGTAATTGCAAATAAAGCTTTGGAACTAATGGGAAAGCCGAAAGGTTCCTATGAGATCATCTCACCTCACACGGATGTCAACATTGGTCAATCCAGCAATGATGTATTTCCAGCTGCCATGAGGCTAACTTTTTATAAGGAGTTAAAAAAGTTCTCAGAAGAAATTGACAAAACCATATCTAAATTCATGGAACTTTATAAAGAACATAAAGAGCATATAAAGACTGGTAGGACTCATCTTATGGATGCATCAGCTGTAACATTTGGAGATGAATTTAAGGCCCATGCAGATGAATTGAGTTTCTTGAAAACTGATATCGATTTCATTCTTTCAAGATTAAGAAGATTGAACCTTGGTGGAACCGCAGTAGGAACAGGAGCGAATCTCCCAAAAGAAATAAGAGATCTGGTTTATAAAAATATTAATGCCTATTATCATGAAAATTTTGTACCTGCTGAAAATTTGATGACTGTTGAACAGTTCACATCTGATTTTAATAGACTTGGACAATGGATAGCAAATCTAAGTGCATCTTTGATCAAAATTGGCAGAGATTTAAGGTTAATGAACTCTGGTCCAGTTGCAGGGTTCAATGAAATAGTTTTGCCAGCTGTTCAACCTGGTTCATCAATCATGCCTGGAAAGGTAAACCCAAGTATCATTGAAGCCGTAACCATGGCATCTTTCTTAGCCAGGGGATATGCCACAACTATTAGCGAGGCATCAATGAACGGAGAAATGGAAATTAATGTCTTCACGCCAATTATCTATACATCTATGATGGGTGCATTTGACATATTGACTGTATCTTTGCAGATCCTCAGAGAAAAGGCATTAACAGGATTAAAGGTAAATCACGAGTACGCTATGGAAGTACTTATCAATTCGCCTGGAACAGCCCTACTACTTAACCCCATAATAGGTTATGAAAAAACAGCTGAGATTGTTAAGGAAGCAAAGGAGAGAAAGGTGCCATTCATTCAGGTTCTGAGGGAAAAGAAAATACTCACTGAGGAGGAAATCCAGAGGATTTTCAGCAAGGAAAATATGTTGAATAGGTAAATAACAAGGAAAAAATAATTAACGTGTTAAAAATATGGCAAGGATTAGTGATCAATGATGTACCTAATAGTTGAGTCAGAGGAAGTCATAAGGATTCCACCCAATAAAATAGGGGAAAAATATGAAGAAACTGCAAAAGCAGAAGCTATAAAAAAGATGGAATCGAGGGTTGGGATTCTTGATAGGTCATTAGTTAGGGATCCAAATGATAGAAAGTACATAGTTCTCATGGTTTTAGATGCTTCATTGAACGGAGAAGGATATCTTGTTCATGGGGATGGAGGCGTATATCAGCCAGTTAAGGTCCGTGCTCTTGCTTATCAGCCGAACTTACAGGAAGTTATTGAGGGGGAAGTTACGGATATAACTAAAATTGGTGCATTTGTCAGGATCGGACCTGTGGAGGCACTTTTACATATTAGCCAAATAATGGATGATAGATTGGATATCGACCTCGAAAACAAAAAATTGATAGGAAAGGAAACTAAGAGGGATCTGAAAGTAGGAGACATCATTAGGGCTAGAATTGTGAGTATATCCATCGCAGATACAATATCTAAGGGTGTCAAGATAGGATTAACACTAAGACAGAACTTCCTAGGAAAGCTTTCATGGTTAAAGGGTGAGGGTCAATGATTAAATTGAGAGCATGCAGGGTTTGTAAAAGGGTAACTGAGGAACCAAAGTGCCATGGTGATACAGTACTGGAATGGAAAGGATACATTTACATCTTGAACCCTGAAAAATCAATCATAGCCAAAAAGGCTGGAATTACTGAAGTAGGTGAGTATGCCATTAAGGTTAGATAAGGATATATTGGTCAGTGAAAAATTTCGAAGTATATTCTCAAAAAAACCTGATGTTATCATTAGAAAGGAAACGCAAATCCTTCTTTTATCATCTAAAACCCTAATAACCGTGGGGGATGTGGTTACAGAAACGGTACTAAGATTTGGTATTGTCCCCAAACTTTCAATCGTTGACCTAAAAACCAAAAGAAAAATACCGCAATCGATTCAACAGGATAAGTTTGATAAAATAATCAGAGTAAAAAATCCTCCGGGTACAATTACCAAGGAACTTTGGTGTAGCGTTGAGGATGCTTTCAAATCAAATGGGAATATATTGATCATAGTTGAAGGAGAGGAAGATTTAGCTTCATTACCCGCAATTTACTTTTCTCCGAAAGGTTCCATAATACTGTATGGGATACCAGATGAAGGCATAGCAGTTATTGAGTCCGGAGATTCCATAAAAACCGAAATAGAAAAATATATCAAAGATATGGGGGAGGGAGCTTCATGAATATCGAGATAATAGAAAAGAAGGAAAATCCGCTGCTTGGGAGGGTTCAAGTTAAATTCTTAATAAGTCACAATAAGGAACCCACCCCTTCAAGAGAAAAGATTAGGAATCTTATAGCTACAAATCTTCAAGCACAGCCATCCAATGTAGTGATCAATTATGCGAAACCGATGTTCGGTGTAAATAAAACCGTAGGATATGCTAAGATATACAACTCAAAAGAACAGGCATTAAAGATAGAATTGAAGCACTATCTTAAAAGGAATGGACTTTTAGAAGAAAAGAAACAGGAGTGAATCAAATGCAAAAGAGAGAGTTATATTCAATAGAAAATGGGAAGCTGGTAAGGAAGAGGAGATTCTGCCCTAAGTGCGGACCTGGCGTTTTTTTGGCAGAACATGAAAACAGACTTTCATGCGGAAGATGTGGGTATACAGAAATAAAGGTAAAATAAATATTCTAAAACCATTTTAAGTTTTGATTAAAATGGTAGAATTTAAGATCGATGCTAGATCCTTGAGGGAGTTTGCAGATATTGTGGTCAGCCTTAACCAGGAAGCAAAAATAGATTTTACAAATAAGGGTCTCTCCACCAAAGTTATAGATCCCGCACATATAGCAATGGTTCTGCTTGAAATCGACAAGGACACTTTTCAAGATTTCAAGGTTGAAGATGAAGAATCAGTGGGCATAGATATAGAGAGGCTGAGAAATGCAATGAAACTCGCATCCTCCACTGACATTATAAATTTTAAAGCGGACGGTAAGAAAATATCAATAAAATATGGGAATTTGAGTTACAATATTCCCATTATTGATCCAAGCTCAATTTCAACACCAAAGATGCTCAATTTGGATATATCGAATAAGATCATTGCCGATTTCAGTTTGTTTTTAACTGGTATAAAAGCGGCAGAAAATTTTGCAGATGTTGTAACTTTCCATATGAAATCTGATGAACTCAAAATAATGGCTAAGGGGGAAAGTGACTTGGAGAATGCAGAGCTGTCTATACCCAAGAGCCTTGCTAAAGAGTATGTCTTCACAGAGGAAGCAAGAAGTTCTTATTCCCTCGACTACCTCTCAAATTTTGTTAGGTCACTTGAATCCGTAACAGACATTTCTGTTATGCTTAAAACAGATTATCCATTGAAAATAGAGGCTCCTGTGTACAATGGAAAGGGGAAAGTTACATTTATCCTTGCTCCAAGAATTGAAAGTATTTAATCGCATTTTCTATTTTTCATCTTAATATTTCCCGTTATCCTTAATTTGAATAAATATACCATATTTCTTATTCCGTCCTTCCATGGTCGCAACTTCTTTTCTCCCATCCTTCTCCTATATTCAATTGGAACCTCCTTATAGCAATAAGCTGATGCAGCTCTAATTTTTATTTCTTCTGAGAATTCCATACCCCCGCTTGATGGAAGAATGTCGTTGAGTATTTCTCTCTTAAAAACCCACATACCGCTCTGACTATCCGTTATCCTTACCATGAAAAGTATTCTCGTTAATAAGGTGAGAATGAAATTCCCGATCATGTGCATGGTCGGCATGGCTTCCTTACTTGAATTTGATAGTCGCTCTCCATTTATGAAATCATATTTCCCAATCATTTCTACCAGACGCTTGGCTTCAGAAGGTGGATAAGTACCATCTGCATCCAGAGTAACTATTATATCTCCGCTGGCATTTTTGAATCCCTTTATATAGGCATAACCATAACCCCTCATACTTTCGTTAACTACTTTTGCACCTTTGGATTTAGCTATATCAGCAGTACCATCGGTTGAGTCTGAATCCACTACAATTATTTCTGCATTGGGAAAATTTCTCTTTACTTCATCTAAAACATGACCTATACTTTCTGCCTCATTTAGAGCAGGTATAACTATGCTAATCATGAAAATCACCCAATAAATAACCAACCATCCCTGCAGACAACCTTAAGAATTCTATAATCGGATGAGCCTTTAGGTTGTTTATATTGAATTTTGATTTGAGTTTGTATTTCCTATTGATGTATTTCCTCCCAATTCCATCCGTATAGGACTGCTTAAGCAATGACATTAAATCCTCTCTTGGGAAGTGATAAACAACCACATCCTCCGCATAGAAAATATCATACCCTTTCATTACAGCCCTTATATTTAGATCTATATCCTCAGCAGTATGCATTCTTTCGTCAAATTTACCAATTTCATCTATTACTGCTTTTGAATATTTCAAATTGTTACTTGGGTAAGTCACGTCTTTGCCTTCAAACAGCATCGGTACCCTCCCTAGATCACTCCATTTAACGTTCCCCTTTTGCAGAATCTTTCCTGCAACGATAGGTCTGTCAAAGTACCTCTTAAAATTTTCAAACCATCCTAAAGGTACCTCTGTATCTGAATCAAGGAAAATGTAATTTTCTCCTGATGCCAGCTCAATGCATCTGTTTCTTCCAACGGCTCTGTTTCCCCTAATTCTATCTACCTTTAAATCGAGTTTATCTTCATAATTTTTTAGTATCTCATAAGTTCCATCATTTGAATAGGCATCCACTATAACCACTTCTGCCCTCTTGCCTACCTCATTTGATAATGAGTTCAGCAACTTTATCATATTTGATTTATCGTTTTTGACTGTTATTAAAATGGATGCCTCCATCGTGGATAATGGATATCTATCATTAAAATTTAATCGTATTTTGCATTATTGAGAACATGGCTGACGAACCATATGAGTTGGATGAAGAGTTCGTTATGCAAATGGAAGATTCCCCTCCTTTCCAATGGCTAATGAGCTATGATGAGAGATTCATTACCTGTTCTGCAAAGGCTAGAGAAGGTAAGGCTGAAATACATTCAGTTGGAAATCCATTTACAGTTTCCAGAATTTTTGTGGAAACATTCTTAAACAAATCATTTGACATTTCGTCAAAATCTTATGGAATATTTATTACTGTTTCTGGGGAAAATCAAGAGATATTATCAAAATTGAAAGATCATTCAGGAGAAGCAATAGTAGTATCCCAAGGTGGAAATGCTAAAAGGTTAGCAAGAGAAAAAGGATTTGATTTCTTTTCTTTGCCAAAGGGCATTCCATCAAGATTCCTCTTTCCTGAAATATTAGGTTGCCTTGCTTCAATTTTCTCTATAAATATTCCATTAAATAAGCTTAAACAGACTCTACCGACTATTTCTCCATCAACGCCAACCGAAAACAACGTTTCCAAATTACTGGCTTATGGTATGTCCAGGGATTTTATGATTTCAGTTGATAGAAATCTTATGGGAATTGGTAGGAGGATACAGGATATGATGCTTCAGACTATGAATAAATCTTCACCCATTTACTGGAATGATCAAGTGGATCTTTTCCTCCAGAATAAAAAAGATAATGGGAAAATTGTTATAAATGATTCATCAATATTATTGGTTGATCCCCTGGATAAACTAAATTACAAGTTAAAGGACTTAGATCTCATCTCAATAATAACAATATTGGATTTTGCAATTAACTATTATGCAATCCTTTCCAAAACAGATATAGTATTCATGGATGTTTTCAAGGACTAAATTCAAAAATAACAAGATTTTCCACTGCATAACTGGCCTGTTAAAATTGATTAAATAGCAATTACAATCTATAAGAAAATATTTATTTATTTACTCAATCACTTATGGTAAGATGAGAGAGGATATTGTTTCAAGTTCAATTTCCGATTTTCGAAAGAAAGAGTATATAGAATCTATAATGCTTGTGTCCAAAACAGGTGTTCCAATCATGGGGAATCCTCCACCAACTTCTCAACCAGACCTATTTTCAATTCTTGCAGGAGTAATATTTGGCGGGGCTGAAGAATTAGTTGGAAAATCATCGAGAAAAGTTATGGAAGTGTCAATAGAATCCGATGAACCTAGATTTATCAAAATGAATCCCATGGGTGATAAGTACATAATAGTCACAGTGTTTAAAAAACATGATCAGAATGTAATGAGCGAATATAATGACTTCCTAAAGAGACTTGAAACTGCTTTTAAATGATTCAAATTCTTTTGAAACCTCTCGAAGCATATTCAGAACCCATCTTCCAGTAGAGAAGTATTCTATTTCTTAATGTAAGGTCTTCTCCCGTTGCATTTCCTATCCCTTTTATAATGGCTTTTCTTATGCTTTCCATATCGCCATCTGGTATTTCCAAATAAACCCTGCCAATCTCATTCAGGAAATGAGCATCGCTTCCAGCAGTTTTGCCCACATTTAGCTGGTTGGCAAGCTTTAAAGCTTTGCGATTGCATCCCTTACCGCATCTTGAATTTTTTACCTCCACAGCATCATAAGAATTCACATATTTTTTACCTATTCCATTCACCATTCTAAAGGGATGGGCAAGAATTGCTATTCCACCAGAATCATGGATTCTGTCAATTGTTTCCATCTGCGAGAGACCTTTTGGTATCTCTTCCTCTATGAAAAGTGCAAGTATGTGGCCATCTATGGATGTGACTTCCTCACCCGGTATTATAATAATTGATTCTGACTTGTATTTGTTGAATTTGTTGTGGTCCGAAATACTGATAAAATCTAGACCCAATTTGACTGAATATTTTATTATGTCATCTGGTTCTGTTCTAGAATCTGGGCTGTATTTGGAATGTATATGAAGATCTCCCTTCATTTTATTTTCAGACCCTCTGGTACCTTGTTATCAACCATAATATTCTCGTTGTTCACCTTCAGCGGTATCTTTTTCCCCTTATGATCCAGGATAGCAATGGTTTTGTTCCCCTCTTTCTGTGTTTGCAATGCATATTTCTTAAATTCATCAATACTAATTTGTTGATTCACGATTTCAAGGTCACCTATGGTTACTTTATCTCCAGGTTTGGAATTTTCTGGGGGTGTCAAAAGGTAAGTTTTTCCTTCATACTCAGTGGCTAAGAGCATTCCGTTACTTTCTATACCTCTAATATTTGCAGGCTTAAGATTTCTGACTATCACGATCTTTCTACCGGAAAGTTCTGCTTCAGTGTAGCTATCTCTTATGCCAGATACTATAGTCCTGCTCTCATTTCCAATATCAAGATCCAATACGTACAGCTTATCCGCATTCGGATGAGGTCTGACATCAACTACCTTTGCAACCACCAAATCTATGGGAATGCTTTCCTTACTCTGAATTTTCTCATAAAGTCTTTCCGGTTTTGTTATTACCCTGAACACAGGTATTTGCGGATCTGTGTTTATCTTTAATGGTAATGAAAAACCCATCCAGCTCAGGACCTTTTCAGAGGACTTTGGCAGAAAAACCTGAGCATCCATGGCCAAAATATAGCTGAGGAAACCCAAAGTATATAGCGAAGCATTGCAGTTTGGTCCCTTTGTTTTGCACGCTTCCCATGGCTTCCTGTTAGTTATATAGACATTGGCATACCTTGCTAATTCCATCCATTCTCTGAAAGCATCCCTGATCCTGACCTTTTCCATATTTTCAATAAACAAACTGTGCTTTTGCCTGGCAATTTTTAGAGCTTCTAGATCAGTTTCGTTAAAGGAAGACTCATCAAATGAAACAGGACCATTTTTGAACAGCAAAATGAGTGCTCTGTTTATGAAATTTCCATATTTGTCTATGAGTTCAGTATTTACCTTATTTTCAAATTCCTCAATAGAAAAATCAGAATCGTGTCCCTCTGGGAGATTATAATAAATTCCGAATCTGAGGTATTCAGGATCGTATTTTTCCAGCAGCTCAGGCATGAAAAATCCCACATTCGCACTCTTTGAAAATTTGGATCCCTGAAAATTGAGATATTCATTGGCCGCTATATAATACGGCAGCTGATATTTTCCATGTGCCATCAACATAGCCGGCCAGATAATGCTGTGGAATGGTATGTTATCCTTTCCCATGAAATAATATTGCTTAACTTGGGGATCCGTCCACCAAGCTTCTGCCTCTTCAAAAGAATTCAATGTCACCCTTGTTCCTGTCAAATAACCTATCAATGCTTCGAACCAGACATAGATTTTCTTTCCCTTCATATCAGGAAGCGGGACATCAACACCCCAATCTAAGTCCCTCGTAATTGGCCTGTCCTTCAGGCCTGATGATATAAAATTCTTTGAAAAGAATAATACATTTTCCCTCCAATGTTCATTTGAATCGATATAGGATTCCATTTCCTTTTGCAAGGCGGAAAGCTTGAAGAAAAGATGATCTGTTTCCTTAAAAACTGGTGGATTTTTGCAAATCACGCAAATTGGATTTATGAGATCAGATGGCTCTAAAGTGGCACCGCAGTTCTCACACTGGTCACCTCTGGCACTTTCATAACCGCACTTGGGACACTTACCGATTACGTACCTATCAGGGAGGAACATTTTGTCATGTTCGCAGTAAGGCTGAATCATCTTACCTCTGTATATGTAACCGTTTTCGATCAGCTTAATAATAAAATCAGATACAGTTTGCTTATGGACATCCCATGAAGTTTCAATGTAAGTTGAAAATTCAATGTACATTTTATCAAAAATTTCCTTGTTTATTTTGTGATAATATTTTGCAATTTCATCTGGTGTTTTATTTTCCTTCATTGCCCTTACTGTAATTGGGGTGCCATGTTCATCACTCCCTGAAACTGAAATCACTTCTCTACCCATCAGTATATTGAATCTTCTAAAAGCATCATACGGAACATAAGCTCCCGCCATGTGCCCTAAATGAAGTGGGCCGTTTGCATAAGGTAATGCAGAGAAAATTAACCTTCTCTCTCTCATCAAGGTATAATTTAAAATGTTAATTAAATATTGCTAAAAAAAGGAATAAATTAATGGGCTCTTACACCGGTTCTCCTTGGAGTCCCAGTTGTGAGACCATAGGACGAAGCCAGGTAAACTAGCCCAGCTATCAGAGCTGTGAATATTGCAAGGTAGAGGAATGTGTTCTTACCACCGGAAAGCATTACTTCTACATACATCATGGAAAGCCCTGTTATAAGATACGTCAGCTGGAAGTACTTAAGGTAGCTGTTTGAAGTTATAAATCCTACGATGTAGGATACTAATGCAAAGGCTAGCAATGTTATGCCTATGTAAAGCACTGCTGACGTTATACCCCTCGACATTTGGAACACATACACCAACAGGAATATGCTGGCTAAGAAAGCCAATACGCCGCTCACAACTTTTATGTTATTATTCTTTTCCATCTTTTTTCACCTCCTTTTACATTATCTGGTCTATTTCAGAGTCCAAACCCTTCACACCTATTTTTGATGCAGATTTATTTGAATCTAGAAAGTATGGGGAATTTACACCAGTCAGCACTACAAGTACCTTAAACTCTCCCTTTAATGTTGGATCTATTGATGCACCCCATACAATTCTAGCCATGGGATTCACTTTCTCCTGAACCATCCTTACTGCCGTTTCAGCCTGTGATATAGTCATATCCTCTCCGCCTACCACTCTTACCAAGGCACCTTTGGCTGTAGAAATATCCGCTTCTATCAACGGGGATGTTATTGCTTCATTAACCGCTTCTTCAACCGTTGCCTTTCCACCGGTGCTTTCACCTATGCCAATCATAGCAACTCCGCCTTCCTTCATTACTGTGAGTATGTCAGCATAATCCAGGTTGACAAGTCCAGGTTTTGTTATTATTTCTGTAAGCCCTTTCAATGCCTCCATCAATAGTTCATCTGCAACCTTGAATGCCTGATCTAAGGGTAACCTTGGAACCAGTTGGAGCAGCTTATCGTTAGGAATGACAATAGTGGTATCCGAATACCTTCTGATCTTATCAACTCCATATAGTGCATTTTCCAATCTAACTTTACCTTCTGCTGAGAAGGGTAGTGTTACAATGGATATTACAAGGGCCTTCTGTTTCTTAGCTATTTCAGCAACGACCGGTGCAACTCCTGTTCCTGTACCTCCACCCATACCTGCCGTTACGAATACTATGTGAGAGTTTCCTATTACGGATACTATGTCATCCCAACTTTCCCTCGCAGCTTCCTCCCCTACCTGTGGCAATGCTCCAGCTCCCAACCCACCTGTGGTCCTCCTCCCTACTAGCACTTTTCTATGAGCCTGAACCATTAATAGGTGATGTGCATCCGTATTAAGTGCAATGAGTTCTGCCCCATATATTCCCTCTCTGGCGCATCTTGTTATTGTATTTGTTCCCCCTCCGCCGCATCCCACAATCTTAATGTTTACCTTGAGCTGCTCAACAATTTTGGCTAGCTCTTCATCATCCGGACTGGTATAATTGTTTACCATAGTAGTATGTATGTCGGACCTAATATAAATACTTTTATTACCAATGTCAGACGAATGACAGCTATCTTTCCTCCAAGTCTTCTCCACCTGAAAAAATCATGCTAAGAAACTCGTAAATGTCTTCCATTCCCTCATCACTTTGACTTGAGACAAATTTACTCTGGCCAAGTATATCGAATGAATTTATTCCCTCCATCATCTTCTCTGCAAGTAGGGCACTCATACCGCCTTTTTCTCTCTTCAATGCGTCCAGCAATTCATTGGGATTTCTCTCCCAAATTTCAACGGAGGATCTCTCCTCCGGAGAAAGGAGATCCGATTTAGATATTGTCGGGAGAAATGGTACATAGAATCTGGTTAAAACACTCATTGCCAGGAATTTGGAAGAAACAAAGGAGCTTGGAACTTTGGCCAAATTTGAATCAATTAGATATATTATTGCGCTGTTCTTCTCTCCCAGCGTTCTCATAATTTCCCTAGAGGATTGTCTGAATGCAAAAAGTTCGAGCTGCCCCGGAACATCTATCAATACATAATCAGAGTCATAAGAATCTATTTCCTCAACAAATTCATCTAGATGCTGTATGAGTAAGTCAGAGGCTGCAATTTGTGCCCCATTTGGACCCAGATCATATTCTTGCATAACTTCAGTCAAAGAGATTCTTTCCCTAATATCAAAGTCAGGAGAATAAGGTATATATTCTGCACCTGGGTCCAAATTAAATGTGGCTGCATCTAGCTTAATATTTTCAAGCCACCTTTGAAAACTGGCCACTAGGGATGATTTCCCAGCACCTGCCGTTCCAACGAAATAAATCCTTGGTATCATCTGAAATCTTCAAGTGTCTTAACATTATTATCTTTTTCTACCATTTCTGTATAGAATAGCTCCTCCATGGATCTATTTAATATCTGAATCCTCTGCCTAATATAATTGGAAACTCCAAAATTTTCAATAAGCCAATTAGCATCGCTCATGTATTTGTTAATGTTTCCCAGATGCACTGTCTCCTTTACCTGGCCCCCACACTTGGTGCATCTATTGTTAAGAGGAGGTCTCCTGTACCGAGCATTACAGCTCATGCATCTGAATCCCTGTGAACCGTATTTTCTCAGATTGCCCATCATATCGGGTATGAAATGATATTTCAATATTCTCTCAGCCACATCATTTTCATCCACTGCACGAATTTTAAGAGCCAGATCCATCTGTTTCTTCAGTTTCTTTGACATTGTATCTATGCTCTTGTAAGATGATTCATGGGTTCCTATATTGATATCTGGCGTATCATCGCTAAAGTCGCAATGCGGATATAGATTTCCCTTCTTCACCTCATCACCTACTGTTCTAACCAATCCAGTCAATCTATTCGGGGGGACATAATCCCTCGTTAATTCCAACAACTCAAGAGGATAATCGCCAGTTATGTCCAAATTTAATGCCTCTTTATCTATCTCCAGTGGATTTATTTTTGTAGATAAAACCAAAGGCGCATCCATCATTGAACCCCTCGTATCAGGTAAGAAATCCACTGAGAAATTTATCAAACCATCCAGTAAGAGCATTATGGAATCTTCATCTCCGTCGCAATTTCTCCTCTTAGCTGCGTGGAAGAATGGATGTGCATAACCAACATTGCTCTTTGTAAATCCAATCACTCTTCCCAGAATCCCGCCTGACGTGTGAGGAGCCAACCCTATTATAAGATGACCTATTAGGTCTTCCCTGGATTTGCAGTTATAGTACCTTTCCAATCCGTAGAATTTCTCTAGGAGGTCATCCATGTAGTTCGAAACCCTTACCATGTAATCTCCTGCCCTCTCATTGATAACAATATCCTGAGGATAAATTTCAACAACCTGTTCATCTGATTCTAATGGTTTTCCAGTATAATCGTATTTGTACCCTAGCTCCCTGGCCTTCTCAACAGTTAAGCCAATTTCCTTGGGCCTAAAATGAGTTAGAGGGAGATCAGACATATCATACCTACAGGTTCCATCCTTGAATGGATACACGTTGTGATATGAACGCAATATCCCCTTTTCAATTGGCTCTGGAGTTAAGGTAGCAGACATTAGAGACTTTACCCCTCTAAAATCAGGCAATTCGGTTATTCCCATAATTCTGGCTTTTCTCTCTATTATGGCCTTAATATCTATATCAAATCTCTTGGTCTGTTGAGTTGCCAACGTTCTTTCACCGCAAGTTGGGCATCTATATTCATATGTTTCAATACCGCATGATTCACATTTTCTTAGCTGCATCTCAGCCCCTTTAAGCTTAATATAATCTTGGAAGTTCCTCTTATTCTTCAATATGTCCCCCAATGGAAATAGAACATGAACAGGGGGATTCATGGATCTTTCCTGTGCCTTTTCAGGTCTTCCCATTCTTGCACCAATTCGCGATGGACCTTTGGCATATATTGGAAAACCTGCTGAATTTGATAACGATACCAGAACATCCTTATCCATCGAAATGCAATTCACCTTTACAATCTTTCCATTGACAATCTCCAGACCCATTGGAGCAAGTAGGTGCTCATATGTATCAGAAACCAAGAAACCTCCCTCGACGAAGTGCTCAAAAAGCAAATTTTCCATTATTCGCTTGATTCTACTTTCCATAGGTACTCTAAATTTCCCCTGTTCAATCGTGGCCTTTTCCAAGATAAAATCCCTAAGTAATTTAATCTCATCAAAATTTAAATCGTGCCATAGAAGAGTATATTCTGGATGCAACGGAACTTGAAATGCTTTCGAAAATTCAACTGCTTCTTTTGCAGTTTTAAAACTTCTTGGCTCCATACCCTTCTGTCTAACTAATTTTTCCCACCAAGAGACTGTGAAAGCTCCGGGAAAAAGTGTCTTATTATTCTCCAAAAATTCGCCGAATGAGATTAAAATTTCACCCAGATCAACAACTTCCTTTATCCTGTTCTTGTATTGTAAGAAATCATTCATAGTTCTTAATTTAATAAGTGATCCATCTTCCAGAAGAACATAAGGAGGCTCAATATTTTCATTGGTTGATATGGCTGCTGCCTTGCCTGGCCTCTCTGTCTTAATCTGTGTACCTATTGCTATAAAATCTTCCAACACCTTCATAGTTATGGGATGAATGGCAACTGCCGCAAGCCCTGTATTTCTTCCTCTCCCGTATCTTAACCTGAAACCTCCCTTTCTTGAGGGATATGAAAGGGCCGGCCTACCAGCAACCATTTCCTTTAAATAATTGTAATTGGGCTTTGTAGCATCTTCTTCCTTTTTCTCTTCTCCAATTTCCCATCCTTCTAGCTCAAATATTTTGGCATACTTTTTAAGCTTTGAAGCCTTTAATATAAGACCCTCGGCAATAACTAGAGCCATTCCACCTCTAACTCTGTTTGTCTCTATTAGCTCCAAATCTCTATGCCCAGAAACTTCTATCTCTTCGGTACCTTCTCCAGTTATGCACACCGGAGAACCTCTCACAGCGGTTTCAATTTCTTTGGAAGTAGGAACATACTGAAGATGTTGGATTCTTGCATAGAGTGGGATCTCCTCCTTATATCTCTCAATTTCTTCCTCAGTGGGCTTGTAACTTTCAATGCCCAACTTTCTTCTTATTAAATCTCCAATTATAACGCTCAATGCCTGGGCTGTACCACCTGCACTCCTAATTGGTCCGGAGTAATATATGCATAAGAAATTCTTTCCATTCCTTTCCTTTATCTTGACACCGGTAATACCTTCTAGAGGTGCCACAAGTATTCCTTCGGTCAAAACTGCCAATGCTGTTCTTATTCCCATTTCTATCTTTTGTTCCTGGGTTCCATTATAACTACTTGCGACTTCCAAGGCAATTTCTATGGCGACTCTCTCCCTATCGTACTTTTTTTCCAATTCCCTGATTTTATCGGCGACATCAATTTTCATCAGTGCGGCTACCCTTCCCGCCAAATCCTCAGCCTGTGGTATTTCCACGTCAGTCTTTGGGTCAAGACCCTTGGAACGTGCCAACTTTGCAATTTCATACTCCCTGTTGGCCCTTTCTCTGATATTATTGAAATAATCTTGAACCCAAGTCATTATTATTCTGATATTTTCTTCGAATAAAAATTTTAGACAAATAGCTTTTATTGGGGTGAATGCCCTTTAAATCTAAAATAACAAACAAATGAAAAGGGGCTTATGATTCAATATTGTCAAGGTTTATAATCCTTTTCAAGGTACTCCAACTTTTTCTAACATATGGGGGGAGGTTCTTATTCCGGGTATAATAATCCCTTATAAATTTTATAGTCCTTTCATCTGCGGGATATCCGGAGCCAAAATCCCCTATTTCTTCTTTTATCCTTTTAATTTCCCTTTCTCTGATCACTTTAGCAACTATGCTGGCTGCTCCCACTTCAGGATAAATGTAATCAGCTTTGTGTTTTGCCACAATATTTCGATTTCCGGTTAGGGATATCAACAAATCCCTGAACCTCTCTTCATTTGTGTCAGGGCAATCCACAACATATGACTTTTCTTTATCTATTAGCATTGAAATGTACCTCGCTTCCATGAAATTCAACTCATTTTTTAATACATATTGGTCAATGGTTTCCGCAGGAATTATAATGTAGTCAATTTCATCCGTGTAATCCTTCAATTTATCAAAGATTTCCTCCCTTCTGTTTTGTGTTAGGAGTTTACTATCCTTTGCACCTATTCTCTTTAATACTTCGCTTTCGCCGCATACCTTGGCAATAACCATGGGACCGATCAATGGACCCCTCCCAGCTTCATCTATACCGCATGCCAATTTTCTTACACCCCTGGGATACTTATGCCCTCTTTTTCATTATACTTTCTATCAAATATTGCATATATTTCACCAAACTGGGTCTTCAACAGATAATGGAACATGATACCTCTTTCCTCGTTTATGATTCTTGCTTCTATGTTTCCGCCAATCTTTATTTTAGAAGGATGAACGAATAATCTTGAATTGTTGAAATTAATTATATTATAGCCTAGAAGTTTAGCAGTTTCCTCCTTCCTTGGATTATTAAGTATCTCTCCCTTATCTCCTTCCTCCACTATCTTTCCGTTACTTAAAACTGAAACCTTATCGGCCATAATGGCACAATCATCAACGTCGTGTGTGACATAAATAACTGTGAGATTCATTGATTTAGCTAGATTCTTAATATACCAACGCATATTGTTTCGAAGGAAAGTATCCAAAGAACTCAGGGGTTCATCCATGAGTATGATAGAAGGATTTATTATCAACGCCCTCGCCAGAGCCACCAATTGCTTCTGGCCACCACTCAACTCAATTGGGTACTTATTCAATAAATTTAACAAACCGAATTTGCTTGCATACTCGTGCAATCTTTTTTCGATATCCTCGCTCTTATATTTTCTGACCATTAACCCGTATATGATGTTATCCTTCACTGTTAATGACGAGAAAAGTCCAAGGTCCTGGAATATGTAAGCTATATTTCTTTTTTCAGTGGGAACCTTAGTGATGTCCTTTCCATCTAATATAATTTTACCCTCATCAGGAGAAATTAGACCTGAAATTATGTTTAGAAGTGTAGTTTTTCCGGTTCCGGATTGCCCAAGGATAACCCTGAATTCTCCTGGAAGTACCTCCATACTGACCGAATTCAAAACGTATTCCTTCTCAAACCGTTTGCTTATTCCTTGTATGGAAATTTTTGCTTCCAGATTTACCACTTATCCCAATTAGGTATATCAGGAATGTTGAAATAAATATTACAGTCACAAAGAGCTCAGATATTGCGTAAGCAACATTTATTTTTCTTAACAAGAACTCGTTATAGATTTCAACTGTTAAAGTCACGGTATTCTGAGTATAAACCGTTGCAATAGCTGAGAATTCCCCCATAATAGTTACGAATTCCAATGCGACTATACCCATAAAGCTACTCCTTATCCTTCCTAGATAATAATATATTGTCGCTCCAATCCTAGAATCACCAAGTATAAAAGTAGAATTTCTCTCAGAAAATGGTATGCGTAATATTGAATCTGAATAATTTCTGGCCATAAAAGGTAAAGAAATTGCAATGAATATCAATATTATGACATATGGCAAAGGTAAAAATGTTTGATAGATTAAGAAATATGAAAGAGCTATGGCAACCGGGGTAAGTGCGGTAGATGTTATAAAGATCAGATCCGATTTGTAACCAGAAATATCTGAAATTACGAAAATTAATAGAAGTATAGATAAAATTACAGATATTGAGCTAAAAAGTAATGTATTTAACAGGGCTAACTTTATGGAATTTATATTCAATATTGATAGCAAATTCCAAAATGGAAAGCGTGAAAATAAGATGATTAGAGGAAGATAAAGGATGAATAAAATAATAGTTATTAAAACAAGAGCCACAAGTGATTTGACTTTTGAAAATGCTTTAAAACTTGTTGGTTGAGAAATTGAGGGCATCTTAGAGATTATTAGATATGAAACAACAGGCAGAAGTAGAATAGAGAATTGAAGAACAGCCATCGTGGACGCATTGGAAAAAGGGAAGGGACCTGGCATTATATACGTTCTCTTGAAGAGATAAATTAGTACCTCAAATGTCGAATACTCCGGACCCCCTATTATTAAAGGTAGGCTAAATCCCTGAAAACACAGGATAAAAGTCAAAATGGCTCCGATCCACAGTCCCTTTGCTCCATTTCTTATGTATAATTTTATGAGCTGAATATCGGTAGCGCCCAATATTTTAGCCATCTGTATTTCTCTCTGATTTGTTCCCATGGCATATAGATATCCTAAAATTCCGACCATAGGAGCATTAAAAATAACGTTACCTAGAATTATTTCCATCAGGGGATTTTGAAGGCCAAATGCTGATATAATAGATATGGCAATTATTATCCCTGGCATTACATATGAAATGTACATTATGGCAATTATACCGTTAATTAATCTCCCATTATATACTAGAAGCAACACAGTAAGAATCAATCCAATTGCCAGAGATATTAAAGTTGAAGAAGAAGCCTGGATAATGGACTGCATTAGGGCCCTTTGAATCAGTAAAAAAATAAGATAATTGCTATGAAAATGCCATGCCTGAATACACAAAAATACTATAGGAAATAAAAATAATAGGATAAATAACCCAAAAAAAGTGAGATCATTTTGTTTCAATCTCATCCCACTCGAGCTCTAAATTTGACAGATTTGAATAGATAAATGTATCATTGACGTATTGATTCAATGCTATTATCTGTACGGGACTGGGTATATATTGAAATACCTTGGGCAATGTTACCTGATCATTTACTGGAAACATCCATTCATTCAAGGGTATCTGATTCTGCACTTCACTTCCTAAAAACCAATTTACGAAAGCTTCATCTAAAGCTTTGTGAGTTGAAGAATTCAATATACCTATCCCGAGTACTTCCATCCATGCATAGTAAGAATTTCCATATTTGAATGGGGTCGTACCTATAGGTGTATAATTAAAGTATTGGTTATATGCGGGATCTGTCAAGTATGAATAGAATAACTGCTTCTCTCCAGATTCAAATATATTGAACCCAGAGGACCAATCGTTAGTTATGTAGATGCTTTTTGCATTAATCCAGAAATTTGTCCAGTTTTCCTTTAGAATATTTTCATAGAAGGCATACTCCTCAAGCAAGAATTCCTCACCTGTTATGCTGGTCAAAGGATTCTCCACTATAAATTGAGAGCCTATGGAACTGTTGTAAAAGTCTGTTAAAGTTAAATTTCTAATAATGCTTAGCGGTAGAGGTCCGGTCAGGTTATAATCAGTCGTTAGAAAGGAATATTCGTATGGCACCACGTAACCCATGGAATCCATATATTTCATTGCTGTTTCATTTATATATGATTCATTGCTTACTGAATACTTATAGAAAAGACCAGATCTGTATGCAGCATAAGCATCAAGATTATTCAAACCTATAACAATATCGTACCCCTTTCCACCGGATTGTTCTACGGCATTAAGAAGATCTCCAGATGCGTTTTTTATTATTATGTTCACGTTATACCACTTTTCAAAATTCCCGAAAACATAGCTATAAGTTTCGTTGGGATTGGGACCATAATCTAAAAGTGTCGAATAGGTTAATATGGTAATTGTAACCTTTCCTTTATTTAGTATTTCAGGTTCTTCAAAATATACCAATCCTGCGACAACGAATATTATAGACAATACTATAGCCGCAATATAATATATCCTTTTCATTTATCTCCCTCCGCCAGTATTACCTGGATCAGGTTCTAAGGGTCGATCCTTTCAGGATCCTCTCAGCCCGTCACAACGAGCTCCCCCACAGGACCTATCTACGGTATTGAAATTTGGTATTTATATATTTCATTAAATTATGGAAATCGAAATTAACATTCAATAGCGTGTAAGATCTTCTTACCTATTATGGATTCCATTTCCTAAAAAATTTATACGAATTTTAATTTGTGTTATATGTATTCCAAAAAACTAGAAAAGGCAAAGATAGGTTATACGTTTGATGATGTCTTAGTTATACCAGATGCATCATCCGTGGAACCAAATCAAGCGGTCACAAAAACCAAACTTTCTCGGAATATTGGATTAAACATTCCTATAGTCGCAAGCCCAATGGATACAGTAACTGAAGCAGAAATGGCAATAGCCATGGCAAGATTGGGCGGTATTGGAATAATACATAGAAACATGAAAAAAGATTCTCAAGCCGACATGGTAAGGAGAGTAAAAAGAGAAGAATCCCTCATTATCAGAGATCTTTTTACAGTAACCCCTAATACAACTATTTCAGAGGCAATCAAAATTATGAATGAAAGAAGGATTGCTGGGTTGCCAGTGGTTGATGGCAAAAAGCTGGTGGGTATACTGACATCAAGGGATGTAAGATTTTTCAAGGATGATAAAAAGCTTGTCAAGGATATTATGACGGAAAATGTCATAACGGCAAAAGAGAATATTTCCTTAGAGGATGCACTTGAAATAATGGCTCAGAAGAAGATCGAAAAGTTACCTTTGGTGGATGATCAGGGGAACTTGGTTGGTCTCATTACTGCCAAGGACATAATAAAGAGGCAACAATTTCCTGAGGCTGTTAGGGATAAGAACGGAAAACTATTGGTCGGAGCTGCAGTTGGGCCATTTGATATTGAGAGGGCTAAACTTCTAGAAAGTGCGGGCGCAGATGTAATTGTGGTAGATAGTGCACATGGACATAATCTAAATCTGATAGAATCAGTTAAAAAGATGAGAAGGGAGATAGATATAGATCTCATAGCGGGCAATATAGCAACCTCCAAGGCAGCAGAGGATCTCATATCCGCGGATGTAGATGGATTAAGGGTTGGAATTGGGCCCGGATCCATATGTACAACCAGAATAGTGGCAGGTATTGGAGTACCGCAAATTACTGCAGTGGCTGATGTAGCAGATGTTGCTGAAAACTATGGAATACCAGTGATTGCGGATGGCGGTATCAGATATTCTGGTGATATAGTGAAGGCGATTGCAGCCGGTGCAAGCACCGTGATGCTAGGATCACTATTGGCTGGTACCGATGAAGCACCTGGCCAGGAAATAACAATTGGAGGTCGGAGATATAAAAGTTATAGGGGTATGGGTTCCCTCGGAGCAATATCATCTGGAGAGCATGATCGTTATGGCAAACTGGGTTCTTCTAAATTTGTCCCGGAGGGAGTTGAAGGTGCAGTACCATACAAAGGTAAGGTAGCAGACACTGTATATCAATTAGTGGGTGGCCTTAAAGCAGGAATGGGTTATGCAGGTGCAAAAACAATAGATCAGTTAAGAAAAAATGGAAAATTTGTCATAATTACGCAAGCAGGCATTACAGAGAGTCATCCTCATGACATAATGATAATAGCAGAACCTCCAAACTATAAGGTAAAATAATGAAATCCATCAAGAAATTTAGAAAGATTTATTAATCGTTTAAATTATAGTGTGACAGTATGATAGGACCCCTGGAACTGGTACAAAATTACGAGAAAGCTGCCAAGGAATTGATTGAAGAAGGCAAAACTGAAGCTGCTGGGAAAGAGCTAAAGAAGGCCATTTCTGCAATTCTGGATCAACAGGATAATTTTGATCCGGACGAATTCCCAGGATTGGTCAAGATAATAGAAAATATTTTTGATGATTTCATTAAGATTGGTGATTTTGCCGGCAGTTATGATTCAATTGTACTTTTAAATGCATTTAGTTCAGATAAAAAAAGGGTGGAAAACAAATTTAATCAGTGGCTGAAAGAAGCTCCAAAAGCAATAGTTACTCAATTTGAGCCGAGAATCTCAAAACTTGCACAAAAAAATCAATCGATAAAGCAGGCATGGGAATCATATAAATCTGGACAACCATCTGTTAGTGGGCCAAAGGAAATCGTAACCCTGAAAGGTCAGAATCAACCCCAGGAAATTAAGCAATCACAGGGGAATCAGATAGAAACGACGGCTCAGGAAAGAAAAGCAGAAGCAGGCCCACAAATCAATGCTCCAGCATCTCAACAAAACCAAGTGCAGATCGATAGTGTTATTAAATTAAAATTAACGCTTGCATCTACTGAGATTTCTAGGGGGAATTATGAGAATGCCTATCTTCTATTATCTGATATTTTAAAGGCCGATCCAAATAATCAGGAAGCAAAAAAACTATTAGAGGAAGTCCAGACAAAACGCAATCAATTGGAGCAAGAAAAGGCCGTAAATAATTTGATAAATTCCGCTGAACCAGCTTCAGATGATGAAAGGGAAGTTCTAAAACTATACTTCAACAAAAATTGGAAGGATGCCAACGACCTGATAACAAAGGTTCTTGCTAAGGATAGAAATAATGCCAGATTATGGTATTTGAAGTCACAAATAGTCAAAAGACTTGGGGATGAAAAAACTTCCCAAAATTTCGAATCTTTTGCTAAAAAGTTGGACCCTAAAATTCAGGATTCTAAAATGGCGCAGATTGTCAAAAATTTCCAATAGATAATGAAACCAAATTCTTTCATTTAATTTCTTTTACGTTGTGCTATAAGCAGGAAAATCATTTACTTGATCTTCTGGAATATTCAATTGATTTTTAATATGTTTAAATTACCCCCCTTTCGCTATTTGCATATGGTTCAAGTTTAAACAATATTGCCAAATAGAAAGTAAAAAACTTCCTTATGATAAAGTGAATGAAAAGTTATAAAATAGATATTTAGTTGATCCCGGCTGCCGGATTCGAACCAGCGACCTGTGGATAGCGGCGGTGCGCCGAAGCGCTGTCCCTCTACAGTCCACCGCTCTACCAACTGAGCTAAGCCGGGTAATTTGGTAATAATTGGATGTAGATAAAAATTTCCTTTTAATTCGTGCCATTAAAAGAAATATTAATATTCTTGCATATTATTTCTATCCGGTGAATTTAAAATGCCAATGCCATTCAGAAAAAAACCATCATTGAGGCCCGAGGGTAGGGGTAAGGAACCTAGGAAATACATTGATCTTTCAGAGATGGATTCCAACGTAAATGCTGCTGGAGCTACTCAAATGTATGTTAAATTTGCTGAAATTAACAAGTTTGAGGATATTGGTTTCTTCAGTCAAATAGTAGACGATGGCGATGTACTTATCTTAGACTATGGGGCGATGCAGGGCGATGAGCTTCAATTGAAAAGAATAATCAGTGAATTAAAGAGATCTGCAACCGAAACAAACGGTGACGTAGTATCATTTGGGGGTAAATACATAGTTGTAACTCCGAGGGGAGTAAAAATACAGAGAGAGAAGATAAAGCCACCAGAAATTTAATCTAAATTTTATTATAACCTTTAAAATTATCTGATTCTCGTACTTTGACTCAGATTACTGAGCCATGAATCAATGAGTCATCATTTAATCTGTTCTCATTTATTTTTCAATAATAAGAATTATTAATTATTTTATTATCACCCCCCATGATTATAAGCGAGCTAACCTGGGAACTATTCGTATTGATATCAGCTCTTCTCGGTTTACTATATGCAGGAATTCAATCTTATTTATTGCTCAAGATTCCTGTAACTGAAGAAAAACCACTAACCATCGCTAAGTCTATAATGGAAGGATCAAATGCCTTCATGAAGAGGCAGTACAGATCTATATTTACATTTGCAGTGATCTTAGCAGTTCTAATATTCGTTGCATTCTACTACTCCGAAGGATTCAGCGATGCTTGGAAAGTGACACTTGGATTTTTAGTTGGAGCAATTGGATCGGCAGCAGCAGGACTCATCGGTATGAATATTTCAATCAGGGCCAATGTTAGAACTGCCATAACAGCGAAGAAGGGACTTAATCCAGCTCTAAGATTGGCATTTAGAGGGGGAACAGTAACTGGATTAAGTGTAGCTTCATTGGCCTTATTGGGACTTATAATATTTTACATGTGGTTCGGGAACCCCCAACTCATGGTCGGTTACATATTTGGAGCCTCCTTGGTTAGTCTTTTTGCAAGAGTTGGAGGCGGAATTTATACCAAGGGTGCAGATGTTGGAGCTGACCTTGTGGGTAAGGTAGAAGCTGGAATCCCAGAGGATGATCCAAGGAATCCAGCTGTTATTGCAGATAATGTTGGGGATAATGTTGGTGATTGTGCTGGCATGGGGGCTGATCTATTCGAAACCTATGTGGTAACAGCCCTATCGTCAATGTTGCTTGCTTATCTTATTTATCTTTCCTACCCATCTGTGATTGGACAGAATGGAGTTATACTTCCCCTTGTAATTGGTGGATTTGCTATACTTGCAACAATTATAGGTACATTCTTCGTTAGAAAGAATGAAAAAGAGAGAATAATGAGGGCTCTTTACAAAGGCTTAATTGCAACAGTTATCATTTCAGCGGTATTCTTCTACATAGCTGACTACTACCTAATGAAAGGCAATGTTGCCATATACGTTGATAGCCTAGTGGGGATAGTCATAATGCTTATAATGGTCTATATAACTGAGTACTATACTTCTGAGAGATATGCTCCTGTGGCCAAGATAGCAAAGGCTTCTGTTACAGGTACGGGAACAAACATAATTACAGGTCTAGCTTATGGGCTGCAGGCAGTGTTCATCCCAGCAATTGTGATTGTAGCAGGTATCATCATTTCTTATGGAATAACATTTTATTCCTTTGGACAGAATGCACAGATGGGATTATATGGTATTGCAATCGCTGCCGCATCAATGCTTTCAGCTACTGGAATAATAATATCAATCGATTCCTATGGACCCATAACAGATAACGCTGGCGGTATAGCTGAAATGTCGGGATTTGATGAAAAGACCAGGAAGGAAGTAACTGATCCCTTGGATGCTGTGGGAAATACAACAAAAGCTGTCACAAAGGGTTATGCTATTGGAAGTGCAGCATTAGCTGCCTTGACACTATTTGCGGCCTACAAGACAGTGATTTCATCACAATTCCCCCAGATTGAAATAGACAATCCACTCGTAGTTTCAGGTCTGATAATAGGAGCAGCTCTTCCTTTCTTCTTTACCTCGTTCCTCATGAATGCCGTTGGAAAAGCTGCCTTTGCAATAGTCGAAGAAGTAAGAAGGCAATTTAGGGAAAAACCGAAGATACTTGAATGGCAAGACAAACCTGACTATGGAAAGGCAGTTGATATAGTAACAAAGGAAGCCTTAAGGCAACTAATGGTACCTGCCATCATTGCAGTTCTAACTCCAATACTGGTGGGATTTGTACTGGGTCCTCTTGCACTTGCAGGAGTATTGCTTGGCGTAATACTGTCCGGATTCCCCTTGGCTATAATGATGACAGTTGGAGGAGGTGCATGGGATAATGCAAAGAAATACATTGAACAGGGCAATTACGGTGGCAAAGGATCAGAAGCCCATAAGGCAGCAGTAGTTGGTGACACTGTAGGAGATGCAACAAAAGATACGGCTGGACCAGCCATCAATCCTCTCGTGAAAGTTGTCAATACTATTTCTATATTATTTGTGGTAATAATATTGACACACTATCTGATACATCTATAATTCTTTCAATTTTTTGATTAATTTTATTATTTTTAAATTTTCAACTGGATCGTGAACCCTTATAAAATCAGCACCATTCATAATTGATACTGTGTTCATTATAACGGTTGAGCATAACCTCTCATCAGCATTCTCATTAAGTATCTTGCCTAAAAATGATTTCCTCGATAGCCCCATGAGCAAAAAATAACCCATTTTCATCTCTTCAAGATACTTTATTATCATTAGATTGTCTTCCACTCTCTTGCCGAAGCCTATTCCAGGATCCAAAATTATGTTATCCAATATTCCTAATCTCTCTGCGCGCCTCAATCTATCCATGAAAAATGAAATTATTTCCAAAATAACATTTTCATATTGTGGATTATCTTGCATAGTTTTAAAATCTCCTTTGCTATGCATTATTATTATCGGAACATCATATTTCTTCGCCAAAATTCCCATTTCCTTAGATTCCAAACCCTTAACATCATTTATTATGTGAGAACCAAGCTCGAGGGCCTTCATTTGAGTTTCTGGCTTATACGAGTCAACAGATACAATGAATCCTTCATCTATGAAAAATTTCAGTGGTTCCTTTATCCTGGCCCATTCATCCGCAGATGAAACTGGGATACTACCAGGCCTCGTACTCTCTCCTCCTATGTCAATTATTTTAACTCCAATGCTCTTTAAGTTTTGGGAGATTTCTTCAATCTTATCCATTCCAACTCTGCTTTTTTCGTAGAATGAATCTGTTGTAAAATTCAGAATCGCCATAAGCTCGGGAGGATCTACAATCCAATCATTTCCTCTGATTCTCAGATTCCTATGGGATCTATACCATTTGAAGGGTTCTTTTTCCCCAAATAAATCTAAGAAATTGTCAAAAGACTTTTCGGGAATTTGATATAAGTATTTTTGTTCCTTGATTAACTGGTTTTCTCTATCATAGCCGATCTCTTTACCTATATCCTGCCATGAAAAAAGATATTTCATGCCTGATTTTAATTCAGAATCATCGAAACCAAGATATTTCGAAACGAATTCTCTATTTTTGATAATGTAGGAATTAGACTTCCAATATTGAGAACTGTGCATGTGGTACGCCCCCAATAACAAGTATTCGGGTTCTGTCAATAAAGCCGGCTTTTATTGCGGCCTCTACCGCCCTATTTCCTACGATATTGGCAACGGTACAGAGGCTGAATAATTCAATGAACTGCTGTTCATTCACCAGCTGTCCCTTGTAGAAACCTTCGCTGACCTTTATTTTGTATTTTCCTTCCTTAAATTCCAAGCCTATAAGTTCTTCATCGGCTGCTGCAAGCAAAATCTCATTTGATGTCCTGTAAATCTTAGTCCATATCAAATTCAAGCACCCTGTTTTGATCTTAACAGCTTATAAACATCGTTTCTGTATTCATAAATCATAGCATTGTTTTTCATGATTTTCAGAAGCTTATCCAGAGTTTCTCTGGAAATGTTGTTTCTTTCGGCTTCCGACTCTATATCTGACAATTTGGCAAAACCGAACTGTGATTCATACCTTTCAATTATGTCTAGGACAATTGATATATCGGTTCTTTCCTTGGCACTATGACCTGTTGTCACAAGATCAATGTCGATTTTACCGTTAACTGATGCAGAATCCCTTAGGAAATATTCCATCAACCTAATTGCCCTGTTAACATCCTCTTCGCTGATTCTTTCGCTCAATCTCACCCTTGCCGAAGCCTCCGAAAGTCTTATTAAAGCTTCAAGCTGCCTTGGAGTCATTATCATGGTTTTTGTCTCTTTAGATTGCATTCTCTTCTCTAAGTAATATTCCTTAATTTTCTGCCTTGCTTCTGGTGATAATATTGGAAAAGAATTCTTACGAGCATAAACAACATATTTCCTTATAAATTCTGGCGAAAGAAGTGGCCTATAAATAGATTTATCTATGTCCTTACCCCCAGCTATTTTCTCTCCATCGGTATGTACATTCAAAATGTAATCTGTCATATTTTCATCTTGCTTTCCCGGTGTATCCCTGACAATGAATATTAAATCAAATCTCGAAAGCAATGATGGGGGTAGGTCAGTTTGCTCTACAATACTCATATCTTCCTGAAGACGGCCAAGTTTAGGGTTAGCCGCTCCCAAAATGGCACACCTCGACATGAGCGTAGCATTAATTCCCGCCTTAGCTATGGTTACTGTTTGCTGTTCCATAGCTTCGTGCATTGCACTTCTATCATCTTTTTCCATTTTGTCCAGTTCATCTATTGCTGCAAGTCCTCCATCTGCTAGAACCAAAGTTCCAGCTTCCAGGGTCCATCTGCCCTCAGAAAGATCATCCTTGATTGCAGCAGCTGTTAAACCTGCCGCTGAACTTCCCTTTCCGGAAGAATATATGGATTTGGGTGCAACGTTAACGGCATACTTAAGAAGCTGTGATTTTGCCGTACCTGGATCACCTAGCAACAGAATGTGTATTTCACCTCTTATTGTAGTGCCATCCTGGAATCTTTTTCTTATGGCTCCAAAAAGTTGAAGAGTTATGGCTTCTTTTATATGCTCCATACCATAAATCGTGGGTGCTATACTCTGTATAAGTTTTGAGTAAGGATCCGGTTCTGAAGCCATTTTCTTTATCTCTTCCTCTTCCTCATCAGTTATTTCTATCTCTTCATATTCCGTCGATTCCTTTTCAAAATAAGATGCTTCCAGAAAGATCTCGAATTGTGTGCTCATGGTGTTTCCAATGCTTCTCTGTTTTCCCCTCAATATGCCGGAAATTTTAACCCTGTCTCCAGGATTCAACTTGCCGCATAAGTCGTCCAATAGATGTACGTTAACCCTAGCTGGCTGCGTAGCACCCCTTAATAATTCCGGTTTTTCTTGAATCTCAATTAATTGGGTATCGTGGAAGACACTCTTCTCAGGAATAAATTTGAACTTTATTTTGTCTAGTTCCTTGGACTTTCCGCACAGATAACATTCAGCGGGCTCAATTAATTTTGGACCAGGCTGTTCATATAGTCCAATTCTATGGCAATATGAACATTCATAGGCAGCCATGGTTATGGTTGGGGTTACTTCTGTGGCCCTCTTTACTATTCCATCTACCTGTAAAAATTTATTTAAATCCTCACTTCTCAAATCTCTTATTTTTTTCTCTAAATCCTGGAGTTTGGTAGTAATCCTTATGTTAATCCTATTTGCCTTATTTTCTTTGAATTCAGTAGGTAAAAATTCCTTCTGAAATACGTCCCTCAATAGTTTTAGATAGTCATCTGGCCTCTCCAGAAAATCCAGAGCGAAGTCCCTGTTCAAGGAATCCATTTCTTCATAATTTATAATAAGGGATCGCTCCCTAGGATAGTTACCTACTATCGAATATATTTGGGATGCCTTGAGAGTTAGCAATCTGGACCAGAGTTCCTTTATACTCTTTTCACTAAATTTCCTCATTACAGTAGGTATTATGAACCCCTAATTTAACAGTTGTGTAACAGCACGATATCCTTTTTAAATCTGGAAAATTTTATAATTGACAACAAGCTCACCCTTTATCTCTCCGTAAGATATGGTTTATTATAAGCCTGACAAGAAACATTTATGTAAACGCAATTATTTCGTCCTTTAAGCAGGTGTTGTGTAGCCTGGTAGCACAAAGGCCTTCCAAGCCTTTAGCCCGGGTTCAAATCCCGGCACCTGCATATTTATGTGACACAATCTTAGGATGATTCATTTTCTGTGTTCGTGTCTTATCACTCTTTCTGAATATTCTCGAGGCAACTAGAATTATTAGATAGAAAATCTAGGGAGAATAAAGTAAAACGTTTTTAAGCCGTTATGGATATTAACGCTGAAAATGCCTAAAGTTGCCTGTATTGTATCTGACCTGCATGGGCATGAAAGAACATTGAAGTATATAGGCAATGTATCCAAAGGGAAATGCGACTATATACTGGTAGCAGGAGATATAACTTCGGCAGACTCAGGCGCATCACCAGATCCAGTATTTCAATACTTGAATAAAATCGGCATCCCAATTGTGGCTGTTCTTGGAAATAGCGATAGATTGGAGTTTATTGAAGAATATTCAAATCTGGAAAATTTGAGATTGCTTCACTTCGATTGGGATATAATTGATAGCATTAAAATTATAGGTGTTTCAGGTATTCAGAGGCAGAATCATGGTTCCAATTATTTCCTTACAGAGGCACAGTTCTATCATGGATTGGTTAAGGTATATGAGGATGCTGGAAAACCTACCGATTTCATATTAATGTCCCATGCACCACCTTATGGCTTTGGAGACATAACATTTGATGGAGAGCATATTGGTTCAAAAGGCTTAAGGAAATTCGATGAAATTTATTCGCCAAAAATCCACATATGTGGACACGTCCATGAGGACAGTGGTACTTTCAATCTTGGTAAAACACTAATTATAAATCCGGGAATACAAAGGCCAGATCAACCTATCCTATTTCTGAACTTAAGTAATTTCAAAGTTGGCTATATACCTTAAATTAAATTAGAACAACAGTTTCCATTCAAAATGAATAGTTAATTCAATCATTTATCTTAACGTTGATTTTTCACTGGGTTACCAGAACATATTCCTCTTCCTGTTTCTTGAACAACCCCGAATAAACTCCCCACTCTATAAATATAACTTCTAGTTCGTGTAGACCTGAGGGTGAATTGAACCTTTGTATCCCATTTCTTATTAGTTCCTTTTGTAAATCTTCTAATTTGAATTTTCTCATTTTAATTGCCGTATAGAATGGCTCAATATCTTTGATTGAATCTCTTATGATTTCCTTTCTTTTTTTAATTCCAGCTTTTATAAATTCTACACCCTTCTCTGTAGTAGAAATATCTCCATTGTCCAATTTTACAAAATTTAAAAGTGAAGCAGTATAAACAATGGGCATTAAATCATCAACATCAACTTCCATTTCCTTCTCCAACATATACAGATCTGTCTTTCCGTTAAATATATTATTTAGCGTATATAATAAACCTACCAAGTCCGCTATTCTTGAATCTGGATCTATTACTTCTTTCATCAGCATTAGCAATATTTTCATTTCTGATATTAATTTTTCTAATTCTTTCAAAATTAAGAACAGGTAAAGATATTATGCAGCATAAATGCCCTCTTCAGCCACATATTTCTTTCTCGCCAAATCCATTAGATGCTTTGTGAATAACAGAGAATATAACACAACTACTATGGAGAAGATAAACGACGACCATGCTGCTATCTGTATATTTCCTTGCAAGGTTGCCTGTGAAATATATTTCATTAGACCAACCTTTACCTCCAAGTTCTTGTCTCCTATTATATTTGGCCAGTATTCACCTATCATTAATCCTCCCCATGCACTGTTTATGGTAGATGTTATCCCTGATATTAAGTAAGGGAATGTTCCAGGTAATATTATATACCTTAATTTTTGGAAGAAATTCATTTGAAAATTCTCCATTACATCAAAATATTCGCTGGGGAAGGCCTTCAGTCCCATCCAGAATGAATACAGCACATAGTAGAAAGTACTTATAAAGCCAATTGAAAGAACATATATCTCAGTAGTTAGAATTCCGAAATAGTGCAACACAAATGGATATGTAATACCGAATACGATTGGAAAATAAATAGGTGGTGGGAATGCACTGAATGTCTGAATTATTGGAACTAATATAGCTTCTCCACGCTTGTGCATTGCTAAATAATAACCTACAAGAACTGCAAAAACTAATGAAATTATTGCAATTATGGCTATTCTGATATAATCAAAGAGCATATTAAGGAGGATGAATGGAGTTAGGGAAAGGAGATAATCCCAAGTCACAGAGGGTATCGAGATAACCAATTTTATGGAATAATACAAGATCAGAATGAATACAAAAATTGCAATAACTCCTGGAATATACTTTACCCAATTGTATCCATGTTCCTCTTTTTCAAATATCTCTTCCTCTGGGACATTATTTCTGAATCTATAGTATCTCGCTAACCTACTTAGAGGGGTCACGGTTATAGAAGATATAACCCTTGTAGTTTGTTTCAAATTGATTCTACCCCTTCTTAATATAGGTGCATCAGTATCCACGGTGTACTTCGCAACTGCGTATTTGCTAAATTCCCTTAATAAATATACTGATATTGCAATTATTATGGCCATTATTAACAATGAGTAATAAACGTATGTTATCTCATTCCTGGAATAGAAATAAACTATAACGGATCCTATGCCGAATGTTTCATACTGGTGAACGCCTATTGAAAATACTTCACTCACCGTAATATAGAAGAATGCATCCGCAAAACTTGGGAATAAGTTGGCAGCAATCCTAGGGATAGAAAATGGTATGTAAATATATTTCAATTTCTCTCCAAGGGTAAAATTGTAGTTTTCGCCCACCTCGACCATTTCATTTGGGACGGTTTTGTAGGCTTGATATTCCCCCATCCATATATTCCAAACCACTGCAGTAAATACAAGAAAATCGGCTGCCAGTTCAACACCTAAAATTCCTCCTATGGCATTGACGAAAAGTACCAGAACTATTGGAAAGAATGATATTACTGGGACAGACTCAAAAATTTCATTCAATGGAATATAAATGTTCTCAAATATCTTGCTTTTGATCGCTGCATATGATAATAACCATCCAGAGGTTATTGACAGCAATATGATTCCAAATACTCTTAATGTAGTTACAATTGCCGCAAAGATTATAATTTCAGTAACATACAATAAATTCACCCCCTAACATTGGAGGATGAACCTAGGTAAGTGTAAAGTTGATCCAACATCCTGTTAAATTCATCACTTCTAGGATTTCTGGGCCTCGGTAAATTCACCTCTATCTTTGCAACCACAGTAGCTGGCATATTATTCAATATGAAAATCTCATCAGAGAGCTCCAGCACTTCGGTTAGATTATGAGATACTAAAACTACTGCCTTCAGATTTGTTTCTGGATTAAATAGAATGTTATAGATATCCTGCCTTAGACCTTCTGCAGTCAATTCGTCCAAATGTGCAAATGGTTCGTCCATTAACAGCATTAGTGGTTCTGCAGCTAGTGCTCTGGCAATAGATACCCTTTGCCTCATACCACCGCTCATTTCCTTTGGATAAAGGTCCTCAAATCCCTGTAAACCTACCATTTCAAGAGCTTTCCTTGCCCTGTAATTTTCCTCTTCCTCTGTCAGATTCTTTGATTTCAGAGAGATTTTAACATTCTCTAAAGCGGTCATCCATGGGAATGTAACTATTGATTGATGTATTAAAACAATCTGAGGATTGGGTTTTGTTATCCTTTTACCTCTAAGATAAATATTACCTGAATCTGGCTTTAGAAATCCGCCTAATAATCTCAAAAATGTAGATTTACCTATTCCTGAACGACCAATAACTGATACAAATCTATTTTCATTAATAGATAAATTGATGTTCTCAAAGACTTTATAACCGTTTTCATAGGTAAAATTGAGATTCTCAACTCTCATGATTTCATTAAGCTGATTCTCGTGGGAATTATTATTTAAAGTCATGCAGTTTCCCCCTAAATTATATTTATTGCCGCATATTATTCTCTGGAACTTCAAACATTAGGAATTTATCTTATATAAGATTTTACTAAGTACCATTATTATTTTAATAGTGAAATGATTTTTGAGAACTTTTGATAATAATCGAAACAGCACTTAGATGTGGAAGATCTCCGTCACCGAGACGAAACATTGAGAAAATCTTAGATTTTGTGTAATAATTTAATTAAAACCTCACCTTGATTAATCAAGCTGTGGATATTTTCCCATGAAAATTTTTATTTAATAAACATCATTATGACTTCCTCATTATATAAAGAGCCTTAGAAACCAATTCCGATACAAACAAATCATAAAGATACTCACATTTTCAATTTCCATGCTCATCAATCAACGTAGATTGATAAGTTTTAGTGAAATTTATTTCATGAAAATAACTTCTAAAAACCACTCTCATTCCCAGTGGAATCCCACATTTTTATAAAACGGATACGACATTTATATCATTATTCTCCGCCTAACTCATAATAGCATGATATGATCAACGGGCCCGAGGGGATTAGTATCTTTATTGGTCTTCAATCGTATCATGACTCATTGTAAATCTAACGAATTCTAGTTCCAATTGTTAATAACAATTATTTTATAATTAGTTGGTAAATCCAAACTTACCAGAATTTTCCAGATAAGGTTTTAGAATTGGAATTGATTTGATATTGACGATTGGTGATCTTCTTTGGTAGGAACCTATATACTTAACAAGAATTGGAAAGAAGAAATTGAAAACATAATGAGGAGTTACCTCACAGTAAGTTATTACACAAAGTATACAGTGAATTACACCAGTCAAGGTCCTTACTATTTACCTAAACACAACATTGAGCCATTCACTGTAGTCATAGGCATAGACATAGATTCAGAGCATGAAGAGAAATATTTAGGGGAATTTTTGAATGTTATAAAAGATGTATTGAGAAGGAGCCCTGTCATCAGTCTCATGAGAGTTAAG
>JAGDXP010000007.1 GCA_023256475.1 Thermoplasmata archaeon
CGGATCTGAAAATGGTCATGGGTATTTAAAGATCCGGAAGGTTTTTGTAAAACTTATATTTAACTTTAACTGTATAATGAAAAAAGTTAAATATTATTACAACCCATCAGCAATGAATTATTGGAAATTTTTTAATATAAAATAAAGACTCATAAATTCAAGACCTGCACTAATATTCATATTAAGTAATGTCGTCATTTCCTTGCATTCCATTTTTATCAAGCGCGGAATTAATTCCAATAACTAAACAATTAAGATCATTACGATTAAAATATTATTATCTATGCTATTAAAATTATGATGATAAATTAATATCATGGCAAATTGGCGATAAGGACAATCACTAATGTGGGAAAGCTTTATGAAACGTTCACATTAGATTAACTCATATTATATTGTCTGTGAATCCTTTAACGACTCCAAGTATTTTTCTCTCAATTCTAAATCCATCAAATATGTATACAACTGCACTGTCTTTTTCTTTCAGTATCTTACTTAGGCCACTCATCATCTTATCCATCAAATCTTTATTTATCTCTCCCTCGAAAACTGAGTTCTGAACCCAAAATAGGTATCTTTTCAAATACTTATTGACTTTATTAACCCTCTCCACATCCACATCGTATACTACAATTACAAACATTTTCAACCTCTGAACGATTTATACTTCTCACCATTCATAATAAAATTTTTTAGCGATTGACACTCCTCGGTAATTATATTCTCATAACTCAATGTTCTGCCGCTCTTTCCAGTCGTAGTAGACTGCAACTTATCCCTTATAGCTTTTACAAACTCTTTTCTACCAATATCGCTAAGATATACACCTTCAGATTTTTTGGTGAACATATCAGTGGTAATCATGTTTTTATTGATCATCTTTGCAATGCTTTGGATTACAATTGTAGGTTTGAATATGTCTGAAATATCCAAGGCTAATGAAAATGATCTGTTAGAAGGTTCATGCAAGAAACTTATTGAGGGGTTAAGTCCACTTATCATAATTGAGCTTAAGGTAACAGAGTAAAGTATTGAATTTCCGTATGAAATCATTGCATTAATTTCATCCTTAGGAGGATAAAAGGTTCTAGTAAATTGAGAGACTCCCTTCAAGAACTTTGGGAAGGATTCATAATAAATATGCCAGATGTTTCCCTCCTTTCCTCTTAAAGATTCAACATTATCTCCTTCAATTTTTATCTCCATTATTTTATCGATTTCATTCTTCAGGTCAGCTTTTTCAGAATAATACTTTAGATTGTTAAGTATGTTCCCTTTTATCCCTTGCACTATTTCGCTTGCTATAGCTAAGCGACGTTCATCATGGTAAGCCCTGGATTGCTCCAAAGTCACCTCTCCAATTTGTGAGTATTCTGCAGGTATCAACGAACCCTGATATCTCCCAGTTTCATCCATAAAATGAACAATTATGCCTATTCTGTTCAAATAATCTATTGCCCATGAACTTAGTGAGACCTTGGCCATTATGATAATTGACTTGACGTTCATTGCGGGCAGGTGCTGTTTAAAATCCTCACCCACATAGTATAAGGTATTTCCTTCCCTTTCTATTCTGCCATCCTTTGTTATGTATAATACGTTCATTTTTTAGATTTGCTTTAGATAATGAGAAAGAGCCTTACCTAGATCAGTCCTATAACAGCTACCTTTGTCTATTATAATTAAACCCGATTCCCTGTATGCCTCAAGTCTGTAATCAGGTACGCGATATATTTCTTCGAGATCGTCTCTACTTATTCGGTCATTTTCTATTAACATGTATATTTCCGCTAGAATATCTCTGGGCAGATGCAAAACAAATAATTCATTGATATCTATATCACTGAACTCAGGGAAAAATATTGGATCTAACTTTTCCCTATGGAGACTGTAAAAGTCAGAAAGTTCCCTAAATTCTTCATGTGAATTCAAGGGGATATCCTTGAAACTCATTATTATGTCTTTATTTCTCTCATAAAGCTCATTTATATTTCGAATTTGCTTATTAGTAATGTTGTAAATGGAATCTACTCCAATCAGAGGCGAATATGATGATATTAGCATTGATTCCAGCTTTCTTCCGCCTGTTAGGTTAAAATATATCTTGTCACCATTTGCTTTTGATTCCACTACTGCGGGCCTAATTTGTTCCAATAATAAAATAAAATCATCAAGTTTTGAAACATCTTTAATTGATAGTTCCAAGGGTTCTATTTTCAACCATCCATAATGGCTCTTGAGAGCCCCTATGAGTGCTTTAACCCCTGAAACTACTTCTTCATCCCTTGTAAAGATTAATGTAAACTTGTTAATCCTATTGTTTGTACCCCTAAATTTTCTAACTAGATATTCTGCCATCTCTGAAGCGACCATTGGAGAGGTTCCAACAGTGTTTAAAACTGTTACATTAATCATCCCTGTATAACCTCCAATTTAACCTGCCCCAATATTTTATTTTCAAATTTGAATATGGTTTCTGGTGGACTTCTAAAGTATTTATCTATTCCCATCAATAATGCACCTCTGTATGCTCCAATGGTAAAATTAGTTCGTATATCCAAATCCATTATTAGCTTATATTCGTCTATTTTTCGTTTGGCCTCAATCATATAATCTCTAGATAAATTAACCAATCCCTTAATTACTAAATTTTCCATTTCATTTCTATTTCTGGGGTTTAATGAACCTATTTTTAATCCGCATTTTAAAATCTCAAGGAAATCATTCTCATCCTTTCCATGATTATAATCCTTCTTTATCCTATTTATAATTCTGTCATAATTTTGCCAGTTAAAAGATATATCTCCAACGAATTTTCCACTTGTTATTGCGATTATGTATTGAAAAATTCCCTTTTTATTCTGCTTCCCTCTCTTAATGGATTCTCTCTGAATTTTAATTAATCCCAATTTTATCTCTCCTTTGGGTATGAAATCATCTACCTGTATTAATGAACCTATATCCCTTAATGATGAATCAATAGATTTATCTCTATGACCGTATAAAAGTTCAATCTTATTATTGCATTGCCATTCCCGCTTATACCTATGAAATAATGCGGATATAAGTGAACCTTTGACAGACGAACCTGGTAAATAAACTGAATTATTACCGCCTCCGTAATTTATTGGATAGAAGATCTCAAATGTTCTTAAATACGATTCATCATTCTGCATCAAGTCATCAATTTTATCAAGAATTAATGCATCCCCAATAATGTCTGAATATTTATTATAAAATTTGTTCATTTCATCTTCCAAATCCTTCATATATTCAATGCGATCATTACTCTGTGCATTCTTCTTGAATTCAAGTAATTTATCAATTACAGCTTTAAAATCATTGAAATCTGCAGGCTCATTTATCTCAGAATTCTTTGAATTTTTTGATTGAATATCGCTGATCAATTCAAGTATCCTGAAACTGTCTATTAAAAGCAATTTTCCGTCTTTTCCTCTAAATATTTCAAACGGATAAGCTGAGTTTTGACTTTTAATTAATGTTGGGGTAATTATCTCTATTTCAAATTTCATGGGACACCATCTCCGTCAGAGGTGTAAATGATAAAATCCTTCGATGTCCTTGTATCCTTACGCCAGATATATTTGCATTAGATCCATCAATATTTGCTGTTGACCTTAATATTGCCCCTGGAAGTATATACCTGTAAATCCCTAGCTTTCCGTAATCATACAACCCTGAAAACATTTCAAATCTGTATGCCGAATTCCCTATATCCAAAATTTTTAAGTCCTCTTTACTGGGTATGAATTTTGATAGTAGAATATGATAACCTCGCTTGAAATTTGGATTTTCTGCGTTAGACTCTGAAAGAATCTTATAATCGAATTCCCCACCACCGACAGTCCTATCTCCGGAGATGCCCATTTCTTTTAATAATTTTAGAGAATTTTCAATCTTATCCTTCCCCAGGTCAGAATTAATCTGGAACCACAGATACCTCTTCTCAGAAATAAATCTACTGCCGTACGAATAATAATCCCTGGTAAATACTCCATTGGCCAAACCCGTAGGATCGTTCAGCCTTACGCTTTCCCTATAATCTGCCTCTGGTATCCATATGGAATCTGATAATTCAGATGAAGGCAACAGACTTTCAATTTTCTTTTTATCAATGGAAAAACCACTATCTCTACCATTATCTTTCTCCATTATTATTCTGAATATCTCCCTTATTTTGCTCATGGTCATAAATTTCGGAACTTCTTTTCTCTTCTTCATTTCATAAACGAACTGCTTCCAAGGTAAATTTTCATCTATATAGAATAACAGGGAATTTATCGGATAAAGAAAGTCCGTGCTATATGGGAATAGTGAGGAGGAACAGGTTCTTCCAGATTTGAAGCTTTCTATGATTTCATCAGATTCGTTATCGTACAGCATCAATAATGTATTAAGCAGGGCACCATTCAATTTAATAGAATCTATATAGGTATAGTGACCTATGGGCTCGAATCTTATTCTGAATGAAATTATGTTATTTTGCGACATAATATTCATCAAGAAGCGATGCTAATTTTTCTTATCCAGCAGTATACATTGTACTTTACCATATCCTCTAGTTCCATGCCCACCGAGATATGAGCTGTTCAATAGCTCAAACCCTTCTTTTATTAGATTCTTCATTTCTTCTAATGTTACGTTATCACTTTTTAACCTTGTAATTATTATCTCCTCCCTAAATTTGAAACCCGGCCTCACCCTTTCTGTGAATCTTGGGTTTGCAACACCTGTAGTTCTATTAATCTGGTTTTCCCCCTTTATTTCAGACCATTCTCTATTCTGAAAAATCTTTTTGTTTTTATCAATGTATACCTCAGGATTATAATTATCTTGCTCATCCCCTGGAAATGCATCCCTAAATATGGCTCTGCCTGTGGCCATCTTCATATCTCCCTGACTTTGCTGTCCTCCAGATTCTTTTTCTCCAAGTGATCTTCCAAAGACTAGGTTGATCAACCCTTTCTTTGATTCATCATTTTGATACTTTAACTCTAGAAGTGATCTTATTCTTCCCTTTATTGAAGAGCCAGGAATTATGGGAACCTCAATGAAATTATTGTTGGAAAGATAGATGCGCTCTGTTATTACCCTATTGTCAATACCACCTATACCCACCTTATCTTCAGAACCACCTATATGTAAGCCTGTCTTAACTTCTATGATATACTCAAGTTTTGCGGTCTCCAAACTACCGCCAACCGATTTATTCTGTTCCGTTATATCAGTCATTTTTTGAACCCTCCTTAGAATATGCAACTATTGTTTGGAATATATTTAGAAACCTCCCATACTTCAACTTAATTTGCTCAATCCCATCATTATTATTGGAAAATATTTCATTAATAGTTTCATTCATGAAGTTAACAAATTTTACTCTATCATCATTGTTATCCTCTCTATTCCCCTTTGATTTTCTATAAATAAGGCTATATGCCAGTAAGGGTTTTAGAATTTCCAAATTTTCCCTGAGTTGAATTGCATTTAAAGTACCTGATTCGAATTTGTCTCTCAATATGATCATCTCGTCGTAGTATTTTCTAAGCTGATTTCTGGTAATATTTGCTTTTGAAATATTATCCACCAGTTTATGTAATAAACCATGTATTGCAAAGAGAAATTTCAGATCTTCAACGTTTTGATCCGTGAAGCCATTCCTTATATACAATTTACATTTTGCTGTTAAATTATTCCAATCTATTGCTTCATATTGCTGTTTTTGTTTAAAATTTTGTTGGTTATTTTTATTAAAATTATCATTAAATGGCAGTTCAATCGCCTCCTTTGTCCCTATATTCATAAGCGGCCATGTTTATAGCCACCCTTATATGTTTATAAATATTCTTATTAATAATTTTTTCCATCAATTCATAAATTGCCTTTTTCCTCTTGTCTTCATCCTTTTCATTTTTATAATAATTCCTAGAAAGATAATAATATACATGAGGATCAGGAATTGTTATTTCTTTTCCCGGTACAAAATTTTCCGTTAAATAGGGGTTTTTATAGTCTAAGACAAGCAGATAATAGAGAAACTGATTTGATAATTTCTTATCGATTACTTTCTCTGATAAAACATTCCCTAATTCCTCCATATTGAAATAATCATCCCATGAAAGTATTCTATCAAATAATGTGATGGAATTCTTATTTCTCGTGTATTTTGTGCAGTTTACCGATTTCGATTTCTTTAAATTCTCTTCCGCAGCCTCTAATACAATTCTAGGAGGAACATTTCTGTTAAATGTAACCATTCCTGCCGAAATTGATAATCTATCAAGTGAAAGTTCTGAAACCATCGTCCTAAAATCACTTACAAATTTGAACATCCTCGTGATCTTGCCGATGGCAACAACATCATCTCCTCCCGAGTATACTATATAAATGTCATTTTTCTTTGCAACCCTGTCAAGAAATTCTGAAAATATGTAATTGGTGAAAAATGATTGTGTGGCGTATTTGCTTATGGTAAAATTCTCATAAGGACTTGCAAATAGGATTGCATTGTCATCTAGGTCCATTTTTAATAGGGCTAATGGGAGATACTTATCCTTCTTCACCTCACTGATGGCAAGCTCCTCAAATGTTTTTACCGAGAACTCATTCATTTCTGATCTAGGAGCATAATTTGAATTGTGGACAATACATGTTCCATAATCGCCGGAATCAAAAATTTTCCTGCTGTATTTATTGATCCAGATTCTCTCAATTATTTCTTTCTGGTCAATAAACTCGTTTTGCTCATCGATTATTGTTGAATAATAAACTGTATCGCCAAATTTTGCCACGAAATTAGCTTTACTCTGAGCTTCCACTGAAGTTACAATTAATTCGTTACTTTTAACAAGCATCCTTCCTATATTTTCCTCATTATTACAGATATCACACCTGTCCTTATTATTCTCCGTTAATTTGATTAATCTTATTCCACATGCTTCACAGATATCATTGTTCTCAATTTCCGATCCCCTATCGGGGAAGAATACATTATCGTAATTTTCCTCATTTATAATTTCATTACCTATCTTATTTTTTCTTGCCTCGATTTTCCTTATTACGGGCCCAGTCAGTTTCCTGAACTCTTTCCCCAATTTTTTTCCTTCATCTTCTTCCAGGAGATCCTCTATGCTGAATTTATTCCAAGCAAGTGCTATACCAAGCCCTCTATGTTCCTTTAGGAAATAGGTTTCTATATCATTTCTTAGCTTTGCCAGCTTTTGCTCATTTTCTATACTATATGGTGCTATTATCCAGAATTTACCGCCCACGGTAGAAACTATGTTGAATCTATAAAGGTCAAGTTCCCTCAATATATGAAGAGATACCAGCTCTGTCAGTAAGTAAACTGAAAAGGATCTTCCCCTCAATCTCCTTGCCATCCCTTCATCTGATCCCTCGGATTTCAGCTTTCTAAATATGTAGTTCTGTATACCCTGAAATTCTGCGCCTATCAAAAGGAATGATTGATCTCTATCCCCGTTTCTGTATAAGCACAAAGATAGCGCCGCAGTTAATTTGAGATGGTCGTAAAGTGAAACTGTAGGATAGGAATAATAATAGGCAGATGGGACAAATCTTGTATATTCCTCTAGAATCGTCAGAACGTTGTTAATGTATTGTTTCCAATTACCTCCATAAAATTTCAGTTCTTTTAGATCGTGCTCCAGATTGTTCCATAATTGCCCTAAATAACCTCTGGGATTGGTTAATTTTTTGTTTCTTGAAATTGTTGAATTAGTTTCATCGGGCCAATTAAAAAATTCCTCAGGAAATTTGCTCAAATTAACCAGGGGAAGAATTCCTTCTATTCCATCTATATCTCTTGCTTTTGCATCACATCCGCGAATTTCATTAAGTTCTTCCTTGGAGATTGAACCAAATGGATTTTTCATATACTGTTCATTTTCATTCATATATTCTTTATCTCTATCTTTTCTATCATGACCTGCAGATTTTCTATCAGCAATTTTAAGGTAGTTTAAGAGAGTTAAATTAATCCCACTATAGGCATCGTTATGATGATTTCCAACTAGCTCAGCTATAACCTCTTTAACATTTCCTGGAATGTTACTCAATTCCTCCACGAACTTTCTACCTATCTCGGCGTGACTTTGATTTCCCCCGCTGGCTCTCTGCTTAATCTTACCTACATCGTGGAGAAGACTTGCAAGCACCAGTTCATATTCCTCTATTTTATTTGCGTCACTAGACATTTGCTAAAACCTCCCTCTTAGGATTTACAAATCCGAATCCCATACTATTTTTCTCTCCCAATCCAGCTTCCATTATGAAACTATAAAATTTCTTTGCCTCCCTGCTCAATTTTGTTTTTTCTAACTTGTACCAAGTAGTTCCAATAATTATAAAATTTGAATTAGATTTTTTCAAAGGTATGCTTACCTCCTTGTGAAAGCTCAAAGTATCAAACAATAGTTCATCATAATCAAATTCCACTCCATAAAAAGATCTCATCTTCTTGATGGCATTATCCTTAAGCCTATCTAGGAAAAAATTTAATGTGTCCCCCCTTCTAAACGAAAAATATCTGTTATTATCGCTTTCTTTATACAATACTACCGGGCTTCCACTTTCAAATACAATTTTATGCAAATTTAAATTAAAGACCTTAACAGAATTTATCTCTAGAACCTCATCATAAAGGTAAAATAATCCCCTGGAGCTGATATTTTCATACAGTGTCCTTATGAATTCCTCGTCAGGCGATGAAATTATTAGATTTTTTTCTTCACCAGGATTTAAATCACCAGAAGGAAATATATCGCTGAATGTGAAAAATTTGAAGGATTTATAATTGTGCAGATTCTCATATTTGGTACCAACGAGATATGAATATATGGCACTCTGTATGTAATATTTGTTAAATTTATTATAATCAATTGCTTTGCGGGATGACATTTTAATGGAAATTCTCATCCAAATTAATTAATAAGATGTATAATAAAAACTTTATTCATGTTATTAAGCAGCCGAGTTCCTGAATTACCTGTGTGATTTATCATTAAACAATAACCTAATCACCCTTCTTACTGAATATTTTAAGTATTTCCAGTGCCCCTTCTCTATCTATTTCGCTACAAGTTTCACTGGAGGAATACCTTATTAAAATGTCATCATCGTATTTAAAAATGCAAGTTATATTCCTTTCAAGCCCTCCGTGAGCAATCATATTTCTCTCATTAGGTAAATAACTACTTGATTTAACTTGATTGCATTTATCTAATATATCGCGTAATCTTATAAAACCTGACCATCCCTTATTATATTCTTTTTCGGTTTTTTCCAATTGATCAATTTCATTCCGTATCAAATCTCTTATTAATTTTCCCCCATACTTCTGTGCTACATCCTTTAATGATGTAATCCTGATACCGGTATCTTCAGCTAGGCAATTATTCGCTACTTCGCCACAAATTTTTTCTTCTTTTAGATTTATTGATTTTAATAGGTTTAGAAAGGAATGAAGCATATACAGGTTTCTAAAATATTCATTATCATAGGAATATTTGAATTCCCTTAAATTTTCTTTTTCATCTGCGTACAATTTAACTTTCAAATCGCAGTCGAATTTTTGAAGGACTGAATCTATGGGTTTAAAAATTTCATTTAAATAATTGAATTTATTTAAATAATGTATCAAAATGAATTGTCCAGCTTCGGCGGCTGAGCCTAATTTAAATATATCGTCATGTATTTTTTTATATTCTATTTCCATTTTCTGAGTATCCTGATTTTCTTTTGAGTTTAAATTAAAGTTTTTGACCAATAAATTATAGCAATCCTTAGGCTGGATAATTGTTGTTATTATATTGTTTAAATTGAAAACTTCTCCATCCATGGGCTCAGTATTGACGGGGTCAGAATTATAAACCCTTAATATAACCTTATTAAATACCCTTGAATATATTGCATTTAAAAGCGCATCATAAGTTATTATTGAGTAGTAGTTTATCCCATGCGTTATGTCGAGGAAGATCTCGACCTCTTCCCCCTCTTTGACATTGATCGATCTTAATTCATTATACAATTTTATGTAAATGTAATCCCTCATCATTGTAATTTTATATTTTTCATTCTTCTTTTCCCATGAATAGGAAGCAATGACTCCTTTGACACTTTCGTTTTTAGAATCTTTATAATTGCTTTTAAATGTCCCAAACCCAGGAATTATATAAATTGTACCTTTTTCTTCATTCTCGAAGTTTTTGATGAAATATGATATTTGCTTGCTAATATTTTCATTGAAATGCAACGCTTCTTTTAGTTTTTTGATATAATAATCATAAGAATTTCCTGATATATTAAAATCTTTGATGTGTTCATGATATATGGTGAATGGGACTAGTAAGATCCATCTATCAACATTTTCTGCTTTTGCAATTATGTGGGAAGAAATTTGACTTTTATCCTTGTATGGGGATTCGTTCTCAGGAGAAGGTTTGGTTAGGGTATAGCTATAGCTTACCTCTTTATATCTAAAATTCCCCAATAAACTTATCAATAATTTCATGAGTAATCATAATTCTCTTTCATAATAATAAGCGTTATGGAATTTTAAAAATGATATCAGGTCAGCTCGAAGTTAACAAATTAACAAACTTATTTTAGAATTTTTATCAAAATATAAAAAGATGTAGAAATTGAAAACCATGGGGCCGGTCGGGTTCGAACCGACGACCACCTGGTTATGAGCCAGGCGCTCTACCAGGCTGAGCTACGGCCCCCAACCGCTATGGTTAATTCCATTATTAATTTTTTGATTTCCCGTTAACCTTGTGGTTGTAGGCTTCCAACACGTAATCTATGAACTGATCCTCGGGGTAAGCACCTACGAATTGCACATCATCGTTTACCACAATGTGCGGAACTGAGGAAACTCCCCACTGATCAGCCCATTCCGGGAACTCTATGGATTCAACCATGTCGCCAGTTATGTTGCTGTTTGCAATAGCGAACTTGTGGGCAACTCCCACCGCCCTTGGGCAGTATGGACATGTTGGTGTGACAAACACCCTTATGGTAATTGGTTCATCTATTTGCATTAGCTTCTGCTTAACCTCTTCATCCAGTTCTGGATCCTTCCTTGATACCCTTCTTATATCCTCCACCAGGGATGAGAACTCATACCCCATGGGTATTCCAATGTACTTTATCCTTGCATTGGCATTTGAGTCATTTGTTGTCACCACAGTTACGGGGGCCTTATCAATTCCCCACTTCTTTGATAGTTCATCTCCTACCTTATGTATTTCAACCTTTATTAGGTCACTTAGCTCAGCCAGTTCCTGTGCAATCTGAACTGTTTGCGGGCAATACTGGCAATCCTCGTCAGATGTGAATATAACGAGCTTGACTTCATCCTTCAAATTCTTCTCGAACTCTTCCTTTAGGAATTTCCTATCCTTTTCCTTAAGTAGTGGCATAGTTTCACCACAAGGTTATTAAAATATACTTAATAATACTATCGGTACTGACAGAACTAAAGGGTGTCATTTATTTAAAACTCGGTGCGATATGAGAACGTGAAATATATTGTTTTTGATGTGGATGGGACCCTTCTGAATTCCGATGCATCCATAGTAAGATGCATGAAGGAATCATCAAGAAAATATGGTTATGAGGTCACCCATATTAGGGAGAATATCGGTGTAAAGAAACTCGAGGACATACTTAGATTAAATGGTGTTGATGAAAATTTGATCCCTGCAATTATTGACGATTATAAGAGATGTTATGAAGAGACCTTTCATATTGATACAACTACCGTTGATGGAAGCTATGAAGTACTGAAGAAATTGCAGGTAAATCCATTGGGTATTGTTACTTTCAAGTATTACAGATTGACAAAGATGCTCCTGGATAAGTTTTTCCCAGAGATAAATTTTAATTACATTTTTTGCGGCGATTTCCCCTTCAAGATGACCGACAAGGCTGAAGCATTGAGAATTATTGTGGAAAATGCAGGAAATCCTGAAATTGTATACTATGTTGGGGATAGAAGAGAGGATATGGAAGCGGCCAAGAGGGCTGGAGTAAAAGGCATATGGGCTTCATTTGGTCTAGGTTCCTTAGACGTAGGAATTACATACGACTATAAAATTGACAGCTTCAAGGAACTTCTGGATATACTAGGATGAAAGTATCTTGAATCCGTTCTTTTCTATAATTTTCCTCAATTCTTCTGCTTTTTTGCTATCTGCCAATTCAGTGGTTTCAATCTCCGCTGTCTTATCCACAAATGATAACAATACATAACCAACCGTCTTGTCATTTTCTGTGATAGGATCGTTCCTTGCGAATTTTGAAATCATCTCCTCCATCATCCATTTGTCCTCCGGATCTATTTGTATCATCTCTTCCACTGCATCGACAATTCTCTCCTCAAGGACGCAAATGTTGGATCTGTCCCTGGGGTTGAAAGATAGCATTAACACATAGCATCTCATTTAAATCTTCCTCAACTTGAGTATCACATTGCTGCCTTGATGCTCTATCTCATGCTCAAAGCCGTTCTTTCGAACAAGATCATCCAGCACAGTGTCATCTAGATTCCATTTGGCTTCTGGAACAATTATGAGAACCCTTTGATCTTTTTTAAGTTCCCTTCCCGCAAGCCTTATTGCACCTTTGATGTACAGCGCTGGATCGCCGCAATTCATTTGCGATAGATCCTCCACCCTGTCAAAATCACCGTAATTGGTTTTCATGATTCAAAATAGGATAATAATAGAATTATTTTTTGTTTTTATAGGAGGTACTCTCCTATCTCGGCCATTAAACTCTTTTTCTCTTCTTCCTTTAATTTCCTAAGTGGGAATATAGGCGATGTATCCTTCTTGTATATTTTTTCTGCAAAGATTGCCATGTAAGCCTGTGGGAATGGATATTTTGACAGGGCATTCTTCATCTTGGATAGTTTTACCTGTGTTTCCTTTGCTTTCTCAATATTTCCCTCCTTGAAGTATTTGTATACAAGTGGGGATAAGTTGCTGAAGTTGGATGTTCCGCAAATTCCTCCCTTTGCACCTGCCAGCAATGATGGCAGCAGGAGATCATCCTGGCCTTGAAGGACTGTAAAATCCTTATCAGTGAGATATATAAATTCACTGAATGATGAAAAATTGCCACTGCTATCCTTTATTCCAATGAGATGGCTGTACTGTGACCTCAGCTTTCTAACAGTCTCTCCAGATATGCTGTTGTTCGTATTCTGAGGTATGTTGTATATTACCACTGGAATGTCAATTTTTGAAAGTATGGTATCGTAATAATTGTAAAGAGATTCCTGATCCATTCTGTGATAGTACGGTGTTACCACTGATACTGCATCTGAACCTAGCTCCTTGGCATACTCTGCCATGGTAAGGGTTTCTTCTAGCGAGTTCCTCCCTACTCCAGCGAGGAAGAACATGTTCTCCTTCTTCTTGTCCATGTAATACTCCAGAATCTTCACCTGGAACTCCACCGAAGTGATAGCAAATGCTCCCGTAGTACCCATAGGGAAGATGCCATTCACTCCAGCATTGGACAGAAACTCTATAAGGGAATCTACGGCATCATAATCGAGATTATCGTTGGATATGGGAGTTAAAGTGGGCGTTATAATTCCTTCCAATTTTGCCATGTCTTAAAATCCCTAACTCTTATTTATATTAAACGTAATTCCAGCTCCTAGAGGATCATGGAACACCGAAGTTGTTTTTCATGAATATGATACCTTCCCTGTTATCTTTTCTCAGGAAGCTGTTCAAGGTTTCCGTTTCCTCATAATCAAATACTACCCAAGTATCGTTAGGGACTGTGTAGGCATACACATCCGGCTTTATTACGGATTGAGGTTTATAAACTACCGTTGCCACTATTATCCTTTTCTCGATCTTATCCCTCAGCTGGCTAAGTACCGCTTCGATTGTCTTCCCAGTATCCGCTATGTCATCTACGAGTAAAACATAGCCTTCATTTCCTCGCAATTCATATTCGAACTTTCCTATATTTACAGAAGGCATGGGCACTCCATCATCCGTATAATAGCTTGCCTTAATGGAATAAACCTGTTTTACGGTGAGGAAATCGCTCAGAAGCCTCCCTATTACCATGCCTCCCCTTTCTATATAGATTATTGCGTCCGGCTTTCCATATTTTTTAATTATTTCCTTAGCCATTTTCCTTGCATGTTCCTTTAAATCGTGGAACTTTAGGGCTTCATATCTTCTCCTCTGCTTTTCAAAATTGAAAAATTGTATCCATTCCCTTGCGCTCAGCAGTAGATTCTCTGTTATCCCGCTTTCCTTCAATCTCTTTGAAAGGACAACGGTATTTGGCATAACCAATGAGGATTTATTCATCAGATCTTCATTTTCAAATAACTCTTCTGGGCTCCCATCGAATATTTTGATCCCGTTATTCAAAACTAGAACCCTTCTGGTATATTCCGCAACTATTCCCATGTCGTGGGTTATAACCAATACTGAAACACCACCGTTATAAAGATCGGACAATAGGTCCATAATTTCCCTGGCTCTCTGAAAATCTTGGCCCAATGTGGGCTCATCAACAATCAATATGGATGGGTTCATTATGAGAGATAGCGCAAGGGCCAACCTTCTGGATTCCCCCCTGCTCAGCGTGGTTATCTTGCTATTGCTTTTTCCTGCAAGGCTGACCTTTTCCAATGTTCCTTCAATCAATTTTTTCTCCTCATCTTCTGGCAAACTTAGCTCCTTTATTGCTTCCCTTAAAATGTCCCTCACGGTGAAATCCTGGGGAATTCTTTCTGGCAACTGGGATGCGTATCCAATGAAGTCTGGCATTTTCTTTAATCTTCCTTTATACTTGAAGCCGTTTCTTATTTGGATTGTTCCGGTCCAGCCCTCCAATTCGCCTGCCAGTATTCTTGAAAGTGTTGTTTTGCCAGAACCATTAGGCCCTACCAGAGCTATGAATTCACCCCTTCTTATCTCCATGCTAAAATCATCCAGAGCCTTGTGTTCCCCATCGTAGGAAAATGATAGATTGGAGATGGTTAGTAGAACTTCACCTTTCATGTTGCTGTCTCTTTCAACTTTGAAACCTCTAATACCCTGGAAATCCCTCGGCAGTTTACCGGTGGACAGAAGCTCTCTTATTTCCCTGAATTCTCCCAGCTCATCTGCAGAATCCAGTTCATTGCTATTATTAACGGATTTCAATAAGCCATTTTCCAGTATGGCAATCCTATCAGTTACTTCCTTTAGGAAATCGACCTCGTGTGATGATATAACCGCTGTAATAGACCTTTTGCACCTTAGAATTTTCAGAAATTTGGAAAATTCAATTTTTCCCGCTGGATCCAGTCCAGAATTTGGGTCATCTAACAGTATTATTTCCTTACCAGACCAGACCATGGCTAAAACAACCAGCGACTTCACCTTCCACAAAGGGATTTCGTATAATTCCTTATCTAGAATATCGAAGAATTCTTCAAAACCCGTTTTCAAGAATTCTTTAAACTTCATGGAATCAATTTTACCTAATTTTGATGAAATTAGGTCTAATGCCTTAATTCCTCTTTGGATTTGAGGTTCTTCGCTTCCCAAGTAGCCTATTTCTTCCATTAACTGTTTATTTATTTCCAGCACCGAATCATTCAACCTTGAAAGTATCTCATTACCTATGACTATACTTCCACTGAAATAGTCCTTTTCCCTACCTTTTGGTATGCTAATTTCGCCCGGAATTTTACCGGCCAATGCCAATAAAAGTGTTGATTTTCCTGAGCCGTTTGGTCCTGTCAGGCCCAGAAATTCACCTTCATTTATCCTTAAATTTACTCCCTTCAGGACGTAGTCTTCCTGCCTGGAGGTCAGGGTGGGGTATCTCCATTTTAGGTTTTCTATGGAAATAGATTTCATAGCCAAATCCTTATGTTGTGATAATAATTAAGTTTTATAGGGGTCCCGGAAAACCTTTATTATATGACTCGCAATATGTTAATTCCATGACTCTGGACAGCGTTTCGCTAAAAAATAGAATCATCAAATCAATTTCCGTAGCTGAGCTATTCAGAGTCATGGGAAGGTCTGGCATATGGATATTCCTCCCCGTTTATATGCTTTTGAAGTTCAGCAACCCATATATATACATAGTATTGGGATTTGTAATTCCATCATTGATTGAACCCTTCATAAACCTCTTTGGTGGCAACCTCATTGATAAGTATGGCAGGAGAAGGCTTGCGTTACTCTTGCCAATCATGAATTTTTTCATTTTCCTTTTTCTTTTCTTTGCCATACGTTATTCGCTTAGCATTGTGTTTCTGGAAATACCCTTTATTGCAGTTGGCCCATTGGCAAGCCTTCAGGCCACCGTGGATAATGTAATCATATCCGATGTAACCCATGAATCTGAAAGATTGGATTCCTTTTCCTATATAAGAATAGCAGCCAATATTGGCTTTTCGTTAGGGCCTACTTTGGCTGGATTTAGTATTGCAATTAATTACGATTATCTTCCCATCATTCCCATGTTGGCGGAAATCATAACTTTCATTATCTATTACACAAATGTAAAAGAAACCCTAGCACCCCACTTGAAGAATTCTGAGAAGCCACTAATATCATTCCCAAAAGACGATAAGAAGTTCATATTCACTGCAATTCTGGTATCTCTCTCCTTCTTTTCACTGGGGGCATGGGGTTATATACTGGCACAATTCCTGTCCAAGGGCTACAGCATCAACTCTTTCTTAGTTGGGCTATTGTTTGCAACTAATGGTGTAGTTGTTTCTGTGTTCCAAATACCCACAAACAGGATTTTCAAAAGATTCACTGATGGAGAAAGGATAGCCATTGGGCTTCTCATTTATTCTGTCACGTTCTTTATCATAGGGCTTACCAGGAATTACTTCATCCTCCTCATAGACATTGCCATTTTAACCATAGGTGAAAATGTGATATCGCCTTCCACATTAACTCTAATTTCTAAAATTTCACCTCCGGAGAGAAGGGGCGAATATTTTGGAGGTTATTCTCTTTTAAATAGCGTATTTTCACCAATTGCACCTTTATTTTATGAATCTCTCCTCTTCAGATTTTTAAATGCCCCGTTATTGCTCTGGGGGATTGTAGCTGTCCTCCCCTTCCTCACTGCCATCCTCTTCATTATATTCCTCAGAAGGGTTTGACCCTTCCACAAATTTCTCAAGCGTGGATTTACCTGGTGGCAATACAGGGTAGATTAACTCTTTCTCAACATTCAGAAAGTCAGATACCTTATCCACAAGATCAGTCTGTTCTCCAGGGATTATAACAGCATATGGAGGTTTCAGTGCTGATGTGGGTGCTGAAACCACATATTCCCTGTTTTGATATTTCTGAAATCCTATGCCAAGCTTTAGTTCAAGGTGTGTTACATAATTCTTTTTGCCCCTTATGATCCATGCGCCCCTTGGCACATATTCACCAGATTCCGGTGTTTTACTAACCTGACTTTTTGTAACATAGAAGACTGAACCGTTTCCAAATCCAGCATTCCATGCCTTGCTCATGCACCAAGCAAACTGAGCCGCCTCATTGATGCTTATTTCAGTAATGCCGTTGATGTTCTTCAAAACCACAGAGGGTGCACCGTGTATATCAGCATGCAAATAGATATCCTTCTCATCGAGATATTTCTTGACCACGGAATCATTGCTTTCTGCATCTTTTCCAGCAAGTACAAGATTTCCTTCAGATGTAATGAACCACCTGTAGTTCTGGAAAATCCTCTGCGAAAGCTTTTTCTTTTGCTTCTTTGGCTTCTGCTTGAAGTCCTCCACATTTATCTTTTCAAGCTTTGACCTAATTTTCTTGGATGCATCGTAATAGCTATTGGCATTTTCTCCCGCAGACTTATCCATGTCTAATTCTATCTCTTTCCCATCCAGTTCTACCTTCACTCTTCTCCTTTCAAAGTCTACCCCCTGCCTAATTTCACCCCTCCTGGCCCTTTGTAATAAATCTTGTATTTCGCTGAAATGTATCATTATTAAATTCCCGATCTCCTTCAAATTTTCAGCTTCCTTTTCAAGCCTCTCCATGTCCCTCTTTATTGCCAAATATTTATCTGAATCTGAAGCTGATAGGTTATCATAAATTTCCTCCAGGGCTTCCCATATGGGCTTTGGGGTTATGTCTTCATCAGAACAGTGGGATTTTATTACAAGATATTTTTCACCATATATGTAGATATTCATTTTCTTGGATTCTTGCACTATGTTATTTGCAAATTCCTTGAGCTTCGGTAAGTTATCTATCAGATCCCTATTGCTATTTATGGGAATTCCCAGATAGCATAGGGCTTCCTCTGCATACTTTGATAGGCCTATTTTAGCAGCCAGAGTTCTAACAGGATCCCCTGTGGATTTTGATATAACATTGACCCAATCAAAATCCTCTCCCAGGAAATCTATGATTTCTGGACTAATGAACTTTCCATTTATCATAGATTTTCTCTTCAGTTCCTTTATCTTGAACAAAATTTTCTCATCATCGTAGACAACGAAATTCCCGCCACCCATGAGTTCTATGGAAATTGAGTACCTGGGGCCCTTTATCACGATCCATCTGTCGGTGCCTGGATCCAGAACATCAAGAATTTTGAAATCCTCCAGGATTTCGATGTTCTTGCCGTCGAATATTCTGTTCTCTCTTGAGAAAAAGAGTGCATCAGGTAGATAGAAATGCAGGTAATATGAGTCCAATCCGCTCTTCCTAATTTTTATGGATATGGAATTGTTTCCAAGGAAACCCTTGGCAATGTAACCATCCTTGTATTTCCTCATGAACTCTGCAATACCCTTGACTTCTGCAAAACTCAAATTGAATTTCATATTAAATACACCATGGGATCGTTGAAGGGTGCAAGCGCCCTCAGGTTGTCCAACTTGAATCCTCCTTCCCTTAAAATTCCGTGGACAGTTTGAATGGCAAGCTGTGGAGTATTATTTACCTTTGAGAGATGTGCAAGTGCAATGCTCATGCTGTCATCAACTGTCCTTGAGAGTATCATTCCTGTCTTCCAATTGCTCAGGTGGCCTCTAGGATTCCTTATCCTTCTTTTGAGATACTCAGGGTATTTTCCATTGAGCAGCAAGTTTACATCATGGTTTGCTTCGATGAATACCAATTTCGATTCCCTAATTTCCCTTTCCAGTAAAATATCTGAATCCCCCAAATCGGTAATTACTCCGAACTTAGAATTACCCTCCTGTATAAAGTATGCAACCGGATGCCTAGCATCGTGTGATACTCTCACTGCCCTAATTTGAAGGCCCGATATTTCTAAATCGTCGCGCTCATCAAGGAACACATCTATTGGAACTCCCATCTCCTGGTATTCTCCATAGCCTCCCCTCTCCTGCACATAGATGTCGGAGGTTTCATATGTCCCATAAACCTTGATTTTTGTGAATTTTTTGAAAACTGGTATACCTGAAGCATGGTCAGTATGGCCGTGGGTAACCAGCAGACCACCAACCTTTTCAAGTGGTATATTCTTCATGGCAAGTGATTTGCTCAATCTTGAGAATGAAATGCCGTTGTCTATTATTATGCAACCCTTTTCCCCGCAAACTACTGTTGCATTGCCTGAACTTCCCGAGGCAATTGAAGTAACAATCACTAAGTTAGGTAATATACTACATTATTAAATAGGTTTTACAAGTTCTATGCTAATTTAGGAATATTTTAAAATCCAATCCCCTTTAATAGAAAGAGATAATAGGGAATTGATGCGATCTCGAGCTGAATGGGAGCCACTAAGGGATGTAATGATGCATAGGCCATCGATTGAAATTGAATATGCCATGCTGGCGCCTAAGCCTTTCCTTTTTGAAAGGGTGTTCAGTTCAAGGGATGCCATAAAGGAGCACGAAAATCTTGAGAAGATTTTGAAGGAGAATGGCGTCAATGTCCTCCTGCTTGAAAATGAACTAATAAAGAAGGCAGATTCATCCAGCGATTTTAGAAGGAAGCTTGAAGAGAAAGTTTTGTCCATAGTAAACTTTTACGGTACCAAGGAAGAGGTGCAGAAGGCAAGGGAGGAATTAGGAAAAAACATTGTTAAGATCGATAGCAAGACACTGGTTGATTACCTCATCTTGGAGCCTTCAATAAACCTTAAGAGTGATGTACAGAACAATTCAGAATATCCCACAGTATATTCCAACATTCCCCTTGCAAACCTATATTTCATGAGGGATCAGCAGGCCGTTGCGGACAGCGGATTGATAGTTGGGAACATGAGGAGGCAGCAGAGGAGCAAGGAACCTGAGATCACGGAATTTACCTTCAGGCATGTTTTCAATTATGATTATCCGTTCAAAGTAAATGGTCCTGGCTACTTTGAAGGCGGGGACTTTATGCCTGCTGGGGATTTTGCACTTATTGGCATAGGAAACAGGACAAATTTGGAAGGTGCCATGCAGGCCATGTCATCAGGAAAATTGGACTTTGACGAAGTTGGGATAGTGGAAAATCAGGTTTATGATTTCATTGGGAATGATTACATGGTTAATATGCACCTTGATACATATTTCAATTTGCCCGCAGACGGCATAGCCGTTACATCTAAGATATTGGCCAAAAAATCCAAATTAGATATTTATGGAAAGGTTTCAAAAGGTAAATATGAATTCTCATGGTCCACGACTTTAGAAGAATACTTGAAATCAAAGGAATTTAACATAATTGATTTAAGTCCTGCGGAACAACTCTCATATGCATCCAATTTCTTAACAATTAGAGATTCTAGAATAGTTGCGGTTAACACTCCCTCCGTGCTTAGGAGATTAATAAATGAGAAAATATTTGATCCCAAAACCCTTCAAATAGTAGAAGAAGAATTCAGGAAGACAGGAGAAGAAGGGATTTTCCCTCGCAGAAAGGAAATTAGGGATTTTGGTATTGAAGTAATAGAGGCCAAACTTTCAGAGCTCACAGGAGGATATGGTGGGGCCCATTGCATGACCGCTACTTTGAATAGAGGATGAAATTAGTATGACATATGTCAGACAAATTTAAATACCTATAATCATTATAATAATGTGGCAGTTCACAACCAGGATGGTAACACCATTTCAGCAAATCTCACCTTAACGTGGAGGAACAGATTAACATTCCAAAATATACAAGAAATTCTCTCTATTTCATCTTTAGTCATAACCTCATTTTATCTAATCTACTTGATTTTTCACGATCATGGCTTTCCAGTACTTTATGTTTTAACAAGCGCAATGACTATTATGCTCGTAGCTTCCATGGGCACTATAATAACTATCTCTTATCGTACCGAGAACAAGAATTCTCCAAAAATCGGATATGATTTTTCCATGATAATGCTTATTCTCTTGTCATCAGGTGTACTGGCATTCAATGAGATGTCTAAGATTGATCCGCAATTCGGTCTGATTAGCATATTTTATAGCGTATTGATTGTCCTTGAATTAATGAATATACTTGTTAGCTTCAATTCAACTCCCTAAAGATGTTTTATGTTCATTCGACGAAAATTGGAGATTTATCTCGCACAAAATTGCCATTCTTTAAATCCAATAATGACTGCTCTATTTCAGACCAATTATTCATCACAATTGGTCCATACCAAGCCACTTCCTCATTTATCCTCTTGCCTGATATGAATAGAAATCTTGACTTTCCCTTAGATAATATTTCAAAGTCAAATTCCTGTGGTCCTATGGCAAGTACATTTAAATTGTCCAGCATAATATTATTATAATAAACTTCCCCATTTATTGGTATTAGCAGAGAAGTATAACCCCTTCTATTTTTAATTTTAATACTCTCTGATTTCATTTCTATATCAAAATATGCGATCCCTGAGTCAGAGACCAGAATACTTTCCCCATATTTCTCTAAGTTTCCTGAAATTACTCTCGCTTTCACACTTTCATTTTCGACCATCTTAACATTTAGAGCACTGATGCTTCTGTAAGATGGCTTGGACATCTTATTTACGCTGGGAAGATTGATCCATAACTGGAATCCCCATAATTCCTTGCTATTTTTATCCCCTATGGGCATTTCTTGATGGAAAATCCCACTACCTGCATTCATCCACTGTATTTCTCCTGACCGTATAACCCCTCGATTTCCCAGCGAATCCTCATGCTCTACTCTTCCTTTCATTACATAAGTTATAGTTTGTATGCCTCGGTGAGGGTGCCAAGGAAATCCAGAAATGTAATCTTCAGGTCTGTCAGAACCGAAATAATCCAGCAGTAAAAAAGGATCAGTAATATTATAGTTTGCAGGGGAACCAAATATTCTTTTAAGCTTTACCCCTGCGCCATCGAAAGTTTCGGTTCCCCTAAATATATGAAAAGTCAATTTTAATCCTCAAATCTTTTCTTCTTCCTTGTAGAAGTGTCCTGCCTTAACCCTCTCTTTGTTTTCTGTGTAAACATAAACTTTGCCTGATTCCTCGTCCCTAGTTATTTTATGAGATCCGTCACAGAAAGGTTTGTTCTGAGACAATCCACAGGCACAAATGTGTATTTCATAATCCAGTAGCTTTGAGCTGCTGTCAATTTTATCTGCACCGGGTACATCCCTTATTTTTATCCTATATGGTCCAGTTTTTTCATGTATTACAAATCTCATGAATAAGGATTTAATGGCGATTAAAATAATTTTTGTTTATTAACTTTATAAATAGAACCTTCTTATATACCCATCATGATAATCATGGGATTACCTCAGTTGAATCCTTGGTTGGATCGTATTTCAAATCCTCTAACTTTATGATATTTGACCTAACCAATTCATTGATTCGGTCTATTTCGCTTAATACAATCCCAAGATACTCCTTTGTTACTTGGTCTATTTCCCTCCAGCCATCTTCTCCCCAATACCTTTCTTTGTTGGCATAGAGGCATCTGCCACCACAATATCTAAGATACTGGCAATCTTTGCACTCCTCTGGATAATCATCATACACTAATCTAAACCCATCATTAATGTGCCCAATCTCTGACCAATGTTCATTTACAGCAATGGGGCATGAAATTATCCTGCCATCTGTGGATACGGTAATGCTTGAATAACCAGCCCCGCATGCAACACCCCTAAGGGTTGGAAAATAATGTGATGAAATCACCCCTAGAAAAGGTATAATTTTCAAAACCTCGCCCCTCTCCAAATTTATCATGAAATAATCCATTAGTTTTCTTATCCCTGGGAGGTATGATGACCTAGCCCACTCTATGAAATTCCATCTTTCTGTCCAAACAACATTAAGCTGCCAGTGTATCTTATCAAATAATCCCTTTTCCAACAGATGAGTGACATCCTCATATATATCAGTCTTCTCCGTAACTGTCATCCTTGCGATTGTCTCAATCCCCATATTTTTAACGTAGGTTGCTGCTTCTATTACCCTCTTGTAAACCCCCTTCCCCCTCATGGCATCTGTAATATGTTCTCTACCGTCAATAGATAAGAGAACTACATTCAACCTTCTCCAGTACTTTTCAGGCAATAATTTGTAAAGAACCCCATTGGTTTGGATGCCAAATCTGGCAAATTCAATTCTATCCATCACATCCATTATGTATCTGTAATTTACCAAAGGCTCTCCTCCGTAAAATATTATGGTAGGGTCCCTGTCATCTTCTATTAATTCCTTCAGTTTATCTAGATCATAGCTTTCCTCATATGGAACCGTTTTGCTGTCAAATGAGCCTCCACAGTACTTGCATCTTAGATTGCATTTGCCTGTGGTCATTAAGAGCCATAGCATTTTTACCTGGGCTGATAAGCACTTGAATATTTATGGATTAATTGAATAAATGAGCTAATACCAGTGAGCTCATCCTTTGTTTTTAAATAGAATAATTAAACCCAACTATTCTTATATTCTTTAGCTTGCCCTTTTTTATTACCACTTTCTGCCTTCCCTTGTCTATGGCTCTAATAATTTCTCGCTGAATTGATATGTTTACTCCATCTGCAATTAATGTTGCATGATCCTGTGATACTTCTCTCTCTGATATCCTTGCTTCTAATTGATAATTAACTTGGCACATGTTGTCCCTGCATGGGCCTTCCCTTGTCACCAAGTATAAGATCAGCCATTTCCCCCTTAAATCATCAATTAACCTTTTGTCTATGACCAAGGATCCATTTCCCAAATCCAATTTAATATTCTCCTTTCCCATCCTAAGCTCCAATACAAGTGATTTGGAATAATAAGAATTTCATCAAATCTCTAGAGATGCAATTTTATCTCTAAAGTCCAGGAAATTTGATTTTTAATTAATTCCAATAACATTTCCTTTTATATTTAAATTCAATGCTATCCTATGCCGATTGACGTAGTCTGCGGAATGAAGGTCAAGGAGAGTACCCCATTTAAGAGCAATTATAATGGGAAAACGTACTATTTCTGCAATGAGCACTGCAAAATTGAATTCGACAAAAACCCATTAAAATACGTAAGGTAAATTGGTAAATGCCCACTGATCCGGTTTGCGGGATGTATGTTCCGGAAACCACCGAATTGAAAACTGTCATAGATGGAAACACCTATTATTTTTGTTCAAGAAGTTGCCAGCAGAAATTTACTTCCCCTGTCGAGGAACTAAAGAAATTAAAAAAGAGACTTATTGTGGCATGGAGTTTGTCACTGCCCATATTTATAATCAATTATTTTTTGCCATCTAATTTGTTCCATGGAATTCAGAATAAGTACCTTGCGATGCTTCTTTTAGCCATACCAGTTCAGTTTTATTCTGGATTTCCGTTCTATCATGGAGCATATCACTCCTTAAGAAATAAAATTGGAAATATGGATCTGCTTATCTCAATTGGTACTTTGACAGCATTCATATTCTCTGCATTCGTAACATTCTATCCACATAGTATTCACTCCTCAAGCGTTTATTTTGATGCATCATCGTTCATTATAACCATGATACTTACTGGAAATTATATAGAAAATATAACAAAGGAAAAGGCTGATAATTCCGCTAGGAAGCTTCTTTCTCTTATACCCCAGATCTCCCATTTGATAGATGAAGACGGGAGTATTCTGGATGTTCATACCGAGGAGCTTGCATCCGGGAATAACATACTTGTGAAGCCTGGCGAATTGATACCGGCCGATGGAATTGTATATGAAGGGATATCAGAAGTAGATGAATCCATGTTAACCGGTGAGCAGACACCTTCGCTTAAAACAACTGGAGATTTTGTATCATCTGGAACAAAGAACCTAAATGGCATATTGAAAATTAAAGTGAGCAAAACTGGAAAAAACACAACTATCAATCAGATCTATGAACTCATTCAAAGAGCGATCTCAGGAAGAGCCAAAGTACAAAGAATTGCAGATGTCTTCTCTGCCTTATTTATTCCTGTTGTCATTGCATCGGCCCTGATATCTGGAATTTTTTGGTATTTGTATCTTTCTCACATAAATTATCCTTATTACTTGGACATTGCTGTTTTAGCATTTGTTTCAGTAATAGTAATAGCTTGCCCCTGTGCCATTGGATTGGCAGGACCAATAGCCTTGCTCATTTCCTCTAATTATGCATCTGAAAATGGCATTCTCATAAAGAATACAAGCTCACTGGACAGACTAACCAAGGTAAATAGAATAATATTTGACAAAAGTGGAACATTAACAGAGCCAGAACCTAATATAGAAAAAATTGTGACTAAAGAGGGTTTTAATGAAGATGATGTATTGAAATTCGCAGCTAGCCTGGAAATATTCTCCAACCATCCTGTTGCAAGATCCATTTTCAAGCAAGCTCTTCATAGAAATCTACAGATAATTGAAGCAAAAAACGTTAAGGAAATTCCTGGAGTGGGAATAGAGGGAGAAATTCAAGGATCCAGAATATCCGTAAAGAGGAAGATAGACCCCTCATCTTCTGAGGTTTTAGTTATATTAGATGATAGATTGATAGGTGAGATATATTTATCATATAGAATAAGAGAAAGCGCATTTCCAACAATTACTCATTTAAAAAGAATGGGAATCAAGGTTACAATGGTTACAGGCGACTCTGAGATTGAAGCTAAAAGGGTTGCAGAAGTGCTTGGAATAGATAAGATTCATTCGCGTGTCCTCCCTGAAGGAAAATCACAGATAATCAAGAATTATCAAATGAATGGCGATTATGTAGCATTCGTAGGGGACGGTATAAACGATGCCATTGCCCTTGAAGTGGCAGACGTTGGAATAGCCATGAGTTCAGGTAGCGATATTGCAAAGGAAAGTGGAGACATAATTTTGGTAAACAACGATTTAAGAAACATAATATTGGTTAGGATCATCTCGGATAAGACCATCGATAAGATTAAACAGAATATTGGATGGGCAATAGGGTATAACGCTTTCCTTATCCCAGTAGCTGGGGGCTTACTAGTACCTGTATTTGGTATTGGAATATTTCAAATATTGCCAATTTTAGCTGCTTTTGCAATGGGAATGAGCTCTTCATCGGTCGTAATTAATTCAATTATGCTGAGGAGGAATATTGAGAAGAAATGGAATCATATAAAAAGCGGTTTAGACATTGCATAATAGTAGAATATTTAATTCGCTATATGCAATCAAAATTTATGTTAATTGCGAATTTAATATTTCTAAATGGTATGCCTTTTTATTAAATCGGTGCTGCCTGCAATTGGGGTATTATTGTCCTTAATTAACGATTTAAATTTGAATTTGAATTCCATTTCAGCTATATTTCTTGGTTTAATCCATGATGTAATTACTTATGAAGATGATTCTGTTATTAAATCGAATAAACCATTGTACTTCTCATGCGGTATGCTGCCAATATTTTTGGTGACTAATCCTTTAATCATCCTTTTTATCAATAAAATTGACATATGATTATTGGGTTGCAGCTTACTAAATACAATGATTCAAAAAATAAAAAAAAATGAAATTTGAGATTTGTTTTGACCCATGGACAATTAATAGTTAAGAAATTACCACTGGGAGATAAATTCTAACCACAACATTCGTTCAGCCATTTTTAAAATCCAATTATAAAGATGTTTGGATTACAAATAATTTTGATCAAGATATAATTTTAGAAGCGAACAAGTATACTTCGATTTCTGCTAGGATCACTGAAAAATTGGGAAAATTAGAAAACCTGGATTAATCCCCAAAAGAAATTATCCGAGGAGTAAATGAAAAGGAAATTAAAAAGGAAAAGAATGAAAGGCTCGTTAATAAATGAAAAAAAGTTAATCCCATCAAATCAAAATACACGTTTACCAACAACGTTGATTTTAGATTTATTAGCCCTTTTTAAATAATATTTATTGAAAAAGTTGTCTTTCATGAAGTTCTGCCATCAAAGACAGTATAACTGATAGTGTGTTTACCACTTATATCGCCCTTCAAAACCCTTGTCCCTCCAATTAATTTTGGCCTTTTACTTCAAATTTCTATTAGAACAGACGCCCACTATATTCTTTATCCCTTCCTTTCTAAGTCTCATCAAATGAAATACCTCTATACTCCTTATCTTCTTCACCACAATATTATAATCCAATTCATATATATTCTTATTCATAAGAGAGTTGTAAATCAGCTACTCCTTAGTACTATGCCTAATGGACCGGTCGGGATTTGAACCCGAGGCCTCCTGCTTGCGAAGCAGGCGATCTTCCGCTGATCTACCGGCCCTCTTGGAGTATAGTAAGATTATTAAAATATTTTAGTAGTTTCAAATCTTCATGCTGGATTTTTTCTTTATCTCACTGTCCTCTGATTCGTAGGAATAGTAACCTATCAAATCATAAAATTCCTTTCTTGTCATGATTTTATCCAGCATATTCCTCTGTGTACCTTCCCTCAGCAGTGTAGAATATATGAATTCCATGGTCTTAAGGGAAGCTCGGAAAGCCGTGAGTGGGAATATTACTATCTTATAACCAATCTCTTCTAATTCTTTGGAAGATAGCAAGGGGCTTTTTCCAAATTCTGTCATATTGGCTAACAATGGGGCATCCAGTTCCCTTGCAAATTTTTTAAACTCATCTATGTTCTCCAAGGCCTCTGGAAATATGGCATCTGCACCAGCATCGATATAAGCCCTTGCCCTGCTTATGGCAGCATCCAGCCCCTCAACAGCCCTTGCATCTGTCCTGGCGATAATCATGAATTCCTTATTCTTTCTCACTGATGTTGCAGCAATGATTTTTTCAACCATTTCCTGCTTACTTATTAATTCCTTTCCGTTCAGATGACCGCATTTTTTTGGAAGGATCTGATCTTCTATGTGAATTGCGGAAACCTTGGCGGCTTCCATTTCTACCACTGTTCTTTCCACGTTAAGAACTTCTCCAAACCCAGTATCGACATCCACTATCAGTGGCAATTTAGAAATTCTCGTAATTTTCCTGGCTTCATCAACTACCTCGGTTAGTGTTGTAAGAGATAAGTCTGGTAACCCCATATTACCTGCTACACCTGATCCCGAGAGATAGATAGCTTTGAAACCCTGCCTTTCTGCGATTATGGCACCCATGGCATTAAAAACGCCCGGGGCCACAACAATGCCACCCTCCTTTATTAATTTTCTAAGATAGGATGGACCAAGGTTCTCATTGCTTCCCAGCGGATGCATTCCCCATTACCTCTAATAATTCTGAAGCATCATGAGCCTCAAAGTCCCTCACAATTTTAATAACTTCGTCCACGAATGTATCATTCCTGGTAACCCTGAAACCCTTTTCCTTGAGATTGTCCCAAGAATATGGATTTCTAAAGTGACCTAAGGGTACGTCCACTTCCTCAGTCCAAGTTCCTTTGTCTGTCTTTATTGTAATCTTGCATGGAAGGAATTCTGGGTACATCCTATTGAATTCCTCGGTCACCTCGAATTTCATTAATTTCATGAGCTTAAGTATATTGTTATCACTCAAGAAAGGCTCATAATAGGATTCCGGCTTCGGAGCTCCATAATTAAGGGTATATGCGATTATGTATGGCATGCTATGATCCGCTGTCTCCTTTGTTTTAGGCGCCCATTTTTCAGGATCCTTTACAATTATGTCATATGCAACCTGAAAAGTTTCAACCTCAATTGATTGAATTTCACCCTGTATTTGTTCCTTTAGCTTCAATGCCACTTCCACTGAACTCATGGCATGGTACTCAACTGGATAATGCTTTATCATGGTCCTAAGTACCCTATTTCTCTCAAAGTCTAGGTTTAATTCTCCCGAAACTTGCCTGAAGAATCCGCGTTCCCCTGTAAATATGGGTTGTGGTCCTGTAAAACCATTTTTGGCTATTAAATAAGCGAAAATGCTGTTCCTTCCGGCATTAGCCACTGTACAGCCTTTCCACATACTCAGCTCTCCGACCCTTGTTTGCCTCAACGAAATATTGTTATTTATTGCCAGACTTATCAGATGGGAGAATTTTTCAATGTCCAACTTCATCATGGAACCAATTCCTGCAGCTGATGAAATTGATATGTAAGTTACATGATCCCAGCCCCTATCTCTTATTGAAGAAGCATCGGAAAACGCCCCAACAACCTGATAGGCCATGGCAATACCCTTTATGATGTCAGAACCATCCATTCTCTCAGCTTCACCTACTGCAAGTATCGGAGGGATATTGTCGGAGGGGTGCAATGCCTCTTTAGAAAGGTATGTGTCATTGTAATCTATATATCTGGTCATACAACCATTAAGATAAGATGCTACATCAGAACTAGCCTTATCCCTTGTAAAATATATGGTAGAATTTAGATTTCCACAACTGGGCAAAAGAGATATCTTAGATATCCTCACAGGTTCAGCATTCATGGCACCATATGCCACAAAAATGGAGTCCACAATCCTCTTCTTTATCTCATCAATGGTCTTGAAATCCAGGATTGTGTTCGTTAAATTCTCATTAAAATTGTACATGGACTCTATTACCCTGTCCATATGGGTGTAATCTCTCTTTGAATAAAAACCAATTGAGAATTAAATTGAGCAAATTAAATTTGCATAAAATATAATTTAAATTAAATAGTTGTTTAGTTGTAATCTATTGTAAGTTCACAAATATCTGTCCCATAAAGTGCTATCCTTTCGATATCCTCCAATATCTCCTCAAGCTCCACAGCATTGCTTGATAGCTTTATCTCCTCCTTCAGCAGGTCTCTTTCTTTCTTGATGTAATCTTTCCTCGAGATAAGTTCATTCGCTTCGTCAATATTCCTCTTGAAATAAGCTTCCACAGATTTCTCAAATATATCTATGGCATCATTAATGTATTTCATTATTCCTGGATTTTTGTCCAGAAATTCCTGTTTGGCTATTATATAGATTCTAGTTGCATGATCTGCCACTCTTTCCATTATCCTTGAGAAAAGAAGATATGAAAGGGCTTCTTCAGTCTTAATCTTATTCATCTGCAATATGGTGTAATTTTTGAGGGATTCGTTGTAAAGCCTCTGGATATAGAGATTGAATTTATCCACTTCCGTATCCTTTGACAGAATGTAGTCACCCGGTATTTTATCTCTACTTACCGATTCCTTAACCAGACTCCTTACAAGCGTATCTATCCTTCTTATTGCTTTCTCAAAGGTTAGTGTGGGGAGGGAAACAATATCTTCAAGAATTGCCATCCTTTCGTTTTCGCTCACCACTTCGAATCCTACAGTCAGGTCAAGAAAATTCTTGATTACATAGCCAAGGGAGCTCTTAGAGTCAGCTCTAACCACAATCTCCTTATATCCCCTTATGTACCTTGAAAGCATAAGTCTCAAAGAGTTTTCAAGTGTACTGGCTGTAACATCTATTGTTGCAGACTCCTTTACATCCTTCCCCTTATCAAACGGCTCGAGTATTATGGCTCCCGAATCATTGTAATTCAATGAGACCTTGGAGCCTACCTTAAGGTTGAAATTCTGACACCAAGCCTTTGGTAATGATACCACTAAGGTGCTTCCTCCTGTTTTCTGTATTTTTCTTATCTCCACAATACCTTAATTCTTCTATATATTAATATATATTTTTTGAACCTCGAATATATTATATATATTTTGACCGGGTGAAAATGAAGAGATAATTCAAATTAACTCAATGAGATTCATCGGAACTGAAATTTTAATCTTAAATTCCACCATTATTGAAGCTTGAAATAGGACAAAGCAACTATTGGTTATTCTTGATGAAAGCTAAAAATGTTTTTTATATTATGAGACAAAACTTAAATTTTTTAGTTAAAGAGGAGACATAATGATTTTAATATCTCCGTATTTCATAATACCATGGATCAGGCATTTGAGTCAATGATATCTCCAGAGTTCGAGATAAGTCCGAATTCGAAGATGAAAAGTATGGAAGAGGTCTACCAGAAGTTTGGGCACCTAATGAAGCCAGGAATGTTAGCTTTGAGAGTTACTGCATCTCTTTGTCCATACTGCGTGGATGAGAATAAATTTGACACCATGAAAATTCCAGCATTGGTATATGCAGAGGGCGGAGAAGTGAAGATGGTTAAAGAGTGCCCCGAGCACGGAGTTGTTTATGAGAAGTATTGGGAAGATTATGATATGTATATGAAGGCCAAGAAATGGCTGGATAAAGGTATAAAGCTAGAAAACCCCATAATTAATTTAGCTGCTGAAAAGATAGATTGCCCCAAGCACTGCGGACTTTGTGTTAAACACAAGAGCCACACTGGTCTAGGAAACATTGTTCTTACAAACAGATGCGACCTCTCATGCTGGTATTGCTTCTTCTATGCAAAGGAGAATGATCCAATCTATGAGCCAACATTGGATCAGATAAGAATGATGTTAAGGAGAATGAGGAATGAGAAACCAGTCGGAGCCAATGCAGTTCAGTTGACAGGAGGGGAACCAACCCTAAGGGAGGATTTGCCAGAGATAGCTAGAATCGCAAGAGAGGAGGGATATGAGCACATACAACTGAACACAAATAGCATAAGAGCCGCAAGGGATCCGGATTTCATACAGAAGTGCAAGGATAATGGAGTAAATGTTGTATACACAAGCTTTGATGGCGTCACTCCAAGATCAAATCCAAAGAATTTCTGGGAGATTCCAAGAGCTCTGGACACCTATAGGAAAGTGGGACTTGGAGTTGTGCTTGTACCCACAGTAATCGGAGGCGTAAATGATGGCGAACTGGGAGATATCATAAGATTTGGTCTTTACAACATAGATGTAGTAAGAAGTGTTAATTTTCAGCCTGTGTCACTAGTGGGAAGGATGCCCGATAAACTCAGGGAAAGGCAGAGAATAACAATTCCAGGAGCCATAAAGAAGATAGAGGAACAAATGGATGGAGCGATTGGAAGGGAAGATTTCTTCACAGTTCCGTCGACCACAGCAATAACAAACTTTGTTGAAGCACTGAAAGGTAAACCAACCTATAGACTAAGCATCCATTTCGCGTGCGGAATGGGAACCTATGTATTCAAAAATCCGGACGGTTCCATAATTCCAGTCACAAGATTCATAGATGTGGAAGGCCTCTTTGAATACCTCAATGAACTGGCCCAGGACATAAATGAATCCAAGGTTAAAACCATAAAGAAAGCCTCAGCATTGACAAGCTTATTGAGGAAGTTGAACACCTTCGTTGACGAGAAGAAAGCACCTCCAGACTTCAAGATGAGGGAAATGATATTTGGAGCTTTCACTGGAGGAGACTATCACGGACTAAAGGCATTCCATTACAGGACTCTGTTCATTGGGTTCATGCACTTCATGGATCCATATACATATGACGTGGACAGGGTCGAGAGATGCGATATTCACTATGCCATGCCAGATGGGAAGGTTGTACCATTC
>JAGDXP010000020.1 GCA_023256475.1 Thermoplasmata archaeon
CTCTTTTGATGTAATCACTATTGGAGCATCATTTTTATACTTTCAATCCTATTAAGGTTCTATTCTAACTTTAATTGGGATTGTAGTTAAGGGGGGATAACGTCTTTCAATCCTATTAAGGTTCTATTCTAACTCTTCTAATTGGCAGAGTGAGGGTTAAAACTAAACCTTTCAATCCTATTAAGGTTCTATTCTAACAGATTATTAAAGATTACAGGTAACAAAACGAAGAAAACCTTTCAATCCTATTAAGGTTCTATTCTAACCCTTGTCATGATTCTCTATTTTACTAGATAATAAATGTTATGTGATTAATATATTTTACATTTGCCCCTGTTCGGATCAGAGTATATAAAGGTCATGTAAAATATAAAGAGATAATATAGAAAAAGGCGAATAATATAAAGTTGGGAATCAGAAAATCATAATATGAGATAAGAGATTTGTAAGTAAAAATTAAGATTTGAATTATCAAAAGGTGATAAATTAAATTATGAAAGAGTCAAAATCCTTCCTTCTTCCTAGAGTGTTTCTCCTCAGGAGCTTCTCATGTCTCATGATGAATATATCTATGGTGTCATAGTCCCTATCAATCACTTTATTTAACCTTTTTAACAATATCCTGTACCTAGCAGCAGAAATTTCACCTATGAAGACCGAATTCTGTATCCAAAATAGAAAGGGTAGGAGGACCTTTCTAACCTTATTCACACGAGATTCGTCCACATCGTATACTATGATCACATACACATGGATCACCATCTTCTAGGTGAAAATGGCTTATAAAGAGAATGCTCAACTATGAATTTTTCAATTTTGTACAGTTCTAATCTCACAATCCTCTTGTAAGTAACCTTCCTCTTAAGATTATTTACGTAATAAGTTTCCATAATTTTGCTATCAAATTCTGAAATGAACTTCTTCTTTCCCGACTCGCTAAGAAATACTCCACCATTGTCTAGGAAATCAGTCTCTTTCAGAATCTTTCTCTTTATCAAAGAGATTACAACTGAATGTGAGAATAGGGGCTTGAATATTTCTGATACGTCTAAAGCCAAGCTTGATCTCCTTGATCCTGGCTCGTGAAGGAAACTAATGGCTGGATTCAAATGAGTCCCAAATATTTCTGATGTAACTAAGGAATAAACTAGCGTATTTCCAAAACTTATAACGGCATTACCCATGTTAGTAGGAGGTCTTCTCTCTCTATTTCCTATCTGAAAATTTTCTGGGAGTATAGTATCTATGGAAGAAAAGTAGCTATCATTTATCTTTCCTTCAATACCCATAAGTTCGTTCACGTTACTGGATGAATTTATTCTATCTATTGGAATGTCTATGGTATCTGCACCAAACTTTTTCAATACTTTATTCATGTTCAATGCTGCACCCTCAACAAACCTTCTGGCTAGGTACATCCTCCTCTCTAAATTAAGATAACACTCAACCTGTTTTACTAATACGATTCCACTTTCTAAATAGTTTTCAGGGAAAATGGAAGTTAAATAATTTCCATTGAATGAGTATAGTATTACCGGTATTCCCTTTTTGGCTAGAATATTTAAAACAGGGGATGTAATGGTTGTATTCCCAAAGATGAAAATAGAATCTACAGCCTCTATTGGTAAGTTAACTTCACCATCTTCTTTCTTTATGAGTAAAGAATCATTTTCCTTAGATATCAAGCTTCCACTGAATATGTAAAATGGCCTCATGCTTCCCCCCAGCAATATTCGACCAGGCTACATCCTCTAAAACAATAATTGTTCTTTACAGGAGATGGAGGAAGTTCATCGTGTGATAACTTCTCTATCTTGCTATAGGCTTTATGTAGGTCGTTCAATATATTAAAATCTAATTCTACAGGAACAGTCTTTCTTGACGAGAGATGAATTACACCCTTTACATTTTTTCCAGTTAATTGCTTATAAATATTCATATAATGGGCGAGCTGCATAATGTCGGGAAGAATTGCCTTCTTACCCCTTTTGAACTCATGTATTATTGTACAATCTTCTCTAATTTCAACACTGTCCATCTTGTTTCTCCCAATTTTAATTTGAACAAAACCCTGAACCTTTCTAAAACTTTCCAAATTCTTCCCTTCATATATGAATTCACTACCATCTGATATTACATCTCCGTGCAATGATATCCAAAGTCTCCTATCGCATATGAATGAATAGCTGACATCAATTCCCCTTATATCCATAATATTCATGATTGATCCTCAATTTTGTAGTTTAGTCTGTCTGGCCATGCTGTTGAATAAAGGTATTCTTTAAGTAGATCGAAAAAACATTTACCAATTTTACAATTAATAAGGATTTTTCTATATTGCTCTAAATTTTCCATGATTATTTCTCTTTCCCTCCATTGTATATCCCCAAACTTCTGGGGACCGTATTCTTCAAATGGAACATTTATCAAGGAAATATTAAATTCTCTAAATGGCTCAGATCTATCCTCTCCGAGAGTATATACTCCATTTTGATGGGATAAAATTTCTTTGTACATCATTACCCATAGTTCATTGTAATTGGAGGCCATAGGTAAATTATTTTCATCCGTAATGGTCTCATCAATTACTTCAACGATTGACTCATTTTTAATAAAATTCTGAAATGTTAAATTATAGGAACTCCACCAATTCTCTATCTTTTTGATTATGGATGTTGGTATAGTAATACACGAATTTAGTTTATCTTCCAAGATTATGGATTCTAAAGTATCAAAATTTTCAACACCCCGGATAATTTCATTTCCCACTGGCAGCTTTTCAATAATCTCCTTGAACTTTTCTCTATGATCTCTGTCAAACCTAGTACGAGACATAAAATTACCAATGTAATAGCCCAGTAACTTCGGTTCTATAACCGATATATCATCTTTTTTAAATATGCTAGACATTTTCTCTACAAATTCATTGAATTCATTTACTTCACCTATATCTTTGGGTACAACCAAATTTGAAACGGGTATTACTAAATTTGATGATTCCTCCAGTCCTCTGCCTACTCTTCCTATCCTCTGGATGAAATTATAGTAATAGTTACCAGGTTCAATTATGAAATTCAAGTAATCTTTCGGAGGATTTACTCCCTGCTCAATAATATTGGAAGCTATTATTATTCTTGCTTTGCCTTCCTTGAAGATACCCAAGGATTTTCTATTTCTGTCATGGTAGCCGGAAACTAGCAGAATTTCGTTCTTATCAATTCCTCTTTCCAATAGAATTTTGTAGAATCTATTTATTGTTATTATTTTATTCAATATGATAATCCACTTGTTTTCTTTTAGGCTTTCTAATAAATCATTTGGAAGGTCTAATGGACTGTATTTTAGAATTCTTATGTTTATTGGCCCCCTTAATAGAGCTGAAGATTCCGAATATGTAGTTGAAGTCACTTTAATATATTCAACTGAATCATTCCCAAAAATTGTCCTTAATGTAGGCAAAAGATCATTAGGTATGGTTGCGCTGGTATAGACAAATTTCGGGTTTCTGCTTAGTAATGCATTAATTGATATTATTCTATTTCTCTGATCTTTATTATAAATATGAATCTCATCAAATACTATATTCACCAAGCCTGCTGCGATCAGTTCCGCTAGATGCGATCCCATAATATGATATTTTTTCCAATAATGATTATATAGAATAAGGAAGGTTATAGATGGATTCGTAATGACTATTTTTGATCCAGATAATATTCCCTCTATAGCATTCAGTACGGCTTTTGGATCATTTTTATTGCCAAGATCATTTTTGGCTATATACTCATCTATCTCACTTCTGGAAAGCTTTCTGACTTGATTTGTTGTCATACCATCTTTTGAGACGAATTCATTATATTTCTCTTCAATCAGAAAATTATTTGGAAGAACAAGAAAAGTTATACCTTCGAATCTCCCTAAGTTACTGAAAGCATGCGTCTTTCCCGCACCTGTAGGGGCATCTACTACCAGTATTTTCTTATTTACTCCTCGTTCCAATAGAAATTGGGATATGATATTTTGGAAGTCTCTGTTAATGTACTGTTTTTTAGTAATTACCTTGACTTCACTGTTATCCATATATCTCCTTTATAATGTTATAATCAGAAATTGGTCCCATAATATAATAAGGGAGTGCTATATGCTCGGTGTAACCGTATTCAAATAGTGACAATTTTTGGGCAATCTCGTTCTTTTTTAAAATGTTTTTAACCGTATAGAGATTGATAAAGGCATTTAATTTATCATATGGCATTTCCTCTAATTTAAGCAATCCCACTTTTCCCGTTCCCACTCTTAAAGTATTAGGCATCTCTATTTGCCCATCATCGATTAAATATGCAGAAAATACGTTTCCTGGTTTCATGAACTCTTGCATGTAGTAATTTTTGTACATTATGCTTCCTACCTTGATATTTGGGTGAGTATTTGAACCAGTAACATCTATCCCTTGCATCGTATTTCTAATCATAGGTTTCATAAATACAGGGGTTTGTGAAAAATCTCCATAGTCGAAACTTATGGGGACTCCCACTGTGAACCAAAAATTATAAGATACCAATTCCTCATAGTTTGGTTTAAATGATGAAATATCAAAGAAATTTCCTATTCCTAATTGATGCATTAGGGAATATTTTAGCGCAATATCACCAATGAAGGATGATGGTCTTTCTATTCTTCCTCCTTGTATAAAATAATAATTAATCGGAGAGATCACTGTCAGCCTTATCTTCCGTATCCTCATTATTTGATCCTCCCTTTCCTTTCTTCTTTTTCTCAAATCTCTCTTTCCAATCTTTCTTCATTTTATTAATTATGGAATTCGAATATTCACGCAACTTTGTCTCGTTGTTCTTCAGGTCCACTACATCCTTTATATATGAGTTCAATTCATCTCCAACTAGAAGGTTTTCGCCATAATTAGCCTTCATTGCCTCTATTATCTGTTTTTGAGGATCATAAACTCCCTTCTCCCATGCCTCTGAAAGTAATGTAAATGATGTTACCGGTCTATCACCTCTGGAAAAACCTATTGCAACTATGTTATTGTAAACATTCTCGCCAACTATTGCCGTTCTAGCACCATATCTTCTTGTACCAATTATTGTAAGGGCAGCAATATCTAGCAGCTCCCTTGAAACATTTTCCAAGGTGACAAACCTAACGAATTTAACTCCCGGTTTTATGTACTGGGTGTTATAAAGAGCATTACTCGCAGTCTTTCCACTATCATCCATTAATATGGTCCCGGATTCTGAAAGTGTATTATGTGTAATCCTTTCGGTTATTAAGCCAAGAGGTTCATAACTATAGGACCAGTCATAATAGATTCTGGATGCTATTGATGTAGCCTCATTGCCTGTAGCAATGCTTGAATCTCCAAAAAGAGCACTCAGAGGATTGTTGATTAGCAAGTCTTTCTTATCAATGGCATTCCTCTCATAACCTTCAGGAATCAGGCCTTTATATTTCCTGAAGACCGATAGAGCATAGGTTCTTTCCGCTCCTCTCCATTTAGAACCAGGTATAACTACCCTTTCCTGTCCAAAGAATTCTTCGCTTGTTGTCTCTGTTGGCTCATTGTTTCGGATTATTAGAAACCCTGTGGTCTCGGAAACTATCCCTATTTTCACAAATATGCCTTTATTTTTCCCCAAATCGATCTCTTCAATATTTTTTGGTAGCAATCCTTTTTCATAGATTCTGTCCATATAATCCATTTATTGAGCACCTCCCGCTTGATTTCCTGAGTTATAATACTTTTTCATTAGATTGAATTCAAAAGCATCAATTATGTAGGATTTAATAGCTCCTGCCGGTATTTTCCCATTAAATGAATTTTTTATCATGTTTATTAGCGTTTCCGAGAACTGATCTATCTTTTCTGTATTTATAAAATATGGATTATTCCGCTTAAGACCAGCAGAAATCCTGCCCGATACTATATCCCTAAAGTCAGATAAGTCTCTTTTACTCGTAGAAAAAGATGCCGCAATTTTCTCTAAGGCGTCCAGGCTATCTCTCAGCATCCAGGTTCTTTCATTTGTGCTCCTTGGGAATCTTGGACCAATCAAATCATAGGCAATATTCGCCAATTCCTCTATTTCTTTCATTTTATTCATTACCTCCTTTTGCGCTTGATTACTATAATAAAATATGAAATCTTTTATTAAATCATAAATTGGCCTTCCATTATAGCTATCCATGAAGAACCTCTTCTCCAACTTAGGGTCAGTCATAAAATTTCTTTTTATATGGTGGAACAGGCTCAACGGATCCTTAACAAAATCCATTAAAATCTCAGAAACTTTATTTTTGCCTTTCGTTTTTCCTTTTGAATTATTCCCTGAAATAAAATGCAAGAAATCAATATATTCTATTATTTTTGTTACCTCATTGCATCTAATTTTATCCCATTTAAGATCTCCAATTATGAATTTTTTTGTTTCCATCCTAAATATTTCTCTTTGGTTCTCAATGGGGGGCGTGTGGGATTCTGTTATTAGGCATTTCAATTGCGTTAATTCTATCAATTTAAGAGAGTTATAGAGGACTCTTATGGCTTCATCATTGTTGCTTATTTCTCCGGGATCTACGAAATACGTGTTATCGCTCCTATCGACACTTATTATGTCGAGGTTGATTTCTATTTCTTTTATTAAATTTTCAATTCTATCTATCTGCGATAGTTTATTTTTAGAATCGTTAATGGACTTTAAAAAGGAAAAAATATTTAAATAAGCTATCGCGCCTGGAAAAGTCAGGTATATGAGATTTGCTGAAAATTCAGACTTCTTTCCAAAAGTTATCGTAATATTCTTTCTTAATAGAGCTTCGATTGCGTAATTATCGTCTATGTTAAAGTTTTGTATTTTTGAGGTTATAACTTTATTAGTAAATGAGCTATTTGTGCTTATGCCAAAAGTATTTTCCGTGAGGCCACGCCTGGTCGCTTTATATCCTGTTACAACCGCCATTTCAGATTTATCAGGAACTTCTTCAATATCTAGCGTGGAAACCCCTAATATGTATTTCACAAGATATTGAATTCTTTCCTGCAAATCGATGCTATCGCTGTTCCAAGAATCAAGAATCTCAGAAAGAGCTTCTGAATATAAGTTATCATCAATCCCTGATTTCGCAACAAATAGTATTGTAACAAAAGGAGACTTCAATAATTGAGCCTTCCCTTTATATGATTCTTTGAAGGGACTTAATAATTTTTCTTCTCTCTCAATAAAATTCTCAAGTTCTGAATATAATCTTTCAAGAGCTTTTCTCTTCTCCCTCCTCAGTGATTTGATGTTATTGAATTCCAACTGTAATGTCCTGACAACGAATATTTTTTTCATCTCATTGAGAATTTCCTGGTTAGAATAAGAGACATCATTTAGTTTAAGTATCTTTCTCATTTCGAATTGTCCAGAGTCAGTCTTTAAATCTATTTGTATCGTTTTTAGATTAGCCACAGAATTTCTGAATTCATCAAGAATATCCTCAAATTCTGAACTTATTACATTATCGGTGGGAAATACTACAGTACGGAAGGATCCTGGATCTTTTAGAAAATTTTCTATAATAGACTCGTCCAACTTTATTATTCCTTTGGCCGGATTCCTTATTTTCCGGTCATTGAATCCCATTCCTTTGGCGGCATCGACATAATTGATGAACTTGGTATAGACATCAGCGGCGATTTTGTCAATTGCTAGGTTTAAATCTATAGATTTGCCTTCAGTATAATAATAAATGGTAAATTCGGTAGTCCACAGAAATCTCATGCGATTCTCGTTAAGAAGATCAATCAAAGTTAGCTTGATAAGGTCAGTTAGTGCATAAAAAATAGATGGTCTAAGTCTGATAGGTTTTATATTATCTTTCTTAAATACAAAATCACCTATTATCAGATCATTATCTAAAATTGGGTTTGGATCATTGAATACGCTTGATAGAATATCGGCACTTTTAATTACTTGCTTTTCAAAGCTTAGAGAAGGATCTTGGAATCTACCCAACACATTATACCTTGTTCCTATCTCTGTGGAGATTGCTAAATCGTAGAGTGACTCGCTATTTAATGAGAATTCACTAATTATTTGGTTGAAATTTAATTCATCTATCAACGATGCTAAAATCGAAGGATCATTCATTTTGTAATTACTATTGGTTAACTTATTAAAATCATGAAAAAGAAAGCCTATCAATGCTCTTTTTAATTTAAATTCCAAATCAGGTATATATGCAAATTTTCCTTGACTTAATCCAATATCAACTACTCTCAGAGCCATTGAAGAACCAGATATTATATGGGACAAATAGGGCATATCTTTCTTCTCCTCAAACGATGGTTTATCCTTCCATCTTCCCCCTTTGGCGCAAGACTGGAACCTATCATTAATCCAAACTTTGGATAATATGTCTTTAAGAAACCATTCGTATACTTCTTCTAATTTTTTGTTTGAAAATCTCATCCCTAGACCAAGTTCAGTTTTCATTATCTCTCACCTCTATCTCCCCTAATCCTAGACCTGTCTTGCTACCCAAACCACGATAATATATTACTTTCAACGCATTTGGGTCTCCGCTAATCTTTCCTTCAAATTCGAATCCTATGGTTTTTGATATGCCATTAGGTTTTGAAGAAATCCTTACACTTTTTCTCCTAATATTTTTAATTTTAATTTCTAAATTCGAATTTTTGATATTAAAAAGATTTTCCAATTGCCAGTATGTAACTCTTAAGAGATTATCTTCAACTTCTGTAGGATCATCAACATAACGTTTACTGGAATTGAAATCTTTTACAACTACTGGAGAGAGTGTTCTAAAGTAAAATTCATTCCTGCCATCAAATTCTTTCCAATTATGTATACTTTCTACAATATATTTAGCATTTACAATTTTAATTGTTGGATTCAATGATAATCCTAGCCTGAGGTAATTAATTAATCTACTATCCAATGATCTAAAAATTATGAAGCCATCTGGTATATCCAATCCATTCAAGCCGGATTTTCCCTTATTAGAGATAATATTACTAAAAGTGTGAAGGGAATAACTATCTGGGTTGTGGATCTTTCTAATTAAATCATTGTATAAAAATAATTTCTCGTAGAAGTTAATGGCTAAATAATAATTATATTCATAAGGTATTATCAATCCGTCAATCCTTTTTAGCTTAATCTTGATGGAATTTGCACACATTACACTTAATAATTAAAAAAGCATATTAAAAACGTTATGGATAATTTGGCAGAAACCAAAGAAAATGAAAAATATAAGTATGAGAAATTTGCGTTAATTACTTTCGTAGGATTTAGAGAACATTTATCCGTGGGTTTTTTAAGCAGCGTATCGATCGAAAATTTTAGACCTACACACATCTATCTTTTCACTTCTTCACCCCGTCAGAGTGACTTTGATGAAAAAACATACTCTCTAGTTGAAGGTTATGTCCAAAAATGCAAAACAATTTCAAGGAAACGGTTTGGCGATAATGTTGATATAAGCATTATAGAGCTCGATGAAATATGGGAAATCAATAAAATTTTTCCAAAATTAGATAACATTAAAGAAAAGAAAGGAATTGCTAATCTTAGTGCAGGTCCTTCTTCTTTTTCTCTATCGCTCTTGTTTTGGATAATAAATAGGCCAGGATTTTTAATTTCACATGTCAAGGAAGCCAAGAGAAAAATAGAAGGAAGACCAGAATATTTTGAGTTTAAGATCTTTAACATAATTCCATACTTAAATCTAATTTTGAACTTAGATGATCAGACCAAGAGAATAATAGAGATAATAGGTGCCAATAATATTAAGATGGCTGATCTGCTGAAGCTCTTAAATGAAGGAGTCAATAGAAATAACCAGATTCCTTATAGGAGCCTTTATGAAAAATTAAAACGTCTAGAAAACCTTGGCATAGTTAAAATTACTAAAAGCAGATACCTAAAGGTAAAAATTTCAGAAGATATCACTTCCATAATGGGAGATCAACCAGTTCTCCTTTAATTGCTATTTAATTGTGGAAATATGTATTAAATTGAGCCGATGATAATTTGGGATAAGAGGTATATAATTAATGATAAATAGGATAAATAAATTATCCATCAATGAATAAACCATTGGGCATGCATTCAAGAGGAAGCCATGAAAGTTCTCATATTGAAAAATACAGAAGTTCCACTGAAAGGACAGTAATGGTGTTGGAATCAATACATTTAAAGTTGCACAAAGAGGTAATTTAAACAAAGTGACTGTAGCATGAAACAGATTAGAAATATCTTATATCTGGCTATCATAATAATATTGACCACATTCACTGCAAGGGCTAGCAACAACATGATTTCAACCACAGTTCCATTGCTAGCCAAATATGTATTATTCTTGCCGCAATATATTATCGGAATACTTGCAGCCATTAGCTCAGGAGCATCTTTTATAACTACCATATTTATTAATGCAAGGCTAAATTCAAAGCAAAGGAGAGATATCTTTATTATTTCCTCACTGATTTATGCAGTGACAATTCCACTTTATGCATTTGCCGATACATTATTAATATGGCTTCTATCAATTATAACTGGGGCGACTTTAGGCCTAATAATGCCAAATATAATAACAGCCGCAAGTCTATTGGATGATAGGAAGCTCAGAGAGAGAATAATCGCTCTTTATACTTTGACCCTAAGCCTAAGCCTCATAGTAGGTCCTGCCATAGAATCTTATCTATTAAAATTTGTGAGTTTAAGGGAAGTTTTCATATATTTTTCAATTTTCGGTTTAATACTTTTCATAACTTCATTCTATCTGGAATTCCCAGAAGAAAAACACTTCAAAGGCAAGGCGAAAGTTTGGTCCAATCAAGGGTTCAGAGCAGCTATTTTCAACATACTCATCTATAACATACCTTTTGCAATTATCACAACATTCATAGGCATATATGAAAAGGAAACATTCAACATATCGCTGTCAGAAATAACATTGGTATATTCGTTATTCTTTGCTGTCTCGTTCTCAACCAGATTGTTTTTCTTTTTAAAACCACCCGAGAGAATTGTGCTTCAGATGTTTGTATCTGCCATTTTAACAGGTATGGGCCTCTTCTTGATTTATATATCAAAGGATTTCTCACTATTCTTGATTGGAATGGCTTTGTTAGGCATCCCTCATGGCTCAGCATATCCTCTCTCCGTAATGACTATCGGTAGATCATTTAAGCTTGAAGAAAGGAATGTGGCCAATTCAAACTACTTTTCAGTCATGATGATAATAGGAATCCTCGTCCCCATTATTAGCGGTTATATAATTTCGGATTTAGGATTTAAGTTCATTTTCCTATTACTGATAATATTTGTGATGGTATTTCTTATTCTCTTAATAGGAGCTGTTCGGTCAAAAGAATTTAAGGAAATCATGGAGAATACTCTCTCTTGATTCCTTCCCAAATTTTCTTCATGATGTTTTTGGATTTGTTCCATAAATAGTAAATAATGAATACAAAGGTTCCAAATGCAATGGGAATCAATATGTATCTAATAGAAAAATCAAAATTGGGGGAAAAGAGATACACTCCACGGAATCCCAAGTACGCCAATAGAAGGAACCTTATAAAAAAACCAACAAAATTACTCAATGTAAACCATAACCAGTTCATTTTGAGAGTTCCGGAAGCAACAGAGGTGATATGCTTTACGAAAGGTATGAATGTTGCAATAAAGACGGCCATTGGACCGTGTTTCTTTATCCATTTTTCAGCTTCTTCCAACCCGTCTTCATCTACGCGAAAAATCCTCAAAGCCTTAATAACAATCGGCCTTCCAGCAAACCTCCCTCCCATGTAATCTAATTCCATTAATAGCAAATCTGCAACAGCGCTAACAAGTACTATGAGATAGAAATTGAATAAACCCAAAAAGGCCAGATAGCCAAGAATTGGGACGATAAAATAATCGGGAAAGGGAGAGAAAGCTACAAAAATAAATACTCCGAAATAACCCAATAATTGAAAGTTTCTTGGAAGAAAGTATGTGTTTCCGCTGTACTCACCTGGGTTTATAAATTTAAAATACCCATTGAGAAGAAAGATCATGGTTACTATAAAGATTAATAGGGAGGATATAAAGAGATAATATCCATATTTGCTGAATAATCCTAAATTTCTGGGATCTATTTTGACGATCAATTCCCATAATCTTATCTTGCTCTCCTTGGCAATTAAATTAAATCTATTCCTGGCTTCCATTTATAATTGGTTAATACCTTTCCATATTACTACTTGAGGGTTGGGATGCAGAATTTCATGTAAAGGAGACAGTTCAAAATTTGAAAATAGCCCCGGGCAGATTCGAACTGCCGTCGTCGGGTCCAAAGCCCGATATGCTTGACCACTACACCACGGGGCTAACATGGGTTTATGGAACATTACCATAAAAATTTAGTTATGCAATATTCGAAATTTACCTGGTGAAATATAAATATCAAATAGATGGAAATTCCAAAGCAGACCTCAATAAAGTTCAAAAAAGATAAGTAGAAGAATCACCATATATATGTTTATGAGTCGAAGATCTTTGTGGCTATCAGTAATAATAGTGTTGGTATTAATATCTTCTGTAGGTTTGGTAGCAGGTAATAGTAATAATATCTCAATGCAGGTACCGGCTGGATCAGGGAGTACCCTAACTGCAGTGGCAATGACAGATGATAGTAATGGGAACCTCTTCGTATTATGGAGTAATGGATATGTATATGAGCATCCAGATAATGCGGCACCCTCTTATTGGATTTATCTGGGGAATGCATCGGCAATCTATAATTATACAACACATAAGGTTGTCCTGGGAAATCCAGTTGGTATAAGAGCATCTCTTAACTGGTATAACAATAGAGGCACTGATACCGGACTCTTGATGGTTCTGTTTTCAAACGGTTACGTCGCAACAATGGAATATGGTATTTATCCCCATTACTGGAAAATTAACAGGATTACAAATTCTAACAATACAACCTTTGTAGCTCTCTCATACGATCTCGATGAAAATTTTTGGGGCGGTTTTGTTGGTTTGAATCCAACTAAAGTTGAAACTTTTTATGCCATGGAATCTAACGGAATTATTTATGCATATTCTGATGCCAATTACAAATGGACTATTGTCCAATCTAATCCACTGCCAATTAACTTGACTACGTTTCTGGCCTGGCCAAACAATGGCCCACCCTATGGCGTAACAACATTTGTAGGGTTATCAAGAAACGGTACTGTTTACTTTGCCTCAGGGAGCACTAATCCCCTGGCACAGATTAATTGGACATATGAAGGAGTAATAAAGGCAACAAATCCAGATTTTGTAAGTATAACTCAAACACCTAACTATAACAGCCCTTATTATTATTACGCCATAATGGGTACGCCGAACTCATATGTATATGGAACAGCAGCCTATAATGCATCGGCCTCGTCATGGTCTCCAATTGCGCAGACTCATACATCTTCTCAGCAGGTAGCAATACAGAACAAATATTACGGGGTTATCCTGAAAGCCGATGAACTTATACTCACACAAAATGGCCTAATATATTCTTCCACCACAGAGGGAGCTACTTGGTCACTACAATACATGGTTCCAGATTATAGAATTAACCAGCAGACAAAAGTTGTAATGGCCTGGACCTGTTCTTTCTGCACAGGTGTATTCAATGGTATGCCAAGAATGAACGCAAGTATATTACAAATTGAACAGAACAGGCAAGATTTTACCGCCATATCATATGAATTTTATCAACTCAATAATTCAGGGGGGATTAGTCCATTATCTTTAGGCACTCTATCCTATGCAAATTCATCAAATCCCTACAATATTACCCCGATTCTTCATCAGCTCAATCTACAGACCTATCCAATGATAATATCTGCTTCCTTATCGAACATAGAATATTTCCTGTCGAATTCTACCAAGGAAAGGGATGTGATAAATCAAATGGTTACCTATGCCCTTCTATACAATTATACTGGATATAACATTGACTGGGAACCAACTGCAGCCAACAATACCACAGGTATCCAATTTGCTCAATTCTTAAATGAATTTTCCATACAGCTTAACAAGTATGGGCGCCATTTAACAGTTGATGTTGCCACTTGGAATCCGGGGTTCTGGAATTTCTCATTAATAGGCGGCACCAATATAACCTATGTGGATGTCATGGATTACTCACCTATTTATTCTGGACCGGGCAGCTTCATGAGTGATCTTTCCTACTCAATTAAAACTATACCAAACGCCAAATTACAGGTTGCCCTAATCAATACCAATGTGAATACAAATGCCAATTTGACACCCTATCAAATGTCACAAAGATTTGCCGCACTTGAATATTATAATATATCAAGTTTATCCATGTGGGTTTTACCGGTAAACTCATCAGTACTATCTATGATGCAGTTATTCCTAGAAATGAAATCATATGGTCACTATAACATTGGGGGTGAACCAGGATCTTCCGGATTCGTATTTTCAACTAATCCGGCCGGCGTGGGATATGTAAAAGTATCTGAGATCAATGGATCATATGTAAATGGATCTGCTTATTACTCCACCAACTTCATCTGGCCCACTAATCTGACTGGTATCTCCATCAATGCAAACGGCAATCTGAGTATTGTGGTGATGGGAGAAAATGCAACGGGTTGGTACTACATAGGAACCATCAGCGGGAATCAGAACCTCTCAACTAGTTTGAAATCTGGCACATACAATATAGGATTCTTTATTAATTCTACCTCTGGATTCATTTATGCCAATTATTCTGAGTCAGTATCATACACCCTAGCCGGAACAATATTCTATCCCGGATGGTTGCTAATTCATATGCCGGAGAATTATTTTGCAGCCATCAATGGTTCAATATTGAATTTAACCGTTTTCAAATACACCATTTACAACTATGGGATTAGTCAGTTAGTCAACATCACGATGCCAAGTGGAAGTTACGAAGTTTTAGAGCAATCAGTTCTAGGTCAGTTTAACATACAGTATCTTAATATTAAACCAGAACAGACAACAACCGTTTATACTCAGACAAGTCCACCCCCAGAAGGAAGCATAAAAGGTTATGTATCTCCAACAAGTGCTACGGTCACCATAAATGATGTGCCCATAACAATTTCATCAAATGGTTTCTTCTCGGAAAACCTCACTCAGGGATCTTACTGGGTCAATGCCAGTGCTAATTATTACAAATCATTTAGCACAAAGATAACAGTGGTATCAGGTGAAGTGACGTGGATCAATATTACACTATCCCCAGCTCCACCATCGGCAGTATTGCTTTATACGCCTTCAATGGTAAACAATACCACCTTTAAGATTGCCTGGTCCCAATTTATTGGGGTGGGTTTCATAAATTATACAATATATCTATCAACATCCCCTGGATCTATAGGATCAGCTATAGCTTCAATAACGAATATTTCTGATACTTCGTACGTTTTAACAAATCTGAGCTATAATACCACCTATTATGTTGTGGTTAAAGTGTTCAGCCAAGGTGGGTCAGCACTATCCAACTCGCAATCATTTAAAACTCCAGAAAAAGTTGTTACGAAGACTACAATAAGTTCGTCAAAACCACTAGCATTAGGGGTTTATGCCATAATTTCTGTAATAGCCGTGATAATAGTAGTGGCAATAATAATTGTAGCCTTAATGGTTATCAGGAGCAGAAATAAAATTAAAAAATAATTTTTTTTTTGAAAATTTTATTTATTGTGATTTATAGCTTAGGAACTCTTTACCCAGTAGTTCCCTGGCTATTATGAGTTTCATTATATTTATTCCTCCCTCCGCACCAATGTAATATGACATCACTCCACCTTGTGCTGCTCCCAATGGCGTATCTTTTGTATATGCCAAGGCACCATGCCATACCATAACCTTTGTTATAAGCTCATGTGCCATAGGAGGAGCAGTCATCTTAGCAAGGGAGACGTATTTATTCTGTTCAGATAATGGGACTTTTTCATTGCTGAAATAGACCTTATCCATCAACCATGCAGCCCTCTGCGTAAGAAGTTTGGAGGATTCCAGTTTGCCATAGAGTTCGGCTAACTCAAATTGCAGCCCTTCTTGCTTTCCGAGAGGTTGCCCAAAGAGCTTTCTTGTCTTCAGATGTTCTATCCCCATATTCAATGCCTCTGTTGCAGCACCGTTGCAAGCAGCTGCAACGTATATCCTTGCTACGTTAAATCCCTCCATTATTATATGGAATCCCTTCCCAACATCCCCCACCCTGTATTTATCATCAATTTCAACATCATTGAAGGCGAATCCGCCAGTGGATAAGCCCTCTCTTGCAATATTATTGAAGAGGGTTGTTGTCACCTTATCATTTAATTTTCCATTCACATCTTTTATCATGAAGGCGAAGGTAGTGAATGCCTTTGATCCAAGAGACTCATCACCTGTCCTCAAAAGAGTAAGGAATCCACCTCCTCCAGGCAATTCCAATGATTCCCTGACTCCACTAATATATACCTTTTCCCCCGAGGCCAGCCATTTTTCTCCATTCTTAACCGCCCTGGATTTCTCATTCATTACATCAGATCCACCTGACGGTTCTGTACTTCCAATACCAAAGAACGTCCTTCCTTTGACGACATTTGGTAAAATTTCTTCTTTCGCTTCCTTGGATCCATATTTCTGAAGCATAAAAGGCCATCCATTTACTAGTAATACGTAAACAGGGAGAGCCATGGAAACATCTCCCTTTGCCAATTCTTCTATGATAATGGACATCTGTGATATGGATCCTCCTGCCCCTCCATATTCTTGTGAAATATTGAAACCTATAAACCCAGCATCTGCAGCAGCCTTTATAATTTCATCAGGTATTCTGTTACCATAAGAAATTTTATCCCTTTTGGGCAAAACATACTTCTTAACAAACTCCCTTGCAGTTTCCCTGACCATTTCATCATTTTCTGTGTAACTGAAGTCCATAACTATCAATTTCCTTATCTCCTCTTAAATTAAATCCTTTTTTTATGAATCTGAAGATTTAGGATTAGGTTTTTAATCCCCGTATTCATACACTTTAAAGCGGGGGTTGCCGAGCCAGGTTAAAGGTACGAGACTTAAGATCTCGCTCCGTAGGGATTCGGGGGTTCAAATCCCTCCCCCCGCATGATTTAGTAAAAATTTCTGGGTGTCCAATGGTTCAAAACCAAAATACGATATTAACTTCCAATTGGAAAGTTTTCGATATCTCACAAAATTTGGAAACCGGAAAGATCTTTGATAATGAAATGTAATTATTGTATAATAAAATTGATTTAATTTTATAATCGTGACCTTCGTGATCTTGTATCCAGTTTGTTATGAAAATTAAAGGTCAGAAAGTTACGCTAATCATAGGAGCACAGGCTACGAATTATGTTATCTAATTATGTCTCTTTTTCACTTTCCAGCGTATCTATTCACTACAAATTTTGGAAGCAGATAACTTTCAAATTGCATCTCTTTAAAATAGTCAAAATTATTATTTTTATAGAATTTTCCGGATTATCTTCATTCCCTATTATCTTCTTTGGGGCATCCAATAATATTAGATCGAACGGAGGTTAAGATTACTCGATTCAAAATACATTCTATCCGATCTATGTGTTGGTGATCGGGTGCCTATGAAAACTGATCTTTCTTCATTTAATGATTCTTCTATAATCCTATCCGACTTTATATGGTCTTGGACTGATACATAGGTATTGAAGATTTAAACTGTTTTTAAGCCAGATTGAATAAATTTCAGAGGTATCCTACCCAATGGTCAAGTCATAATCGAGGTCAAATTTTGCCTAAATACCATAATCATTCGCTTCATTATTATTCTCAGTTACCAGTTATAAACCTTCTTTAATTTCATATTTTTCAGTGCAAAGTTTATCTGGAAAGTCATAGAAATTTTGAATGCGCTTAAATTTCTCAGTAGCCATAATATGAAACAACCTATCAAATTTGAAAATGCTTATTAAAGACAATGACCATCTCTGTGCTTAAGTTCCTTTATTAAATGATTTCCTAGGTAGTTAAGAGCTTTTTTCAATCGTCATCATTAATAAGGAAAATTGAAAAACCATGAGATACATAAGTTGATTTAACAGTAATTTAATTGAATAAAATCGCTATTAATTGTTTATCCATTTAATCGACCAGCTTTAGGTGCTGTGATATAATTCTAATGATCGTAAAGCTACCATTCCCTACATATTTAAAATGATATATATAAAAAATACCTGACATACTATTCGAAACTATGTCCATTAATACATAGATTGATCACTAGGAAGTTGTTTATAGATAAAATTATCCGATGAAGTAAGCGATAATTGGCTAGTCCAATATCATCATTCTAAGTTCAGGAATTAAACAGTTTTAAATATATCGAGTCAGGAATTTTAGTTTTAAAAATGCATTAAAACGCTTAGGTTTACAATGCCGAGATTTTGAATTATTTTAGAACTAATACATATAAAGAAAGAAATATATAAGGAATATTTATTATTAATCATGGCTCAGGAAAATAAATATGAAAATAAAATGAGAAATGAATATGTTGAATCAATAGTGAATCTGATCCTTTACATAGCTATCTTCATAGTAGTTTCTGCGATATTGCAATACCTAATATTCTATTTTCTTCCAAGGTTCGGGATTGTTCTAGGAAATTATTATGTATACATTAATGTATCTCTTACCCTATTATTGGGATACCTAATTGTTAGAGCATTTTCCATGGTAATATATCACTCCCTTAAAATTAAATATACTGAAGACGTTGCTAAAGCATTCAAGAGTGTATTCTTAATTATCGGCATAGGTGCCTTAATAACAGTGATAGCTGGAGAAGTTGGCGGAGGACTAGCTGGGGTATCAGTTGGCGGATTCTTAGGAATTGTAATCGGCTTTTCAATGCAGCAGACTTTAGGTCAGGCAGTTGCAGGTTTGTTCATATTAATCGCGAGACCCTTCAAAATTAATCAGTATGTGACAATATTGGGTGACACTGGCATTGTTAGTGAAGTAGGCATATTATTTACCGAAATTTTAAAGGATGATGGGACGAAAGTTGTGATACCAAGCAATCTGATTTTAGGAAACAAGATTTATATCTTGCCTTCAAAAAATCAAACCCAGCAAAATAAGCCCTAATTCTCATAATTTTATCTTTTCCCAATTTTCGATGGGCCCAGGTACAACAATGAATACAGGGTTCGGTTCAATTTCCTTTATGTTCTCAATTTTTCTTAACCAGTTTTTATTCCTAATCTCCAGTTTCTTCTTCAGATGTTCAAATTCATATCTTATTTGCCCTTCAGTTACATTTATCTTATCCTTTCTGTCAAAAGAAATATGATCAATTTTGTTTATATCAAAGTTGTAGCCACGTCTTTTTGCTTCGTCATAAACGTATCTTAGGTACAAATTTATATAAAATATGGGATCGTCCATGGATTTGAACCTCTCCAGCTGAGGATGATTGTAATATCCCCCTCTACCTCTGATGAGAGCGGCTTTACCAAGAAGAGTTTCTCTCCACAATGCTACAAGGCCCACTTGGTCGAGATACTTGGGATGAATGGACCAAATTCTCATGTGGGGTAATTCAAAATACATTTAAATAGGCTCTAGGCTCTAATACCTCTATTTAAATTTTAAATTATAGAATACAAATTATAGTTCGGCATTGAATGTAAAGTAACTTTTAATGTTTTAGGCCGATTCTTCACAATAAGGTTAAAAGTTAACTACTATAATTTAGGTATGATTAAAGCAGCTTTAAGGTCATTGAAATCCAGCAATATAACGGGGAAGAGATATGTATTTGAGTTACAGATATGAGACACTTGTTATCCTTTCTCCCATAATGGGTCTATCAATTTATCTTTCATGGCCTCTCATTAAATATTTCAAGGTTGAATCCAATAAAAAATATCTAATCATATCCGTGGCGGTGGGCATCTCGCTATTCATAATGAGTGATATTTTCTCGGAAGTGAGTACTATAATCTATGCAGGGGGGAATTATACAGCAAATTTTCGATTTTCAGCAATTTTCACTTTATCGGTATTATTCATGTTCATCGTACTTGTCTATCTAGAAAGTCCATTTATAAGCAAAAGATGGAAAGAAAGCAGGATTGAATTGAAAATACCATTGATAATATCATTGGGAATGGGATTTCAGAATCTCACTGAGGGCCTAATATTTGGAGCTTTCTGGAGGTCAGGATTGACAGGATTGTCATCGGTCATATTGGTGGGCTTCGTGTTGCAGAATTTTACAGAAGGATTCCCAATTGTGGCCCCTTTGATGAATTCTAATAATGTAAAAAATTCTGTTATAGCTTCCCTCTACTTCATCGGAGGTGCCCCTACTATAATGGGGGGTTTAATAGGTTATATGCACAACAGCATCCTATATGATTTAGCATTCGATGGTCTGGCCACTGGATCTATCATTTTCGTGATCATTCCAATGATAAAGCAGATGATATCAAGCACTGAGAATAGAAAAACCAATTACATCTAAATGGGGGTTGTGCTTGGATATATTGTAGGTCTAATGGTGAATTTAATTTAAGACATTCAATCTAACGCGGGGAGGGGGAATCGAACCCCCGATCCCAAAGGGAAACGGCTTAGCAGGCCGTCGCCTTACCACTCGGCTATCCCCGCAGTAAAATCTTTATCTATTCTGGAATCTCTCTTCCATCTCAGTTGATAGCTGCTCCAATAGCTCCTCCAAGTCCTCTCCTTCCAGAGGGAATTCCTCTCCAGATGTAGACCTTATAACAATCCTGTATAGGTCTCCATCGCTGTAAATTTCAACCTCGGCTATTTTATCCATGGATTATCAAGGGGGATTTAATTACCCTATTTTAAATCTTTCCATGGTTCAATACTTTTTTCGATTTGCCAAATATTCCATCACTTACAATCTACAATTATGTAATTAATTACTTTCTGTTATATATATGCAAAATTATTCTGGGTTCTGTCAAATATTAAATATAGGGAAAGGAAATTATGAGATAAAAATAAGAAAGGTGAATTTTAGTAATGGACCAACAGCTGAACTTTAAAGCATTGGAAATTAAGGAAGAGCCTGTTACATTGGAAGAAGGACATTATTCCTATAAAACATACAAAATAATCTACCAGAACAAGGAGCTTATTGTACTGAATAGAGGTATTGCGATTCACTCCAATGTAAGCAAGGAATTGAAAATATCAAAATCTCCACTTCTAATTCCGTATTTCTATGATGGAGAAAAGGAAATAACCTCTGACATATTTGAACTGGATGATTTCTTGATTTTTACCACGAGGGGAAGCATTGGGAAGGACCAACTGTCAAAGGTATTAAAAGAAAAGGGAAAACTAATACAATTGAATATGCAAGGCATTGCCTCAGCTCTTGAAAATAAAGCTTCTACCAAGAGGCTGGAAGCAAACAATGAGGAAAATAAGGTTGTTATCAGGAATTTTCAGAATATTTATGAACTGTACCAGCTCAATAGAAAAACTATATATTTGCTCCTGGACTGGAATACGGGCAGGGTAATAGAGACTGAATTTTTGTATGGTTATCTGCTTGACAGGGCGTATTTTGGCTACCACATAGACAGTAAATTGATACCGCTTAGGGACTTTGCACAGGAACACGGGACCAGGGAATTAAAGAAAAAAATACAGGAGGCAAAACAACAGGCAAAAAATTTCAGGAATCCTCCAAAGCCTAATCTTTAATTTTTAAAATCTTTTAAAACGAGATAGGTCTGGCTTCCTATGAGTGCCATGAGCATGCTAGCTAAACCAACCACTAAGGGATAGATCACTATCAGGAGAGTTTGATTCAAGCCAGTAATACTGGCAATAAATGCGGAAATCTTAGAGACAGCATGAATGTCATAGGTTAAAAGAGGTATAGAAGTAGAGATGAAACCCATGGAAAACCCAAACACCATGGATAGTGACCTTTTTGATTTAAATAAAAACAAGGACACGATAATCGGTATCAGGGCGATTCCAGTGAGTAAAAACCCTACAATAGATAAAATCTGTAAAGCTATGTATGTAATTAAAACCCTATTCAAGGTTTATCACCGCCACCACACTTATGCTGAGAAAATTGTAATAAAGATGGTGATACCAGTAATTAAATTGGTTCTCATAGAAATAATTGTAAAAATCTTCAGAAGTACCACCGGGAATGACGCCCAAGAAAACATCCTGGCCTGGGGATGAAATTTCCCTTAAGGAAGATGATAGGGTTACATAATAGCTGGGGGCTGGCAATGGGGTAGCAGGTCCTACAGAAACCGTATGGTCATCACCGTAAAAAGGTAATGGCCCTATGGAAATCTGATTCAATGTTGTGATGCTCTCTATGAAAAGAAAATGGACTCTACCCCATTTCCATGAAGATACATTACTTCCAAGTCTATCTGTTAAGTAGGAAACAGCCTGATGGAATGCCAAGGGGACTATAGTTGAAGTATTATAACCGTTGAAATAGAAATTTCCTTCTTCAAAAGTATAGATGATTGAGGTTATAAATGGTAAGGGCAGGAAAGTCACATTATTTTGCGAAAAGGATCTGTAGAAAGTATCGTTGTAAATGAATGAAATTGTATACCAGTATATGGTCATGCCTATTGAATCGATGTATGCAGTATAATTCCATTTTGCCAGATAATTTAGCGCTTCACTTTCCAATACGGTAAGATTGGATTTCTCGAGGTATTTTATCAATATTGGCGTAAGAAGCCTGGCCCATGAATCTGTTAAATTGGACTGCAACAGAATTGTATTTGATATGTTCATCTTATGAGTCTGGAGGAATCTGTCAATAGAAGTAGCCCTCCCTCCCGATGACCAGAATCCACCTATAAATGGATATGGATAATTTTTCCATACTGTGGGTTGGTTAGGCGCAAAGGCATAACCCCTTGAAGGATCAATCACTTGAGGCAAGTATTGGAAGGGAACATATCCATCTATGGAATAGTTCGGATCTGAACCGTTTAAAAGTGACCTTGAACCAATAACTCTAACAATTCTATCATTAGGAAGAGTAACCCTAATCAAAGGATACAAACCAGCTGTGAGATATCCGGCGTGGTGTTTTGAAACCAATGCAAAATTCTCAGGAGGATAACCCCAATATTTCAGGGCGTTTAACATATCAGTGTAGTTTTGAGATTCGTCAAGCATCAATTCTGAGACCAGAACAAGAGAAGGCCTTTGGGCGGTCCAATTTACGCTTATGGCGTAATGTCCAATTCTGGCTATTATGGGACCATTTCTTGTAAGTCCTATCGAATAACTCTTACCCATATAAGTGAAATTCCTATACTGCATTTGATAGTACTTGCCGTCATACAGATAATAACTTCCATTGATATATTCAAGATAATCGTTGGCTGAATTTCCCTCTGAATCAGTTATACCCCACGATGTATTCTGTGTGTGACCTATAAGAACACCAGGAATTCCAGCCAAAGACCATCCAGTTACATTCAATACTCCTGGTACATGTAGCTGTTCTGGGAGCCAGAGTGATGGTATGGTCAATGTGAGGTGTGGATCATTTGCAAGTATAGGATAGCCAGAATCAGAATAATTTGAATCCACGATCCATGAATTGCTACCTACGTCATTGAACATGCCCCTGTATTGGAAGAGTAGGGGATCCGATATATTTTCTAAGGCAGCTACAATTAATTTTTCATTGTTCCTCAAAGTAGAATTATTAATGCCAGTGGCCCAGTGATCATACCAGTCAAGGCTCCACAGATAATTTGTGCTCACGTTTTCGTCTGTGAGATTGAATCCGTTCACTGTACCGTCACCTGGAATTACTGTAATATTCTGGGTGAAATAAGGGTAGTAAGGGTAGAAGCGGCTTATGTTTTCATATCCGTAGAGATTGAGGAATACATCAGAAAGCAGTGGCTCATAAATTCCTGTGGTCAAAAATAGTGTCATATATTCTTCCCAGACTAAAGAATCGAAAGGTGTCCAAAGAAATGGAGAGAAACCAGCCAATTTAAAATATATAGGCTCCTTGTAATGTTCAATGTAGTAATTTATGCCGTTAGAGAAGGCTTGCATATAAGAGTAATACATGGGGTAATTTTCCTTATAGAAAAGTTCCAAATTGTAAGCATTGAACGGTAGGCCAAGATATCTCATGGCTAGGTCAGAGTTCAAGAAAGTTCTGCCCAGATACCGGCTTAGATTTCCGCTAGCCATAAGGGATTGAATTTCCATCTGGAACAATCTTGTGTATGCCATGTAGAATCCCTGAGCAAAGAAAAGATCATGGAGATTTGATGCATAAATGTGTGCAACTCCATAGCTATCGATCTTAATTGAAACGGGTGAATAAATTCCCATAGAACTTGATCCATTTGGTATTATGGGCACCTTAATATTTAAGCTGGAAATGTTGCCATAAGCAGCGTAGCTCCAGACTCCATTTTGAGTATTCAGAATCGAAATTTGACTCTCCAAATCCACTGAAATAATGAATAAAACTATGACAACAACTAGGACGGCAACTTGCCTAATTTTCATGATTAATAATATTGGTAAAGTTGTATTAATATATTTTTAAAAATGAAAATTTAAAATTTATCAAGCAATTTTATCCCCAGCATTTTTTCAATCTTTCTTGCAGTTTGCAAATCTGGCTTAATCTCTTCTCTTTCAATTTTGGCAATCAGATTCTTCTTCTCTTGCAATTTCTTTGCAAAATCCTCCTGAGATAGATTCATCTCCTCCCTCTTCTTTCTGATTATCTCCCCATAATTTTCAACTAGATCTATATCATCCTGTTCCTCAAGTCTTTGCTTCCTTGGGGCGGATTTGGGGGAATGGACAACAGGCCTTTGAATCTGCACATTATTTGTTAAGCTTACATTAGCAGGACCTATTACATTGCTCTTATTTTTCTTTTTAATTTCCTTACCATACTTAACGCAGTCATCGCATACCCTTAAAATGGAATCCTCAATCATAACTTCATGGTAAAATTTAATCGGCTTTCCACATAGCTCACAATTCATAATTCAACTATTAAAACTTCCAATTAATACTTTAAGGATATGATGGGTAAAAAATATTAATCTAATCTGTATCAGCAGATCAGGGGCTGTGGGGTAGCTTGGTATCCTACGGGCTTTGGGAGCCTGAGACCCCGGTTCAAATCCGGGCAGCCCCATTATATTTAATATGGTTTGATTCAATTCTTCCACAACTGTGTCTAGAATTTAGATATTCGATCAAGAATTTCTATTTCCAAATGTTGATGTTATGATTCAAGAAATTTAAATTGATAATTCATGTTTTATCAATTTTGGTTTATTTCGAAATCAGACGTAATTTTGAATTGATTTAAAGTCATTGCCTCCCTCCAGAGGGTTTATAACGCTAAAAAATTTCCAATACTTTTATGATTTTTGTGTATTTTAATATAAAAGGTTTTCTTATGAAAAGAAATATTAAAATACAAGTTTTACAAAAACCTTCCGGATCTTTAAATACCCATGACCATTTTCAGATCCGGAAAGTGAATTTTTGATTTTTGAAAAATTCAATTCCCAATTTGAATTATTCAAATTGGGAATCAAAATGAAATTTTTCCGAAGAAATAGTTAAGACAATAAATTTACAGGGCAGATAACTTAATATAATACTAATCCATTTATCAATTGAACAATCTAACGGGTTTCAGAAGTACTAGTTAGTATGGAGGTCCATTAGCAAATCATTCTTATGTGCATCTAAGAACCTATAAACCGTTTCAGAAGTACTAGTTAGTATGGAGGTTTCAAAATTCTTATTGTTTATTCCAATTCCTATATAGTTTCAGAAGTACTAGTTAGTATGGAGGGTACCTTCATTGAAATTTGTATTCTATTCATTGGAATTTCGTTTCAGAAGTACTAGTTAGTATGGAGGTCCCGCGCCCGAGATATTCCCGTTCTGGTATATCTCTGTGGTTTCAGAAGTACTAGTTAGTATGGAGGTCGCCGTTTCTGTGTCTATTTTGGTATACTTAAAATAGTTTCAGAAGTACTATTTAGTATGGAGGCGTCCTGTTCCTTGTCTTTGCCTATGCATCTGCCTATGCGTTTCAGAAGTACTAGTTAGTATGGAGGCAATATACCTGCACCTGTATGCTTACTTTTTATTTCCATATAATCACCAAATAATAATAAAAAATAAGTATAAAAAATTTTCTACAAGATAGAATGAATAACAATACCTACTACAAGTGCGGTTAGTAAATAGACTGTACCTTCCAACCTCCATACGTGCTTTTCAATGTTTGCTAATCTTTTTTCTATGCTCTCCATGTAAACCACGCTTTTGTAACTCATACTGTATTCGCTCTTGTAACTCATCTGGTATATTGGACTGCATTCTACTGAAATGTAACTTAACCATGTGTCGATTAGTTACCCACTTTTTGCAATACTTATCCCATATCATATACTTATAGCTGTCATTGTAGGTGCGGCTGAATATGTAACCTGCAATGTATGA
>JAGDXP010000009.1 GCA_023256475.1 Thermoplasmata archaeon
GAGGGTTCAAATCCCTCTGGTGGCTTGAATATGGAAATAAAATAATGTAAAGATTGGACTAAACAAATCAATGTTATTGATATTATCGTTCAAACGAATATCATTTGTTCCGGATTGTTAACAATCTACTAATCTCTAGATACACATTTTTCCCTTCTTTGGTTATCTCATAAATCAGTATAGGACCCCTTACTTATTCCCATTATGATAGTGTCCCTAATTCTTTGTAAATTTAAGATACTGTTATGATTTTTATTTAGCGTCTTTTTAATATCGTTAAGTTATAATTAAAGGAATATTTTTTAACTAGATAATGCTTATAACAAAGGTAAAAAAATATGGAAAGTTCACCGGATCAAGTTATCCAGGACCAGAATAAACACATTCCTCCTCCCAAGCAGAAATCTAAAAAACCTATCTTTTATGCGGTCATAGCAGTCGTGATAGTAGTAATAATCGTGGCAGCTGTGATGGTAGATTTCCAGAGTCATAAAGAGATTTCTTCAACAATTCATCTTGGATATATTCCTTTAAAAACAGCTGATAATATAACAGGGACTAATCTTACATTTGTCGAAAGATCATACAACAATTCTCAGGGGTATACAATAATAAAGAGTAAGGAAATTTTATATAACAGCAGCTCAGGTGGTCATATAATCATAATTTTACTACAGTTCTCTAATGCATCAGAGGCAAATGATTTTTATAATTCAGAGATGCACAATGCCTTCTCTAATTTTTCCCAATCATACATTACAGTTACAAATAATACCTACAGAGGATTTAATTATACAAATGGCCTCATATCCTTCTCGAATCTCTATGAGGGAATATCGCTCGGTCATGATGGTTCATTTTTCTTCATGGTTTATGACATAAATATTCCAATAAGTAATTTCAATGAATTAACGCAGGAACAGATATTTGCCATGACCTGATTCCTTTTTTTATCCAGATTATAATCTTCAATTATTCATCCATATTCAACCGAAGAGACGATGTGAGAACATTTTGGTATTTTCCAACGATTGAATAAATAGCGGAGTTTGAAAATCTTAAAGACGATTAACAAAATTGATAATCGAGGTATATAGATAGTATTGCCTGACTGATATACTCTTCTCGCTAAAGCGACGGAGGTTCTACTTTTGCTTCCTGTTACTCCCTCATCCCTCACGGTCTGGGAGCGTTTTGCAGAGCCTCCATCCTTGAGTTTCAGGGTCGTTCCTGTCCTGAACGTTGCCCCTTTGGGAGTATCAGTGCTCCCTTTGCATACATCCCTGTCTGTATACAATCTGGATATGCCTTTGCCCGCAATGCTTGGGACAGATTGTGGAGGCATTCCAAACCAGTACCTGACTGGTTTTTGTATGGAAATATCCTGCATGCCTTCTGCAAAGGACTTATTCACAGGACTTTCCATGCATACTATTAGCTGTGCATTTATATACTCTTCGCAATTCATCTCCTCCCTAAAGGTCGGAGCTTTCTTGCTCGTTTCATTGTAATAAAATTTTGTGCCGGTTAGCCATTCTATGCTGTTCTTAGTCAGTATTAAAAGTAAGAGGAAGAGAAAACGTGAATAGGAAAATAAAAAATAACAAGAATATGAACAGCTACACGTTAGGAATAGAGAAAGGCGAGGAGAAGAGCGCAGTGACATACCCATCCTGAGGGGTGTGAGGGACTACTTCAACTCTGATACGAACAAGGATGGATATAATGAATCTGCATCCAGAATATCGAGTGAAACAAGGATTTCAATTGAGGCATCAGGATCTGTTTATGTTATAGACAGAAGGTTCAGGGAATTCGGGCGCAAAGGCATTACTATAGCACATCCAAAATAACTTTCTTTGATTGTGAGATCCAAGAGGAATAATGACAAGGTAAATAGTTTAAACTTGAGTTTCGCAAGAAAATAATGGACAAAGGTTCATCTAATGCCCTCTGATTGGGAATATTCTTGTTGTATTATGCCTGTTTTGGTAGTGCACCAGTAAGTATGTGATCAGGTTGCTTTATTTCCATACGGTTCAACAGTGAGATTATTTCCGCAAATCCACTGCAGTGAACAATCTTCACTGGAGACTTGACGGGTATTGCCTTGATGCCTAACAGTATATCAGCAATACTCTCAATGCTCAACCCCTGAATATTCCTCTTCCATCTTTTGAATCAAAGGCCACCGTCTTCTTCAGAGGTTTTTTTACTTCTAGCCTTATCGGTCCTTTGCGAATTACTGATTATAATTTCCTCCTCTGTCATTTTTTTTATCTTATCTAATACTGTTGCTTCCAATAATTGAGCTGTTTTGAAAATTTCATCAAGATGCTTAACTATGAGGTATGGGTGGACCGGATCAGGGGAAAGATCGAAATTATCTTCATTCATCCTAGGATAAAAGCAGGCAATAATTGTAAAGTCGTAATTCTAATGAATCCCCCGGGAGTTACTCGAATTCCATTGCTGCGTGAAATATTTATGTTCATTAAGTCCTTTTGAATATACGTAAAGGGAACAACACAAATCATATTGTAGAAAATGATTAAATAAACAAGAAGGAAATAAAAATCATAGATCATCTTCTTATATTGGAATTCCACCTAATGCTGACATTCATAAATTATAATGTTGAAGATAAGTTATCTTATTTTCCACATCCTAAGATAAGACATTATCTACATATCTGTTATATTCAAAAGGAATAGAAAATTTGATCAATTAATTCTGAATATTTTAGCATATTTAATAACATATTTAAGTAAAATCATATTATTAACAAAGAGGATGTGTATTTAAATAAAGATTATATTTTTCAGTATTATTAATAAAATTATCCTTATAATAATAAAACCTCTAACCTTTATAGGTATGCCGGGGACGGGAATCGAACCCGCGGCCTTCGGATTT
>JAGDXP010000012.1 GCA_023256475.1 Thermoplasmata archaeon
ATACACTCAATTCAAAGGTATACCTCTGGATAAATGGAACTCTACCAGGATCAATCTCCATGTATTACAGTTATACAAAGAATCTCGGTACAGAATGGACAAGCGGGCAGAGAATAATATTAAAGAAAAATAAGGATATGAACATAGGCTTCGTTGTTCCCGCATTCGCTAGCGGGACTGGAGAGCTGACGTTCACATATGATATAGACAATGCAGTGATCATCGTCTATGACTATAATATTTCTGCAAATTTACTCTAAATTAGTTCCGTATCCTCCATCAAGATCTTTGCCACCTTTCCTGCTAGCATGGATACGTAGTTCATCTCTTCTTCAATGTAACTGATAATGTTCTCTATTGTATGGTTAATTATCCGTTATTTCTCATCGCTTATGTATAACCTTCGTGTTATACATAATTAAGGTTAAAATTATAAATATTACAAAAATAATTTATAATGCTCATGGAGGATCAGCCAAGATACGGATACATCAACACTAAATATTTTGATAGGCAGTTAATCTTTTCACACGATATTAATAAGTTTGATGAAACAATGAGAACCATGATTAAACGGGGAATTGGGAGACTAGATCCAGTATCTGGAAAGGCTTATTTTTACATAACCAAGGAAGACCCCGATTATCATGATATACTTTTGAAAATAAGGACATATGACTTCAAGGTCAAAGAGAGAGGGAATATAATATGGTACAACGTCAAAATTCCTTCATTCTCAGATGAAAGGTTCACAAGTAAACTAACTGGGGATACTTTTGCTAAGATGAACTATGTATCAATATATCCATTTACAGTTTACAACGGCAGCAAGATTTTCATTGTGGTCCAGTACAAAAATGATTCAGCCCAGGAGGTTACAGAGAGGGCGCTTTCTAATCTTTTTGCCTATGAAGAAGTCTATGGCCAAGGAGCATATGAAGTTGAGGAGATATCCAAGCCAGAAGAGATACCGGATGTTATAAGGAAGCTGGGCATAGATTCAGAACTTTATGGAATTTCGATCGAATTTGGAAGAAAGCAAAAAAAGTTAGACAATGATTTTAATGAGGCTAAGCCGGCAATTAAGTGGCCTATAATGGAGAACGGAAAGGTTAGACTGGGAACATTCGAAGAAGTTCTGACTTATACCGAGCTACCAGAATTAAGTGCCGAAATATTTCATAGTAATTTCATAAGAAATGTGATATCTTCGATTTATTACGAAGTATTGATTGAGGAGAAAAAAATAACTTACAAAACAATAATTGAAAAGGAACTGGTCAGGAACGTTATGAATGTATTAAGTATGGTGATGAAGGAAGGAGGTAGATTCAGAATCACTGAATTAAACCTACTATAATTAATGATCAATTCAAAGAACTACTTAATATATTATCCCATCATAGTCTCATTTTTCTCCTTATGATTGTTGGGTAATGTGAGCGACAAGACAGGAGTTGCGGATAAAATTTTATCCGAGCTTAAGAGAGTATTAAATGGAAAGTTCATGGGTATTTTCGACTTCTAAGACCCTGGGGACCAGGAAAATAGAAAAAGAATTTCCGAACTGGGAATGGAGTGGTCATTCTACAGGGAAGAATTTCTGTCGAGAGTTGAAAAAATGGGACTCAAGGTGGAAGTAAAGAATTTATGCTTGGGAAGAAATGACCCCACACCTGCTGGTGAGCACTTCAGGGAAGCTACTATTGACGCCCTTCCCGTCAAGAGTACTAACTCGGAATTCTGTAGCATTGAAGCGAACCCACCTTATGGCGGAAATAAATATTAGCAAATGATTTACGATTTGGAAAAGACGGACGATGAATGGAGGTAATGGATATGATGAAGGACAGTGGAAAAGGCTTGGTCCCGCACGCAATCATGCAGTTGTCATTTCTCTCTGTTAAATTCATTGTGCGAATAAGGATAAATCATTTTACACCAACAATTAACACAACGCCCACCCCACCACATATTTCCTCATCTAACCTGCTCTATGAACATCCTGGTATTTTTCATCATTAATTTCTATTTTCTTTAGCAGATGATCAGCTATATCGATATCTTGCTTCTGAGCCATCCGAAGCGGAAATAAGAGAATGTCTGCCATTTCCAATGCTACTTCATCCATTTCTTTCGCATCTATAACCATAAATTCACATTCTTCGTATGTTTAACCTGAAATGTTCAAGAAGCTCTGAGCGCTCAGTTATTGTACCAGTAGAGAGACCTACGGGGTTATTGAACTTGTCACATTCTCTTTCTTAGCAGAATGATCTTACAATTTTTAGAGAAAAAGAATATTTGTATTGTGATTACTCTCCTCATTCATAATTTTAAGTTAGTTCCTCTGAGTCAGGAGCCGATTATACATAGTTTAAGATTTTCAACAAGATCATTCTCCCAGTCTTTTCTATCTCCGGATAAACTCATTGGTATTCCACACACTATTAATTCTGAAGAATCAGGATTGTCCTTTCTATTTAGAAAGCTGTATCTGCATCTCTTTGACCTGTTTTTATTTGGCTCATTAATCTCATTTTCCTTGTTTGGAAGGTTTTTAAGGGGGTAAATCATTATCGCCTTACTTGCTTTGTATAGTACAGAGTATGTGAACAGCTGATACAGATGTTGATTTTTAAGTTTAATATTGCATATTTTATCAATCGATTCACCTTCATCCCCTTCATCACCTTCATCGCTTTCTATAATCTGGTATTTAGTATCTATTATTGTTTCAATTTTACCATGGTTTCTTATTATTATATCTGGCCTTGTGTATACCACAGCTTCATCCCTTTCATCAAAAATAAAATTCTTTTTTTGGGACTGAGAATTTATTGTGATTTTATTTTCTTTACCAAATATCCTCTCCTGATTCAATTTTAATGCTCTGTAAATAAAATTCTCAAAGAGTTTGTTCATGTCATAGAGGAAGGAATAATATCTCTTGCTACTGACATTAAAAAAGGAGTGCTTGTTGACAAGGAGTTCTGCATAATTATAAGGAATCTGAAATCTCTCGTTGAGCCTATTGAAGTGAAATTCTCTCTTATCCCACTCCTCAGTGTCTGATATTTCTTCGGGCATGAGATTTATAATCTTTGAAAGTCTCTCTCTCTGCCTTTCTAAACCTAATCTGTTCTCAGTCAGAAATTCAGTCGCGAATAGAAGGTTTCGATTCAGTTGATGATCATAACTTTGATTGAAATATATGACATCCATTTTTGACTTGTCTATTCTGTTAATCTGCTTTTTAAGATCGAGTTTTCCTCTAAGATATTTGCTACTTTCACTTACTTCGATGTATTCCAGTGGGAATCCTTCAGATCCTTCATGTTCCATTGACTTTATATAATGTGAAACGAGCATATTTAGAAAGCTCTTATGCCTACTGTTAGCCCCAGAAATATAATGGTCTCCAGGTTTCTTATTTTTATAATCAAATTCAAGAGTCCCGTAAATAAAGAAATTGGAAAAATTTTCTATGGAATTCTCTTCCCTGCTGTCTTTCCATATTTTTGGGAGGATTTCAAATTGAACATTTCCTAATCTTAAAAAGCCAACATAATTATTGAATTTTATTTCATTTTCATAGATGCTGCAGAAATTTTTAAAAATCTTCCTTAACCTCTTTAAGTTTGCTTTAAGAACAGAGATGTCGTGTTCATTAAGATCTTGACCATTAACCTTTTTGATTGAATTAATCGGAATTGAATCATATTCATACAGCAGGTTGGATTGAACTTTCATACTGACTCATTATGATGTTTTTTAAGGACATTATTGATCTTATTTATGAGATCATTATAATCTTGAATTTCCTTTCTATGAACATAGGGAATAGAATTTGTATAATCATTATCTCTCTCTTCCTTTTCATAGAATTCGTCCAGAATTTCTTGAAGTTCTGTCATATCACTGTGAAAATATTCTTCCAAGAGGGGCATTATGCTGTATGAAAAGATATACGTTACTTCTTCCCTGGCTTTTTTTTCATCTTTGATATTCTTCAACTTCTGGAAGAAGGCGTGTCCAATTTCGTAGTCCTCTCCTCTAGTAAACTCTATGCTACGATTAATATATTCCACAAATTTTAATATAGTTTCCTTATCATCTCCTATTATTGATAACCATTTTAACAATATATCCTTATTGAAGCCGACCCTGAAGAATGTGAATCTTCTCCTTAGTGCAACATCTATTAATGCTACGCTTCTATCTGAGTCATTCATAGTACCTATTATATATAGGTTTGATGGAACTGAAAAACTTATTAGATTTCCTTCATCATCAGTATATGGAAGATTGATTACAATTCCCCTTTTATCTTCTTCAACGAGTGTTATCAACTCCCCAAATATCCTTGATATGTCACCCCTGTTAATTTCGTCGATTACCATCACATAATTATTTGAAGGATCTTGCTCTGCCTTGTCGCAGAATTTTTTGAAAATACCATCTTCTACCCTGTATTCAAGTTGGCCATTTTTTGTTTCAGCCTTTATTCCTGCAATGAAATCCTCATATGAATATGATTTATGAAATGTAACGTATTCTATGGATTTCCTGTAGCACAGGTCCTTGCAGACTTCCTTGTTCATATCTATTAAATAATCAATTAAGGAGACGCCATTTGTATCTTCTAAATAATTTTCAAAGAGCTCTAATATACTTATGGATAAAGGGGACAGATAATTTCCTTGTTTAAGATTCAGATTTTTATCATAAAAAACATCCTCTTTCCTTTGAAGATTTATCAACGTTCCTCCGTATTTGTTTCTCAAATCTGCAAAGGAAATATGCGTCTTCAAATCTCTATAATTTTCCAGAGGTACGTAATAATATTCCTTGGGATTATCGGAAAATGCATTAATTGTTTCTGCTTCGCCCGCTACACTGGAAATTCCAACTATTTCATTATTTTCATTATCTAAGTCAAGGTGAAAAACAATGTCTCCTTTCTTTACCATTTTGAGATTTTCGTACACATTCCTTCCATCGGCTGATCGGGAAGCTGAAACCAAACATCTGTTATATTCAGTGTTTTTATCCTTAATATCCTCGTGGATATGATCTTTGCGACGAAATTTCTGAAGCCATATATTTGGTTTACCTGATTCTTCCGCTTCCTCTGAATTATTACCTTTGATGATATTTATTATTTTATTAAAATCCAGATCTTCATCCTTACATATATTGCAGCTGATTAATTTGGCTAGCCTACCAGCAGTATAGGTTTTTCCTGAGCCCACTGGGCCGTGCAATATAATATTTTTTGGTATGTCAGTTAAGGTATTTTCTTTATACTCTGATTTTGTAGTATCATCTTTATCCGAGATAGAAGGTTGGACATATTCTTCATTACCACACTCATTATATAAAACTCCCTGTGATCTTAGTCCCGCAATTATGTCGATATTCTTTCTTGATTTTATTTCCTTGAATATACAGCAATATTCTTCAAGGTTCAATCTTCTGTACTGGCCATTAACAGCTTGTAATCCTCCGCCCAATTCTTGTGATGTTCTATAATGCCCCCCATTCTGTCCAACCAAGCATTTTATTAAAATCTCGTTAACCTCAGATCTTCCATTCTGACTTGGGAAATCAAATTCAAATAGAGTTTTAAATTCCACTCGATATGGATAGACTTCATTATCCTCCCTAATAGGCCAGATAGGAGTATAATCTACTAATTTTTTAGTTATGGTACCAATCAAAAAGCCCTTATTCATATGTTCAATGATAATGATGCCGTTTTCCCTAACGCTATCCCATCTATTCTTATAGCTTTGGCCACTCTTAACTCCCCAATGATTGGTTTTTTTAGCTATATCATAGTCCATTGGATAATTTTGTGGAACATTACAAAGGTATACGTCTACCATAAACCTCTATTTACTATATTAATGGAAATTAAAAATCTTTTGTTCTAAATCCGAGGCTAAACCCATATATCTAATTTGTGGCCGTATGGGTGGGTTAATTTTACTGAATTTTAGGTTTTAATGATAATATACTGAGTTTTGATTAACGAATTTATAACACTTCATCTTAAATTTTTAGACTTTACTCCTTATTCTTTATTTTAAATTTAATCCGTCATCTTTAAAGTCGTTCGTAATGTTAATTTTGTCTTCGTTACTCCTACATCACAACAAATTCCTTCATTTCTTCTTAAGTCTTTATTTAGGAATGACGAATTTCCATAATGTTTAAACTGCGTAAGTTCAATATAGTTATGTGAAAGTTATATCTACATAGCCTTGCCTGGGTATGAGAACAATAACCATGACTCCTACGTCTTCCTGAATGTTTATGTACACAAACCAAATATTAAAGGAGAATTTTATCTCAGCCTCTTGTATAATACAATCCTTTATAGAACTTCAATAAAAGAGAAATCTCTCATAAAATATTGCGCGGGTATGGATAGCCTTACCAATCTCTCAAGCTGTTTCCTCTTTGTCTTCATCTGTGTCCATTCAGGAAGATGGATGAAATTACAATCGAACCTATCGTGGCTATATCTGAGGCTAACAGCCTTTTCATATCTCAGACAAGTGAACAGGAGAGCAACATTTAATATCTGCTTTTCCCTATTTGTAATTAAATCTTTAATTATTCTATATTCTGAGAGCTTAGGTATCCCGAGTCAGTTCTTTATTATAGCATGGTCATTAAGTATGGTCTTCCTGAACAATATTATCTTATTTCCAGGCATTGAAAGTTGAACTTCAGAATGAATTGTTATCCATTCATAATTGCTTCATTTAGAATTAAAATCAGGCATATTCATGACCATAATGATATTATTTCATTAAAATAGTGATAATTGGATGCAGACACCCCCTTTATTGGAAATGCCTTGAGTGTAATAAAATGTGAGAGACAGATATTATCAGAACTTAATGAATAGGGATGCAATTATAATTGCAGCTGCTACGAAACATATTATCATTCCTATCAAATCTAACCTCATTCTTCTTCTATCATAATCTGAGTATTCCTTTGTGCTATGCATCCCCATTGTTCTATTCCCCTCTTAGTATTTAATTTTGTGTTCGTAACTATGGGGGTAAAAACGGTCAGGTCCCCCATCCTATTAATATTCTCCAGAAATGGCTCAGCAACTCATCCATATTCGTTACATCAATTTACATGGATATTACGGCCATGGACACGAGCCAGTTCATAAATCGAATGAAATGAAAAATATAGGAAATTTTTTAATAATCATTTTTTATAATATATTTGTGGGTCCCCTAAATGATAATAGTCGTAGCAATCATGATATTAAGTGGACGGATGTTCTTATATTAGATATATATAACATATGGAAGTGGGACTCTGTTTTAATCGTTGTTGGTATCATCATAATTTCAGAAGGATGGGGTGTATTGTCTATAAATACCACTCCTTTTGGTACTCCTCTAGGTAGTTACTTCTGGCAAATTATAGGAATGACTATGCTCACACTTGGCTTTGTCATCATCGGAGTTAGTTCAGAACGAGTTTATAAAAGATACCTGAAACTCAGGAAGCAGGAAGAAAAATGAAAGATATCAAAAACTTTAACAATTTAATTATTGGCAGTAGTGATTATTATATTGATTTCAACTCCATCAGTTGAGGCATTTCAATTTGGATATATCCCCTTAGTCCTCACAGTTCTATGGTGTGCCCAATAACAGTGCCCTAGATTTGGGTTTTAATTTAATTAAAGACTTGGCTTCTTACAGCAACGGATATATGTATTGCAAAATTCAGTTTGGGTCTCTTGAAGTCGGCTATGCAAGTCTGATGGAAAAATGCTTTGAATCGGAAAACCCTTATCTTAATGTTGCATCTAAATTACAACTTAGTGCCGATTTCAACACTAGCGCTTCAGGACCATGGGGCGTAGAAATAGTAAGATTTCCGTATTTTCTATAAACAAAGAATGTTGTAGCAAGCTTAGTAATGTATGCAATCATTTATGATAACAATAGTGGGTGGATTGTTTCAAGAGAAACGAAAATTATTGTTAATTGCTCTTCGGGAGCAGATTTTTCATAATTTGGTCCATTTTAAGGTAATTAAAATCTAAGCATTTCAAGAAATTTTTTAGCAGATGATACATACTGGTTTGAATGCTACGTAAAGCCTATGACAGAGGTAGAAGTGTGTGGAATTGACACAGTAATTGCTCAAATGAATGCAAACACTATTTTGAACTCTGTCGATTTTTACAATATTCCTCAAGGGGGAGGTGGCGGAGGCAGAAGTTGTGTATCTGGAACAAAGCCAAATCTCCTGCATAACAGGAAATCCATTGATTCATCGGAAATTCAAGTGGGTGACAAAGTAGTGACTTACAATCCTCAGGATAACACCTATGGTACTGGAAAGATCAGGAAAGTACTCGTTAAGAATCAAACAGAAGAAATAACAATCAATATTTTCAATTAGCTTCAGATCAATTTGTTTTAACACAAAAGGGATAGCTACAATCAACCTAACACTCAATGACTCACTATTTGATGCACTAAATAATTCCTAAGTTCAAATTTTCTCAATATCTGAAACGGCAGGTGAATATTCAGTGTATGGTTTTCTAAATCGAATCCTGACAGCGATTATAAAGGAGGGAGTAACGTCATGCAGGAAACGGTAATTTGTTAATTATGATTAATTCTTTATTTTTGGGCCTTTTGCAGAGGTCAAAATGATTAAGGCCTTAATAAGTTATAATTTAGAAATCATTAGAAATCCGAACCGTCTGTTATAATAATAGCGATACCATTGTAATAGAGATCCCAGGAGTAATAGTTATGTTTCCATTGGGTAAATAGAATGCCCAAAGGCTGCAAATGGGCTAAGCATTGAAAACATTATAGGAGGTGCTTCGGTTTTTAGGTGAAACCTTTCAATGTAATCTCTGAAATGTCTCGGATATGCCTTCCTTACGAATTTCTTATGCTTCCCTTCTGGATCCTTCCTTCGAATAAACCTATCGTCCAGCTTTACAATGAAATCTCGTAAAATCTAATAAAATCGAATATTAATTATATGAAAATCTATAAAACCGAATATTAAGAACCAGCTTTTCAATGACACTCACAACTCTCGCTGCGTTTTATTTACTATAAATCTTTCATATCGATATTGTTGTCATGATTTTCACAACATTTAATTTTCGAATTATGCGTCCAATTTATTCCATGCTTAAAAGGAAGAGATATTAAAGAAAGACAAAGTGGGGAATCAATAAGCATTAGAAATTCTTGTAATAATGCTTTAGAGTTGGATTGAATGCAATTAATTCCTCTTATTATCATGAGAGCCTTTTATAAATATAAATCCATAAGATATGCAATACTATGAAGTGAGTCGGTACAACCTATTTACAGTATTTTTTATATTTCTAAAAAGTTGGCGAAAAAATCTGATTTAACCGCTAAAGAGTATAGGAATAATTAAATCTTTGAAACTCCTTCAGATAAATGGGTCTGGTCAATTAGCCTCCTCCCATGGCCAGACCTGTTTTGCAACATGTTGCATAAATTGTGAAATATTACCCCGACATATTATGATATGAGACCTAGGGTAGTTTTGTTGACATCATTTGGTTTTATTTTGGCAACTTTACTTTTCGTTTCTCTATCGTTGTTTACATTAATAGCACCCGTTCTTTATTCTCACTTACACATTACCCTAAATTTGAACGAATTCACTTACATAATCACCATTGCTTACTTTACAGGAATGCCACTGGGAAAAATAATTGGAAGGGTGTTCGGTATGCATCGTTATCCTGCATTATCAACATTCTTAATGGTTGCTATAATCTCAATTTCCATTCCCCTAACATACATTTCATCCAATTTCTATGAATTGATATTCTTGAGGATCATCCAGGGTATGTCAACTTTCCTCATGGAAATCTTTTCCATTGAATATTCGAAGTTACTGAAATTGCCAGAAAGAATAGTTCCATCGACTATATCTATAGGGGGTATTCCTACAGGAGTGGCGCTCGGTGCTTTCTTTGTTAATTATTTATCTATGTCTAACCTAATTCTTCTTGTGATCCTGATACTGTTAATTGGAGGGCTCTTCTCCGTGATTCTCAATTCCATCGGAGGACCGAATTATGAAATTATTAAGGGTCAGCAAATAAGAACTACCAATTACGGAAATCCTGCCACTTGGTTGATGGGTATAATCTGGATGTCAATCGCAGGATTTAATCTTAGCCTTGCTGTTATTTTGCCATTGTATTTAATTAAAACAGATCCAACGTTGATAAACAATGCAATGAACGTGTTCGGCATTACTGGTGCACTTTTCACATTTCTAGGAGGAATCCTATCTTATTCAATATATAAATTTGGAAAGAAAGATTATGCGCTCTTTTTGGTTCCAGTTTTATCATATTCGGTTACTGCCTTTGGTTTTCTTATCATCATGGTAATGGGTGTGAAGCTTCTTATTTTCGCCTTGATATTAATTATGATGGAAGCAATGAACATAGGTATAATTTATTCCATCCCAAGGGAAATCTTTGGTGATAAGAACTACGCCAATGCAACTTGGGAATTCTCATTAATCGGTAGCAGTGGGCATATAATAGCACCCCTTTTGCTGATCCCATTAGCATTTTCCTTCGGATTCAATTACGTTTTTCTGATTTATGCAATTTTCCCCTTGATAGCAGCAATATCATTTTTAAGAATTAAATCATATATGCGTGTGAGGAATAACAATGGGAAGCATTAGGGATACAATTCATGAATTGAATGATGATCTATTGCGTGTAAAGGATAAATTCTCATGTGATTTGGAAATATCCGCGTTCACCAATATAGTCCAAAAGAAAAAGGGGCCAGCCCTGCTCTTTGAAAACCCTGAAGGATATAAAAATCCTGTTTTAATTAATATTTTCGGAACAGAAAAAAGGCTAAATAGGGTTCTGGGAAAGGACCTGGAAACCATAAGAGGTGAAATAAGCGAACTCCTAGAGATCACCTCAAAGAAGCCCGGTTTATTAGATGGCATAAAATTATACTCAAAGCTGAAATCATTTGGTACGGAAACCGTAAGTTCCGGTCCAGTCAAAGATTCAAAACTATCTGGCCTGGGAGAAATTCCAATATTGAAAACATGGCCTAAGGATGCAGGAAAATACATAACAGCTCCGGTAGTAATTACCAAGGATCCTGAAACAGGTATATACAATGCAGGGACCTACAGGATGCAGGTATTCGATGATGAAACCACAGGAATGCACTGGCAGAGGCAAAAAACCGGATACAATCATATGCTCAAAGCTAGAAAAATGGGTAGAAACCTTGATGTGGCAGTCGTTATTGGGGTTCATCCCTCCATTTTCTTTTCTTCCATTTCTCCCTTTCCAGAAGGAATAAATGAAATGGCCTTCGCCGGATATTTGATGGGAGAGCGTGTTAAGCTCGTAAAGGGTGAGACTGTAGACCTTTATTATCCAGCTGAGGCCGAGATCGTTTTAGAAGGTTACGTAGATCCTAATGAAGCTAGAATTGAGGGTCCATTCGGCGATCATACTGGCTACTATTCACCACCTGAAGAATATCCAGTATTTCACATAAGGAGAATACTGGCACGCAAAGATTTCATTTATCATGCGACAGTTGTAGGAAAGTTCTGGAATGAAGACGTGATCATAGGGCACGCAATAGAAAAAATATTCTTACCGGCGATTAAACTGCTCATTCCCGATATAGTTGATATATTTTTGCCAGAGGAAGGAGTGTTGAATGATATCGCTGTTGTTTCAATTGATAAAAAATATCCAGGGCAAGGAATAAAAGTTGGAATGGCAGTCTTATCGCAGGGTCAACTGATGTTCAGCAAATATGTGGTTGTGGTAGATAAGGACATCAATGTGAGGGACAAAAGTGAGGTCTTATGGGCCATAGCGACCAGGACTGATCCATCCAGAGATGTTGTGATCATACCAAGGGCACCTGGAGATTCTCTTGATCACGCATCTTTCTTACCAAATTTATCGGGGAAGATGATAATTGATGCCACCATCAAAACCAGGGAAGAGGGTGTTTTGAGGGAATGGCCCGAGAAGATCGAAATGGACGAATATGCATTACTGAAGGGAAAGATAGAAAAATATGGATTCTAAATTGAAAACATTTCTTAAATTTATTCGAATTGAACATACAATTTTCGATCTGCCATTTGTGTTCATTGGTGTTGAACTTGCTCTCATTAAAATGCACATTAGTTATTTTCCTATCCTAAAGGTAGTTTTAATTGTGGCTGCGGCAATTTTGGCAAGAATATCGGGCATGACATTGAATAGGCTGATGGACCTACCTCTGGACAGAGAAAATCCAAGGACTATGAACAGAGAGTTGGTCACAGGAAAAATTAAGGTTTCAGAAGCTCGTGCTATTTTTATTATTTCTTCCATACTTTTTGTATTAGTAGCTTTTTCACTGAACACTCTTGCTGGTATGCTTTCTCCTGTTGTCCTGCTTTCGTTCTACTTATATCCACTGACTAAACGGTTGCCCGCAATATCACACTTCGTCTTGGGTTTATCCATCGGGATAATAGTGATAGCAGGATATATTGGAATAAGCGCATCATTTCCAAATCAGTGGCAGCTCTATGGTTATTCAATATTTACTGCCCTTTGGATTGCTTCCTTTGATGTGAAGTATCAAGATCAGGACAGGGAATTTGACAAGACAAAGGGTATTAAATCCATTCCTGTATTGTTGAATGGTAAAATTATACTTCCCATATTAATGATCAATTTGGCTTCATCGGCAATACTGCTCCTAAGCAGCTTGGGGTTAGTGGATTTTATACTTAATCTGGTCAGCGTAGCTATAATGCTTGTATCTATACCCATGATGAATGGAAATGACATTGACACGATTTTTAAGAGATTCTATCTTCCTATACCTTTTATAATTTTGCTGGGATTGGGACTTCAACTTATTCCTTCAATTGCCCAATTAAAGATTTGAATTTTCAGGTAATAATTCTCCTAAAATTAATTAGGGCTTTTAAAATGTGGGTTCAATGAACATTAAGCGGCTAATTCTGCTAGTGGTAATGTTAGGGAGCCTTATGAGTGCAATTGATTCAACCATAGTTATCTTATCTCTTCCAGTGATAAATTATGACTTAGGGACAACATTATACTACTCCATCTGGATAATACTCACATATCTTTTGATATTGTCCATTTTTACAACGCAGCTGGGTTCACTGGGGCAGACGTTTGGAAGGGGGAGAATTTATAACCTGGGTTTTGCCATTTTTACAATCGGAAGCCTCCTGGCAGGTTTATCCCTTAATATAAGCTTTCTCATATATTCAAGAATAATTCAAGCTTTTGGAGCTGCAATGATGCAAGCAAATGGAAATGCTATAATATCAGATTATTTCGACATTAGAGAGCGTGGAAGAGCATTTGGATACATTACCACTGGATGGAACGTGGGTGCCGCCATAGGTATACTGCTGGGTGGAATTATTACGACATTTTTCGGATGGAGGTTCATATTCTTCATAAACGTACCCATAGGGGCGTTTGCATTATTCCTGGGTTTTAAGTATCTAAAGGATAATGAGAGAACACAATCAAAAATTGATATTCCCGGGATGTTGATTCTAGGAACATCCCTTGGGATGCTTTCATATGCTGCCATAGATATATCAACCTACGGGCTCAATCTAAGGAATTCTTTGGAACTCCTGGTATCTATATTGCTCTGGATACCATTCTACTTGGTAGAGAAACGGGTCAAATCCCCACTGATAAATTTCAAGGTTTTCAGCGAAAAGCATCTCCTATTTTCGCTGTTGGCAAGCTTTACTCAGGCATTGGGATATCTGGCCGTAGTATTTCTTCTAATAATGTACCTACAGGGAGTAAGAGGTTTTTCTCCACTTATGGCTTCAATCATACTTCTTCCTGGATACATCTTGTCAAGCATAATAGCACCCTACATGGGAAAAATGGCCGATTCCAAGGGACCTAGAAATGTTGCGACAACCGGGATCTTATTGATGGCTCTGGGAGTTATACTTTATGCGATGCTGGACTCCACATCACCTATTATTTTGGTGTCTCTGATAACTTTAATTACCGGTCTAGGGGCTGCCATGTTTTGGCCATCCAACAACAAAGCTATAATGTCAAGCTCACCTAAGCAATACTACGGCGTAGTTTCAGGGGTAGTTAGAACCCTGGGCAGCATAGGTACTCTGCTAAGCTATGTGCTTGCCATAACTGTTTCTTCCTTGGCAATACCCAGATACCTTGCTTTTCAGGTATTTTTAGGAACAAGCAAAATAGAGGGCGGTCTAACTACAACTTTTCTTGAGGGGATCAAGATTGCCTTCGTGTTTTCGTTTGCATTGTTAATAACCGCTGGAGCTCTTTCATATTTGAGAGGAGACTCTAATTATGAATCAGCATAAATAAATCGGAAACATTATTGCCGGTTTTCCCTGTAATTATGGCATCACCCATACGTTTTAGGAGCGTGAAACTGTCGTTATTTTCAAGGTAAGTTTCTATTTCCTCCAATCCAAAAGAATTCAAATCCGAATTATCCACAATTGCGCCAGCCGCAATGGAATTTCCATCTATACCATCGGTTCCTATGGCCAGAAATGTGAAGTTTCCTTTTAATTCCTTCATAACCCTAAGTGCCAATTCCTGGTTTCTGCCTCCCTCACCATTTCCCTTTACTTCGACAGTTGTCTCCCCACCTCCTATTATGGCGAACCTATCTCTTTTGCTCTCAATTGCAAATCTATAAATTTCTCCTATCCAATGAGCCAACCTGTGGTTTTCCATGTTTATTCCAGAACCTAAGTCCAGAACCTCGTAACCTCTTTCTCGCAATTTCAAAGATAAATAATCCAGAAAATTTCTATTCTTAAGTATTACAGAATTAACTAATCTCCCTTCATAAGAAAATTCCTGTACTTGATCAGGACATTCCACACTGCATATGGATATCTTTCTCTGAATGCTCCTAAGATCATGTTTCCAGGGAATTGATGGACCGGAGGAGATTATACGAGGATCATCTCCCGGTACATCGGATATAATTAGAGAAACCCAAAGATCACCTTTATAATAATTTAAAAGTTTTCCGCATTTAACATTCGAAAGGCAGCACCTGACATTATTTAATCCATAAATATCAGTGCCATTATCCATAAGGCATTTGATTATCCTATTGTACTCATCAATTTTAACTCTGGGATATTCCAGCATAGCGGATCCTCCACCCGATACCAAGAAAAGTATGGGATTTGCTTCATTGCTAATGAAGTCAATTATTCTTTTAGTTGAGGTCAAGCTATTCTGTCCCGGATATGGGTGATCTCCCCTCAATATAAGCAAATCTGTTTTCATGTGTTCAATGTCCTGGAAATTTACCTCATCTTCATTGGTCAGCACGATACATCTTTTGATCCTTTCTCTGTAAAATTTCAGTGCACCTGTTGCCATTTTCACGGAAGCTTTTCCAATGGAAATAACTGAAAATTCTTTTATTTCTTTCATTGGATCATTCTCCTTTAAGTATTGAAATATATAATTTTCAGGGGAATACTCAATAAGGACGTTTTCAGTTATTTCCAATAGGAATTTCCTAGCATCAGTCCTGGCCAGTTCTTGAAAATTTTTAATTATCACTAACTTAGCATTGAAAGAGATTTAATAAATGTTCATATTGGGGAGGGATGTCCATTATAACTGTCAAGGGCAAAGCACTGATAGGAAATAAGTTAAAAAGCGGAGTTTTTGCTGTTACTTCCAATGGCATTGAGGAAAGAGGTGACGCAGAGCCTCAATATTCTGGAACTATCATACCTGCTCCCGTGAATTTTCACACGCATCTTGGAGATAGTTTCATTGGGGAAGAACCAGTGGGAACACTGCCAGAAATAGTAGGACCAAATGGTTTTAAAATGAGGCATTTAAATTCATCTGATGATAAGAAGATTTCAAGGGGGATGCTCAAGTCCATTGAATTCATGAACAAATTGGGAACATATGCCTTTATTGATTTCAGGGAACAGGGTGTAAGGGGGATTGAGCTAATCCCAGAATTTCATGGTATAAGAGGAATTTTTTTATCCAGGCCATCCAGCATTGAAGAGGCTAGGATTCTCGTACAGAGATCATATGGTTTTGCCATGAGCTCCATATCAGACCACGAATATTCATTTCTGCTTAAATTGAGGGAAATTGCAAGGGATAACGGGAAACTATTTGCCATACATTTCAGCGAAAATGTCAGGGAGAACATAGACATGCTTTTGGAGCTATCTCCCGATTTCATAATTCATGGCATTGAAGCTACTGAGGATGAAGTAAAAAGGATATCGGAAAAGGGAATTTATTGGGTCATAACGCCACGATCAAATATTTTTTACGGTAAAAGGCCAGATTACTCAAAATTATCAAGGAACAATGCTCATTTAATGTTGGGGACCGATAATGTTTTCGTGACAGAGCCAGACATATTTTCCGAGATGGACTTCCTTTATAGATATCAAAGGGGCATAGGTAGGATATCGCCTCATCAGATCATTGAAATGTCCATAACACGTCCCAGGGAATTTTTCAAAAAGAAGGGTATTAATATTGACAGGGAAAGGTATATTCTCTTTTTGGAAGAACTCGACGAATTTCAGATTGTAACTAGAGCACACATGTACGATTACGTAGTTTTTGATGTATGAATTAATAACATTTTTTAATTCATACTTATTATTGACATGGGTGCTGCGTTGCCGGATGAAATTATAGAAGAGATTAAATCAAAAATATTGAAAGCTACTAATAACGATCAAAATGCAATTGTGGAATTTGATAAGAGATTGCTGGAATCTTCCGAACCTCCCATTATAGTAGCATTGAACGTCGTGGAGGATTTCCAGGGGGACATTTCAGTTTTATTCGAGGGGGAAAAGATTAGCTCCATAACCAAGGAATTTGAGGGGAACGTGGTTGGGAAAATAACAAACATCAGCTACAAAGAATTTGAAAGGAATGGAAAGAAGCATAAGATGCTCACAGGGATTATGAGAGACAAATCTGGATCCATACCCATAACTATTTTTGATCCACCTAAGATAGGTGAGGGGGACATAATTTTAATCAAGAATGTAGTTGGTGATGAATTCAATGGAAAAATAAGGTTGAAGACGAGAAATAACTCTGAGATCACACCACTTAAGAGAGGCGTCGAGGGACAGTTAGAGCTGGTTACGATTTCTAAAATAAATCCAGATATGAAATTCCTAAGCGTTGAGGGTGAATTACGAATAATTGAAAAGGATAGACCGGTAAAGGGGGAGCAATCAAGGTTGACGGTGGGAATACTTACAGACTCCACAGGAACAATTCAAGTAAGGGCCTGGGACATAGACTTAGAGGAAGGTTTAGTGAGGATTTACGGGGCATACCCGAGAGTTTACAACAACAAGTTATACCTAAACGTTAACAAAAACTCCAAGATTGAAGTTTTAAGGAAAGCAGGGAAACCTGAGAATTTGTATCAGCTTGCCGAGGTTGGCAATGGCGAAGTTGAGGTTAGTGGGAGAATACTCGGATTCATTACGAAAAATCCCTTCGTGGATGTTTGCTCAGAATGCGGAAGAGTTGTAAGGGATGGAAAATGCAGTATTCATCCAGAGGCAAAACCAACGAGGATCATAAGAGTTACTGCAATAATAGATGATGGTTCATCATCTCAATACGCAACTATCTATCAATCCATTTTAATAGGGCTCATAGGGGAAGAGGTAGTGAAATCATCGTTGGCCAGCCTTGACATATCCTTGGTGAGGGATAGGGTAAATGAGCTGGCTTTAAATGAATTCAAGTTGAAAGTTACCGCTTTCAGATCTTCACGTTCGCAATCAGGTGAAGAATCCCGAACTAACATGGAGATAGTTGAACTGGAGAAATTCACAGAGGAAGATTTCAAGAGTTCCATAGAAAAGCTGAGAGGTGAATTTGCATGAGACCTGCTTATCTAATTACGGGCGTGGAATTGCGAGATTCCAATCCAGTTAATTTCAACGGCGAGAATCTTAACATCTCAGGGCTCGGATTGCTGTTCAAGAAGTTCTTAATGGTGGGCCAGGTACAAAACAGGATGGAGGAAAATGATAGGAAAATAATAAAAATAATCGATCAGAACAACGAATTTTACTTTATAATAGGGCAGTATTTTACAGGTAATCCTGAAAAGATATGGGACCTGCAGATCAATTCATATGTACTGATATCTGCAACCTTAACATTCAGGGAAAAGAACTCAAGCCAGGAGAGGAATATTTACGCGGAAAACTTCAGGGAAATTAGCGATCTTGAGCTTCAGTTCTACCGCCTCCTAGGTATGAAATTTCTCCAGGATAGGCTAAATGTGGTTAAGAAGGTCATAAGTTCCGGTGCTAAGGAATTGAATGAAATTTCAGCTCTAACTAAGTCAAATTACCTCGCAGAAGGAATTTATTATAGGATTAACCAAAATCTCGGATTCGATGTATCTAGGTATGAGGCACTGCTTGACAGCTTAAAATTGTCTAGCGAGCGATCCACCAAGGACAAAATTTTGGATCTGATAAAATCGAGAGGAGAAATGTCCATGGATGAAATAATTGCATCCTTAGGAAATTCCATGACCAGCAAGGAAATAGAAGAATCGGTTTATGATTTATTGAATTCAGGAGAGATTTATGAGTCAAAAGAACATAAATACAAATATGTTATCTAATGCTTAAATGCTCTTTCTCCAACTGAAATGAAATTTATTCCTTTCTCAGATGCGTATTTCAGTATTTCATTATCTCTTATGCTTCCTAGGGGGGCAGCTACATTTTTGATACCGTATTCATGAATTACTTCCAAATTATCCACGAATGGGAAGAATCCATCCGATATCAAAAGGGAATCGTCGTCAATTCTCCCGAGATTCTTGGCCTTTTCCAAGGCTATTCTCACGGAGTCAACTCTGTTGGGCTGACCAGCACCGGCAGATTTTAAGTGCAGGTCTTTCACAATAGCCACTGAATTGCTTTTGAGTGTCTTTACTATTTCCCAGCCGAACTTGAGGTCAGCTAATACCTTCTCTGGAGGATTCCCCGTTTCAATTTTAAAATTGATATCCCTCTTTACGTTCCATTCCTGCTCCAGTATAATGTTCCCTGCAATCCTTACATCAGGGACCTTATAATAATCGTAAAGTCCTTTCAATATCCTCAAATTCTTCTTCCTTTCCAAGGCATTTAGTAAATCTCTTTCATAATCAGGGGCTATAATCACCTCAATATATCTATCCTTCAAAACATTCCAGTCTTCCTTTTTAAGAGTGTGGTTGCATGCGAGAATTCCCCCGTAAGCTGAAACCTCATCGCTAAGAAAGGCCAGTTCTAGTGCATTCTTACCAGTGGCAGCACCACATGGATAATTATGCTTCACCACAACGCACGAATTATTATCCAGCCTGTTAACCAACTCCCAAGCCGCCCAAGCATCCAAGATATTGTTGTATGATAGCTCCTTTCCTTCCTTGACCAGAGTGAAAAATGGATTGAAGAGGTTGTATGAGTGAGCTTGTTGATGTGGATTTTCTCCATATCTCAACTTTATGAAGGATCTCCCTGCTAAGTTGAAATAATTGTTTGATCCGCCAAAATAGGAGGAAATGGCATAATCATAGTAAGAGGTCAGGTGGAAAGCTTCAGAGGCCAAATATTTTCTGTCCTCCAGCGGCAATTCCCCATTTCTCATCCTTTCCATTACAAAGTTCATGTAATCGTTGCCGGGTACCACTATCACCCTATTGTAATTCTTTGCCGCTGATCTCAGGAGAGTTACCCCTCCAATATCTATGAGCTCTATCATCTGGCTAGTATTATTCTCTCCTGACTTGAGGGCGTCTATGAAATCATAAAGGGAAACCATAACAAGGTCTATTGGGATCATATGATATTTTTCCAAGTCCGGATCATTTCTATCTGATGCCAATATACCACCTAGAAGATAGGCCGAAAGCGTTTTCACTCTGCCATTGAACATCTCTGGAACTCTGGCCAAATTGGAAACATCCTGTCCTTCAATTCCCATTTCTCTTAAATATTTCAGCGTTCCAGAAGTTGAATATATGTTATAGCCATTATCCACAAGAAACCTCGCAAATTTCTCGACACCCTGCTTTGACCATGTGGAAATAATGGCATTTTTACCATTTTCCATATCTACTTAATTGGTTTTAATTGTTAAATTTTTATCCTTGAGAAACTAAAAAAATTTTAATTTATGATAAATATTAACTGAATATCGGAGGAATCTTTGATGGAAAGAAACATAGTTGTAGAATCTTTACCGCAAGCTCCTGTAGAGGAAAGAGAAGTGGAAATAGTTGAAAGGAAAGGGATAGGTCACCCAGATTCTGTTTCGGATGGTATTGCTGAGTCAGTAAGTAGAGCACTCTCCAAGTATTATCTGGAGCATTACGGCCGAATTTTGCACCATAACACTGATCAGGTAGAGGTTGTTGGTGGTCAGGCGGCCCCAAAATTCGGGGGAGGCAAGGTTCTTGAACCGGTTTATATCCTGCTTTCGGGAAGGGCAACCACCACGGTCAATGGAGAGAGAATTCCATATAGAAGCATTGCTACAAAGGCAGCTCTGGATTACCTAAAAACCCATTTTGATACCATAGATACCGAAACAGATGTTACCATAGATTGCAGAATAGGGCAAGGATCAGTTGACCTCAGGTCTCTTTATGACACCTCAAGATTGCTCTCAAACGACACATCATTTGGTGTTGGATTTGCACCATTCTCTGAAACAGAGAGGGCAGTTTTGGAAGCTGAGAAATATATAAATGGAGAATTAAAGGGGGTATTGAAGGCCCTTGGTTATGATGTAAAGGTTATGGGATTTAGAAAGGGGGACACAATAAATCTCACCACAGCAATTGCCATGGTTGATAGATATGTGAACTCACCAGAGCAATATATAGATATTAAGGAGAAAGCCAGGGAGCTCATACAGAAGAGGGTGCAATCGAAAGTAAAGAGGAATGTAAACGTTTACGTTAATACTGCAGACAGTCCGAAGGAGAATATATATTATCTAACGGTAACCGGCTTATCCATGGAAAATGGTGATGATGGCTCAGTGGGAAGGGGAAATAGGGTAAATGGTTTAATAACCCCATACAGGCCAATGAGTATGGAAGCCGCTGCAGGAAAGAACCCCGTGACACACGTGGGCAAGCTTTATAATCTGGCAGCATGGAAGATAGCCGAGGACTGCTACAAGGAATCAAATGGAGAGGTCAAGGAAATTCATGTAAGGATAGTTTCGCAGATCGGTAGGCCCATAGACGATCCTCATGTGGCGAACATTCAGATTATAGGTGCAGATCAGAAGACCGCGGAGAGATACAAGAAGGACTTCCAGAGGATAGCCGATGACTGGCTGGCACATCTAGACAGGATAACCAACATGCTGGTTAAAGGAGAGGTGTCCACTTTCTGATTAGCTCCATAGAGTTCAGAAGGTTCACACCTGATCTGCTTCATCAGGTTACGGAGCTATCCAGAAAGAACATAACGGAAATTTATTCTGACTTTATTTTTATTGATATATATTATTCCTGGCCTTCAGGTTTTATTGTGGCCATGGAAAATGGCAAGGTTGTGGGTTTCATTTGCGGTTCAATAAATGGTGAAAAGGAAGCAAGGATAATGATCCTGGTTGTGGATAAGGAGTACAGGGGACAGGGAATCGGCAGGAAATTATTGGAACTGTTCGAGGAAGAAGCTAAAAAATTAAAAGTGGAGAAGATGAGGTTAGAGGTCAAAACTTCCAACAAGATTGCTATAAGCCTGTACAAAAAAATTGGGTTCATAATATCAAATATGCTTCCAGCATACTACAATGATGGAAGCGATGCTTACGTGATGCAAAAGTTCATATGATTTTTGATGCCCATGGTAAGGCTTCTTCTATGTATGATGGGCCGTGATGAGCAAAGAAGTCATACTGGGAGGGTGTGAAGAAGATCCTGTCTTCTTTCACTGCTGTAATACCATCCCATTTCCTTCTGGCAATTTCTTCCATGTACTTTTCCTTTGAAGCTTTTGAGAACATTTTAGGCTCGAATATTATAACCTCAGGATCAAAATCCATTACATCATTGAAATCAGGAACGAACCATTCCTTTCTTATTCTTGAACCGTATGTGCTGAATCCAAGGAATGAAAATCCGTGGTTTATGTAGCTCAGTGAGCCAAAGGTCACAGGTCCACCTAGGTCTATTTCGTAATAAAGCCTCAACCCCCTTCCATTTCTATCAATAGATGCAAGCTTTTCATATAGTTCCCTGACCAAATCTCTGGATTCCTGAACTCTATTGACAACGATTCCGGTTTTTAAAACGAGGTCAAAAATTGAGAATATGTTGAATGGCAAATCAATAGTGAACACAGGGAAGTGTTGGGAAAGCTCATCGCCAAGCTTATCCTGATATCCAGAGACCATTAGTATCAATTCTGTCTTCAATTCCTTAAGCAGTTCTATCCTTGCATATCCATAGCTTCCTATTTTCTTTATTTTCTGGGCTTCAACGGGCCTAACGCAAAATGGTGTCACTCCAACTAAATTCTGACCTTTTCCTATTCTGAACAAAGTTTCAGTTATGGAGGGGCTCAGGGATGCTATTCTCTGGGGATCATCAGGTACGTCTACCTTTCTACCCCTATCATCAATTAGAATCATATGGCAAAAGCATCATCCATCTTCATTTCAGGTATTGGCGAGCTAACGTTATTTCTGTCCACTACGGTTATCCATATGGTTCCATACGGGAACTCCTGGGAAAGCAGAATTCTTCCATAAAATGAAAGATAAAGTGATGAAACAAACACATCTAGGGAATCTTCGAGTTCACCTGAACTTATGGAATCCATGGGAAATGTCTCCGATTCCACTTCCATGATTCTGTTCCAAATTTCCCTGATAATAAGGTGCATGTCCTCCGGATGTGAATATTCACCCGCTTCTTTAATGACTCTTTTAGGCTCCTTGTTCCTATTCTTGGAAATGAATTTAACGCTCTTTATAGCATCAATTAAGTCATGAATGGATATGTTTCTTTTATCCTCCGGTATGTATGAGAGGGAAATCTGCAAATCATCATCCGGAGTTGCTTGATCCACAAAATAATCCTGGACATCATCGAGTACATAATTGCCTTCATCATCCAGCTCCGTCTTGGGTATTACCCTTTCCGATTTGTTTCTCAGGTTTAGCCATGCCATGTAAACTATCCTTCCTGCCACAGGAAAGTCCCTGAATTCCTCGTTTATTTCGTTCATAAATATGTCTACAAATTTAGCAAGGTCAAGATTCCAAGGGTCGAAGTTGTATTTTTCCACTATCTCCAGAGCTTTAAGGATGATGTCGTATTTCTTAGATTCAAGATTTTGAACCTCATTTTCGATGGTTCTTTGGATTATGGCTTTTTCTTCAGTATCCAGGATGAAGTCTGATATGCTGTTCATGCCACTGACACCTCCTGTGTTAAATCCTTTGTAAATGTGACGCTGCTCCTGTCCTGGTATGTTACTCCTATCATCTGGTTAGCATATTTCATTGTGGATTTTCTTAAAGTTACAGCTATGATCTGGGCCCTCTCCGAATTTCTTCTGAACAATCTTCCCACATTTTCTGCATTGACTCCATCCAGGAACATGTCAACCTCGTCCATGAAGTATATCGGTGATGGGTCGTACTCCTGTATGGCCAATATCAATGCCAATGCAGCCAGACTCTTCTCTCCACCTGATAGGGAGACAAGATTGTCAACCTTCTTCCCTTTGGATGATGCCTTTATTATGAGGCCACCTTCAAAAGGATTGCTGAGGTTCTCTAATTCCAAATAACCTTCCTGGCCGTTTGTCAACTCTGCGTAAATGCTTATAAAGTTCTTATTAACTTCATTGAAGACATCTAGGAATATGACTTTTTTCTGTTCCTCTAGCCTCTTCTCAAGCTGGTTAAGCTTTTCCATTTCATTTTCAAGGGTTGACTTCTTGACATTTAGCTCATCCATCCTCTGCTTTTCAGAGGCATAATCCTCGATTGCCTTAAGGTTTACAGGTTCCATCTCCTTTAACTGGTTCTCAAGCAGGGATATCTCTCTCTTTATTTCCTCATTTGATAGTTGTATCTGTACCTCCTGTGCATGCTTTTCGCTTATCTCTCTAAGTATCTCATCAAGCCTCCTCCTTGCCTCATCCAGCTTGCTTTCAAGTTGCAATTTGAAATCGAAATTGGTTTTGTTTATGGATTGAAGCGTCTCTATCTTCGTCTTTATCTCATTTCTCTTGTTTATGAGATCCATAAGTTTGCTTTCCTTATCTCTCACTTCTTTTTGCATCTGTGAATAAACGCCGTTCATGGATTCCAATTTGACCTTCTGTTCATCTATTTCCTTTCCTAGCTTTGCTCTGGTGCTGTTGTTATTTGAAATATCTGATTCTATGCTACTGAGCAGCTTTTCAATGCTGGATATTCTCTCATTCAGAGCAATTATCTCTTCGTCCACAGACTTTTTCTTCAAACTCAATGATTCTAGTTCAGATTTTATTTGGCCAATCTCCGAATCCAATGACTTAATGCGATCCCTGTCAGTAGCGTTGAGGAATTTTTCCTGCTTATCCTTCAAATTGTTAAGTTCCAAATCCAGTTTATCTAAACTTTCACTCAACATTTTGATTTGCTTGTTAACATCTTCAATTTCAGACTCAACCTGCTGAAGCTCCCTCCTCTTTATTATTGTCTGATTTCTCTTGGTTTGCAATTCCTTTTCCATTTGATCCTTTCTGGTTTTCAACTGTTGTATGGCCCCTTCTTCCATTCCCACCTTTAGATTTATTTCATTCAGCTCTTCCGCCAGCCTTCTCATTTCGCTATCGTAATTTTCTATATCCTTCCTTATCTCATCGCGTCTCTGCCTGAGTTCTGTCAATTTTGCATTGAGCTGTTCAAAGTTCCTATCCAAATCCCTCTTGGCCATCTGACCTCCGGTCATGGCATTGGTTGGGTCGATTAGGTCCCCGTCCAAGGTAACAATTCTTACCCCTCCCATGACCTCCCTTGCAAGGTCAAGATTCTTGGTCAGAACGGTATCAGAGAATACATATGTTACAGCGGCTTCTAATTCCTTGGGAAATTCAATATGACTTATCATTAACCCCATGGTCCTAGGATCGTTCATTAAGAGCAGACTCTTTCCCTTTGGCCTCACAGGTATCATTTTGTTCAATGGGAGGAATGTCAGCCTGCCTTTTCCTCTCTTTTTCAGGAGCTCTATGGCTGCCTGGGCATTCTCATCAGTATCAACTATGATTGAAAACAATCTGTTGCCGCCTGCAGCTTGTACTGCAAGTTCCAGTTCTGCATCATACTTTATGAGGGAATCAACAGTGCCTCTTATTCCCTTTAGGTTTCCATTCGCAGCTTCTCTCATTATAAAATCAATGCTTTCCCAGATACCTGACAGCTTAGCCCCCTGTGTCTTCCCTATTTCATTCTGCAGATTTTCAATTTCCTTGGTGATTGCCGTTTCCTCAGCCTTCAATTTCGTTATCTTATCCTTCAATTCCAGGTATCTCTTTTTTAGTGAATCTACTTCCTTCGGAGTTTGTGAAGTATTCTTTATGCGCCACTCTATGTCTCTAATGGAAAACTCCAGGGTGCTGATTGCCTCCTCAAGGTCTGAGAGCTCTTTGTTGAGGTTATTCCTCTGAGCGTTCAGCAATGTGAGCTTATTTGTGTAGGAAGAAAGTGTGCTTGCAATACCATCTTTCTCCTTGTGCAATACATTCATTCTTTCCAGAATCTCTTTGCTCTGGTTCAAGGCTGCAGAATTCCTTTCTTCTATGGCCTTCCTCTCACTTTCCAATTGAGCCAGTTTCTGATTGAGTTCATCTATCTTGCTTTTTAACTGCTGTGAATTCTCATTGGAGGATTTTAATTTGTTTGAATACGCTGTCTTTTCTTTATTCAGGTTTGTTTGATCTTGCTTCAGTTGATTTATCCTTATACCCAGGTTCTCATATTCCATCTCTAATTTAGCTATGGTCAGCTTTAAGGCATCTATTTCATTTTTCAGTTTTTCTAAATTTTCGATGGATTTCCTATCTCCTTCCATGCGGCTTATTTCTATTTCTATGTTTTCGCTTTCCTTAGTAACCCTGGATATTTCATTCTCATTGGCCATCATATCATTCTTAATTTTATTTATCTGTTCGTTAAGGGCAGAAATTTCAGACTCTATGGACCTCCTTCTCCTGTGTAGTAGGATCCCATCAAGCTGTGAGATCCTGTTCTTCTTCTCAAGATATCTTTCTGCTACCTCTTTCTCGCCGCTGAGAAGCTGAACTCTAGTGGAGATTTCGGTCAGGAGAGTGGATATTGTTAAAAGGTTCTCAGATACCTTATTCTTTTCATCTCTTGCTTTGTTTATTTCGTCATTGTACGCAGATATTCCGCCCACTTCCTCCAATATTTGTCTCCTTTCATTGGGTGACATCTCAATTATCCTGGTGATATCACCCTGCCTGACGAAGTTGTATCCGTCTGCAAATATTTTGGCCCTCTCCAGCAGGAATTCGAAATCCTGTAACCTCGCTTTCTCATCGTTTATGAAGTACGATGAATAATAATCATCACCCTGTTCATTTATCCTTACAACCCTTGTGAAGGTGACTTCATTGGCTTCAAGCGGTATAGCCTTATCTGAATTATCAAAAGTTACAGATGCCTTTAGATAAGATGCCATCTTTCCATTCTGACTCTTGTATATAAGATCGGTTAATTTTTGAGCCCTCAGAGACTTATTACTTTTTGTTCCAAGGACAAAGAGCAATGCATCCCCTATGTTGCTCTTCCCAGAACCATTGGGACCAGTTATGGCTGTATACCCTTTCCTGAATTCTATCACGGTTTTCCTGCCAAAGGACTTGAAATTTTCCAATTCAATTGATTTTAAGAACATTTTTCATCACTGTATGACATATGTCAGTTACTATGCATCATTATGTCATAAGAGATATATAAATCTTTCTTACCTTTAATAACATATTGATCGCGGACCAAAGATCATTGGTTTTTTATATATAATTGATGAAATAAGGTGGATCAGATAGATTCATTTGAATAATAAGATAAACAAGATCAATCCCAGAAATATGGAATTAATTAAGAAAGGTAAGCCCGGCTGAGGTCTTTTGGTGGCAAGAATGTTAATGGGAATAAATGAAATCAGAGCCAGGATTAGAGAAATGAGATAAGCATTCAATCCAAAATTGGTAAGTATTGAGAAGAGAACGAAAGTTGGAATTATCACGTCCCCGAATCCCATGGCAATTTTATCATCGCTCTTGCCATATGTAAATAACAATGGCATTCCATGATCCATAGCAGTCTGGGCCATTTCCACCATGCTACCTATTAACACTACTGATAGTGCGTCGTATATGCTGAATATGGTACCTATTATGAGGGTTACATAAAATGAAAAAATTGATGCCAATAACAAAGCTACTCCAGATCCAAGTATCAGTCCTAAAATGGTTAAGGAAGCTGAGTTTCCTTTATATGTGTAATAAAGAATGACGACGGTAGTAACTATGGAAATTAACAGGTCAACTAAGGGACTCAGGAAAGAGAGGTCAAAGTTCAATATTACCAGTAAAGTGTATCCTGTAAAAATATAAATTAAAGTTTTCAGCAAGGAAACCTTCTTAGACCTTGCCATGAATATAAAGAAGGCGGCAAAAGCCACAATCAGTATAACATAAATAATCGGAAAGCTATAAGAGCTTCCTGACGTGGACTTTATCTCCTCTGTGTATGGATTTATGTAAATGGGGAGCAGTAGATAGGATATGCCATTTGCTATTAGGAAGAGTATTAAGAAGTAATATCTGGTTATTCTTTTTTCGCTTTTCTGGTGGATTTCTGGTGTTCCGGATTCAGACAAATTTCTTCCTCCCCCTTCTTGAATACAACTCTAACGATGGGAAAACCATCAATCTCACAGGTCTTTCCGGTGGGAAAAACCTGCCCGTTTTTCGGTATTGAAGCTGTGAAAGTGCATCTTGGGTAATTGGAACAGCCCACAAACCTGCCTCCACGTTTGTTAGTCCTCATAACCAGTGTTCCACCGTCAACAGGGCATTTCCCCAGCTCTTCCCTGTCTTTGTTGAATTTGCATTTCGGATCTATACATCTGACTACAGGAGCCCTTTTCTTATAATATACCTTGATCAAAGGCAGGCCGCATTCAGGACATTTTTCCTCGGTGAAAGTAATCTTCCCTTCTCTGGGCAGGAAAAAGAACAGATCATTTGCCTCCCCTATACATTTGATGTACCTCTTATCTTTAGTGCTTTCCATTATTAGGGGTGCTCCGCATTTTGGGCACTTCCCAACTATCTTCTCATTCTGGAGGGTCTCATGGAATTTTTTACCTATGGTGCCAGCCCTGCTAATTAGTTCATCCACTATCCTGAGGAGAAGTTCCCTACTTTCATTAAGAACATCCTCCTCCTTCTTTTCTCCGCTGGCAACTTTATCCATATCCATTTCCAACCTGGCAGTCATCTCCGGCTCTACAATTTCGACTTTGTTCAATTTTAAGGATTCTACAAGAGCCATTCCCAGGGGCTTCACATATATTGGATTTCCCTCGATAAAATCTCTATCATAAAGCTTCTTTATTATTTCATGCCTGGTACTCTTTGTTCCAAGATTCAGGCTTTCCATTTTTTCCACTAATGAACCCTGTGAATACCTCGGAGGAGGAGTTGTTTTCTTTTCTTCCTTGTTTATTTTGTAATCTTTTATAACATCTCCTTTCTCAACTGACGGGGGTTCTCTTTCTCTTGGCTGGTGGAGTGGATAATATTTTATCCATCCCTTGTCTTTAATCACTAGAGATGTATAGGAGAACTCATAATCTCCAATTTTTAAGACGAATTCTTTCTCTTCCGCCTTGGCGTTCTCAGCAACTGTTGCGAGGAACCTCCTTAGGACAAGATCATAAATTTTGAAGTAGTCTCCACCCATCTTTTCTAAAGGAGCTACTGGATAAATTGGCGGATGATCGCTTGTTTCCACTGGTCCCCTTGAGGGAATTAACCTGCTTTCCTCTTCCAGCTTTTTAATCTCATTTTTGAGATGCGAACCCCTTAAATTTTCCAAAATTGTTCTGATACTCAATGTTCGCGGGTAAACGGTGTTGTCTGTTCTAGGATATGATATTTTTCCATTCTGATAGAGGGCTTCCGCGATGCTCATTGCCCTCTCCACACCTATTCCTAAGTAATTGGCTTCCTTGAGGAACTCTGTTGTATTGAATGGGATAGGTCTGGGTATGATTTTATCCTTTGATGATACCCTTTCAATTACCCCCTCTTTATTCCTTATTTTCTCAATTATGTTTTCAACTTCTTCAATGGATTTCAATGGGTTACCTGTGTAGCTGAATTTAAAACCATCAACATCAACGCTGAGCTCATAATACTTCTGTGGCTGAAAATTTCTGATCTCCAATTCTTTATCCGCCAATATGGCCAGAGTGGGAGATTGCACTCTACCCACTGATATGAAATTTTTTCCCAGCCTCTTTGTTTCAATGCTGAAGAACCTTGTTAAGATGGCACCCCAGACAAGATCTATGATTTCCCTTGACTCCGCAGCTGCAGCCAGATTATAATCCACCTCATGTAGGTTGGAGAAAGATTGTTGCAATTCCTGCTTTGTGAGTGCGCTAAATCTTGCTCTCTTTACCTTCAATTTTTTATTTATCAAATTGATGGTTTCAACTCCGATTAGTTCCCCTTCTCTATCATAATCTGTTGCAACTATAACAAAATCCACATCACTTGCAAGTCTATTAAGCAGTGCGTCGAAATTTTTTATTTTCAGCTTCTTCACTGGCTCCTCATACACCATCTGTTTCAGAGTCTCAATATTCCAATCATTAAATTTGTCTGGAAAGTCTAGCTCAATTATGTGTCCGGACAATGGCAATACGTAGTATTCATCATCCCCATTGGCAAATTTCAATATTGTAAGTGACCCTACCTTTGTTCTCTTAAATCCAGATTCAGACAATGATGAAGCAATCCTTATGGCTGAACTTGCTTTTTCCGCAATAATTAGAGTCTTCACTGGCACCTTTATAAGGAATGAATACTTTATCTTATTCCTCATAAAGTACAATTTTCAATACTGTTTTATAGGATAATTCATATATGAAAAATATGAAGCTAGAAGGCAAGGTTGCTCTCGTCACTGGAGGTTCCAGGGGAATAGGTGCTGAGATCGTAAAAACATTTGCCAGTGAGGGTGCAACCGTTTATTTGAATTATAATGCCAGCGAATCCAAGGCAAGGGCAATTTCAGAGAATTTTAAGAATGTAAGGCTAGTAAAAGCTGATGTCTCAAAGAGGGAAGAAGTATCTAAAATGGTGAAGCAAATAAAAGAGGAGTCTGGTTTCCTGGATATACTGGTAAATAATGCTGGAATAATGCTCAACATGCCTCTTTTGGAGTACGATGAATCTAAAGTAAAGAAAATGTTTGACATAAACCTATTCGGAACCATATACACCACTGTAGAAGCAGCTAGAATAATGAAAGAGGGATCGGTGATTATAAACATCGCATCCAATGCCGGTATTGGAACCAGTTTTAATAACACAACATATTACTCATTGACAAAGGCAGCCGTTATAAACTTCACAAAGAGGGCAGCGCTCGAATTAGCAAGTAAGAGGATAAGATGCAATGCCATAGCACCGGGATGGATAGAAACTGATCTAACCATAGGAGCGAGGAGCAAGGAGGAAACAGAAAATCTTAAGAAATTCCTTGAGGAAAACACTACCATAGGAAGGTGGGGGAACGTCGAGGATGTTGCAAAAGTTGCGTTGTTTTTGGCGACAGAAGATTCAGGGTATGTGAATGGGCAGGTAATAGTGGTGGATGGAGGAAGGAAAGACTATTTAACACATTCCGTTTGAAAATGGAAACCATAGTAGCCATTCTGATAATATTAACGTTCTCAACCTTGATGGGAGAGATTTTTGCAAGGCTTGGTCTTGAAAAGATAGCTGGGCAACTGCTCAGCGGAATCATTCTGGGACCCTTGCTATTGAATTTGATTAGGCCCCAAGATGTAATTCAAATAAAAGATCTTGCCATATTCTTCATAATACTGTATATCGGTATCGAAGTTACCACTGATCTATTTAAAAAGGGAATTAAAAAAGCAGTAATCCTATCCATAAGTTCCTTCATAATTCCAATGATATTGCTATCATTAATTATGATTCTTATGTTCAAATTTAGCCTTAGTTCCTCCGTATCCATGTCCATGGCCATCGCCGTTCCAAGCATATCCATCATTTCAGTACTGGTGCTGGGGGCAGGAATGATAAAGTCCGAGGAAGGCCAGGGAATACTATTTGCAACTGTGCTTTCTGATCTGATTGCATTTGTGATATTATCAGTGTTTTATGTAGGTGTTAAAGGAATATCTCTAATGCTCATTGTAATTGCCGGATTCTTATTATTCATTTTCATTATTGACAATCTGTTCATTAAAAAAGGCATATCCGTAGAGAAAATAAAATTCATATCGGAAATAAGCAAAGAAGAGGGAATATTTACCATAATCCTTCTGTTTTCATTGGCCGTAGCTTCAATATTCTTATATGTGGGAGTTAGCTTTATCCTAGGGGTATTCTTTGCAGGAGTTCTAATAAGAGAAGAGATTTTGGGGAAGGAAATTTATAATAGAATATTGGGCACTTTGAGAATATTGAACAACACCTTCTTCATCCCATTATTTTTCAGTATAGCCGGTTTAATCACTTCAGTACCTACGGGGGAGTATGCCATTATTCTCCTTATTGCGCTTTCCATTGAGCTCCTATTACCTTTCATAAGTGACTATTTAGTTGCTAAGAAATTCTATGGAAGAGATGCCAGGAGAGTGGCCGGTATACTAAGCGGGAGAGGAGCAGTGGGATTACTGATCGCAACATTGGGATTGTCTTACTCTATCATCAATTCATCTCAATATTCCGTTATAATAATAGCCACGCTTGTCCTATCACTTTATGGTTCAATAATAATAAGAGGTCAATCGAAAAAGATTGATATCCGAACTGCAGACTGATCTTCTAACTAAAATCCATTTTTTGGTCAGCATGCAATTCAATATTTTAACCTGTTCAGCATGGTCAAATTGGAGCGCTTATATTCGCAATAGCAGATTTTATTATTATATGGACTATTAATATGATCAGACAAACTTCTTGAAAATTTTCCAAATAGAATTCAAATAGCGTTCAATTCAATATTTATATTTTTTTAATCGATGAACAAATTTAAATATCAGATTGTAAGAAACCTTCCGGATCTTTAAATACCCATGACCATTTTCAGATCCGGAAAGTGAATTTTTGATTTTTGAAAAATTCAATTCCCAATTTGAATTATTCAAATTGGGAATCAAAATGAAATTTTTCCGAAGAAATAGTTAAGACAATAAATTTACAGGGCAGATAACTTAATATAATACTAATCCATTTATCAATTGAACAATCTAACGGGTTTCAGAAGTACTAGTTAGTATGGAGGCCCAGGTGTTAAACCAATATACTTTCTTATCTCAATCATTTTTTACGTTTCAGAAGTACTAGTTAGTATGGAGGTTACTGTCTATTTCGTTGTATTCAAGGGTGTATTGATCAAGTTTCAGAAGTACTAGTTAGTATGGAGGCATAAATCTCTTGTTAATGGCTATTAATTCCCCGTATAGTTTCAGAAGTACTACTTAGTATGGAGGACAATACCTATAGTCATTCTTCCAGGACCCTCCAATTCTTCTTTGTTTCAGAAGTACTAGTTAGTATGGAGGACTCGTTCGCAGGGGTATATATGTATTCGTACTCTTGTTGAAGTTTCAGAAATACCAGTTAATATGGAGGAAAAAATTCCTTCGCTGTTGAAGATGTTGAAGATGAAGCATATGGTCTAAGCCAAAAAATTAGTGCTATACTCCTTTCTGCAGTTTTATTGTAAATTCTTAAAGGAATAAGGACCAGCCATTAAATTCCTGATTAATATTTTTTATATTAGCCAAAGCAGGTTCTAGATTTTTCCATTCTCATTTTAAATCATATACACATCTACTTTCCTGAAATTATTTAGGTTGATAGTTATCCTTTGTCTATGATCAGTTCCAAATAAGCTAACCTTGTAATGAGTTCAGTATTTTATTATCCACAAATTCGTGATTTGATAATCTGATGAGAATTGTCCCATTTCTCTATCATTTAATTCAATGTACTTAACGATCAGATCGAAGCCACCGGAGGGGTTCGAACCCCCGACCTGCTGATTACGAATCAGCCGCTCTTCCAGGCTGAGCTACGGTGGCTTAATTCCTAGATGCGATTATAAACCTATATATTAGATTTCATACAAAATGTCATAGGGCTACTATCTTAACACTAAATGGGATTATAAATCAAATCAAGTGATGAGGTTTCATAAATCCACGGATAAGGGATTTATGCAGTTCAAGAATTTTCAGGGTTTTCATAAACAATAAAAGTGAAATTTATATAGAAGAATAAAATACGGAAACAGAGGTGTAAAGTTCAATGATGCCAGGACAGCCAATATTTATTTTGAAGGAGGGGTCAAAGAGGGAATCTGGTAAGAATGCCATGCAGAATAACATAAATGCGGCAAAAGCTATTGCAGATGCAGTAAAGACAACACTTGGACCAAGAGGAATGGATAAGATGTTGGTAGATTCCCTTGGTGATATTGTTATAACCAATGATGGTGTAACTATTCTAAAGGAAATGGACATAGAGCATCCAGCCGCTAAGATGATGGTTGAGGTATCCAAGACACAGGATCAGGAAGTAGGAGATGGTACCACAACCGCAGCTATTTTGGCTGGCGAGCTACTTAGAAAGGCAGAGGATCTCTTAAATCAAAATGTTCATCCTACGGTGATAGCATCAGGATATAGGCTTGCCGCAGAGAAGGCAAAGCAGGTACTTGATGAAATCGCAATACCCGTCAAGGATAATGACGAAGCTCTCCTATTAAAGATTGCAAACACTGCACTCAATTCAAAGAGCGCATCAACTTCAAAACAGAAGCTTGGGGAGATTGCAGTCAAGGCAGTACTTCAAGTAAAACAAATCAGAGATGGCAGGCCATATGTTGATTTTGACGATATACAGCTGGTTAAGAAGCAGGGAGGTGCAATTGAGGACACCCAATTGATCCACGGAATCATAGTTGACAAGGAAAGGGTACATCCAGGAATGCCGGTCCTAGTTAACAACGCCAAGATCGCACTACTTAACTTCGCATTGGAAATAAAGAAGCCTGAATTCGACACATCCATAAGGATCGAAGATCCAGAATCCATAATGAAATTCAAGAAACAGGAAGAGAACATACTGAAGGAAATGGTAGAAAAAATCAAATCCGTGGGAGCTAACGTAGTACTCACACAGAAAGGAATTGATGATCTTGCAATGCACTTCCTGTCAAAGGAAGGAATATATGCAGCCAGGAGGGTGAAGAAATCAGATATTGAGAAACTAGCAAAGGCCATTGGAGGAAATATTGTCACAAACATAGATGATTTGACACCTTCGGACCTTGGCCATGCGGATAAAGTAGAGGAGGTTAAAATAGGAGAAGATCACCTCACGTTTGTAACAGGCTGCAAGAATCCAAAGGCTGTATCCATACTGATAAGGGGCGGAACAGAGCATGTGGTGGATGAAATTGAGAGAAGCCTTGTGGATTCACTGCATGTGGTTGCATCTGCCATCGAGGATGGAAAAATCGTCCCAGGCGGTGGTGCGGCTGCAACAGAAATTGCTCTGAGGCTTAGAGAATACAGCGCAAAGGTTGGTGGAAGGGAGCAATTGGCAATTGAGAAGTTTGCTGAGGCATTGGAAATTATACCTAGGACTCTGGCGGAAAATGCCGGTCTGGATGCGATTGGCATACTCATAAACCTGAAGAAGGAGCATGCTGAGGGTAAGAAAACTTATGGCGTCGATGTGTTCAAGGGTAAGCCTGCTGACATGGTTGAGCTAGGCGTAATTGAACCCATAAGGGTAGGAAAGCAGGCAATCAATAGCGCTACAGATGCTGCAGTAATGATCCTCAGGATAGATGACGTAATTGCCACAAAAGCTTCATCCGGCTCATCTCCTCCCAAGACACCGGGTGGAGAAAGCAAATCTGAGAGCGAAGATTAAATCTTTTGATAATTTATTTTATTTCTGTTCCCATAAGATTTTTAATTCATTTAATATTAGGCATTTATGGATTCTATATATAACCCTTCACAGAGCGATTTGATAATTGTAAGCACTCCATACGTTCCAGGATATAAGATAGTAAAGGTAATAGGTTTTACCTGGGGATTGATAGTCAGATCCAGAGGTCTCGGAGGCAACATAATGGCATCTCTCAGAACCATAACTGGCGGAGAAATAGTTGAATATACCCAGATGCTGGATCAATCCAGGAGAGAGGCATTGGATAGGCTAAAGCAGCACGCAAAATCACTAGGTGCAAATGCTGTTATTGAAGTGAGGTTCGATTCCTCAGAAATAGGCCAGGTAATGTCAGAAATACTAGCATATGGTACTGCTGTAGTCGTGGAGAAAGACGAAAGCGAACCACAGGCAGTGAGATTGAAATAGGGAATCGATTACATAACTAATGCCTTCCTTCGTTCCACATAAGGTCATTTTCTTCGGAGAACATGCAGTGGTATATGGATATCCCTCAATATCTTCAACAGTGGATCTCTTTTCAAAGATTCACCTCATACCAAATAGATTCCATTACCAACAAACTCCATTTGTACAGAGCGCTTTGAAATTCCTCAATAAGGAGGATGTATATGTTAAAGTAGAAAGCAATGTACCTTCAGGATCTGGATTGGGAACATCATCAATGGTCATTGTGGGCATATTGATGCACAATCCTGCACTGAGAGGGGAAAAACTAGCAAGGGAAGCTTATGAAATAGAATATTCTGTCCAGGGACTGGGGAGCCCCATAGATACATCAACTATTGTTGCTGGTGGTTTCGTCATGACAAATGGGAACTATGGAATACCATTATGGGAGATTACAAAAAACGACAAGAGATGGAAATTTACAAATTTGCCAGGTAAAAACCTTGACCTCATGATAGTTTATGTAGGAAGCAAAGGGAGTACTAAGGAACAGGTTGAAAAGGTAAGGAAATTCATGAATAGGGGCAGATTCGCTAGGGAAATAATGGAGAGGATAGGTGAAATAACCAGGGAAGGGGCCAGTGCCATCGTTAGGAACGACTTAGAAAAGATCGGTGAGCTCATGAAGGAAAATCATAGGGAATTGAAGATTTTTGGCCTTTCGACACCAACTATGGATAAGGTAATTGAAATAGGAAACAGTTATGGATATGGGGCAAAATTGACAGGTGCTGGCGGTGGAGGCTCCGTTATAATAATACCTGAGGATAGAGAGAAGATAAGGGAAAAGTTAAAAGAATTAAATCTGCAATTCTTTGAAACCAGTACCACAAGTGTGGGGGCATTTTTCAAATAGTAGATGCTGAGACTACTACGTCATTCTCATCCAGATCCATGAGCCTAACTCCCTGGGCATTTCTACCCTGAACTGGCACTGTCTCAGCCTTTATTCTAATGGTTTTACCATTCTTTGTTATTATAATGATCTCATCGTTATTTTCCACTGAAAATGCGGATACCGGTGTCCCAGTTTTATCTGTGATCTTAATAGCTCTCATTCCCTTTGTTCCTCTGTGCCTCATGGTAAATTCCTGAGTGGAAACCCTCTTTCCCATACCTCTTTCGGTGACGATAAGCAGTGAATCCTTCTCAACATAATCAACTGCAGCAAGCTTATTGCCGTTTACCAATCTTATTCCCGTGACTCCCATGGCCGCCCTTCCCATAGGTCTGAATTCACTTTCATTAACAAGCACAAGATTTCCATCGGTTGATAGCAATGCAACCTTGCCATCTCCCTTCGTCAGAATTACATACTTCAGATTATCATCCCTTAGCTTTGTAGCAATTATGCCATTGGATCTTATATTTCTGAATTCATCCAGTCTGGTCCTCTTTCCCTTCCCCTTCTCTGTAAAGAACATAATGAACTTATTTTCATCAATGGATCTTTCGTTCATGATAAAAACAACTTTATCCTTCAATCCTTCGATTATATTTTCTATCAGCTTACCCCTGCTCCTTCTCTCCCCCTTAGGTATTTGGTAGGCCTTGATCTTGTATACCTTTCCTTTGTCCGTGAACAGGTAGATGTAATCATGACTATCTGCTGTGATGATCTGCCTTATCTGAGATTCCTGGTTTCCAGCATAGACACCCTTTCCACCCCTTCTCTGTGAGACAAATGAATCTATTTCTATTCTGTTAAGTCTATTGTCCTCGGACAATATTATTGTATTTTCTTCATGCGGGATAAGCTCTTCTTCTGTGGTTTCCACATAAGAATCCACTATCTCGGTTCTCCTGGAGTCTCCGTACATCCTCTTCAACTCAAGGAATTCTTCTTTGATTATCTCCCATCTTTCGTTTTCATCTGAAAGTATCTTTTCATATTCCGTTACTTTTTGAGTTAAATCTTTAAATTCAGTTTGCAGTTCTTCCATCTGCATGTTGGTCAATCTCTGTAAACGGGTATCTAGGATGGCGTTTGCCTGTTCATCATCCAGATTGAATTGAGATTTAAGCCCTTCCCTTGCTTCCTTTGGGTCCTTTGATTCCCTGATTATTTTTATGGTAAGATCAATGGCATCAAGGGCTTTAATCAGGCCCTCCAAAATATGTAACCTGCTCTTTGCCTTCTTGAGGAAGAATTCCGTCCTCCTTCTGACCATTAGCTCCCTGTGCTTAAGAAACTCCTCAAGTATCTCCTTCAGGCTTAAAATCTTTGGAGTCTGATCCAATAGAACAAGATTGATGATTCCATATGAAACTTCCATCTGTGTATTTTCGTATATCTGCTTGAGTGTGACTTCAGGATTTGCACTGGACTCAAGCTTTACTACAATTCTGATTCCTTCCTTATTGCTCTCATCCTTTATGCTCTGAATTCCATGTATGATTCCTGCTTTGGATAGCTCTGATATCTTGGTCAATAAGTCTGCTTTATTCACCTCATAGGGTATTTCCGTGAATATGATCTCATTTTTCTTTATTTCTCCCTTCCCCCTTAAAATAATCTTTCCTTTTCCAGTCTTATAGGCCTCAAGTATACCAGACTTGCCCATAATAACCCCGCCCGTTGGGAAGTCTGGCCCCTTGATGAATTTCATAAGTTCATCAATATCTGCATTTCTATTGTCAATTAGATAAATTAGCGCATCCACTATTTCCCCTAGGTTGTGTGGAGGAATATTGGTAGCCATTCCCACGGCTATACCAGAAGAACCATTTATCAATAGGTTCGGAAGCTTGCCCGGCAGGAACATGGGCTCCTTAAGAGTCCCATCAAAGGTAGGGGCAAAATCAACTGTCTCATATTCAATATCTTCCAAAAGTTCATTGCTGATCCTTTCCAATCTCGCTTCTGTATACCTCATGGCCGCAGGCGGATCTCCATCCATGCTTCCGAAATTACCCTGGCCATCCACCAGTGGATATCTCATGGAAAAAGGCTGTGCCATCCTGGCAAGCGATGCATAAATAGCCGCATCACCGTGAGGGTGATACTTACCCATGACCTCTCCAACAATTCTGGCCGATTTCCTATAGGGCTTGTCAAAGGTCAATCCCATTTCATACATGGAATAGAGAATTCTCCTTTGCACCGGTTTCAATCCATCTCTAATATCTGGAATTGCCCTTGATAGAATTACGCTCATTGCATAATCCAGATAGGAATCCTTCATTTCCTTTTCAATGGGTCTATTTTCTAACATTTCACATCACACATCAATATTCTGCGCTTCCTTGGCATGGTTCATAATGAACTCCTTTCTTGGCTCCACATCTTCGCCCATCAAGAGCCTGAACAGATAGTCTGCCTGCTCTGCATCCTCTATGGTTACCCTCAACAACCGTCTGGTTTGAGGATTCATGGCGGTATCCCAAAGTTGCTGCGGATTCATTTCTCCGAGCCCCTTGAATCTCTGCACAATTGGATTATTCAGTTTAGATACAATCTCATCCTTCTCCTGATCTGAATACACATACCAAATGTCAGAACCCTTCTGTATCCTGTAGAGGGGAACCTGTGCTATGTAAATGTGTCCATTTACTATCAAATCCCTCAGGTATCTATAAAACAATGTGAGAAGCAGTGTCCTTATGTGACTTCCATCAACATCAGCATCTGTCATTATTATAATCTTATGGTATCGGAGCTTCTTTGGGTCATATTTATCATTTGGAGACATATTTATGGCAGCAAACAGACTCTTGATCTCTTTATTCTTGACCAATTTGTCCCATCTTGCCTTTTCCACATTCAAAATCTTTCCCCTGAGAGGCAAGATTGCCTGGAAAGTCCGATCTCTACCCTGCTTTGAGGATCCTGCAGCAGAATCCCCCTCCACAATGTAAAGTTCAGTTTTCTCAGGGTCCTCAAGGGTGCAATCTGCCAATTTTCCGGGCAATGTAGTAGATAAGCTTGATTTTGACCTCACCAATTCTCTGGCATTTCTTGCGGCTTCCCTTGCCATGGCAGCCTGATAGGCTTTCCTAGCTATGGCCTCGGCAACCTTTGGATAGTCTTCAAAATATTTGCCCAGGTAGTCCGACACAACACTGAATACAATTCCCTTGACATTGCTATTACCTAGCTTCTCTTTCGTCTGACCTTCAAACTGTGGTTCCATCAATTTTACGTGTATCACTGCTGTGAGTCCTTCCCTAACATCTTCTCCGGTGAAGAAATCATCAGAATCTATTATGTTGAGTTCCTTCGCCGCATCATTCAGGGCTTTTGTGAGTGCCATTTTAAAGCCAGTGGCATGAGTTCCACCTTCCCTAGTATTTATGTTGTTGGCAAAGGAGCTCAGATCCTCTTCTACGCCATCATTGTACTGCAGTGCGAATTCTATCTGAATTCCATCCTTTTCAATGAAATTGTAGATAACATCTTCGTGCAGCACATTTTTACCCCTGTTCTTATCCTGAACCATTTCCTTTATTCCACCTTCATGCAGGTATTCTCTTTCCTGTCCATTCCAGTTGAATATTATTTTCAATCCTCTATTTAGATAAGATAGTTCTTCAATCCTCCTCGCTAAAATTTCCTTCGAGAAATCCGTGGTTTCCATTATCTCGCTGTCTGGAATAAATCGCTGTAAAGTTCCGGTGGGTGAATTGAATTTGAACTCACATCTTTCTTCACCTAACCATGTTATCTTCCCATCATCAATTTTTCCAACCACCTTGACTTCCGTCTGCTTTTCTCCTTTTGAATATTTCTGGTGATAAATGGCTCCATCCCTTTTAACAAATACTTCGAAAGTGGCAGACAGGGCATTCACCACATGAACGCCAACACCATGAAGGCCTCCAGAAACCTTGTAAGCCTTTTTCTCAAATTTGGCGCCAGAGTGCAATTCAGTCAGCACTATCTCAAGCGCAGGCTTGTTATATTTGGGATGGAGGTCCACAGGTATGCCTCTTCCATCATCCTCAACCGTTACCTGGTTTCCCTTAACCTCCACATATATGTTTTTGCAATAGCCTGCCATGGCTTCATCTATGCTGTTATCTATTACTTCATACACCAGTTGATGAAGTCCCCTGGAGTCTGTACTTCCAATGTACATGGCAGGTCTTTTTCTAACCGCTTTAAGACCTTCAAGGACAACAATATCCTTGGCTGTATAATCTTCCATTGTGAGTCCATACTTGATGATAAAACCGTACTTATATCTTTTTATATTAATTGAAATAAATAATATTCTAAAACTAAGGATTTATCGCAATAACTACTTTAATAATGTATATTTTATTAAAATTTCATTTCTCTGCTTCTTTTCTCCATTGATTTTTAAATAGTAAACCAGATGTTTCATGTAAATTATTTCAAAGTCAGCAAAATATAGTTCATCATCCTTAAAATAGTGGGTAACTATTCCATTTCCCCTAACAAAGGTGTTCTCCTCAACTTCCTTACCTTTTCCATACCTGAAATCGTTTATGGAAAAAACCCTTAAGAAGAGCAAACCATCATTTTGAAGGACTCTCTTAGCCTCATTTATCGCCCTGTTCCTTTCATTCGTAAGTAAATGATCAAGGGAGTGGAAAAATATTACACTTTTAAAAGAGTTGTCCTTAAATGGTAATGAGAGCATGTTTCCGCATACTACATAGGGGTTTTTGAGCTTATAAAATCTGAGCGCGTTTATTGAAAAATCAAGCCCAATTACTCCTTCTACCTTATTTATATCCTTTCCATTCCCGCAACCGTTATTCAATGCGGGAACTAAAATTTCATCATCAACGGAATCAATATTGCTGCCCCTCCAAAGTCTTCCTCTCTTCTTGTACTCCCTATCCCATATTTTCCTTTGGTCCCCCAATTCCATTACATTTTGTATTTATAATTGGTATTTATAAGCCTTCATGGACGATTATCCCATGATAGAAGAGCTAATTATGAGGGACCCTTTTATAAATCATCTCGGTATAAAGGTAAAGATTCTCGGTGACGGAAAGGCAGAAGCAACAGTGGATTTTAAAAGGGAATTAATGAGAACAGGAGATATAATGAATGGCGGTGCTATTGCATCATTAATAGATACCGTTGGAGGTACAGCGGTGTTGACATTGAGCAAATCCAACCAGGTTACAGTAAATCTGAATATAAACTTCTTAAAAGCCATTGACAACGGACCTGTTAGAGCATTGGCAGAAGTTACGAAACCTGGAAACAGGATATTTTACGTGGATATTAGAGTCTATGATGGAAAATCAAATCTATGTGCTCATGCAACTGGAGTTTGGTACGCATTTAAGTAAGGTTAACGGAGGCTAATAGATTTTTAAACAATTCTGAATTTTTGTCAATGTAGCATTGGAAATTGGATAAGGAATAAATATTCCGAACACATGTTCGGACATATGGTGGAGCATATAGGAATAGAGCACATAGAATCAGATATGAAAAGGGGAAACTCGAGGTCCCTGTTCTTCCTATGGTTCGCGGCAAATTTAACCATTGCTGACTTTGCTCTTGGTTTCATTCCAATTTCATTTGGCATGTCATTTCTATCTGGAATGTTCTCCATAATCATTGGAAATGTCTTGGGAGCACTAATCGTGGCATTTTCCGCTGCAATGGGACCAAAAACCGGTTATCCACAAATGATGAGCACCACCAACTCTATGGGAACACTTGGTATGAGAATATTTGGTTTGATCAATCTTTCAAATACGCTGGGGTGGTTCATTGTTAACAATATAATCGCAGTTTCCGCAATTTTCCTAATATTCCACTATCCACCCTGGCTATTGATTATGCTTTATACAATTGTAATTTTGATAATATCCTATGTTGGCCACGATTTCATACATAGGGTTGAAAAGGTACTGGCATTTTCACTGGGAATACTGTTCCTTGCCATGCTTTCATTCACCATTTACCACTGGAATTCTAACGATATTGCCGGAAGCTTAGTTGTTAACACGCCGTTCTTTGGAATGATAGCATTTGCATACAGCTACCTCATGAGCTGGGGACCGTATGCATCTGACTATTCAAGATATCTTCCAGAGAATGAGAAAATCAGGAAGGTTTTTCTATTCACATTTCTTGGTTCCTTTCTATCCACTACATTTGTTGAGACGGCCGCAATGTTGATTTCTTATGAGTTCAATAGTTATGCACCGATGCAAGGCTTACAGACATCATTAGGGAAATACTTTATTTTGGGTTTAGTGCTGATAGCGCTTGGAGGAATCTCTGCAAACGTCCTTAATCTTTATTCTGGCTCACTTTCTGGCCTTGTTGGCGGAATCAGAATGAAGAGAACAAATTTCATATTAATTCTAGCGTTAATTGGATTTGCATTTAGCATTCTGTTTTACAACGGCTTCTATGGTTTCTTCGAATCATTCCTGCTTGTGTTGGATTACTGGATCTCACCGTGGATATCAATACTAATTGTTGATTTCTTCATTATCGGCAACAAGAAATTGATTTTCAACAGGAAAATAATCTTCAGTGGAATAGTAGCATACATTTTAGGATTGGTCATATCCATTCCATTCATGAATGTCTCCATTGGAAATTTCAATTATGAATTCCCTATATCAAAAATGCTTGGTGGCATAGACATTAGCTATTTTGTAAGCTTCATAGCCGCAGGTATTATCTATTACTTGTTGAACTCAAGATGGAGAGGGACTAATACATTATCCTTAAATAAAGATGTTAATTAATGGCATAAATAAAAAGGTGATATGTCTACGAAGACAGACGACGATGTAGATCAGATAAATGAATTGGATGAGCTTCTAAGGCAGTTAAGGGAATTGGAGGAAGAAAAGAGATACACACAAATGGAAAATAAGAGACTCCAAGAGGAGATAGAGAGATTGAAAAAGGAGCTCAATAGAATGAAACTTCCACCTTTATTAATAGGTACAATTGAGGATATTGTGGATGAAAGAAGGGTCGTAATTAGGAGCTCCACTGGGCCCAGCTTTCTAGTTTATGCCTCAGAGCACATCCCGAGAGAAAAGCTCACTCCTGGCACAAGGGTGGCATTGAACAAGGCTACTCTTAGCGTTATATCAGTAATACCGGAAGCTTATGATCCAACGGTAGTGGCCTCTGAAATTTCAACAAAACCAAATGTGACCTATGATGAAATTGGTGGTCTATCGGAACAGATCAAGGAAATACGTGAAATGATAGAACTTCCCCTTTTGAATCCTGATATATTTAGGAAGGTTGGGGTTGATCCACCCACAGGTGTTCTGCTGGTCGGACCACCAGGAACTGGAAAGACCCTCTTGGCAAAGGCTGTTGCCAACAGCACCAACGCAACATTTATCAGGATAGTAGCTTCAGAACTGGTCAGGAAATACATAGGCGAGGGAGCAAGACTTGTGAGGGAGCTCTTTGATTTAGCTAGAAAGAGAGCGCCATCGATAATATTCATTGACGAACTCGATGCTATTGGTGCCAGAAGGATAGATTCATCAACCTCGGGAGACAGGGAAGTCCAAAGGACACTAATGCAACTTCTAGCTGAAATTGATGGCTTTGAGCCGCTTGGAAACATAAAGATAATAGCTGCTACAAATAGGCCAGATACGCTGGATGAAGCCCTGATAAGGCCAGGTAGATTTGATAGGATAATAGAGATTCCGTTGCCCAATGCGGGTGGAAGGGAGGAGATCCTGAGAATACATACTAAAAAGATGAATTTGAAGGATGTCAATATAAAGGAAATTGCTTCCATAACAGAGGGTTTTGCAGGAGCTGATTTAAAGGCGGTTACAGTCGAGGCTGGGATGTTTGCCATAAGGGAACTGAGAGACTTCGTTATGCAAAATGATTTTATAAAGGCGGTTGAAAAAATAAGAGCACAGAGGGATAGCGGGAAGCCAGCTGATCTGGGAATGTATGTATAATGAAGGGTACAAGCATCCCAAATTTGTTTGAAGAGGGAAATTCCCTTTATACCTTGACAAAATTTGGAAAACCAGTTTACGGTGAAAGGATAGTTATTAGAAATTCTAGAATGTACAGAGAATTTTCACCCCTAAGGAGCAAGCTGTCTTCATCCATTAAGTTAGGATTTAAACCAGAATTCAGAGAGGAGGATCATTTACTTTACTTGGGAGCATCCACTGGCACCACAGCCTCTCACATATGTGATATACTGTCTGAAGGTGAAATATATGCGGTTGAGTTTTCACCCGTTTCAATGATTAAACTATCGGAACTTGCAAAATCAAGGGAAAATTTAATACCTCTACTTTTAGATGCCAGTAAGCCAGAGCAATATGGACCTTTTATAGACCGGGTCGATATAATTTACCAGGACATAGCCCAGCCAAACCAGATAGACATATTTTTGAAAAACGCAAAATACTATTCTCCAAAGAGGGGAATAATAATGTACAAGAGCTATTCCATGAGGTCAGATGCTGAACTTAAGAATGAGCTGAATAAATTGAAAAAATATTTCAAAAACATCTCCATGAAGAATATTGAGCGATATCACAAAGGGCACTACGCGATATTTGTTTCAAACTATTAGGCGATCCAGACAGTTTTCATGTTGGTAAACTCTCTTGAACCATACTTTGATAACTCCCTGCCTATGCCACTCTTCTTAACACCGCCGAAGGGAACTCTAGGATCGGAGAAAACTATGCTATTGACAAATACCATTCCAGCTTGTATGAATGGAACCATCTTTTCGGCCTCCTCCTCATCCCCCCATATGGATGTTCCCAGGCCAAATGGAGTTTCATTTGCAATTTTTATGGCTGTTTGATTGTCCTTGAATTTCTTGAGAATTGCAACCGGTCCAAATATTTCATCTTGATAGTTCACATCCGTTATAACAATAGTGGGTGGAATTATATTCCCTCTCTCTTCGCCAAGCATGATCACGTTCGATCTAGGTTTCAGCTCAGATATTTGTTTCCTAATGGTTTCCGCTTGCTCCTTGGAAGATAAGGGACCAAGATATGTTTTCTCTTCCAGCGGGTTTCCAATGGATACCTTGCTCATTTCCTCCTTAAATTTCTCTGAAAATTCATCAAATATGGCTTCATGTACCAGTATTCTCTTTGAGGCTATGCAGCTTTGTCCATTATTCTGTAATCTTCCAAGAACTGCATTCTTGGCCGCTTTTTCCAGGTCAGCGCTTTTCAAAACAATAAAGGGATCAGAACCTCCGAGTTCCATTACAACTTTCTTGAGATTTCTCCCTGCTTCTTCAGCAATTTTTGCACCTGTGGGGGTTGATCCAGTGAATGCCACACCATCCACGTATTTTATTAGGGAAGAAGCTGTTTTACCATCAACTATAAGACTTTTGAACACAGGTAAGTCGATCAATTCTTGAATTTTAAGTGATGTTCCAGTAACTAATGAAGCATGTTTCAGAACCACACCATTCCCGGCCATAAGTGCAGGGAAAGCTGCTCTTGCTACTTGCCAGACTGGAAAATTCCATGGTTCTATGGACATTATAACACCCAGGGGGTCAAATCTGACATAACTTTTTTTAGCCTCGGTGTGTATGGATTCAGGATCAAATATTTCATGAGCTTTATCTATTAAATAATCAATCAATCTTATGCTTTTCTTAACTTCAGCCAAGGATTGGGATATTGGCTTTCCCATTTCTCTGGTCATCAATGTTGCAAGATTTTCAGTTTCCTTTTCAAAGTTCCTCTTTATCACATTTTTAAAATATTCTATTCTCTCGTCAAGATCTATACTCCATTTCTCCTGTTCCTTGTACACTTTCTTTATTTTTTCAAGAGCTTCCTGTTCCGTTTCTGTTTTATAATTTCCAAGAAGTTCTCCGGTGAAAGGGTCATAGGTCTGTATGGTCATTTAAACCACCTCTCTAATTGAAGTTTCAAATATATCCAATCCCCTTTCGATTAAATCATTTTCTATGGTAAGGGGTGCCATGAACCTCATCACGTTTCCATAATGACCGCATGTGTGCATCAATAGGCCATTCTGGAATAGCTTTTCCCTGAGCCTTTGAGCCATTTCTTGGTTAGGTTCACTGGTGCCATTCTTTACCAATTCAATTCCGATCATGTAACCCTTACCCCTCACATCACCGATTACCCCATAATCACCCATCAGGTCCTGGAATCTTGATAAAATATAGTTTCCTTCTTTTGTTACCCTACCAAGTAAATCGGATTTCATAAGATATTCAAGTATTGTGGCACCCGCAGCAAGTCCAAGTGGATTTCCCCTGTAGGTTCCCAGATGGAATGCGACAGGCAGGTTATCATATTCCTCCCTATATACAACGCTGGAAATAGGAATTCCACCACCTATACTCTTGGAAACGCACATAATGTCAGGTGTGATTCCATAGAGGTCAGAGGCCCATATCTTCCCTGTTCTTCCCACACCGGTCTGCACTTCATCCACTATCAGGGGGATTGAATGCTTATCGGCCAATTCTCTGAGCATAGGAAGAAAATCATCCGGAGGGACTATGTATCCCCCCTCACCCTGTATGGGTTCAACCATTATTCCCGCAGGCTTTGAAATGCCAGAATATGGATCACTTATCATATAATCTAGGTAATCAATAACAACTTTTGAAATATCGTCACCTTTGATTGGAAATCTGTAGGGATATGGAAATGGAGCAAAAAAGACCTCGTGAGGGTTAAACGAAGCATAATCCCTATAATGTGGATTGGCAGTAGCATGGACAACTCCTCCTGCAATTCCATGGTATGAACCAGAGAAAGCTATGATGGTTCTCCTCTTTGTAACATATCTAGCTAAGCTTATTGCAGCCTCACATGCATCAGCACCGCTTACAGTTAATAAGACCTTAGAATGATCCTTCATCTTTCCCGGAAGCGTTGCGTTTAAATTTTTTAAGTAAGATATCCTCGCCTCTGTAGGTACTTCAGTAATGTGTGTAATCTTTTTTAACTGTTCTTCAATGGCCTTGATCACCAATGGATTGCCATGCCCCAGATTCATGACACTTACTCCTCCGAACCAGTCAATGTAGACGTTTCCGTCCAGGTCCACTACTGTGGAACCCTTTGCATAGTCAATGGCCATTTTAAAGAATCTTGTATAGGAACGGGTGGAGCTCTCCAATTTATCCTGAAGAGATAATATTTCCATGGATTTGGGTCCCGGCGGTTTTACCTTAATAATTGGGGCATTATCCAAACTTAGTCTTTCGGTCAACATATGTTGCATTATTCACTATGCATATATTAATGAATCCTAATGCTCACTCACTGGCCAGATAAATGAAAAATTTTCTTCAATCTCATTAAATTGGAAAAAAATTACGGTGAATTACTCTTCAACGAGAAGTTTCATACTTTCAGAAATGTCCTCCTTTAGCATTTTTAAAACTATGGTTGTTTCGCTCCTCTCGATCCCCTCTGTTTTACTCAGTTCATTCACGATGGTTTCCAGTTCCTCCTTTGTCTTGGCCCTTATGAGTGCAACAAAATCATTGGTACCTATTACGAAGTAAACAGCCCAGACCCCCTTTATCTTTGCTATTCTCTTGCCAACTTCTTCTGCATACTCAGGTCCGTATCTTGCCTTTATTAGGCTTACTGCTGTCATGTAGCTCTCTACAAATTTTTGATCCAGGGCCAGTATCTCTCCGGTTATTATCCCAAGGGATTTTAGGCGTTTGAGCCTATTATGGACTGTTGATTTTGACATTCCAACTTTTTTTGAAATTACTCCGAGATTTGTATTTTTGGTTTCAAATATGGCTTTTAATATTTTTTTATCTATGGAGTTTATTTGATCTTTTGAATTTTTCCTTGATGTCATAATTATGTATAAAATTCATATTAATAAATTATTACTTTTTGGGAATTTTTTCATTATGATCTAAGCAATGGGCTTTAAATAAATATTAAATTTGAAAAATCCATTATCACAGGATACATTTGAACTCTAAAAGGGGAATAATTGAGGGTATATCAGCTTTATTAGTGGTAGTACTACTGCTGGGAGCAGCATATGCTTACACCGATAATTGGCCTCCCGCAGTAATTGTGGAATCCAAATCCATGCAGCATGGTAATGGTTTCACATTAGGGGTTATAAATACTGGTGATATAGTAGGTGTAAAGAAAATTAACAACTTCAGTCAAGTGATAACCTATGTGCAGGCCAGAACGCAGGGCAAGTCAATTAATTATGGAGATTATGGTGATGTAATAGTTTATAAAAATAACTATCTTGGAGAATTAGTGATCCACAGGGCAATAATGTACATTGAAGGCTGGAAAGGAAATACCCCAATAATATACTATTTTGAAAATCAATCTTGGATAACCATCAATGGAAGCAATGTGATTATAAGAGATGTGGGTTATGCTCACAGGAATCTACTGATTGAACTATCTCAGTATGTTGGAGAGAAGGGATTCGTAACCATGGGTGATTACAATCTGGCTAATTCGCCATTTATAATCAATGGCAATACCTATCTAGCGGCAGACCAGAATGTGGGAATTGATAATACTTTGGTAAATGTTTCACAAATCATGGGAGTTGCCGTAGGTTACATACCAATATTGGGGGTCCTTAAGCTGTGGATAACAGGGAAAACTACTTACATTCCCATGGAAAGCAACATCGTAATGGCATTGGTACTGGCGGCTATAGTAATATATGCCTTAATTCCGGCTCCAAAAAAAGATAAAAAAGATGAACAAAAATTAGCGAGAGAGAAAAAATCAAAAGTAAACAAAGAGGAGAAAAAAAGTTGATTATATTTATTCAGTTGTGGGCTTGCTTTTTTGAAGGATTTCAGCCCTCTTCTTTCTAGAGATGATGTGTACTCTGATATTTGGATCTATGAGCTCTGCCAATCCTTCTCCTGTGAGTGAGAATCCTAAAACTATGAGAAATATGAATGCTGCTGGTATTAAGCCTTCATAAGGGTACGTGTAAAAAGTAGTAGTTAGGATTGATGACATTAGACCCAACTCTGGAGTATTTATTGGTATTCCGATACCCAAGAATCCCAGGGTTGATAAGGTAAGCATGGCTGTGCCAACATCCATCGTAGCGTATATGAGAAGAGGTGTAATTATATTGGGCAGAATTCCTTTAAACAGAATCTTTCTGAACGGTGTATTCAAGACCCGTGATATAGTTATGAAATCCTGAGATGCAACTTGCAGTGTGTTACCTCTAACTAGCCTAACGTAAGGAGGCCACCACACAAATATTACCGATATTGCGGCATTCAGAAGGCTTGGTCCTAGGGTTGCCGCTATGGCCATGGACATAATTATCGGCGGGAAAGCCAGGAAAAGGTCTGTCAACCTCATTATAACCTCTTCTATGGGGCCTCGGAAATATCCTGCTACAATTCCGAGAATGAGACCAATAAATGACGATGCAATCACTATGAAGAGAGAAATACCTAGATCTATAGGAAGTGCGGCAATAACTCGAGAAAATATGTCCCTCCCCAATTCATCTGTCCCGAACCAGTGAGAACTTGAGGGAGGTAAATTGGCATTTAATAGATTTATCTCATATGGATTGTACGGAACCATTCTAGTTCCCAATAATTCGTAAAGTATGGCGATAATTGAGAATATTGCTATGATTATGAAGCCAGATCCCGAAAGCCAGTTTGAGAATATAACCTTGAAGAATTTATTTGCTGAGTCTCTGAAATTCATCTTGTGCCCCTCCCTAATCTTATCCTTGGATCAAGGATTGCATACATTATATCAGCTATCAGGTTGGCTATAATTACTAGTATTGTAAATATTATTACAACATAAATCAGAGCCGGATAATCATCGGATGTTATGGCGCTGTAAGCAAACTTTCCAATTCCAGGCCAAGAGAATATCTCTTCAACAACCACTGTGCCCGTTACAAGCCAACCAAACATTACAGCTATTACTGTATTTGATTCAATCAATCCGTTTCTTAGTATATGATACCTGTTGATTTTCTTTTCATCCACTCCCTTTGCTCTGGCATTCTTCACGTAAGGCATCCACTTTACACTGAGGATGCCATTCCTGCTTATTCTAGTCACAATACCAAAATTTAGAAAGGCAAGCGTCATAGCTGGCAGTATCAAATGATCAAGACCATCTATGAAATCCGCAAAGTTACCTGTGAGGATTGCATCAAGAACAAAAATGCCCGTAATCCTAGGTGGTGGGGTCAATCCCGGTGAATACATGCCGCCGGAAGGAAGGATCGGTATATAGGAGGTAAAAATTAGCACTGCTAAAATCGATGCGAGAAATGTAGGTGTTGCCCATGCAGTTGTATAAAGGAGTCTAATGAGGTCATCAATCTTTGAATTGAAGTGCACAGCCGAAATATATCCCAATCCAATGCCAATTATTATTATGAATATCAGTGCAGTAAGAACCAGCTCAATGGTATTCGGAAAGTAGTAGAAAATTTCCGATGCAATGGGTTGATGTGTGACAGGATCTATACCAAAATTACCTGTGAAGAAACCTTCAAAGAAATTTAAAAGTTGAATATAGAGGGGCTTATTCAAACCGTACTCCTTTATGACATATGCTATTGTGGAAGCTTTGGCTTTAGGCCCAGCCCAAAGTGCCGCTGGGTTTTTAGATAATACATGTGAGATGAAGAAGATAATTATGATGGTTCCGATTATAACAAAAAAAGAAAAAATTACTCTTTTCAAAATAAAAAGAATCAATTCCTTTCTTCCAATCATACGTAATCATCACGTGTAATGAACAGTATTGTAGAACATAAAGTAGCCCGCACCGCTGCCAGCCGGGTTTGGAATTATTCCAGTAACGTCACTTGCAGTTATGGATAGAATGTATGGGGTATAGAGCCAGTCAATGGCGTATTGATAGTACATGGTGTGGGTAATGAATGAGAAGTTCTGTATTATGGCAGTTTGATTAAATGTGGCACTAGCATTAACAGAGGCGTTGAATACGCTGTTATTGTAATATGCGGATGTGCCTATGTAATATCCGTCGGCTATAGCATCTACATAATCTATGGATGCAGTGAAGTCCTCCGTGTAGAAGTTTATTCCCATGGGATATTGGGTTGTCTCATTCCCTGGCGCAAAAACAACCTGTTCATAAGCTGGGAAAGTTAATGGGGTAAGGGTTATGTTGATCCCTATGGCTGCAAGATTTGATTGAATTATCTGGGCGGCCTCAGTCTCTGATGTGGAATCTGAAGTGTATAGGAAATTTACACTGGGGAAAGGATTGTTTCTATTTACTACAGTTCCGTTTGGGAAAATTGCACGGTAACCAGCCTGTGCCAAATATTTTGCTGCAAGTGCTGGGTTGTATGAGTATGGTGTTAAATTTCCAATAGACTGATTGTAATATGGGAAACCTGGAGGTATCGGTCCAATCCACTGTACCGCATAACCATCAAATACCGTTTTTATAATCCCCGCATAGTTGATTGCATATGTAATAGCCTCCCTTACAGAAGTGTTGTTGAATGCTGGGAATGCCACGGGATCCATATATACAAAATATGCTCCTTGAGAGCTACCAAATATTATGGGTAAGAGTGATACATTGACGTTTGGAATTGTCTTCAGAGTATTATAATCCTGAACAGGTGCTTCAATTATCTGAGCTGTTCCGCTCTTTAGGTCTGCTATTCTAGAAGCCAGGGACTTATATTCTATGGTTATTGTATTTAGAATCGCGGGCTGAATTGCATAGTTAAGCTGATCCTTCGGTACATAATTTCCCCAATAATTAGGGTTCTTCACGAGGGTAATACTTTGCCCCTGTATAACCTGTCCCAGTTCATAGAATCCCGTACCGACTGCATGTGTATCCATCCAGCTATTTGTTGATCCGGCAACCACACCTCCATGTTCCTCAACTACTCTTGGATCAACAGCTGCTGCAAGGGGAGTTGTAAGCGTCATTAAAAATGCGTTATATGGGTGGTGGCCGTTGTATCCATACCCAAGATGGAATATTACCTCATATGGGTTTACAACCTGTACAGATTGGTTTGGATATTCCATATAATACAAATCCGTGGAATTGGGATTGGTATAATTTATAGAATTTAGGATATTTGCTGTGATATTGAAATTAATGCCGTTGCCAGCGGCAAGATTCTGTCCTAGTATGAACTCTGGAGATTGATCCATGATTATGGATCTGTAAATAGAAAACCAAACATCATAGGCATTAAACGGATCTCCATTGCTGAATGTCACATTGTGTCTCAGATAGAAGGTATAATTCATCCCATTTGGTGAAATCGTCCAATTATAAGCCAAGACACCAACAAATGTTGTTACACTAGTGCCATTGGGTGCAACAAGTCCCTGATAGATTTGGTTCATTATTTCCCAACCAGGAGTACTGAAAGTTACAGCCGGATCAAGACTGTCAGGGAATTCTCCTTCCTCAACAACCAGAGAAGTTTTGTTAGTTGTAGTTTGAGGTTTATGGCTCAAAGCATATGCAGCAAAACCGGCAACTATTAATATCACTATTATTATCACCACAACAAAAAGTCTTCCGGCACCCTTCCTATTATCACTCTGGGTCATTGCAAATCATAAGTATACTATAATCTTAAATTAAAATTTTTTGATTTTGGCAGAATAATAAAAATTATACTGAAAATTATGAAAAATGATGGAAAAAATCCATTTTTACTTGATTAGAATAAAATATTAAATATACCACTTTCCAATGACGACCTTCCTATCGGTAAAGAAATCCACATGTTCAAAGCCGCCCTGCGGATGTATTTCTCCATAGAAAGAATTTTTCATTCCAGCAAATGGGTAGAAAGCAATAGGGGCCGCTACACCAATGTTGATTCCTATATTTCCAGCCTGAACTCTTCTAACGTATTCCCTAGCATAATATCCTGACCTAGTGTAAATTGAGGAAGCATTCCCATATTGGCTTGAATTAACCATTTCTATAGCATGGTCGAAATTTTCAGCTTTTACTATTGAGGCAACTGGTCCAAATATTTCTTCTTTTGCAATTTTCATGTCAATGGAAACGTCGTCGAAAATGGTAGGTCCAAGGAAAAAGCCGCCTGGATATTTATCAACCTTGGTCTTTCTTCCATCCAATAGAAGTTTCGCTCCCTGAGATTCTCCGGATTCTATGTAACTTACAACTCTCATAAGATGCTCCTTTCTGATTAAAGGCCCCATATCGACACCTTTTTCCATGCCATATCCAACTTTCAATCCCTTAGCTTCCTTCAAGAATTTATTTACAACTTCGTCATGGTTTTCTTTAAATGTTACCAGCACTGAACCAGCTAGGCATCTTTCACCTGCATTTCCAAAAAATGAGCCTGTTATGTTTTTAATAGTTCCGTCGATGTCAGCATCTGGCATAACAACTATGAAATTTTTTGCTGAAGCCCCTGCCTGTACTCTTTTTCCGTTCGATGTACCTTTATTGTAAACGTATTTCGCAACAGGTGTACTGCCTACAAAGGATATGCCAACGATTTTTTTATTCTCCAAAATGAAATCCACAGTTTCTCTTCCTCCATTTACGAGTTGAACCACATTCTTTGGAACCCCAGCTTTAGCAATGAGGTCCATGATGTACTCCATGGTCATGGGAGTCCTTTCAGATGGTTTTATAACAACCGTGTTTCCTAATGCTATTGCATAGGGCATGAACCAGAAGGGGATCATGGAGGGAAAATTGAATGGAGATATTATGGCAAATACCCCCAATGGGAACTTGATCAATTCTTCATCTATACCACTTGCAATGTTCTTGTTGTTGACACCCATGGAGTGATAGGTGGCTGCTGCTGCACTTTCTACATTTTGAATAGCCCTGGTCAAATCACCCTTTGACTCTTCGAAGGTCTTTCCATGTTCATTAGTTGTTATCTCAGCAATTTCATCCATGTGCTCATACAAAAGATTCTGAAGCTTGAATAGTATTTTGATCCTGTCAGGTACTGGCGTCTCCGACCATTTTAAAAAGGCATCCTCAGCGAGATCTATTGCATTATCAACCTCTTCCCTAGTAGATTCTGCAACAGTTGCAATTACCTCTCCAAATGCAGGGTTAAAAACCTCATACTTCCCCTCGCCTTTTGGTTCAACATATTGGTTCCCTATAAAATTCCTGATTTTCCTAACCATTTATAAAACCTCCTTGTCCGAAATCTCAAGCGCTCTATCAATTACATCCAGCCCCCTATTGAGCTCTTCTTCCTTTATTATAAGGGGAGGCGCTATGATGAAATGCGAAACCCACGTACTTATGTAAACGCCGTTTTCCATGCAATACTTGGCAATTTTGTCAGTCATGAGCGGATTTCCCTTTACCTTGTCTTCATAGGTATTGAAAGGGGTCTTCTTTTCCCTATTCTTGACAATTTCAATCGCGCCAAATAGACCAATGCTTCTTACATCTCCAACACTAATATGTCTTTCCATTAATTCTTCAAGTCTTCTTTTTAAAATTCTTCCAAGTTCTTTTGATCTGTGGATCAGATTTCTCTCTTTGTATTCCCTTATGGCCGCGTAAGCAGCTGCCAGAGGAACCGGATGCGCTTCATAAGTATGCCCATGCGCAAAATAATTATTTTCAAAATAATCTGCGATTTCCTTATTGGCTGCAGTGAGTGAGAGTGGTAGATGGGCACCAGTTATTCCCTTTGCTGTGGTCAGGATGTCTGGTTTAACATTCCAGTTATCCACGGCAAACCATTCACCAGTTCTTCCCCATCCAGCCATAACCTCATCAGCCACTAGGAAAACATCATTCTCCTTGGTTATCTCCCTTACCCTCTGAAGATAACCATCGGGAGGTATAACTACTCCGTTGGTACCGGTAACTGGTTCTAATATAACACCGCCCACGTTTCCTTCATTTCTTATCATATATTCCATATAATTTGCACATGCAAGGTCGCATTCAGGATATTTTAACTTGAAAGGACAACGATAACAATATGGAGGCGGGCCATGGATTACATGGCTTGAGAAGTACTCCGTATCCACCATAATTCTCCTGAAGTCTCCGGTTAAAGTAACGCTTCCCATGGTGGAACCATGATATGAATTGTAATTGGAAATTATCTTTATCTTTCTATCATTCTTATGGAACAATCTTATCATTTTAATTGCCGCTTCGTTAGCCTCTGTGCCAGATGACCCAAAAAAGTATTTTATCAAATTCCCAGGGAGTATTTCTTTTAATTCCAAAGCAACTTTAGCCCTAATTTCTGTCGCATAACCCGGTTGTACATATTCTAAGGTTTGCATTTGCTGGGTAACGGCATCTATAATTCTCTTATTGGAATGCCCCAAATTGGAACACATCAATTGCGAGGAGAAATCCAAATACTTATTCCCCCTGGCATCCTCAAAATATGAATCGTAGGCTTTAGTTGCCAATAGTGGCATCCATCCCCCCTGCTTTCTCCATGTTCCGAAAGTATATTTTGAGGAGATTTCTGCCGGATCCAGACCTTCAAGTTCTGGCATACTTATAAATTGAAAATAAGTATATTAATTCTTCCAAATATTGGAAAATAATTAAATGCTGCTGTTAAATAATGGAAAAAATTATTGAAAAATAAATCACATCTAAATTTAATTCTCTCTATTGTACTCCTTGATTGAATCCTCCAGTGCTACTACGAAATTATCAACATCCTCTTCTGTATGAGCAACCGATGGAGGGATCCTTTCAGCACTGTCTGGATGATAGTAGAAGCCCCTTTGCAACATTTTTCCTTGGATTGATTTGTATTTATTCCAATCTATGTTTATGCTATCCCTATAATTGGATATTTTCCTCAAATTTGTGAATACGAAGGACAAAACTCCAGTTTCATAGTTAACGTATATGTTTTCATTTAATGTTTCAGCAACTTCTTCTATGCCTCTGCCAAGGCGCCTAGTGATTCTTGCCAAATGTGAGTAAGCCTGGAAATCGTTTGCCTCCAGAAGCCTTAGATTTTCGTAGGCCGCTACGAGGGATATAGGATTCCCATAATAAGTACCGCCGTAACCAACGCCATTTCCTATGAGTTCCATATATTCTTTCTTTCCAGCAATGGCTGAGATTGGATACCCATTTCCCAATGCTTTTGCCCACGTTGAAAGGTCCGGTGTAACTCCATACAGTTTCTGGGCTCCACCCTCGCTTACTCTGAATCCTGTTATGACTTCATCGAATATCAGCAGAATATTATATTCATCAGCCAGTTCCCTGACCCCCTTCAAGTAATCATCCTCTGGTGTAATAACAGTGGAATTGGCCATTATTGGTTCCATTATTATGGCACCAATTTCGTTTCCTCTGATTTTAAGAATTCTGCTTAGAGATTCCAGATCATTCCATGATGCTACCACAACTGTATCCATAACCTCTGATGGTATACCAGCTGAATATGGCAAAGACTTGGGGAACCATCTTAATCCTGCTACCGGTGGTGGAGCTTCCACAGATACCGCAGCATAATCATGCAGTCCATGATAATGTCCTTCAAATTTGAGGACCATGTCTTTCCCTGTTGCGGCTCTTGCAATCCTTAGGGCGTTGAATGTCGCATCGCTACCGCTCAGGGCAAATATAACCATATCCTGTGTTTTAACAAATTTTTTAAATTCCTTTGCCAATTTTATCTCATATTCATTGGGGGCCCCAAACAGGCTTCCGTTCTTCAAATATCTCTTCACTGCTCCATTTATCTTTTCGTTGGCATGTCCGTTTATTATGGGTCCGAAAGCCATAAGGAAATCAATATACTGATTTCCATCAACGTCCCATATTCTAGTCCCCTTACCCCCCTTTATGTAAATTGGGTATGGGTCCCAGGAGCTGGTCCTCATTAGGGAGCTGGCTCCTGTTGGGATTAACTTCTTAGCTTTCTTGAAGAGATTCATCGATCTCTTGGTGCTATAATTTCTTATCTTTTCAGGCATATTCACAATACTATTGGAATCATTATTTGATTCCTCCATAATCTCACATCCAATTTTTATACTCGTAAACATTATCTTAATTGGGTATATTATCTTTTCCTCATTTTTGGTTATATTTATGGAAAATATACCAAATTAAATGTCATAATTAAAATATTTTTCATCATAATGACGCAAATCTTATATTAAATGATTTTAATATAGTAATATGAAGGTTGCAGTTTTGGGCGGGACAGGAATGACTGGGAGATGCTCAGTATATGACCTTCTAGAAAATCCATCTTTGGATGAAATAAGGGTTTTAGATATTAATAAAAATATAGAATTCAATAACCCAAAAATTAGATTCGTACAGGTTGATGCCAGAGATACAGCATCTTTGGTAAGGGCGATTAAAGGGGTTGACGTACTTATCAATGCAGTGCAATATTATTATAACGTTGATATAATGAAGGCAGCCCTTGAAGCAAGGGTTAATTATATTGACTTAGGTGGTCTCTATTACACAACTCTTGAACAGCTAAAACTAGATCAGGAATTTAAGAATCAAAATATACTTGCCATAGTTGGGATGGGGGCTCAGCCTGGGATTTCTAATGTTATGGCCAGTTATGGCGCATCGAAGCTAGACAAAATAGAAAACATTAAAATTAGGGACGCGTGGGTTGATAAAACTAATTATCCAAAGCTATTCTTCACATGGTCCCCAATGACCCTCTTTGATGAATTTACGCTTCAGGCGGTCTATTATGATAATGGCATAAAAACGGCCCCGCCTTTCTCAAACAGCGAAGAATTTGACTTTGGTTGGGAAGTTGGAAAGGTAAGGGTCTTTAGAACGGTACATTCGGAATTAGCAACAATACCTGAAAGTTTTGCAGAAAAAGGAGTAAAATATGTAGAGTGGTTAGAAGGAAGCCCAGACATCGAAAAACTGAAATTCCTCAGTGATATCGGTTTTGGAAAGAAAGAAAAAGTTAATTTTAAAGGTGCTGAAATATCGCCAAGAGAGTTCTTATTTGAATTCTTAAAGGAACAGGGGATGCTTTATCCCCCACCCGATCTGCAGATAAAGGATTATGAAGTAACAGTGGTGGAGTTAAATGGCATCGATGCAGGTAAGAGGAAGACTATAAGGGTGTATGCGTATTTCAAATATGATGAGAGGTGGAAGGTCTCCGCATCACAGAAAGAAGTAGGTGTTCCAGCGAGCATTGCAGCTCAAATGATTCTCAATGGAACTATTAAAGGAAAAGGTGTGAAACCTCCCGAACAAATTGTTCCTACAAAACAATTCTTCCAAGAGCTGGCCAAGAGGGATATCAAAATTTCAACTGAAGAAATGTATGATGTAAATTAAAAATTAGAAGACCCATATGATTAATTTACCAAGAGATATTTCAAGTGAGAAAAATTTGAACGATCTCATACTGGAGGTAAAGAATCTAAGGGTCTCAATTGAAACCATAGACAAGAGAGTGGAGGTACTGCGAGGTGTCGATTTAAAATTGAAAAGAGGAGAGGTAACCGCAATAGTTGGGGAAAGCGGATCAGGCAAGACCACTCTGGCACAGGCCATAATAGGTGTATTAGACACTCCTCCTGTTTTCATAGAATCCGGAGAAATATTTTTTGAAGGAGTGAAAATTTTTCCGCAAAAAGAAAGAATAAATTTCAGAGGTCAAGGAATCAATATGGTTTTCCAAGAGCCATTAGTATCACTTAATCCAGTGTATACAATAAGGAAACAGCTTGAGGAATCCATAGAAGTTCAAGGACTTCATATGAAAAAGAAAGAAATCGAGGAGGAATTGAAGAAAATACTTTCCGATCTTATGATAAGGGATGCTGAGAGGGTCTTGAATAGTTACCCCCATCAACTCAGTGGCGGAATGAGACAGAGGGTCGCCATAGCTATGTCAATGATTCAGAAGCCTAAATTGCTAATCTTGGATGAACCAACCACAGGTTTAGATCTATTGGTTCAAAGAAAAATCATCCAGCTTCTGTTGAAACTCAGGAGTGAATTTGGAACAACGCTCTTGATAATTACTCATGATTTAGCTGTTGCTGCAAACATGGCAGATAGAATGTATGTAATGTATGCAGGAAAGATTGTGGAATCCGGTACTAAGGAACAGGTCATAAGAAATCCGCTGCATCCATATTCAAAAATGCTCAGAGATTCTGTGCCATCTGGTTACAAAGATTCAGGTCCCCTCAGGGTAACCGAGGGAAATCCCCCAGATATTTCTAACCTTCCTTCTGGATGTCCATTCCATCCTAGGTGCCCAGTGGCTATGGATATATGCAGAAAGGAGGAACCATCTAGAAAGATAGTAGAAGACAGGGAGGTGCTCTGTTGGCTATATGATGGAAAATAAGATATTAGAAGTACGAGACCTGGAGGTTAAATTCCCCGTAAAGAGCAAGCTTTTTTCCCCTAAGGAAGAAAAATTCAAAACGGTCATAGATAAAGTATCATTTTCTATAGTAGAGGGTGAGACATTTGGTATTGTGGGTGAAACTGGATCAGGAAAGTCAACAATTGCCAAAACTTTAGTGGGTATAAATTATCCATCTGGTGGTGAAATTTATCTACTTGGCAGAAAGATAAATTTCAACAGAAAGTCAGACCTTATATTTCTAAGAAAAAACGTTGGAATCATATTCCAGGATCCGGTAGGTTCATTGAACCCGAAGTTGAGAATATTTGATATAATATTGGAGGGTCTCAACTTTGAAGAGAAGTATACAAAGGAAGAGAAAAAGAGTAAGGTATTAGAGATAGCTAAAAAGGTAGGATTGAATGAATCCAAGCTCTATTCATACCCTAGTGAATTGAGTGGAGGGGAAAAGCAAAGGGTAAGCCTTGCGAGGGCCATAATATCACCTAAGAAAATACTTATATTGGATGAACCTACAAGCTCATTAGACGTATCAATCCAAGCACAGATACTGAACTTGCTGCAAAACTTGAAGAAAGAACTTAATTTGACTTACATTTTCATTACTCATGATTTCAACGTGATAAAATATATGTGCGATCGTCTGGGAGTGCTGTACTACGGAAGGATGCTTGAAATAAGTGAGGTAAAGGATGCTTATGAAAATCCATTGCATCCCTATACAAAAGATCTAATGAATGCCAATATCACAATAGAGGGAACCTCAGGTTTTGAGTCTGAATTAGAGATGGGAGAACCCGAAAGGAACGGGTGCATATATCTAAATTCATGCAGGTTCAAAATGGATGTATGCAGAAGTGATCCACCATTGATACAGTTGAATGCCAGATATGTCAAATGCTGGCTTTATGAGGAATCCAGAAGGGAAGAATATGCTAAAGTAAACCGAGGCACTTAGAAATAATTTTTCCTGAATATTACAAATGGAGAAAATTTTTTTCCTCTGCGACAATTTTGGATCATAACCGTTATTCTTATTAAGTTTTTAGGAGTATTCAATCATGTCAAAGGATTTGAAAGTCTGGGGATTATTCATAAATAACGAATGGGTAAAATCAGAGAGCGAGGAAACAGAACCTGTTGTGAATCCTGCAACAGGACAGCCTATTGCTTATATACAAAAAGCCACTACAAATGATACAAAGAAGGCTATTGAAGCAGCCCGAGAAGCCTTTGATAAGGGGGAGTGGCCAAGATTGCCCCCAGGTGTTAGGGCTGAATACATTTTTAAGCTAGCCAAGGCACTTGAGGACAGGATGCAGGAGTTTTCAACAGCCGAAACTGAAAATACTGGGAAACCTGTAAAGCAGGTTTACGATTACGATATAGCTTATACTGTAGATAATTTCAAATTCTATGCAGGTGCATCAAGGATAATCGAGGGGATCGCGGCCAATGAATATATTTCAGAAGGTACGAGCATACTCAGAAGAGAGCCTGTTGGAGTCGTGGGAGCCATAACTCCTTGGAATTATCCAATAATGATGGCGGGCTGGAGGGCAATTTCAGCACTAGCTGCCGGCAATACTGTGGTAATAAAACCAGCATCATATACACCTTTGACTACCTTAATGCTAGCCGATCTAATTAAGCAGATCGGTTTTCCAAGGGGAGTATTTAATGTCGTAACAGGTCCCGGAAAAACAGTAGGGGAGGAGATTGCGAGAAATGAAAAGGTAGATATGATAGCATTTACAGGTTCCAATGAAGTTGGTAAGAGGATAAGCGAAGTTGCATCATCATCCGTTAAGAGATTATCACTTGAATTGGGTGGAAAGGCTCCATTCATAGTATTTGATGACGCAGACATCGATGCGGCAACTGAGGGTGCAGTCGTTGGGAGTCTTATAAATAATGGTCAGGACTGCTCTGCAGCTACAAGGATTTACGTCCATGAGAAGGTATTTGATAAATTCAAAGACCTATTGATAAAGAAATTGAATAATGTGGTAGTTGGAGATCCAAAGGATCCTAAAACAGATATCGGACCGATGATATCGAAAGAGCAGCTCAAAAAAGTGAAGGAATATATAGAAATTGGCAAGAAGGATGGAGAAGTGCTATTAGATGGGTCTTCATTTTCCCTTGGAGATGGATTTTTCATAAGACCAACACTGATTTATACGGAAAACAACAAATCAAAGATTGTGCAGGAAGAAATTTTCGGACCGGTTCCTGTAATTTTAAAGTTTAACACATATGAGGAGGTAATTGAGAAAGCAAATGATGTAATATATGGCCTTGGGTCTTCTGTGTGGACAAAGGATGTAAAGAAGGCCATGAATGTCGCAAAAGACCTAAGGTTTGGTACAGTATGGATTAATGATCATGCACCCATTCCCTCAGAACTACCGTGGTCACCAATGAGGAAATCAGGATACGGCGCGTCAACATCCAAATATGCACTGGAGGAATTTACGGTTCTAAAGCATGTGTATGTGGATCTTACAGGGAAAGTAAGGAAGAGCTGGTACTATCAAATATATGGTCAAAAGGAGTAAATTTATTCTTTTACTTCATTATGGAAAAATAAGCATAGGGAATCAAATAAATTAAAAAATCAACAAAATTTAAGATTTCAGCTGGGAGCACTTTCAGAAGTGGATTTTAGATTTTCTTCGGTTATCTCTTCCAGGGATGTGTTCTTGGTTTCCTTAAGGCCAAAGGATAGTAATCCACCAATCAGTGATATGACTGCCAGTCCCATGAGTACCTCTTTTAAGCCGTATTGGAGAAGTAAATAGGTGAAGTAGAATGTAGTTATGGCTGCACCGGCCTTTCCAGCTGCTGCTGAAATTCCATGTCCCGTAGTTCTAAATTTAACAGGATATATTTCAGCAGGAATTATGAATGTGGTTGTATTTGGTCCGAAATCTATGAAGAAGAAGGTCAATGCGTAGATGAAGAACATTAAATTCACTGGGAGCAAAAATCCAGTTATCTTGGTTCCCTTTGTAAGCATCTCGGAGGATACTATGAAATACAGTATAGCCATTCCAAAGAACCCCAGGATCTGCAGAGTCTTTCTACCCAATTTATCAATAAGTGCCACTGCGGTAAAATACCCGAAGAAACCCACCATGAATGGAACTCCAGCCAACACTATTTTCTGTTCAAGAGAGTGAGGTGGAATGATCTGGGATGTTATAGGTCCCGAGAATATTCCAGTTCCATAGAATGCTATATCCAATATGAACCAGCTTCCAGCAGTAACTATTAACATTTTCCAGTAATTGGATATGAATGTTTTAAAGTTGTTTACCTTTGTTTCGCTTATCACAGAGACATTTGCATCTGACTTGACAAATTTTGCGGCTCTTTCCGCCTTCTCCTTATCTTTTAAAACGTATGCAGAATACCTTGGAGTTTCTGGCAATTTCCTTCTTAAATAGATCACTGCCATTGCTGGAATTGCACCAAAACCAAGCATAAGCCTCCATGCTAATTCTGGGGGCAGTGCGGCTACACTTCCCAGGCCAACTGCAACAGCAGTTAGGGAACCTATACCTTGATTGGCAAATACCAAGGCAATAAGCTTTCCTCTATCCTTGACGTTAGCATACTCACTCATAATGGTGGCACTCACTGGATAGTCTCCCCCAATTCCTATACCAAGGATAAATCTGAATGCAAAAAGGGACCAATAATTCCAGGCAAATGCACTCAATATTGCACCAAGAGCAAGAATTGTTGCTTCTATTCCATATATTGACTTCCTTCCAAATTTATCGGCTAGGGTACCCCACATAAGCTGGCCTATTATAGCAGCAATTATGGCAGATGAGCCAATTAGGCCGCCACCTACTAGGGCATTTCCTGCAGATATGTGTATACTTGTGCCATAGTTGCCCTCCAACAATATTAACACTATACCTATTATGAACAGGTCGTAGGCATCAGTGAAAAAACCCATGCCCGAGGTAAACCATATCTTCAGGTGTTGTAGTCCTAAAGGTACATTGTCAATGTCCTTGAATGTGTTTTGACCCATAATGGTAAATAATCATATACAAGTTAAGAAATGGGAATATATTGAAAGGTGCGTGAAGTTTAATACTTTCAGGTAATTTTTCTATAAAGAAAAAATATTTATAGTTGGCTGTTGGAGCTTTCTTCTACAAAATTGATAAAGGAGAAATCCATTTCTTTATGTATTTCCAATATGGTTCTTGTGTCCGATCGTTCTATCTCAGGTATGGATGATAGTTTATCAAGAATTTTGGTGTATTCATCCTTATTCTTTGTGATTGTATAGATAATAAAATCTACATCACCCAATAGAAAATAGATTGATACAACCCCTGGAATTTCTTTGAGCTTGGATGCGATTATATCCTTATAGTTTGGTCCGTATTTACCCCTTATCATGGTTAATGTTTGGAACCCAAAACCAAGCTTTGTATAATCAATTTCAGCCCTAATTCTTTTAATGTATCCCTGTTCCTGTAAGTTCTTTATCCTCTTGCTTATGGCAGAAGGGGAAAATAATCCGACCTTTAAACCTATTTCCTTTAGAGAAAGATTTGCATCCTCTTGAAGAATTTTTAAAATGCGAAGATCAAACACATCCATGCTCGAATATAGAAGATTAAAGTATAAATTTTTTTGATTATACCCTTCATTCAACAATATAATATCCCAGTTTCCCCATCTAAACAAACATTTTTTCCATCCTCTGGAATAAATTTGAAATTAAAATTAGTGCATATGCCTATACCCCTCTCGATTAATCTATCCTTCAAGCTGTTGGGTGGTTCAAACTGGAATAGGACAATCTTGGCTTCATTGGGTAAATTCTCTGTATATTGGACAATATGCTTACCAAACTCACCACATAACGTTTTGCCCCTATACTGTCCTCGGCCTATAAATTCACCATTTATGTGTATCTTAACATCATTTGTCCCACCGAATATAAAATAGTCTTCTCCAGATACAATAACGAACTTCCTACCCTTCTCAAATGCTATCTTTTCTGATATTTCTTTAACATATGCTGAAACGTCATTGTTTTCATTGAAATTTACGAGAACAGGGGTTACATTATGGTATGCGAGCATCTGTCTATATAATCCCTCATTGTAGGTGATTCCGTAAATATTATTTCGTGGTCTCAAGGATGAAATTATCTTAATTGTGGAACCGTTCTTGGTAAATGCCACAATGTCAATTCCCAGATTATCGCTTATAAGAGACGCAGACTCTCCCATGGAGAAGGAGATTGGGTTGTAATCATAATTTTCCACATTTGCCTTGAAACTTTGGAACTCCTCGGAGTAATTTATGGTATCAATCAGGAACTTTACTGCCTCTATAGGATAGTTACCAATTGCAGTTTCATCCGTGAGCAAAAAGGAATCAACTCCATCATAAACTGCATTGGTTATATCGGATACTTCAGCTCTTGTGGGCTCATCCCTCAGAACCATAGACTCCAGTATCTGTGTGGCCAGTATAACCTGCTTACCCATCCTCTTTACCTCTTGAGTAATCCTTTTTTGAGCTACAGCAACCTCATTTAATGGTAATTCTACTCCCAAATCTCCTCGGGCTACCATTACAAAATCACTATACCTAGATATATTTGAAGAATTTTTTACCCCAATTGCAGTTTCAATCTTTGCAACAACCAATTGGTTGCCACCGAATTCAGTTATAATATCTCTCAGAGATTTTACATCTTCTTCATCCTGGGTAAAAGATAATGCAAAAAAGTCTACACCTTGATTCACTCCTTCCCGCAGGAATTGCTTATCCCTTTCCGTTAAGGAACCTAAATCCAATTTTATTCCGGGTACATTGACTCTTGCTTTTGATCTCAAAATTCCATTGTCCAAGGATTCAGATATTATAAGGTTATCATCATTGCCTATAACCCTAAGCCTTATCTTTCCATCATTAAGATAGATAATGTCACCTGCATTAAGCTGCTTAAGTATTTCATTGTTGTTTAATTGAATATCTCCTTTCTCACCTATTTTGTATTTATAGCCCTTAAAAATCTGAAATTGCCCTTTGGGGAAATCGTTAGCCCTTAATTCTGGGCCCTTTAAATCAATCATAACCGCAAATTCATTTCTCGATTCATAGGCTCCTTGTATTAATCTTATGTAATTACCTATATCTGCAATATCCATGTGTGCACTGTTAAATCTAAAATTTTTTATGCCTAAATTTCTGAGTTGAAGGAGCTTTTCATGATCCATAATGGATGGGCCCAGGGTTACAATTATTTTGGATTTCATCAAATGAGATAATTTAATCTAAAGTTTATCTTTTTGGGGCCGCTTCAAACTTTTTAAAATATAAGTATATAGAAACAATCCGGAAATACGAACGCCACAGAACTTACTTTGAATGCTGTAAAATGTCCACTTTGCAATTTCCTACATAATTACAAGGTTACTGTAAAGTATGATACCACTCCTCCGGAGGATGGTAAACCTTACTTCAACATGGCTAAAACAATTGAAAATGTTAATGGAAAATTAATGGAGATCACAGTATACGAAATCGAAGCAAGATGCCCCTATCGTGGTATCCCCTTTAGGATTCTAGTAGATCCAAAGCTGCCAGAGGGAACATACCCAGTTGAGTTCATTGTGGAGGCAATATTTCCATAGCCTTGTTTGCTTTTAAAATATTTTCTAACTGGTTAATTGATATAACCTCAGTTCCATAGACTTTCTTATAATAATTTTCCCAGTTTTTATCTATGTATGCTGCCACTGCCTCCTTGATAACGAATGTCCTATATCCTCTGAAAAATGCATCGGCCACAGTGTGCCTGACGCATATATCTGCATCAAGACCTATGAAAAACAGTGAATTGGCATTAAGTGCTCTTAGATAATTGTCTAAAATAGTCCCATAAAAACCGCTATACGTATGTTTATTGATAACTATATCTCCTTTTTCCGGTTTCAATTCATCAATTATCTCTGAAGAGGGATCATTTTCCATAGAATGGTTACCCCAGACATCAAGTTCGAAATCTAGAGGAGTATGAGAATCTTTAAGATAAACTATTTTTTCTCCAAATCTTCTAAAATTACCCACAGCCAAAACAGATGGCTCTACAACGGCCTTAGATTGCTCCGTACTCAGCCTTCCACGTACGAATTCATTTACCATATCAACAACTATCAAGACCGGCTTCATAATGTACATATCTAATTGTCAATCATATATCTTTCGAACACGTGTTCGAGTAAATGATGGATGGTTGTATCACAGCAATTATCTTGGGCTCCTCCATAATTTCCAAATAGATAAAGCCAGAAGGTTCCAGGTCCACATCACACAAATCCAATTTATGGAGAATAATATCAATCTGAGGTTTATGAGTAACCAAAATAGAGTTTATTCCTTTAGCCAACAAATCATCTAAAAAGGAGTCCACTTCATTGTAACTGCTTTTCTCATCCAATGAGTCAGAAATCCTAATTCTAGAAGCATCTATTATATAGCTTGAGGTCTGAATACATCTTTTTGCCGGGCTTGAAAATACCTCATAATCTTCCCTTCTGAAAATATTCTTTAGTATCTCAACGGATTTTAACAACCTGTCGATTCCGTGAGTTGATAGAGGTTTTTCCGGTAAATTCCTGTCGTATTCTCCATGCCTCATTAGTATCAATTTCACAATTTATGAAATACCTCATGGAATTTGTAGTAATTTATGATGGATAAATCATATATTCGTAATCATACTTTTATTTCAATGAATCTTTCAGTTAAAGGATATAAAGACAAAGATGGAGAACGTTCACTACCATTAAGAGGCATCACAATTTACAGAATTCAAGATAATCACGCTATGAAAAACGTAAATGGCATTGCAGAGTATTCGAAAATTTGCTTAGATATCGGAGAAAATGGACAAAGACTTATAATTAGATACAAAATAGATCATAGAGATTCTTACTCTTCAACCTACAGATTTAATGCAATAACCAAAGCGGAATATGATATCTTACCAAATTTTTCAGCGACCTATCTTAAAAGAAGGAATATTCTTGAAATCGCTAAGCGAAATTCTCATACAATAAGGTTAACTGATCAATCTATAGAAATTGGAATGGCTTCATTCTATAAGTCAAATGACTCAGATATTAGCAGGAGGGTGAATTGAATGTATTCAGTTGAAACTTTCAATCTTACGAAGTTTTATTCAAATGGAATAAAAGCCGTTGATAAGATAAATCTACAGATAAATGAGGGGGAAATATATGGTCTATTAGGGCCTAATGGAGCCGGGAAGACAACTACAATAAAGATGCTAACTACGGCATTAAAACCTACGGAAGGCACTGCCAAGGTGGCCGGTTTCGATATTATAAAGGAATCCATGATGGTTAGGAGGAATGTTGGAATAGTTCCTCAGGATCTTACTGCTGATGAGGATTTAACTGGAATAGAAAATCTATTGATGGTTTCAAGATTCTATAATGTACCATATGGAAGGGCAAAGGAAAGTATTGATAGACTTGTAAAATTGGTAGATTTAAAGGATGCCATAAATAAGCCGGTGGGGCAATATTCTGGTGGAATGAGGCGAAGACTTGAATTAATAATGGGCCTAGTTCATAATCCCAAAGTGCTTTTCCTGGATGAACCTACTCTAGGGCTTGACGTCCAGACAAGATCACTGATGTGGGAATACATCAGGAATATCCAGCAACTTCAGAATATAACAATCATTCTAACTAGCCATTATCTGGAAGAGGTGGATGCCCTCTCAAATCGTCTATCCATTATTAACAAGGGTAAAATAGTAGTAACAGGCACTCCAGAAGAATTAAAAAAGAGCATAGGGGGTGATATAGTTATGCTAACATTCAAGTATGGCAAAGAAGCTTTGCAAGCAGCAGATATTTTGAAATCATATAAAGCTTCAAGAATTACTGAGCTCACAATAAAAATAAAATCATCTGATTTCTCGAAAGATTCTCAGATTATTCTGAGTATACTGAAGCAATCCAATCTTGAACCTATAAGAATACAGGTGGAAAAACCATCCTTGGACACAGTTTTCCTAGAATATGTGGGAAGGAGTTTGCCTGAAGAGGAAGGAGATTCAGATTCAAGGAAAATGATGCTAATGATGAGGAGGCTGAGAAGGTGAGCGGCTTAATTCCACTCACAATGAGAGAAATTAAGAAATGGTACAGAAATCCAATTTTCTTCGTTGTCGGTCTCTTGCAACCTCTATTTTGGATAGCATTGTTCGGAAGTGCTTTTGACATAACTAGAGCCGTCCCACAGTATTCATTCTATATATTGCAAGGAGCTCCCGACTACATAACTTTCATTATTGGTGGTATAGCTACAACTACGGCACTATTTACCGGAATGTTTGCAGGAATGAATATTATATGGGACAGAAGATTAGGTCCATTAAGCAGGTTCTTGGCCTCACCAATAAGAAGGAGTTCCATTGTTATGTCCAAGGTTCTAGGTGCGACAGTTAGAATAATGGTTCAGGTTCTAATATTGTTTGTAGCAGCTCTGTTACTTCCTTCAGGTCTAATATTGCCAAAGGGTTTCAATATTATTGATGTCTTCATAATTGCACTGACAGTATTGTTAATTGGAATTCTTTTTGCATCATTATTTTCTGCAATAGCCATAAGAATAACCAGACAAGAAACAATAATGGGAATTGTTAACCTGGTTAATCTACCACTCATGTTTGCAAGCTACGCTTTATTTCCAAAGAACTTGATGGCACCTTGGATAGGAGATATAGCACAATATAATCCAGTCTCCTGGTCTGCCGTCATAATAAGGACTCTAGTAATAAACGGCAAATTATCAGGAGCACAATGGAGCACAGTATTGAATAACTTAATCTATTTGATATCGACAACAATATTGGTGGTATTGATTACAATAATACTGGCTGAAAAGGAAATTAGAAACTAATCTTTTTGAATTCTTTTGAATCATTAATAGCATGCCAGAGTTTTAATTGAAAGGGGATATCAAATTTGTATAACATTGATCATTATTTAAATATGGAATGTTAATAGGTTCCCGATGGATGTCCTTACAATAATCCTCTTGTTCTTTGGTGGGCTGTTTCTGGGGCTAGCAATAAAGAAGGGAGTGGTATCTATAATTCTATTTATAATTGCAGTACTGATATTGTCATATGCAGGTATACACTTTGCCAACATATCTTATTATAGTGTTTTACATATTATATTCTATGAATTCAATAAACATTTTTCAATAATGTATTCGAATATGCCCTCACTTGGCACGGATTTTATTGTATTCATAATAGGATTTGCACTAGGGCTGTGGAAAGGCTAATTATGGAATTGTAATTTTAAGATTTAAACTATTTAAAAATTTCAAAAAAATTAATGAAAATACTTAATTTTCTACAACTGCATTTTTATTGGTAAATGGGAGCGCTATAAGTGAGATTACTAGGACAACTACAAGGTTCGCAACTAGCGCAATGAGTCCAATGAATAAGGGGAAATTGAATGGCGGCAGAGTTATCAAAGTCGTTGTCCATGTTTTGAAATGGTTCGCTTCTTCCATCAAATAAAGGCCATACCCAATCCCGACGATTAGCCCAGCCATTAGACCATACTTATTGAGTTTATTCGTTATCAATCCCAAGAATATGGAAGGCAGGGTCTGCAATATTAAAATTCCACCCAGGAGTTGTAACTGAACTGAATAGGAGAGTGGGAATAGGAAAACAAAACCTAAGGCCAGGAATAGGAAAACTATAGTGCCCACCTTTGCAACCAAAGCTTCCCCCTTAGATGTTAAATTGGGTTTTATCTCTTTTATTATATTTCTTGTAAGGAGGTTGCTCTGGGATATGGCCATTATGGAAGCCGGAACTAGACCACCAATGAATATACCTAAAAATGCAACGCCCGTTAACCAGGATGGCAGAGAGTAGAATATCAGAGCAGGTACTACATAAGTTCCTCTTGAGGCTGCCGGTATCTTTAGCAGGAATGCATGAGCTGATGAGCTACCATATACCAGTATACCAAATAGAGCCAGTAGGGCTAGACCCACTCCGTAAAGTGGTAGAAGTGATTGACTGATCCTCAAGGATTTTGGATCTTTTGCACTGAGGGAACCAGTTATAGCATGAGGATATAAGTAAAGGGCCAGAGCACTCATAAGGAAAAGACTCCAATATGCATTAACTTGCAATGGCAATAGATGATAGTATTTTACTGGCAAACTCTGGAATGATTTGGTAAAACCAATATTAAGTACTGCTACAATTATAACTAGGGCCACAGTAAAAAGTATCAAAGCATCCTTGAAAATAGCTGTAAGAGTTGCTCCTCTCAATCCACTGAAGTAAGTGAATACTGCCAGGATCAAGAATGAAAGTATCAGTGCTAGGTCGGATACGAGTTTAATGCTCCCCAGACCATATAGCATTACAAACATAACTGAAAGCATGCCCACAATCTGCAATGCAATATATGGCAGTTCAGCTACTATTCCAACTAATGCTACCAAAATGGCCAATGACCTGCTGTTGAAATGTTTTCTAACAAAGTCAGCTCCAGTGACGTGACCCTCTTTCTTTGAAACTTTCCAAAGTTTTGGCATAGCCCACATAGCTATACCAAATGTTACTGCGACGTAAGGAACGGCAAAGAAGTAAATTGCGCCAATGCTAAATACTGAGGAAGGTATTGCAATAAAAGTATAAGCAGTATAGAGATCCGCACCTACTAGGAACCATACTATGAACGCTCCGAATCTTCTGCCACCAAGAGCCCATTCATCCAATTTTGAAAGGTCTCCCTTTCTCCAAAACCTTCCATAGAAACCCAACAAGAGGAAAACGGCAAATAATACTGCAAAAGTAATTATGCCGGCTAATTGTAGCATTTACTCACCTCCGTATCTATTGTATAGTACACCAGCGGTTGCAAACAAGGCTGCAGCTAAAAAAAGCCATAAGATCTGGTACCAATAGAAGAAAGGCAATCCACCTAGCTCAGGATTGGTTCTGTTGTAGAATGGTATATCAATCAATGCTATAAAGGGTATAATTGTCAGGACAGCGGAAGTTATGATAATCAACCGATTTCGCTTGCTCCCATCTAAAGAATGATCAGACATCACAAATAAATATTGTTTATTATATTAATGTTTCCAATGCTAAATTTTAAATTTTTATGCGATAAGGTTAATTATATCTAAACAATTTTTAGCGCAATGGTAGAAATTCCAATATATTTCCTTCTCTTCGGATACTTACTGGGTATATCGCTGGCTGCTCCTCCAGGACCAGTTAATGCAATGATAGCCAATGAATCTTTGAAGTCGAAACTACACGGTACCTCTGTGGGCGCCGGTGCCATGACCGCTGATTTAATTTTCTTCATTATAATGTTCCAGATTAAGAAGTACATCACATTGACCTTTCTGCACATACTCTACCTCATAGGTGGATTCTATTTACTATATCTTTCTCTAGGTATATTACGGTCAAAAATGCCATCTAAGAAGATATCTGGAAATTTCTTTGTTGGACTTACAATGGGCCTCACTAATCCATTTCAGATAACATGGTGGATAACAGTGGGTTTATTCATGCTGAATCAATTTTCCTATATATCAGCAGTAGGGTTTTTCCTGGGAATTATAACGTGGATAACAGTCTTCCCTCTAGGGATAAACAAATTCCTTTCCGGTAGATTCAGCGAGCTTGTTAAAATATTTTCGTTTCTAACGGTACTGATATTTGCTTTAATAATATTGTACTACGGTGTTCTCTATTTTATTCGATGATCTATTCCACAAAAATAAACTATCCCTTGGCATTATAGCTTTGTGAAAAGGAGACATAGAGGTCTATTATTCATTTTGGGGTTTATTCTATTTTCCATGTCCTCGGTCTATTTGCTTTCTAATTATCCGAAACTGGACTATCTAATGTTCATAGCAGGAGTAATAAGCCTTTTCTTTGCCGAATTGTCAGTAAAATCACGGATGAATTTGGAAAGGTTTGTTGGAACCGTAATTCTTGTGATTATGGGTTTATTCCTGCTTTATTACTCGGCGATGAAGTTCATTAATCTGATAGCCATGAACACAACCAATCAGATTCTTGGATTAATCTATATAACAGGGTGGATTTTAATGTTCTACTCGGGAAAAGTGCTGAAATTAAGCAAAATATTTTGAAAAATAAAATGGAAAAATAATAAATTTATTTATATTTGACTTTCTGGGACGCACTGAAGTGCAGTTTATTCTTGGCAGGTACTTTAATTGGTTGCTTTGTTCTTGGATTCTTGGCTGTTCTGGCCTTGGTCATCTTCCTTGAGAATATGCCAAAGCCGGCAATCCTAACCTTCTCTCCCTTGTCAACGTGGGCAACAATCTTCTGGAATGCCTTCCTTATGACCTCTTCCGCACTTTTTACAGAAACGTTTGCATCTTTCGCAACTTCCCTTGCGAGGTCGTTTATTCCAACCATATTGATAATATATTATTTTAATATATAACCTTATCGCTATTTTTGATAATTAGGTCTAATGCCAATTTTTAAATTTAATCCAAAATATGTTATGAAAAATCGCAAATAAAATACGAAATCAGTTCAATTTTTCAAGGTCCGGGATAAAAAATTCTTCATTTTTCTGCAATTTCTTGTGGGTTTCCATGATGCATACTCCATAAATTATGTTTAATCCGAGTTCCAATGCCAATTTTATGGCCTCCTTACTCTCTGCCCCAAGTTGAAGCCAAACTGCTCTCGGATTCAAATTTACCGATTCTTTTATCACTTCCTTTGAGGCTTCTGGATTCCTGAAGACATCAACTATATCTACCTTGATGTTCTTAGGAATGCTTTCTAGATCAGGGTAGCTCTTCTGTCCATAGATCTCCTTTACCGTTGGATTTACTGGTATCACAGTGTATCCCATATCCATGAGGTATTTTCCAACTTTATTGCTGTCTCTCTCCGGGTTAGGTGACATTCCAACTACTGCTATAACCTTACTTTCATCTAGTAATTTCTTAATCTCTGAAGGATCCGATATTATCATGAAATTAAATAATAAACACAGATAAATCTTTATCTAAGTTCGAAGAGAGAAAATCCAAGGATTTATTATACCTTTCAACTAGACTACAAATATCTTTGAAAAGATTATTGGTAAAAGTAATAACCTTATCTTCACTCCTGATTTGCATTATGGCAGGCCCCAAAGGGTTCCTAATCCCAAACACTGTAAGGCCACTTTCAAAAATTTCATTGTAGATACCGGTAACCTTTCTGAATTTGTAATAGGCATTTTCAATTCCTATATTGGTATCAACCATTTCCAACCACATGACATCAGAGAAATCAGCATTGGAGAAGATGAAAAATTCAATTCTACCTTTAGTGTCTCTAAGCTCGCCTATGGAAACATTATAGGGGCCAAATTTATCTGGAAGCAAATGCCAATTGGCTAATGCGATTCTTTTTTCCTCAAACCAATCCCATTTTTTTGACCTCGCATGAAAACTCCTTATGTGAAATGGTGAATTGATCAATTTCTCATTTTCATATTCACTAAGTTCAGAGATTAATGCTTCAAAATCCTCCATTTTATAATTGTTTAAAGCTTCAATTTCTATTTGCGTCCCTTTATGATATATGCTTGCGGCATGAAGGTTTTTGTAATCTAAACCAAAAAATACATTGAATTCACCAATTTTTTTAAAAATAATCCTAGAATAAGTTTCCATGAAATTTTTCATTAAGGACTTTGGGTAACCTGTATAGAACCAGTCTAGGAAGAACTCCTTAAATCTATATTTTATACCTTTATAATCACAAACGAACCTGAGTGTAGACCATTTTTCACCTTCTTCTCTGAAACTAAAATCATTTAATTCGCAAGATTGAGGTAAGTAGAAATTAAAATTGGATCTTCTAAGGAAAGTATTAATGTCCATAAATTTCCTGCAAATGGTATATCATATCCTTAACAGTTTCCTTGAACCCATATTTTGGAGAAAAACCCCACTCCCTCATAGCAGCTGATGCATCTAGAGATTCTGGCCACGAATCAGCTATTTCCTGCCTAAAATCTGGTTTATATATTACTGAAAATTCGGGATAATAATTTGAGATTTCCTGCGCCAGTTCTCTAGGAGAAAATGAGAAACTTGTGAGATTAAAGTCAGTGTGATGTATTAACCTTTCCAATGGAGCTTCGGATAATTTGAGTATGGATTCAAGTGCATCGGGCATATACATCATAGGTAAAACAGTATCTTCCCTTAAGAAGCAGGTATAATTCTGTTTTCTAACTGCACTTATCATCATCTCAATTGCATAATCAGTTGTGCCGCCGCCTGGAGGGGACTTGTAGCTAATTAGGCCAGGAAACCTTACTCCCCTAACATCCAATGAAAATTTTCTAAAATAATAATTTCCCAGATGCTCGGCAAAAACCTTTGTGATTCCATACAAGGTAGTGGGTCTTGTAATAGTTTCTATGGGGACATTCCTCCTAGGTGTTTCAGGTCCAAAAACACCTATGGTGCTAGGGATGAATACCTGTGATACTTTATTTATTCTAGCTGTTTCAAGTACATTATGGAGCCCATCTACGTTGACGCGATATGCCAAATCTGGATATTTTTCCCCTGTTGCGGATAAAATCGCTGCCAAATGGTAGATTGTATCAATTTTATATTTCTCCACCAAGAAATTCAGGGAATTGAAGTCGGTTACATCAACCTTCTTATATCTAGGATCATTTTTTTCCTTGATATCTGAAATAATTATTCTTTCCTTACCAAATATTTCGGAGAGATATTGATCCAGCTCTGAGCCTATTTGGCCCAAGGCACCAGTTATAAGTATTTTCTCAAAAGTCATACGTGTAAATAAATACTATCACAAATATTAAACGGAGTATTTAACCGATTTTTAAAAAATGAAGGGAAATAAAATACATTGAAAAGCAATTATAAACATTCAAACAATATACAATTATGAGCAAGATGGATTGGGTGAAAGATGAATTAAATCAACTGAAGCAATCCGGTAGATATGTACCCATAAGGGTTTTACAAGGTCCACAGGGGGCATGGGTGAAAATTGACGGGAGAAATTTACTGAACATGTGCAGTAACAATTATCTTGGGTTGGCTAACCACCCCGAAGTTAGGGAGGCAATGAAAAAAGCTGTTGATGAATACGGTGTTGGTGCAGGTGCAGTTAGGAGCATTGCCGGAACGATGGAAATTCACATAAAGCTTGAGGAAAAAATTGCACGATTTAAACACATGGAGGATTCAATAGTTTATCAGGGTGGCCTCCTCGCGAACCTTGGGACAATACCTGCTTTAGTTGGCAAGGAAGATCTTATATTCAGCGAGGAACTCAATCACGCATCCATAATAGATGGAGTGAGACTTAGTGGAGCCACCAAGATAGTTTATTCACACTTAGATACTAGAGATCTGGAGAATAAATTAAAGGAAAATAGGAGAAATGGTAAAAAAGCCCTAATAGTCACTGATGGAGTATTTAGCATGGATGGGGACATTGCACCCTTAAATGAAATAGCTGAATTGGGCCTTAAATACGATTCAATGGTCTATGTGGATGATGCACACGGTGAGGGGGTACTAGGTCGGAATGGAAGGGGAATTGTTGACCACTTCAATTTGGTAGATAAGGTTGACATTGAAATGGGCACATTTTCCAAGGCAATTGGAGTTATGGGAGGATTTGTTGCTGGATCACACGATCTTGTGGACTATTTAAAACAAAGAGCTAGACCATTTCTGTTCTCTTCAGCCCTAAATCCACCTGAAATAGCTGCAATTATGAAAAGCATCGAAATTATGGAAAGAGATGATTCTCTCCTTAAGAAGTTGTGGGAAAACTCAAGGTTATTAAAGGAAGGACTTTCTGCATTGGGTTTCAATACAGGTAATAGCAAAACGCCCATCACACCAGTTATAATTGGTGACGAGAAGAAGACTGTGGAATTTAGCAATGCACTTTACAGAGAAGGGGTTTTCGCATCTCCAATAGTTTACCCAACGGTACCGAAGGGAACAGCTAGGATAAGGCTTATGCCTTCTGCCATACATTCCAAAGAGGACATCCAATTCGCAATTGACAAATTCCACAAAATTGGGAAAGAAATGAAAATAATATGAGGTGATAAAATGTATTTCGTAGAGTCCGTTCCAAATTTCAGCGAGGGGAGGGACAAAAGCAAGATAGATAGGATAGTAAATGCCATGAAGAAATTCCCAGTAGAGATATTAGACATAGAGATGAATGCTGATCATAACAGAAGTGTAATCACGCTTGTAGGAGATGGAGAGTCTGTAAAGGGAGCATTATTTGAAGCTATAAAAGAAGCTGCATCTATAATAGATATGGATGAGCACAAGGGGGAACATCCCAGATTTGGAGCGGCAGATGTAGTTCCATTTGTTCCATTATTAAACACTCCAATGGAATACTGCATTAGGCTCGCCAAAGAACTTGGAAAGGAAGTGGGCGAAAATCTTGAAATTCCAGTTTATCTGTATGGTGAAGCAGCAAATTTCCCTTATAGGAAAAACTTAGCTGATATTAGGAATGAGAGCACACAGTATGAGGAACTTAAAATTTTGATCAATACTGATGAAAGATACAAGCCTGATTACGGGCCATCAGTAGTAGGGAAAGCAGGTGCAACCATAATAGGTGCAAGGGAATTTCTCATTGCATTTAACGTTGATTTTAGCTCCAAAAATCTCAAGGGGGCAAAGGAAATTGCAAAAAGGGTTAGAGAAAAGACAGGCGGACTTAAGAATGTAAGGGCATTGGGATTTGAATTAAAAGAGACAAACGAGGTACAAGTGTCCATGAACCTCATTAACTTTAAAGAAACACCCATACCACAAGTATTTGAATTTGTCAAAAGGGAGGGTCAGGCTAGGGGAATGCCGATTTCCAGAAGCGAACTCATAGGCATGATTCCCATTGAAGCATTCAATGAAATATATAGGTTCTATTTACAAAACTATGACTTCAAAATAGATCAGGTAATAGAGAAACGGCTCATAGATATCCTTTATAAACAAAGCATAAGGTTCTATCTTGATGATCTTGCAAGCAATAAACCAGCACCTGGCGGAGGCTCCGCAAGTGCATTGGTAGGAGCAGCAGGAGCAGCTCTTATATCAATGGTTGCAGGGCTAACCAAAGACAAAAAAGGTTATGAAGAACATCGTGAAACAATGGTAAACATCGAGAATGAAGCTAAGAAAGTAATGAATCTTCTTTACCTACAGAGTATCAAGGATGTTGAAGCTTTCAACAGACTTTCAGAGGCCATGTCCATGCCCAAGGAAACGGAGGAACAAAAGAAGCTGAGGTCTGAAAAAATACAGCTGAGACTCAAGGATGCAACCCTAGTACCTTTGGAGACTGCAGAATTGGCATTTTCAATGATGGAAAAATCACTAATAATAATAGAAAAAGGAAACAAGAATGCAATTTCAGATGGGTATTGCTCATTGCTATTCCTTAAGGCCAGTTTGGACGGTTCACTGTTGAATGTTAATATAAACCTAAAATTAATAAAGGATGAGGAGTTTAAAAAGCCAATTATAGAAAGGGCGAAATTTTTAAGGGAAAGAAGCGATAATCTTCTGTCAAAATTGTATGAAAAAATGTTTGAGGATCTATGAGGTGAGAGAATGAAAGAAATTAATGAAATAGCCAAGGAAATAGGTATTTTAGATAGTGAATTAGAGTTCTATGGAAGATACATGGCAAAAGTAAATCCAAAGATTCTCGAAAGATTAAAGGACAGAAAAAACGGGAAACTTATACTTGTAACAGCAATGAATCCCACATCAGCTGGAGAAGGTAAGACCACAACTACCATAGCACTTTCACAGGGATTGAGATATCTCGGCAAAAAAGTAATGATAACCTTGAGGGAGCCATCCCTGGGACCAAACTTCGGCGTCAAAGGTGGAGGTACAGGTGGAGGAAAATGTCAGGTTTTACCATCAGACGAAATAAATCTAAATTTCACCGGGGATTTCCATGCGATATCAGCTGCGCATAACCTGCTATCCGCACTTATAAATAATCACATTTTCCATGGCAATGAGTTAAACCTTAACTTGAAGGAACTAAGATGGAAGAGGACCATTGATATGAATGATAGATCTTTGAGAAGCATCATAGTTGGAATGGGAAATCAGGGGGGAGCTCTTGCGGAGGATTCATTCCTTATAACACCAGCATCTGAAATTATGGCTATAATGGGTTTTGCTGAGAATTACAGGCAGCTGAAGGAAATGCTGGGGAATATAATAATAGGTTACGATAAGGAAGGAAAACAAATAAGAGCTAAGGACCTTAAAGCCCAGGGAGCCATGGCAGCGCTTCTTAAAAATGTTATAAAGCCAAACCTGGTACAGACCACAGAAGGTGTGCCAGCCTTTGTTCACATTGGTCCATTTGGAAACATAGCACATGGTCATAACAGTGTACTGGCTGATAAAATTGCCTTAAAGCTAGCTGATTATGTAGTTACAGAGGCAGGTTTTGGCTCGGATTTAGGGGCTCAAAAATTTGTGGATATAGTATTAAGGAGGGGAGGATACAATATTGATTTAGCGGTCATAGTTATCACAATAAAGGCAATAAAGCATCACGGAGGAATGAAGAAGGAGGACAAATTCGAATACTTAGTTAAGGGAATGGAGAACGTTTATTATCATATTGAGAATATGAAAAGATATGGTGTACCCGTTGTTGTATCACTGAATAAATTCAAGGATGATAAGGAAGAGGAAATTCAGTACATAAGAAAGGAATTGGAAAGCAGAGGAGTAGAATTTGCAGTCAATGAAGGATACCTAAAGGGTGGAGTAGGAGCTGCTGAACTGGCAAGCAAGGTTCTCAAGGTTTTAGATGAAGGTAGGGAAGTCAAAATAAAATTCACCTATGAACCCACAGATAAAGTCAAGGATAAGATCGAAAAGATAGCAAAAATGGTCTATGGAGCAGAAGGTGTGGAATATTCTAAAAAAGCGTTATCAGTTCTGAAGGAAATTGATGAAAACAATCTGAATGATTTCGATGTGTGCATGGCAAAGACTCAATATTCCATATCCGATGACCCGAACAAGCTAGGGTGGCCAAAGAATTTCACCATAAAGGTGCAGGATATCATGCTATCTGGAGGAGTGAAATTCGCTGTGCCATTAACCGGAGAAATAATGACAATGCCCGGCCTGCCAAAGCACCCGATTTCAGAAGAAGTTGACATAGATGATGAGGGAAACATACATGGATTACTCTGATGTGATTGCCCCAAAGAATATTGAAAGAGTGTATGAAGAGTTAAAGAGCGTAATAAAGTACACCCCTCTGGAGAGGAGCAGATCCATATCAGAAAAGATCGATGGAGAGGTGTTCCTTAAGCTTGAAAATCTCCAAAGGGGAGGCTCCTTTAAAATAAGGGGGGCCTATAATTTTCTCAACAATATCAAAAAGGATGTAATAGCGGCAAGTGCCGGAAATCACAGCCAAGGAGTTGCATTGGCAGCTAAACTGCTTGGCCTGCATGCAACCATTGTTATGCCAGAGTTTGCACCACCAGTAAAGGTTGAAGCCACTAAGAATTATGGTGCGGATGTAATTCTTTTCGGTAAAACATTTGACGAGGCAACGGAATTTGCAAAAGATATGGCAAGGCACCACGGACTTGTATTTGCACACGCATTTGACAATCCATTTGTTATAGCCGGTCAAGGAACCATTGGGGTGGAAATACTGGATAAAGCCATGGATTCGGACTATGTTTTAATTCCAATCGGTGGAGGGGGCCTAATTTCAGGAATTTCATCTTATTTAAAAGAAAAGGGCTACAAGGGAAAGATTATAGGGGTTGAATCGGAAAAGGCTGCGTCCATGAAGCTAAGTTTCCAAAACGGATTCCCTGTCAAACTGGAATCAGTATCCACAATAGCTGATGGTATCGCCATAAAATCTCCATCAGAATTAACATTCAATCTTGCTAGAAAATATGTTGATGAAGTTGTAACAGTTTCAGACAATGAAATTGCCGAGGCTATGTTCATTCTTTTGGAAAGGGGAAAGATAGTAGCCGAGCCAGCTGGTGCAGCATCGGTTGCAGCGTTGCTAAGTGGAAAGGTTGATGGAAAAGGCAAGAAATCTATAGCACTCATATCGGGAGGTAACGTAGATCTGACCCTTTTAACTCAGATAATTGAGTATAATCTGCTGAAAATAGGCAGGGAATTTACAATAAAGTTTGTGCTCGATAATAGGCCAGGGGAGCTGAAGAAAGCAGTGGAGACCATAGCCAGCTTAAAATTAAGCATAGAGGAGCTGAATACAGAGCTGTTCTCATATGAAGTACCTGTGGGAAGGCAGATGGTCACCATGAGACTTAAGGTGTATGGAAACGAAGCACTGTCGAATCTTGTTGAAAATTTCAAGAAGTACGGCTTTGATATAATCGATATTAGAGGAATCGAAAATATTCCCCAGATGTAACAAGGGGAATCATTATCATCCCCTTTGACCCATCTGGGGATATGGGGTAAATTCTGGCCTCCTTATCATCGATGGGCGACACACCCTAACTCAGGGAGGGGCCCAATAACCCCTATAGTTCCCCGTCGTCCAGTGTTTTCATTTTTTCAAACACTATTCCAGTGGGAACATTGATATCTATTAAAATCACATTTATATCTTTTGGTATCTGCTGGTTATTGTAGTCTTAAGCCCACCCCTAATATTAAAAGTCCCCCTGACAACAACAAACTTGGGGTTGGCATATCTGACTATATCCTCCAAGATTTTGTTCACAGCATTTTCCTGAAATATTCCAAGATTTCTATATTTATATAAATATAACTTAAAGCTTTTCAATTCTATAAGTTTCTTATCTGGAATGTAATCTACCTCTATCCTCGCAAAATCAGGCAAACCCGTTTTTGGGCAAACAGATGTGAATTCATCTGTTTCTATCTTAATAATGGTATTTTTGTCGGAATATGCAAAATCCACAGTATCTATTGGCCCCAATTCCAAGTTTCTTATATTATCCTGTAGATGTTCGTAAGTACTCATTCAACTGTAATACTAACTTATGAAAAATTTTTTCCGCTCATTAAGTATTATGTTTTAATGAATTACAAAATTATCAGCAGAATTTTCGCAATAGCCATAGTGGTAGGCATACTTTACGTTTCCATGAACATAATTCTTCCCTATTATTTTCCACAGACACCAAGGGAATCGGGGACGCATGTATATATCGGGGAAATTTACAATGGGAAAACCGAAAATATTAGCAGCGTAGCTTTTGATGTTTCAATATCCAGGGCGATTTTCAAAAGCGATTACATAACATATTCAGTATTCTCAATATGGGACAGCAACAGGAGTTACGACCAACTAGGCGTCGCTACCATTAACGGGGAGGCCTTTGCAACTTATTCCTATACCGAAGTTGTTAATGGTAGCATAAAGTATGTTTTCAATCCAAAGTGGTTCCCATTGGGAAGTGGTGATTATAGAGCCTTCATAAACGCATCCAATGGATTTATACATTTCACAATGGATGGAAAAAGTTTTATAGCAAGGACTGGCGCCAAATATTTATCCCTTAGCAAAAATGAAGATTTACTCAATGGAAGTTATGCAGGAACTACGGTGTATGAGGAAATATACAACTTTAAATGGAAAATGATACCAGTTGACTTCAATTTTACGGATATTGAAGCAGATCAATCGCCAATTGTCAAATGGAATTTATTTTTACACAATGTTAGCTTTAATTATTCACAATATGTGTTCCAATTTTATAATACAATAAACATTTACGATTCCATACCTTATTTCTTGAAAGGTTATGCATCGTCTAGTTTGAATAATTACATATTCAAAATTTCGGATTTTGATATTCATCTTTATTCGGGGATAAAATATTCCCTTATGCTGACTGCCTCCAATTACACTTACTATATACTGAATCCTTATAATGACTCTATTGCAAGTTCTGGAAGCATAGATTTGCATGGAAATACCTGGCTTAATCTGACCCTATGAAAATATTTATAGTTTAAAGGATTACATTGAAGCCAATGACCGAAATATGAAGGAGGTAAGAAAATGGTTGGAACATATGTTAAGTTTGAAACTCCAGGTGAGTTAAAGGAAAAGGCTCTGCAGTTAGTAGAAGTATCCAAAGAGACTGGAAAGGTTAAGAAGGGAACTAACGAAGTTACTAAGGTGGTTGAAAGGGGAGAGGCTAAGCTGGTAATTATTGCCGAAGATGTCGAGCCACCAGAGATAGTGCTTCACCTACCCATGCTGTGCGATGAGAAAGGTATACCCTACTTATATGTAGCCAAGAAGGAAGACCTCGGAAAGAGGCTTGATCTAAAAAGTGCCGCCGCAGTAGCTGTTATTGAGCCTGGAAATGGGAAGCAGCTGCTAGAAGAATTAACAAATAAGTTTAAAGAAATTAAGAAGTAAGAGTGATAGAAATGGTAGAAAATGATGCCATTCCTTGTGAAGTCTTAGAAATAATAGGAAGAACAGGGATGGCTGGTGAGGCTACTCAGGTCAAGATTAAAGTCCTTGCTGGACCTGATCAGGGCAGGGTTCTTACGAGGAACGTTATGGGTCCTGTTAGAGTTGGGGACATCCTGATGCTGAGGGAGACAGCTAGAGAAGCAAGAAAGCTGTCGGTTAGGTGATCTGAATGGAAATCAGGTACTGCTCATTTTGCGGCAACAAGATTGAACCAGGAACAGGGAAAATGTTCGTAAGGAAGGATGGAACTATTCTGTTCTTTGATAAATCCAAGTGTGAAAAAAATTACCTTAAGCTTGGGAGGGAACCAAGGAAGGTAAGGTGGACAAAGGAGTTTGCTGAAACAAAGAGATCCCTTAAGTCAGAGCAGCAGAATGTTAATGATAAAAATGCCCCTGCAAAGACACCGGAAAGTTCCAATGATAACTTGGAAGATCAGAAGTCCTGAGCAGGTGGTATCATGAGAACTTTGGTATTAATAAAGCCCGACGGGGTTCAGAGGGCAAAAATAGGTGAAATCATAAGAAGATTTGAAGAAAAAGGGCTGAAGATCGCTGCAATGAAGCTAATGAAGGTTAACAAAGAGCAGGCGGAAAGGCATTATGCTGTGCATAAAGGGAAACCATTTTACGATTCACTCATAAGCTATATAACATCGGGCCCTGTAGTGGCAATGGTGCTGGAAGGCAAGGACGCTATTGAAGTTACGAGAAAGTTAGTTGGGGCTACTAATGGTGCCAAGGCTGAGCCAGGAACAATAAGGGGAGATTTCTCACTGAGCATTGACTTCAACTTGGTGCATGCAAGTGACTCGGAAAATTCTGCTTTATATGAAATACCCATTTTCTTCGATGAAAAGGAGATCATTGAATATAAGAGGGTAGATGAAAATTGGTTGTGAATTTAAATGTGGATAAGGCAGCCCATTGTTGGGGTTCTAGGTCATGTAGACCACGGAAAAACATCTCTGCTTGATAGAATCAGGGGTGGAATGGTCGCCGCCAGGGAGGCTGGCGGTATAACCCAGCATATAGGGGCTACCGAAGTCCCAATCGAAGAGATATATAGAATCTGTAAAGATATAATCGGTAAGAGAACTTTTAAAATCCCGGGATTGTTGTTTATAGATACACCTGGTCATGAATCATTTAGCTCCCTGAGGATCAGGGGAGGATCCATAGCCGATCTTGCAGTATTAGTTATTGATATAAGAGAGGGAATAATGCCCCAAACTAAGGAATCTATTGAGGTTCTCAAGAAATTCAAAACACCTTTTGTCATAGCAGCCAATAAAGTGGATCTATTGGAGGGATTTTCAGGAGAGAAGGGGGCGTTCCTGATTTCATTGAAAAATATGGACCAGAGGAAGGTAGAGGTATTAGATGAAAGAATATATGATCTCGCCGGGCAATTATCACGAATAGGTATAAGTGCAGAAAGGTTCGACAGGATTCAAGACTTTACAAGGAACTTTGCAATAGTTCCGGTCTCCGCGAAGACCGGTTATGGTATTCCAGATTTACTTATGGTTCTTAGCGGCCTGGCCCAAACTTATCTCGAATCGCAGTTAAGGAACGAAAATGAAACTCCGGAAGGAACTGTATTAGAGGTCAGAGAAGAGAGGGGGATGGGCGAGGTTGCTGACGCCATACTCTACAATGGGATTCTCAGGAGAGGAGACACTATAATGATTGGCACCATTAATGGAGTTAAGGCCCTGAGAATTAAAGGGATGTTTAAGCCCAAACCCCTTGATGAAATTAGAGATCCAAGGGATAAGTTTTTGAGCGTAAATGAAGTTAGAGCTGCCTCTGGTGTTAGGTTATTATTACAGGGTGAAGGAGGAATAATACCGGGCAGCCCATTTAAAAAGGCGGAAGGTGATTTGGTAAAAATAAGAGAAGAAATAGAAAACGCCATAAAGGGATCCTTTAGACTAGAGCCTGAAGGAATTGTGGTTAAGGCAGATACCGTGGGCAGTCTTGAAGCTTTGGTATACGAATTATCTAGAATAAACATCCCAATTAAGAAAGCTGAAGTAGGTCCTGTCTCAAAAAGGGATTTTACAGATGCCAAAACAAACAATAAGATCGAAAATAAGATTATCGTAGCCTTTAATGTACCGGTCACGGTGAGGGAAGAGGGCGTAGAAGTCATTGAGGGTAACATAATTTATGGAATCAAGGATAAGATTGTTGAAGTAATAAACATGTTAAAGCAGAGAGAATTACAAGAAAAAAGAAAGCACATCACCTTCCCTGTAAAAATACAAATTCTTCCTGACAGAATCTTTAGGATATCTAAGCCTGCTATTTTTGGGGTGAGAGTATTAGCAGGTACTCTAAGAGTAAAGACGCCTATGATGAGGAGCGACGGTAGGGAGCTAGGCCATATAAAGAGCATGAGGAACGGTGACCAGTCTCTTGAGGAGGCAAAGCAGGGTGAAGAAATTGCAGTGGCCATGGACGATGTTACTGTTGGCAGACAGGTCAAGGAAAATGACATACTGTATTCTAATTTAAATGAAAGTGATGTTAAGGCGTTGCAGGGGGAGGAACTCACATTAGATGAAAAGATGGTTTTAGATGAGATTATCAATATTAAAAGGAAGGAAAAGCCCTTCTGGGGTACATAATAATGAATTCAATTTTATCACGGTTGCGTCAGTCATGAAAAGATTTTATTCTATTATTTATACAGGAAATGATAAAGATGGAGTATCCTGAATATTGTTCATCATGTGGAATAGGGCTAGAAGGAAGGGGTGCAACTTTCTTTTTATGTCCAAATTGCGGACAGGAAACGATTGCGAGATGTGACAGCTGCAGAGAATTGTCCATAGCCTATGAATGTCCAAAATGTGGCTTCAGGGGGCCGTGATAATTTGGGAAAGGTCGCAGCAACAATAAGGGTTATGCCTGAATCTGAGGAAGCTGACATTTTCTCTATTAAGGATAAAATCTCTTCTCTGGTTAAGGGAGATTATTATATAGGCAGTATAAACATAGAGGATCTAGCCTTTGGTCTCAAGGCAATCAAGCTTGTAGTTGTAATGGATGACAAAGAGGGCTTGATGGATAAACTTGAACAGAGCTTAAAGAGTGTTAATGGCGTAGGAGAAGTAGAAGTGGAGGAAGTTTCACTTATTTCATGATTTTTGATTCTGAAATTTATTAAATGAATTGTGCAAATTTTAACCTTCCCGCTATTATAAAATTAGGGTTATGGGCGTGCTCATAACAATGGTTTAATAGTTAATTCGATTTACAGTCCGGTATAATCTAATGGAGGTAGTAACAAGATGAGTTGGAAAGCTGGGAAGATCTTAGCACTGGTTGCCATTGCCCTGCTCCTGGCAAGTGGCATGTACTATATGGCAGATGCTCAAGTAAAAGGAGCGAGTCAGGTAAGTTTTGCGTTTATAACCATATCAAATAATGTTCCCATAAGCGGATTAATGGTATATTTAGAATCCCCTTCTGGTAATGTACTTCAGACAAATTTAAGTTCACCGTCAGTTGAATTTTCAGCATATCCGGGAAATTATATAATATATATTCCCAGCCAGAAGCTGAATGGTGAGATTTATAATTATGTAACCATGAATATAGATGTTAATAAGTCTGGGGCATACTATAACGGACAGCAATTGAACTACGTTTCCCTGGAAAAGTTTCCAGTGAACTCAAATATAATAGTCAAAGTAACCAATGGAGTTCCTCAGTCAGTGTATTCTTACCTTACCACTGGACTTCAACTGCCTTCAGTTCAGAACGGGAGCACATTTACTATTAGCACAACCAATATCTCCCAGACAGTGTTTGTCCAGTATAATACTGGTTCTGTTGCCTATTACACCGTAGCCATAACACCAACAGTTGGTAACAACTATCTCAATATAAGCTTAAGCAATTTAAACGGTATTTCTGGATATGTTACGAGCACAAACGGCTCTGTAATCAAGAATTTGCAGGTCTCAATATACCAGAATGGAATGCTCTTGGGCAGTCAGACTTTTTCCGGTGGATACTTTCTGTTGACAATGCAGCCTGGTTCCTACTATCTTGTTATATCAAGCCCAGGATATCTTCCAACTAGCCTGAATGTTAATGTTCTGAGCAACAGTGGAATTTCATTCCAGACGGTTAAACTTACACCGAGCATCATCCCACAGACTGAGGTGATGACTTTCTCACAGAACTTTAAATCACTCAAGATTCAGGAGTCAATAACTATAACAAATTCAACAATTCTTCTAACTCTCCCGTATTCAAATGCAGGATCACTATACGACCAGATGAAGCTGTTGAATATGATAAGCAATGGGAAGAGTACAGTCTGGGAGATAATGAATTATTCAATTCCAACTGAGACAGTCAGCAATGTACTGTTCAATTCATATTCCTACAATATTGTAAATTATTCATCACAACTAACTCAATCAAATTACGGTGGGCAATATGGATTTACTTTCACTTATACTGCCTATTATACACAGGCAATTAATGTGTCCAGCACAAACACTCTCCAGATTTATGTGAACAAGAACGGGGTTTCACAGAATTATATAAATTACAATTATATTGTTAATATACCATCAGCATATGAGAGGTCTAATATAATCAACCAAACAGTTGCAACTGTTACCGGTTACACAGGTACTATAAGCATTAGCAATGCAAACTTCAATGGTTGGTTAACAATTAAGTTAAGCCAGAGGGTAAAACCATCCATAACACTGTCCTCATTAATGTTCAGCTGGAGCGGTTATTTTGAGTCCCCAATTGTAAATAGTTCAAGCAGCAACTTCACATTTGTTGTACCGGCAAATAGAAACTTTACATTAAACGCATCCAATGTTGCGTTTGATAATGTGCTTATGGTTGACAATTACATGCAGATGAAATTTAATTGGAGCATAGCGGGTACAACGCTAACTGGATACAATATTACAGATAATTTACCTGCAGGAATATATCATTCCACGTTAATGGTTACAGACGTGGGTGGGAATGTAAATGAGACCAATTTCACAATAATTTCCGATGCTAATACTCCTACCTTCTCACTAACAGTTGTACAGGAAGGTAAGACAGTATTCAATAAGACCTCCTCCTCATCCGGAACATATGTACTATGGGTAAATCAGACTGCTCCAGTCTATTTCAACGCCATTAGGAGTAAAGATATTTTACCAAACGGCCAGAATAGCAACCTGCCACTATTGCTGAATTGGAACTTCACCGGAACAAAGAGAACGGGTTTGAATGTAACGTACACCTTTATAAAACCAACCTTTGGATCTAAATTCCTCTACGTGAATGTGACAGTTGAGAATGCAGCAGGTAATACAATAACATGGAATCTGCAAGTTCATGTTAATGATACAACCCCACCAATAGCTGCATTTACAATTTACAATTCAACGGGTAAGGCTGTTACATCTGCGAAGGAATATGAGATGTTAACATTCAACGCATCCAAGTCATTCGCTCCGAATGGAGGATACATAGTATCATACAATTGGACTATATATTATGCCAATGGAACAAAGGCTCCAATAAATGTTGCCTACAACATGACTAATGTAACAACAAACATGTCTGTGGTAAAAGTATCCTTTATACAGTATGGAACATTTAAGGTCTCACTTGAAGTAACAGATCAGTCAAATCACCATTCCTTTGATAATGTGAGCCTCTTTATATCTGCTGTTAGGCCAGAAGTAGAAATATTGAACGTTACATATCCAAAATCCTTTGAGCAGGGATCACCTGCTACCCTAAAGCTAGAATTGAAGAACGTTGGATTGCAGAATGCAAGTCAGTATTACATAACGGTGACATTCAACGGAAAAGTAATTGAAAACAAATCCTTTACAACTGTAATCGGTCCAAATAAGGTTATAAATGTAACAATTGTGGTCTATCCGCCAAGCTCTGGCCAGTATACCATGGTAATAAAAGTTTATGCAGTGGGCCAACCAAGCTTTTTCAATACAAATACTCAGGTAACAAAAGCAGTTTCGGTATCTCAGCCTGCATACCTCCTACCTTTGATAATCGCTGTGGTTGTTATAGCCATTGGTATTTTGGCATATGCTTACTATAGCTTATCTAGGAGGAAGAAAGAAGGCGGAAAAGAAGAAAAGCAAGTAAGAAAACTTAAATAAATAATTTTTTTATTATAATTTTTCAGTTATTTCTAATCCCAATGTATCCATGGCATCTTTTAATATCAAATTGAACGCCTTAACTATCTCAAGTCTCCTATCTCTATTTTCAGGATCTTTTAGAACGGGGCAATCCCTATAAAACTGATTAAATATTGATGCTAATTCGTAGCTGAAGCGTGCCAATTTATCAGGTCTATACGATCTACCTGCCTCTTCCAGAATTTCAGTGTACTCACCCATCTTCTTTATCAGCTCTACTTCTCTTTCCACAAATTTATTATCCCCTCTATGAAGGGATTCGGTCTTGTTCAAAATGGAGTTACTTCTCGCGTATGAATACATAATAAAGGGTGCGGATTCTCCTTCGAAATTAAGGGCATCTTCCCAGGTGAAGGTTATGGGCTTTTCTGGTGAATATCTAATTATATTGTACCTGATTGCCGAATATCCTATTTTGGTTGCAAGGCTCTTTATGGATTCCTCATCAAGATCTGGATGCCTTTTTTTCACTTCATCTTCAGCCATACGGACGCTCTCTTCCAGAAGGTCCCTTAAATAAATTACATTACCCCTCCTAGTGCTCATCTTGCCTTCTTTTGTTATAACATAGGAATAGAATATTACCTTTATATTTTCAATTCCCAGCAACTTAAGTACATATGCAAGGTTCTGGAAATGCAATTTATGATCCTCTCCGAGTACATCCACTGGAACATCAAAATTTTTTGATTTATATATATGATAGGCTATATCTCTTGTGAAATAGAGTGAAGTCCCATTGCTCCTTTTCAAGTATATTTTGTCATTGTTATACTCTATGTATTTGGCTCCATTTTCATCTTTCAAGTAGGGTTCCAGTTTGTCTAAGACCATTTTGACGTCCCCATTTAAGATGAAATCACTTTCCCAAACAAATCCATCAAATTTTATACCGATTGAATAGAGATCCTTAAGAACATCTTCCAGCAGTTTCTCGAGCTTGGATCTGGTTGCTTTTAAGAATTCTCTATCTCCTGTTTCTGCCCTTAGCATGTATTCCTCAATTCTCGCTTTATACTGCTCAATATTTTCGTATACCCTCCTATAAGCTTCTGTGTATGGCAAATCCGGAAAGATTTCCATACCAATTAATAGGGCTTCCACCTGGGTGCCAATATCATTCATGTAATACTCTACTCTTACATTGTTTCCCAATCTCCTCAGGATTCTTGCCACGGTATCCCCAATAATTGAATTTCTAGCCCTTCCAATGTGCAGAGGGCCTGTGGGGTTAGCACTGGTATGTTCTATCAGATATTTAGGCCCTCCTTCAACTTTTTTAAATTCTCCAGAATTTATGAAGTCAAGCACCATCCTTGAATATTTCTCCGGGTTGAAAACGATATTTACAAATTTTCCAGCTTTTTGGAATCTTATATTTTCATCATTAAGCTTTTCAATATTTTCACTGGGTATGTCCTGTTTTAATTTCTGGGTATCCCATACAAGGTCTCCGAATTTTGGATTTGGTTTATAGATTATTAGTGGATCTTTGATCTGTAGCTCTGCAGCTAATTTTTCTATTTTCTCTCTAGCCAGACCTTCAAAAAACTTTCTTGGATTCATAAAATTACTCCATCTCCAGGTCAAAAGATGAAAGGTCTCTTTGATTATAACTCTTTTTATCTATGTTTATGCCCAAAAGTCTAGAAAATTCCATTGCGTTTATTGCCGCTTTGGCATACGCATGGTTGTTAAAATAAATGAAAATATCCCCATTCATTCTTTTAACCAGATCTACCCATGGCAAAAGCTCTTCAACATTGTATAAATAATCATATCTGTTCAGTCTCCCGTCCTCAGTTTCATGCTTAAACCAGATATCATAATTTCTTCCATGAAATCTCACGTAAGAAAAGTCAGCAGTGGGATAATAGAATGGATTAAATAGTGGCGAATCAACGGATACAAAAGCCACATTATGATCATAAAGTACATCTAGGAAACTCTCCAAAATTCCTGGGACCAAAAAGCCCTTGTTCCTAATTTCCAAGGAATTTCTGTAATTTTTGACATCTAGGGAATCCAAGAAATTGCTGATCCTTTTGATCACTGAAGGGTCTTTGTCTGGATTTAAGAATGGGGATAGCTGAATCAAAGCGGCACCAAGCTTTCCTTCCTTTCTGAATGGTTCCAATACATTTTTCTGAAATTCAATAGCTAAGTCTATGGATTTTCCTCCCAATGCGTCCTGAGAATGCGTAATTTCCTGTGGGTATTTGAAAGAGAACACAAAATTATCAACAGCCCTCGCTTTTCTAATCCATGATATTACCGTATCCCTTTGAGGAAATGAATAAAATGAAGAGTTAATCTCCGTGGTATTAAAAAATCTGGCATAATAATTGAAAAAGTACCTCTTATCAAGTCTCTCCGGATAAAATTTCCCAACCCAATCGTCATATTGGAAGCCGGAGCACCCAATGTAAATCATTAATTAGATATCAAATTTAAAAGATAATTATTTTATGCATGTCGCATATCTATTAAGGCAATGGGCGATTCAATCATAAATCTGGACAATATGGATCAGGCTCTAGGTTTCAATATAAGAAAGGAAGTTTACCTATATTTAACTGCAAAAATATTGTTTGATAATGGTAGCGGTGATCCTGATAAACTCCAAAAATATATGAATGAAAGAATTGATATTATCGAAAATATAGCTAAGGTGAAGAGGCCATTCAGAGTTGTTGAAAACGGAAAAACATTGATGGAGGTGACATAGATGAAAGAAATTAAAGTGGAGGAAGTGATGACAAGAAATCCAATAATCATTGAAAAAGGATTGAACATAAAGGATGCTGCAGACCTAATGAGAAGGGAAAGGATAGGCTCTCTAATTGTTAGATTAACCGGTAATGAATATGGAATAATTACTGAAAGAGATATAATATACAAGGTAGTAGCCGAAGGTTTAGATCCAGTATTGACAAAGGTAGAAAGCGTCATGACATATCCAATAATAAGTATAAGTCCAAATTTAAATTTGGAAGATGCAGCCAATATTATGTGGAAGCATAGAATCAGGAGACTTCCAGTCATCAGCAATGGAATAATAATTGGAATACTTACAGAAAATGATATAATCAGGCTTTCCCCCGGTCTTATAGAAGTGACTAGGGAAGTATTTGAACAAACGCAGCCACTGGTATCCGGTGTAAGGGGATATTGTGATAAGTGCAGAAAGTATGATGAGAATTTGATATATAAGGCGGGTAAATACTATTGCCAGGAATGCTTCCTTAAATTGGAATAGATTTCTATGAGTGATAAAATTCTCAAAACAAAGCATGGAGAGGTAGAACTCCCCATATTTATGCCTGTTGCCACAAGGGGTTTTATAAAAGCAATGCCATGGAAAAAGGTAAGTGAAATGGGGATCAAGGTGGTAATATCAAACTCAGTTCATCTATCTATCACTCCAGGTCTGGAAAAAATACAAGCCAGAGGAGGAATAAATGGCTATACTGGATTTGAAGGTTCTTATTTCACAGATTCAGGAGGATTTCAGATTATAAGAGAGGAACTTGTGGATATTGATGATGAGGGAATAATTTTTAAGGATAAGAAATCCGGGATCCAGATAAAGGTAACCCCAGAAAGGAGCTCAGAGATTCAGGAAATAATTAATTCGGACGTTGCTATGATGCTTGATGATTGTGCACCATATGGATCACCTAGAGAAAGATATGAACTCTCTGTTCTAAGAACATACAATTGGGGGAAGATATTCTTAGAGAGAAAGATCCATGGTCAGTTGAGATTTTCCATATTCCAGGGAGGATATGATTATGATCTTAGAAAGAAATCTCTGGAACTCATGCTTACTCTCCCCTCTGATGGAATTGCCATAGGGGGATTAAAAATAGGCGAACCAAAGGAAGTTACCGATAAGATAATTGATTACGTAGTTCCATTGATTCCAGAGGATATGCCCATTTATTTAATGGGCGTTGGAGACCCATTGTCCATATATGAATATTCTTTAAAGGGAATAGATATATTTGATTCAACTTATCCAACTAGGAATGCAAGACATGGTTATGCATTAACCTCCAAGGGACCTATAAATCTGAAGGCCGCTAAGTACTCTTTGGATTTTAATCCTATAGAGCAGGGATGTGAATGTGAGGCTTGCAGATATTATCACAGAAGCGGTCTCAGGGAACTGCTGAAGAGCGAAGATCCACAATTTCATTACCTAGTAACGGTACACAATTTAACATTCATGCAAAACCTAATGAGGGCATTAAGGGAAAACCCGGATAAGGCAAAAGAAATGGTAAAACATTATGTAAAGGATCCTAATAACCAGATTCAAGGGTAGGTGGCAGAGCGGCGATGCGCGGGACTGCAGATCCCGTTTATTGGGGTTCGAATCCCCACCTACCCTCTTTTGAATATCATCATTATCTGTCGCATGAGAATTGATAATTGTCCGAGAAATTTTTTTAAGCAGACAGTTCAATGCGATTTAATCATATAGAATTTTGATTAATGAAAAATTATAAATATTTCTACTTGAATAATGAATCGGTAATAAAAATTGCTCTTCAAAATGTTCCATAAAAATAATTTAGAGTTTCCAGATATGTATGAATTAGTTGATAGATCTTTCCTCCTGGATAGAGAAGCAATAAACTTGATTTCTGCCTATAGGGAACTCGAAGAAAGAGAAAGTAATATCAAAGAGAAGATTAAGTTTGATGGAACTGGCAGCCAGGATATGGGTCAAATTTTATCAATCAAGGACAACAAGACCAAATTGAAGATATCATTGATGAAACTAAATTATGAGAAGTGGAATATCAGTATTTTTGAAGATAATCAGGATTCTTTAAACATTGAAAATCAAATTAATTCAATAAACATCATCTCTAAAGTTTCATCTGTATTCAAAAATAGGGTGCTTCAAGATCTTTATATTCTTGGAGACTTGGGGATTGTTTTGCACAGGACTTCAAATTTTCTGAGACCTAATTTTACAATTTATGAGGGAAGTAAACCAGTGGGAATAGCCGAGATCAGAGGAGAAGTTGCATCCATGTTTATAAAACTTAGATACGGAGATAGGGAGTACGAATTTCAGCAGCCAATCTTAGCCAAACCCGCTTATGTTATTAGCAACGGGCAGCCCATAGGATATATTCAGCATCCTATGTCCGGCGGTCCAATCCTGGGAAATCTAAATTTACCATATGAGAAGGAATTCATTACGGGGTTCGCAATTCTAAATGTTCTACGTAAGGATTGGATTAGAGGAGACGGAATGCCAAATATTATCTGAACAAAAATCAAACCAAATTTGATAATACTGGCTACAATTATTTGTTAGAAAAACTTTTAAAACCATCCTATCCAGTTAATAGCTCGAATCAATCATATAAATGACGGAAAAGGATAGATTATTCTTCTAAAATCTGAGTTTTCCCTGCCCCTCTCAAAGTTATAGAAATCTCTAACTTTTCTTCAAATGAAATTGCTATTAGCGATTTCTGAAATCTCAATTAAAAAATGTTTATCCATTCCATATAACCAAAGAAATTCAATAATTATTTCTATTTGAAGATCTACTAATTTATTCGAACTGTATTTTATCATATCAAATGGAAGTATCGTTCTATACAGTATCAAATTTTTACCGCTCCCTTTGTACCTGCATTTTGATTCTCCATTTACTATCTTGACCCATTCTTCATCTCTTATCTTTCCTAGCGATCTATTCAGAATGCATTCTGACGAAATTCTAACAAAATTCCAAGAAAAGGATCTACCTCTGAATTTCAAAATTGTTCCGAAATCAAAAATCTTAAAATCTATATTCTCCAAATAAACCTTCCTTGCCGAATCCTTTGAAAATTTCGAATAATCAGATGATAGGAATTCTGAAATTACAGATCTAATCTTCTCCTCAGCAGGTCTCACCCTTGAAATGTAAAGATATTCTTTTGAGAACATACCCCGCAACGGAATATAGGTTTCCGAGGAAGCATATTCCAAAACATAAATGCCTTTAATAGAATTTATTGCATTGCAAAGGCTTTGGCAATCTTCATATTCTGCCTCGATTAAATTTCCTGAGGCTCTAACAAAAGAGTCAGTCCTGGACGAAGCATAAATTTTCTTAATGCCCATCTTATCAGATAATTTCTTAATTTCGCCCATAACTGTTCTAAGTCCAGGTTGGTATTGTAGGCCGTGAAAAGATGAATCATAACCTATTTTGATTAAACAAAACCTCATCCCTATACCTCCTGGAAAATCTGTCCGGTATTTTTGTTATGGGATCATATTTGATGTTATCTCTTATAACTCTTTCAAGCAATTGCAGACCTTCAAAATTAAATCCATATCCTATGGATAAATAGGATCTTCCACTTATCATACCTACGGGTTCTCCATCGACGAGGATAGTATTTTTGAAAACTGTGCCAGTAAGCAATTTTTTAGCCGAACCTATGGTTACTGAGTTCTTCAAAAATCCTGATACTGTAGCTAATCCTCTCTTATCTCTATGTATCATACCATTCCCATCTATAATATTGAATTTATCATGTCTTATTAAATCCATGATAATTTCCCCCTCCCTGAGAAATAGATAATTTGGTATGTATGGAGATTTTGCCCGCTTTATGCTAAATTCAACGGTTCTTTCCTCCAAATCAAACGCTGCCCCTATACCGGTACGGCCTTCATAAGAAACATCAATTATATTAAAACCTCTGGGTTCAATTTCATTTATCAAATTTTCATCATTTTCGATGCCTTTTAAAAAATTCCTAAACTTGATTAGCGGGTAGTCGGTTCTAAAGTCCCTAAATCTTACATTTTGGAAATCCTGAACTTTGCCGTTATTTATCTTTATTCCCTCGCTCCTAAGTCTTCTAATCTTTTCACTGACACCCAATGGATGCGTGAACCCTCCTACAGACCCATCGTTTCTTACAACCCTATGACAGGGTACCTTAATTGGATCGTTATTTTCTGACAGCATTTCACCCACGGCCCTAGATGCTATAATATCTCCAAGTGCCACGGCAATATCTCCATAAGTAGTTACAAAGCCTTCCGGTATCTGGGCTACCAGTTTTTCAAATCTATCATAAATATCTGGTATCTCAATCATAAAGGCACTTCTATTTCCTGAAGGTCCTGTGAATCATAAGTTTCCGGGAACACCTCTCTGGCTTCATTTATGATAGGTGTAATATCATTATATCTAGGGCTGAAATGTATTAATATAAGTTTTTTAACATTGGAAAGTTTAGCAATTTCAGCTGCATCCCTTCCTGTGGAATGTCCGTATTGGTTGATTTTATCGGCTAAACTTGATTCACCTGTTGCTTCATGGATTAATACAGTAGAGTCTTTAAATAAATCCACTAATGAAAGATCTTTTCGTGTATCTCCAGAATAAGAAATCTTTCTACCGTAGCGTATTGAAGAGGATAGATCCTGTATCTTAATGATCTCTCCATTTATTTCTATATAACCTTCTCTGCGTATCCTTTCAAGTAATTTCTTTGGTATTTTTTTCTGCATTATCTTATTCTCATCAAATCTATAATTATCCTTCTCCTTTATGGAATATGAGAGGGATGGAATAACATGATTTGACCTCTTATATGATACCTCATATTCTCCAAAATCGAGCTTTCCTTCATTCCCTAATTCCCTCACTCTAATTTCAAAAGACAGGTCATAATATCCCAATGATAGTGCAGACGTAACAATAACGTCCGCGCCCACCGGTCCATAAATCTCAAGGGGATCTTTCCTTCCAAATAGGCTCATGGTTTGGATTAATCCAGGCAGGCCTAGGAAATGATCGCCGTGGAAATGAGTAATAAAGATTTTCTTAATCTTCATCAATGAGAGTGTACTTTTCATTAGTCTAACTTGAGTGTATTCTCCACAATCAAATAGAATAGCTTCATCATCTAGTCTTATAGCTACTCCAGCGGTGCCTCGGAAGGGGGTAGGCCATGATCCTCCGGTTCCAAGAAGGTAAATTCTAATTGACGTTATCATGCGTTTCACCAATAATTTTGGCTTCTATTTCTAAAAACTCCTCTGAATCACTCCTGGTCTTGGGCCTAGGTGGAAGGAAGAAACAATCACAAGATGAAGCTACGGAAATAAAGATATCAAAAGCTCCTATCTTTTCAGAAATTCTCTCAATTTCCAGCTTATCAAATCCAATCAGTGGCCTGAAGATTGGGAAATGGAAATCAGATTCAATGGTAGCAAGATTGTCCAGAGTCTGGCTGGCCACCTGTCCTAGATTTTCTCCAGTGACTATGGCCCTTGCACCAATTTCCTTTGCGTATTTTTCGGCTTCCTTATACATTAAGTTCTTACAAAAGAGGCATGTCCATCTTTCCTTACCTTCCTTTCTTAATTTCAGTACTGTGGGTCCCAAAAGTTTTCTATGATCTACTATCTTGATTTCAATGGGATATGGACTATATTCTTCCAGCAATTCTTTATTCCTAAATACCTTCTCTAGCAATCTAGAACTCTGGAAGTAATGTATCAACGCTATTTCCATTCCTCTCTTTAGCATAAGGTAGGCTGCAACGGGTGAATCTATACCACCAGAGATTAAGACAACCCCCTTACCTTGAGTTCTGACTGGGATACCGCCTGGGCCCTCGTAAACATTATCATAAAAATATGCCCAGTCTTCTCCAATATCTAGGCCCAGGTTAATATCGTAGTTCTCCAAATCAACCTTTGCCTCAGGATTGTTTTTTAAAACTATTTCTCCTAAAATACCTGCGAATTCTTGGCTTGAATACGGGAAGTTCTTTGATCTTCTGTTTACACTAACTCTGAACTTTTTATTTACTCTTAGAGTTGAGAAGAATTTCTTGATTTCTTCAGGATCAGGTTGAAGTCTATTTACAATTGAGAATGAAGAAATTCCGAAAGTTTTCTGAAGTATGCCTTTGGCATCCTCATCCGTACGTAAAACCAACCTTGCCTGCTCTATGCTTACTTCACCAGAAATACCTTTTTCATTCATTTTGGCTTTTATGTTTCTAGCAAGTAGTCCTTCAAAGAAGGATCTGTTATCGCCTTTTGTCCCTATCTCTGAGTATCTTATTAAATAGAGCATCAGGAGATTAAATAAAATCATTATTTAACATTATTTTCATTGGACCGTTAAAATTTTCAATTGAGTGCAAAATTTATCTGACCCACCGTAGGAGAATACGTTATAGTTAGCATCTCACCATGTAAGTCAGCTGTAGAAATAATGATAATCTGTCCTTGATTGGCTACATAGTTCGAATTCCCAGGATGAATAAATGGAGGCAATATAAGATTCCCAAACTCTGATGTGGCCTGATTATTTGGATTGATTATTAGGTAGGAATATCCATTGTACTTGCTTTTAGAAGGCGGGATGCCATTTATTGATATATGGAATTCGTTAATGTTCGTTATATTTTTTGGGCTAGTGTAATAAAGCGTGAGATTATAAATATAAAATTCCAATTTGCCGGTACCATTTTCTATAAATACGATCGAGCTATTTGTTTCATTAATGTAACCCTCAATAGGGACCTTGCTAATACCCTGGAGTAAATTAAATGAATATATTAGGAGCGCTATGGATAATATTATGGTTATGGCGATCATTAATAATATACCAACTATAGAGGAAACCGCCTCCTCATTCTCATATACAGGTTTCATTTATACATCTAATTTTATCAAATATAATAATTTTATTGCATATAGATTTTTCCAACTCCAAGTAATTATAGAATTATTCAGCCAACAAGTCGCGAATGAAGCAAAATATATTGAGGCGAAAAACTTTATTTCAGAGGATAATATTTTCTTAAATGTCCCAGGTGTTTGAAGATACCAACTTGGAGAATAGGATCCTTGAGTTTGCTCATGATATCAAGAAATACAATTTATTTAGATATCTTGGGTTAATTGTAGGTCTCTCAGGGACAGGGATTGGTTATTACATAATTTATCTTGCCGAAGTGAATTTTTCAGCATTTTTTAAGATCGGAATGAATCTCTTTATCATAATGATGGCATTGATTTTCATTGGTTATGGAATGATCATATACTGGCGCATAAGGTATCGTCAGGTCGTAGAAAGGATTGTAAATAAGAGTTTCAGGGATATGACTCCAAATGAACTCAATGCAATCAGAAAGAAAATAAAACATGTGATTAAAGAAAAATATTCAATGAAATAGGTTAAAAAAAGAAACAAAATTTTAAATTGAATGGAAAATCTTAGCCCGAAACGACAGTAGTCTTCACAAAAGATTATAATTTTTTTATTATTCTCCGAAATAAAATCTTAGTCACTAAAACTAACTTCTCATAAAGAGCAATTAAATAGTTTCTGAAACTTTAATATGATTTAATGAAGTTTTGCAATAACTATCCGGAGGGTCATGATTAAGCTACCCTTATAGTAATATAAATTGCAACAAAATCTTAGCGTTAAAATTATATGAAATTTGGCTATAATCGATGGGATAATTTAAATTATCATGTTCCACTAAACACAGAGCTTAATTATTTCAAAAATGAACTGTTCCTATCCGGCTTTAAGTGAGGATAGAGACATGGATAATTTGTAAATTTGCATCATTGATTCTTGAAATTTGGCTAAATTATTTTATTTAGAAACAATTCTATGGTTGATAAAATAACGAAGCATTTTTTATCCTTTTCCCGTTATTTCTTCAATGATTTCTATAATGGCCATTATACCTTCTAATCCAATAATGGAGATAAAGGAATTTCATGGACATGACCTAGTTCAGAATAAGTAGATCAACTTTAATTTTCAAGGAGTATAATGAATGTATAATATTTCACAATTTGATCTCTATCTTTCACTTTCCACTTAATTTTACGCCGATCCTGTCACTGACGTTCCTCTATATGGGTCTAAAGATCAAACAACCTTTATTCATTATCATGCCATTACGCAGGAAGTTCCTTTATTTGTCCTTGATCAAGAATTAATCTATAGGAAGCTCGAACCCATATGGATTGCCTTTTTAGTCAGCCCTACTATCAAATAAGAAAAACACTGGTAAGTAAGGATATTAAAGCCACCGACGGGATTTGGACCCGCGACCTCGTGCTTACCAAGCACGCGCTCGTACCAGGCTGAGCTACGGTGGCATTTCAAGCGTTCGGTAATCCATAGAGGATATAATAAATTTTTTAGGCACTAGGCAGAAAAATGCAATCATTATTATGCACATTCTAATTAAGATACCATGTGCCAGAGTTTAGAATTAAAGGAAATATTGAGGATTGAAACCACGTTCTCCAGCAAAGGGGAGGCAAGTGAATTTATTGAGGAACTCCTCCGGGAAAAATTAATCGCATGTGCACAATCCTTTCCAATAGAAAGCGCATACTGGTGGAAGGGTAACATCGAAAGGTCAAGTGAAATATTGGTAATTTTGAAACTCAGCAAAGAAAATCTTAATGAAGTCCTTAAAAAATTCAGAGGTCATCCTTATGAGATACCTGAGATAACCATAATAAATGTAAAGACCACGGTAGACTATGGAAATTGGGTAGAGAGTGTTAAATCCATTTAGGTTCATGGTAGGTTGGTAGGTTTGCAAATAATTATAATCAATATAATTTCGATTAATTGATATGTGAAGTAAAATTGTTGCAACAAGAATTGAAGTGAAATTTTCTATGATTAGAAGCAAATATCTAAAATAGAAATTTAGGAATAATTGAGGGTGTGATATTGATATGTGACCAATTCCTACATTTTATTAAATTCATTAATTGAATTAAATTTAATAAGTATCTGTTAAACTCAAATAAGTGATATATATGCAATAGTGATTACTGAGCGAATGTCAGATTTTGATGCCATAGTGGTAGGTGCAGGTAATGCAGGATCATCTGCAGCAATTTATATGGCCAACAAGGGTTTAAATGTCCTTCTTGTTGATAGAGCTGACCCTCCTGGTGCTAAAAATCTTTCTGGTGGCGTATTATGGGGCAACGACCTTGCCCAAATCTTACCTAAATGGCAGTCAGAAGCACCGCTGGAGAGATTCATCAATAATAAAAAACTGGGATTTTTAACAGAAAAATCTTCATTCATGTTAGATTTCAAGACGCAAATTTTTGAGGAAAATAAGGTTGGTTACACAGTATTGAGGTCAAAATTTGATCCTTGGTTGGCAAAAAAGGCAAAGGAAGCCGGTGCGTTAGTGATTCCTGGCATAACAGTGGAATCATTAGCAATTAAGGATAGAAAGGTAATTGGCATTGTTGAATCTGGTGATACCATTACTGCAGACGTAACTTTACTCGCCGAAGGCGTTAATGCAAGGTTGGCAATAGAAGCGGGACTTAAGAGGCCTCTGAGGGATTCAGATGTGTCTCTGGGAATTAAAGAAATAATAAAGCTAAGCCCACAAAAGATAGAGGATAGGTTCAACCTAAAAAATAATTCTGGCGTTGCATCTGAATATATATTGGGCTTCCTGGGAGAATTAAATGTAGGAGGTTTCTTATATACTAACAAGGACAGTATTTCTCTAGGTGTTGTAGTGCCTATGGAAAATTTACGTGAAAATGGAGTAACTCACAGTTATGACTTAATCGAGATGTTTAAGGAGCATCCAAGTATTGCACCACTGATTGAGGGAGGACAGGTTGCAGAATATGGAGCCCACCTGATCCCAGAGGGTGGTCTTGAAATGATGCCAAAGCTATATGGAAACGGATATATGATACTCGGGGATGCAGCTGGATTTGCATTCAGTAACGGATTGGTTTTGCAGGGTATGAATTATGCTATATTGTCAGGAATCAAGGCAGCGGAAACGGCAGTTGAAGCCAAGTTAAGGAATAATTTCTCAGAGCAATCATTGTCCGCTTATGAGGAAAAATTAAACAGTACTTATGTTTTGAAAGATCTTAAGACATTCAAGGACATAAGGAAGGTTACAAATAATCCTATGATGTACAACACCTATCCAAAATTGCTCGAATCGATTATGTTAGAAACTCTATGGGAGCGTGGACAGCCAAAGAAGAAAATAAGGGATGTACTGAGTAGTTGCGCTTCGAATTTGAATATGGGCAAGATAAAGACCCTCAAGGAATTTTATTATATTTATAGGAGGATGTAAAAATGATGGATATTAAAGAAAGACTAGGTACTTTAAAATATGATGTGGACAAGGAATATGCACACATTACAGTGGATGAAAAGATCTGTGAAAAATGTCCCCATCATTTCTGTGTGATGGCCTGTCCGGCACAATGTTATACCTTGCAAAACGGCAAGTTGATTTTTAATTACGAGGATTGTGTTGAATGTGGCACATGCTCCATAGCATGCGATCAGGGATCAGTTACATGGCATTACCCAAAAGCTGGAAAGGGTGTTATATACAAATATGGGTGATGTGAAGTGCTAAGGATGGCTGTAATGATAAAGCAGGTTCCAGATAGCCAAGACATTACAATTGATCCAGTCACAAAAACGCTCAATAGGACTCAGGCCAGAAACATAGTGAATCCTCCAGATATGAATGCCCTTGAAGCTGCACTGCAATTGAAAGACAAGTATGGCGGAGAAATTACGGTAATTACTATGGGTCCGCCTATGGCTGATTCCGCCTTACTGGAGTGTACCTCAAGAGGAGCAGATAAGGCAGTACTGGTTACTGACAGAGTATTTGCGGGTGCAGATACATGGCCAACATCATTTACATTAGCCACTACTGCAGAATATTTAGGTGGTTTTGATATAATATTTTGCGGAGAGGAAACCACTGATTCATCCACAGGGCATGTGGGTCCAGGAATTGCTGAATTTTTAGGCGTGGAGCAGGCAACATATATCCACAGCATAGATTATCAGGATCCTTACTTCATTGTAGAAAGAGAAATTGAAGGCGCTGTGGAAACACTTAAAATAGGAAAGCCGGCGGTAGTCACTGTGGTTCTCAATGCCAACAACCCAAGAAAGCCAACTCTTAAAAGGAAGATTGAAGCCTTTAGGAAAGGAGTGATAACAATCACAAACAAGGAACTCAAGCTCAGGCCAGAATGTGTGGGATTGAAAGGATCACCCACTGTTGTAAAAGATATGAAGACAATCGTTGACAAACCCAAAGATACAGTTAAGGTAGGTCCGGAGGAAATTCCAAAGGTAGTTGAAGTTTTAACTCAAAGGGGGATTTTAAAATGTTAAACGAGAGATGCTCCGATCCACCGAAAGATCCAGAGAATTTTAAGGACTTCTGGGTATTCCTCGAACAGAACGATGGAAAACTCTCAAGGGTAGCATTAGAAATGGCAGGTATAGGAAGGAAATTAGCAGATAAGTCGGGTGAAAAATTGGTGGGAGTCCTTCTTGCAGATGATTCAGGATACGATATGGCAAAGACAGCATTTGAGTATGGAATAGATAAGGTCATATTCGTGAAAAACCCAGTTTTAAGACATTATAGAACGATACCATATTCAACAATCATAGGTGACCTTATAAAAGAGAGGAAGCCTAACTACTTCATACTTGGTGCTACGCACAACGGTAGGGATTTAGCATCTAGAATTGCTGTGAAGGTAACCACAGGAATAACTGCAGACTGCACTGAACTTGATGTAGACCCAGCAAAGAAATTACTAGAAGCAAGGAGGCCAGCCTTCGGTGGAGCAATTCTGGCAAGCATCCTTTGTGCAAGACACAAGCCACAGATGGCAAGCGCAAGGCCCGGAATATTCAAGCCTATAGATCCTGTTCCAGGAAGGAAAGGGGAATTGGAGGTAATCGAAAGCAATCTGAAAGAAGATGATGTCGTTTCAAAAGTAATTTCAGTAGTAACAAAGGAAGAGGTAGACATAACAACATCAGACATTGTGGTTGCCGGTGGACTCGGACTAGGTAAAAAAGAGGGTTTCGCTATGCTAGAGGAGCTTGCTAAAGAACTTGGTGGAATAGTGGCTGCCTCTAGGCCGGCTGTAGATGCCGGGTGGATAACAAGAGATAGACAAGTGGGTCAAACAGGAAAGACTGTTAATCCCAAGCTGTACATTGCAGTTGGAATTTCAGGCGCAATTCAGCATATAGCTGGTATGAAGGGATCCGAATTTGTAATTTCAATAAATAAGGACCCATCTGCACCCATAATGAAATATTCTGATATTGCAATAATAGGAGACGCTTACGAAATTGTTCCGAAACTAATAGAGGATATAAGGAAAGCAAAAGCAGGCTTAAAGAACAATGCAACAGCAAAGCCCCAGTGAAAAGGAGGCAATAATACAAAATTATTCAAGAATTTTATTTAAAGATTTATTGAAAATTTATGGTTTTCAATATTGGTGGCCTGCAGATTCTCCTTTATTTGTTATAATTGGTGCAATACTTACTCAGAACTCTAAATGGGACATTGTCGAAAAAGTCATTGCTAACTTTTATAACTTAGATGATAGAAGTATACTTTCATTAAGTGAAGAAAAATTGCAGAATATAATCAAGGGTATTTCGTATTTTAGAATAAAATCGCGTTATTTGCTTGAGATATTTAGAATATTTAAAGAGATTGAGAAGGGCTATGAAATAGATCGGGACTCCTTGTTAGAAGTGAAAGGAATTGGGAAGGAAACAGCAGACTCAATAATGCTCTATGCATTCAATGAAAAGACAATTCCAATCGACATGTATACCATGAGATTTCTGGGAAGATATCTTTCTATATCATTAGCCAAGAAAGATTATGAGATTATAAGAAAATCAATAATAAAAACTATGGATATCTTAGAACTGAAAGAGTTCCACGCATTAATTGTGAAACATTCAAAAGAAGTCTGCAGAAGAGAACCACTATGCCATAAATGTCAAATGGTAAATTGTAGATATAAAATTATATCATTGGAGAACAATACCACTTCCGATTAATCTCCATCTATTCTGAATCCTTCTGCTTATTGCCACGTTTTGGCCTTGCAGAGCAATAACTGGGTATTTTAATTCAAGTTCTATTATATCCCCCTTAGTTTGAGTAACGGTTCCTACTGTAACTGCGGTGGCAACGTTTAATAGCAACGTTTCTTGTTTCCCTATTTTATCTACCTTCATCTCATTTTGACTTCCGACCACTTTATCCAAGACCCTTGCCTTCAATTTCAGTGTATTAACAGGTTTTGGAAGTGTACCTCTTTTCCCCACTATCTGACCAACTAGATTATCTCCCTTGGTGAGATAAGGGTCAAGATAGGTTCCAATTCCTACAAGTCCACCCGGCCCCTTTTCTTCTAATTCCATATTACCTGATATTATTGAAGCTATCTTGCTGTAAATTGGAATATAGGTTTTTTTATTTCCCTTAGTCTGCATTATCCCAGGAGAAATCTCTATTTCATCTCCAATCCTGAATACTCCTTGAATTATTGATCCTCCAACTACCCCTCCTTTAAGATCCTCTGGTTTTGTGCCAGGTTTATTTACATCAAAGCTTCTTGCCACATACATCAATGGATTTGCATCTTTTATGAAATTTTTGGTTGGAATATAGGTTTGTATCGCTCCAAGCAAGGCATCCAGATTGGTATTGTCAATAGCACTCATGGGAATAATTGGTGAATTTTCAGCAACAGTGCCTTTTACAAACTCTTTTATTTCCTTATAACTTTCAAGTGCCCGTTCTTCTGATACGAGGTCTATCTTATTCTGTACTATGATTATCTTATCAATGCCAAGTATGTTCAGGGCCATCAGATGTTCCCTGGTTTGTGGTTGTGGGCATTTCTCATTTGCTGCTATGACCATTATGGCACCATCCATTATGGCCGCGCCTGAAAGCATGGTGGCCATAAGTGTTTCATGCCCTGGAGAATCCACAAAACTTACAACCCTTTGAAATTCGGCCCCACCTACACAATCTTTGGGATTTGTAGCATAGAGTGGTCCCCTGCTAGGATCCCCGCATTTGTATATGGCAGCGTCTGCATAACCTAATTTGATTGAAATCCCTCTTTTAATTTCTTCCGAAAAATAATCAGTCTTAACTCCAGTAATTAGCTTGGTCAATGTCGATTTACCATGATCGACGTGACCAACCATTCCTATATTTACTTCAGGTGGCTTGGGGAATTTCATTTGGCTTCTCCTTTTTCTTCCTTAATTTCCCCTTCGATTACAACCATGTTAATTTGAGAAATATCATTTGAAATCGTATTCCCCCTAACACTCTTCTTCTTTCTAAGGCCATCTCTTTTTGGATGGAATCCCACTCCACCTGTTAATAGCAACCTTTGCCTTCTCATTCCAGGGAAATCCGGCCTCATGGGAAATCCATCTTCATCACTTCCACCAGTAATTTTCAATTTTACACCCTGGAAACCAAGGAATGAGCCATCAATTATATCCCCTATTTTCTTTCCAAAGAGGGCAGCCTGCTTTTCTTCAGGAATTTCTATCTGCCTGCTCTTACCGTCCTTGGTTGAAATTACTGCTCTCATGTTAACCATTAGAGTTATCACCGTTCCATGTGGTATGAGAAAATATTATTTAATGTTTTATAAGCTAAGCCCCTATTTTAAAAAACTAAAATGCACGCAGCTGAAATGAATTTGGATTAAACCTAAGGAATATCATTTATTGGAATATAATAATTAAATAAATTTTAATAAATTAAAATTTACCCGGGCGTATTTGCTATAAATGGTATTTCCCTCTCGATTACGCCTACCCTGATCCTAAAGTCAACCACTTGCGCTCCTTTGCCCTTTTCTAGAACCAGAACAGGATTCAAATCGAGCTCCTTTATCTCAGGTATGTCATGGGCCAGCTTTGCTACTTTCACTATTATATCTGCAAGAGCATCTTTATCACCTACTATACCCCCTCTGTATCCATCCAGTATTTGATGGGTCTTTAATTCAGAAATCATTTCTTTAGCCTCTGAAGGGGTAACCGGTGCAGGCCTTATGGATATATCCTTAATCAGTTCTACAAGTTTTCCTCCAACTCCAGTAACCACAATAGGGCCGAAACTTGGATCCTGTGTGATTCCTACTATCATTTCAATACCCTCGGGAATCATCTCTTGAACAACAAAATATTCAACTGGATATCCCATGCCCTCAAGATTTTTCTTAATCTCTTCAGCAACATCCTTGGCCTTGGATGGTTCAACATTAAGCCTAACTGCACCGATATCAGACTTGTGGACAATCTTTGAAGAGTAAGCTTTTATTGCAATCTTGTTGTTAATGGTGCTTATCTTATTTCCTACTTCTTCGGGGTTGATTGCAATGAAACTTTTGACTACGGGAATTCCATATGAATTGAGTACAATTTTTGCCTCTTCATACGCTAACCATTCCCTTCCTGCCCTGAGTGCCTTTGAAATTGTTGCTTTTACCAGATCAGGGTCCTTTACCTCCAGTTCTGGTATCTTTTCTTCTGGTTTGTTCTTCCATCTCCCGTATTCAGTGGCCTTGGCAAGAGCCTTTGCGGCATCCTCAGGGAAAGGGAACGAAGGCAGCTTAATGCTTTCAGAAGTTAGGATGTCAGGAATTCCTCTATATGCCATAAAAACGCTCACAACGGTCTTTTTATTGTTCATCTTTTTTATGGAATTGAGTATCCTGGAACTCACTAGACTTTGATCCATCTGCACTGGTGGAATGAATATAACAAGTATGGAATCGAAGGTTTCATCCTGCCCTACTATGTCCAGCACTTTTTCATACATCTCAGGACCGCCTTGGGCAGTCATATCTATGGGATTCCTAAAACCTGCTATAGGTGGAAGAACCTGCCTTAGCTTTTCCTGTGTTTCTTTCGGGACTTCAGGCACCTTAAGCCCATATGCTTCGCAAGCATCTGCAGCCAATATGCCTGCTCCCCCTGCATTGGTAACTATAGCAACCCTATCCCCTTTGGGTACTGGCTGGGAAGAAAGTATTGTAGCAGCGTCAAACATTTCATCAAGAGTTTCTGCACGGATAATCCCACTTTTCTTAAAGAGAGCATCCACAGTAACATCAGAAGATGAGAGCAATGCACCGGTGTGAGATTGGGTTGCCCTGAATCCAGCGCTAGATCTTCCTGATTTTACAGCTACAATTGGCTTCCTCTTTGTCACTCTCCTTGCTATGTTTCCAAACTTTATTGGATTTCCAAAAGATTCTAGATACAGTAAAATTACGTCAGTATTTGGGTCCTGTTCCCAGTACTGAATTAAGTCATTGGCGGAAATATCTGCTTTATTTCCCACTGATACAAATGATGACATTCCCAATCCCAATTTTGTTGTCAGGTCTATGACCGCTATTCCCAAAGCGCCTGACTGTGATAGGAATCCTATCCTACCCCTAATTGCCTTAAATGGTGAAAATTGTCCATTTAAGCTTACTTTTGGATCAGTATTAATAATGCCCATACAATTGGGCCCAATCAACCTCATTCCATACTGATTGCATATCTCCATGAGTTCCTTCTGCCTTTGAATACCCTCTCCTCCAACCTCGGCAAAGCCAGATGATATTATAACAAGTCCTTTTACTCCTTTCTTTCCACAATCTCTGGCAACATCATTGACATATTTTGCAGGAACAGCTATAATAGCCATTTCAACCTCATGGGGAATATCCAGTACGGATTTGAATGTCTTAATCCCCTGTACGAATTCTCTGTTTGGATTCACTGGGAAAATTGGCCCCTGATAATTGCTCTCTATCAAATTGAAAAGTAGTTGCCCACCTATAGTTGATCTGTCTCCCGAGGCGCCTATTAAAGCAATTGATTTCGGCTCAAGGAATATCTTTACAGCATTTGTTGCCCCAATGCTTTCCCTTAGCTGGAATCTTTCAATTGCCTCTGGCAGCTTTGATGGAGGGAATTCAACTTCAATTAATCCCTGCTTTATATGAGTGTCTATGGGAAATCCAAGGCTCTTAAGGGCTGTAATCATCTTATAATTCTCTGGTGCCACATATGATTTAACATGAATTATGTTATTCTTGAAGGCATACTCCAGAAGCAATCCCAATATGGAAGTGCCAAGACCTAGATTTTGAAAAGAATCAAGCACAACTACGGCAACTTCGGCTGAATTATCTGCTCTAATCTCCAACATCCCTTCCCCAATTATTTTGTCATCTCTTATGGCAACTACATTAAGTCCATCTTTCTTGGAAAGAATTTCAAATGCCTCATCCCTTGAAATAGGTTGAAGGAACCTTCCTATAATGGAAAAATCTGAAAGTTGATTTACAAATTCTCTCAATTTTGGGGCTAATGTATCTTCATATTTCTGAATCCGCACAACGCTGCCGTCCTTGAGAATCAGGTTACTATCTATCTGCATGATGGTTAATTACAAATGAGTATATTACACAATTCATAACATTTTTAAGAGTTCCTCTTTATCTATTATACTAAACTTCCCGTAGAATTCAGAAATATTCTCGATTATATCATTCACCAGGTAATTTTCATCGACATCCACATAGCCCATAACATCTGGGTCCAAACCACAAGCCCTAATTCTTTTAAATCCATCTAATACCTCAGGAGAAATATTTATAGCGAAACCATGTGCGGATATGCCTTCTCTAATGGCCATCCCTAAAGAAGCTACTTTTTTACCATTTATCCAGATTCCAGGTTCTTCTCCAACGTATGCCTCATAACCTGCCTTACTAAGCGATTTAATTACAACGTTCTCCATATTTTTAACAAATGATCTTACATCTAATTTGTTCCTTAGATCTATGATAGGATAACAAACTAACTGCCCCGGACCGTGATAGGTGACATCGCCACCTCTGTCTACCTCTATTACTTCCACGTCCTTATAATTCTCTGGTCTTTTACCTCTACCAACCGTAAAAACGGGTGGATAACGAAAAAATAATACAATATTAGAGATCTTACCGGATTTTACAGCTCCAACTGCTCGATCCATTATAGACATTGATTCCGGATACTCTACCTTCCCGAAATCAGCGGCTAGATTTAAAGTGGAGCGATTTTCCATTTATTGCCTCCGCAACTTCCTGCACACCTTCTGACAAGGTTGGATGCGGGTGTATTGTTAGCCCGATATCCTCGGCGCTTAGGCCAGCCTCAATGGCAAGTGTAATTTCCGATATCAGTTCCGATGATCTTGGTGCTGCAAAAGCGGCACCTTTTACAACTCCCATGTCATCCACATACATTTTGTATATTCCTTGATTGGAATTCAATCCAAGAGCTCTGCCGTTGGCAGCTAGTGGAAAATTGGCGTATCTTTCCGTCTTCTCTCCCACGACTGATATCTCCGGATCTGAATAAATGACGAAGGGTATGGCACGATAATCAACCACAGAGTTGATTCCAGCAATGTTGTCTGCCACAACTCCTGCCTCATAGAAAGCTTTATGCGCCAGCATAGGCTGCCCACTTACATCTCCCAATGCATAGACGTTTTCTTTGCTCGTCCTTTTCCTCCTATCAGTCTTAATGAATTTTCCATCCATTTCTAGGTTAAGATTTTCTAGACCGAACCCCTGTGTATTGGGTTTTCTTCCAACTGTTACCAGGGCAACTTCTGCCTCAATTTCCTGTTGATTGGAGAGCCTTGCTTTATAATTTTTTCCCTTTTCAAGTTTTTCCAAGGATACCCCGGTGATAATTTCTACACCTAGTTGCTTAAGTTTTCTCTCTACATACCTTGAAAGTTCCGCATCAGTTCCTGGCAGAATGTTTGGCATCATTTCAACAATAGTAACCTTGGAGCCCAGCTTGGCAAAGGCAGTACCAAGCTCTATTCCAATATATCCCCCTCCCACAACTAATAGTGAAGAAGGTATGTGGTCTATGTCTAATATCTCTCTATTGTAATAGGCTGATTCTGCCCCTCTTATGACTACAGGTGACGAACCTGTAGCTATGACTAGATTTTTAGCGGTAAATGTTTCACTATTGACTGTAACACTATTCTCATTGACAATCTTACCATGCCCCATTACAATATCTGTTCCATATGATTTGCACAATTTTTCCACTCCTGATGTTAGCCTATTGATCATGTCCCACTTCCATTCTACCCATCTTTTCATATCTATGGAAAAATTAACATTTACTCCTGGAAGGCTCCTAAGATAATCGAGCGAATCGGCCAATTCAATGATGGCCTTGGAAGGTATGCAACCATAATTTAGACATTCCCCCCCAATCTTATTGGCCTCTATCATTAACGCTTTTTTATGATGTTGCCCTAATCTTATGGCGGTTGAATATCCCGCTGGCCCTCCACCTATAATTATAGCATCATATTCCATGGGTCACACCAGCAATGTAATGGGATTTTCTAGATAATTTTTTATCCTTACTATGAACCTTGCTGCCATAGCACCATCTATTAGCCTGTGATCGGCTGAAAGTGTTATGTACATGAATTTACCATGAGGTTCATCCCTAACTCTATGCACGCCCAGTATGGCAACTTCTGGATAATTTATAATTGGGGTTGAGAATATGCCTCCAATTGATCCTACATTTGTAACTGTAAAGGTCGAATCTTTGACCTCGTCCAGTTTCAATTTGTTATTTCTAGCCCGTTCAGCGAGATCACTTATTTCTGAGGCCAATTGTGACAGTGATTTTTTATCAGCCTCCTTCACCACAGCAACAGTAAGTCCATCTGGAGTATCCACAGCTATACCTATATTGTAGTAATCGAGGATTTCATAGGATCCGTCTTCCAGGCACCTGGCATTTAGATAGGGGAATTCTTTCAGAGCTTTAACCGACGCTAATACAAAGAATGGCGTGAAGGAAATGTTATAATTGGATTTCTTAAGATTTTCCCTCAACTCCAGTAATGCAGTGACATTTACTTCTTCAGCAACGGTAAAATGTGGGATGGTTTGTTTGGACTTGGTCATCTTTTCAGAAATCAGTCTCCTTAGACCATGCATTTCAAACCTTCTTCCCCTTGTTACCGTTGGTTGAACAGTTGTGGCTGTAGGAACAGTCTCCACCTTCTTCTGTTTAAGCTGATTAATATAATTGTTAAAGTCCTCAGTGGTAATCCTGCCATTTTCTCCTGTGCCCTGGATACTTGATAGATTAATTCCCAGTTCCCTAGCCCTTTTCCTTATTGCGGGAGATGCCAATATTTTTCCATAATCTATTATGGATTTTTCGGAAACAACCTCCTTGATTTCTTTCGTTTCCTTTTGTTGGGAAGGCTCAAGTTCTTTTGATGGTGGCTCCTGGACAGAGTCAGATGTTGAAAAATCAACCAGTGGGGTTCCCACTTTGGCAATTTCTCCGGTTTTATAATATATTTTAGCAACTTTACCCTCATAGGGGGATGGAATTTGGACCGTTACCTTATCAGTCATTATCTCCACAATAACGTCATTTTTCTTTACATAATCCCCTTCTTGAACGTACCATTTTACTATTTCTCCTTCCTGGATTCCTTCTCCAATGTCAGGCAATTTAAATGTAACCATTTTCATGCACCTCAATATTCCAGTGATTTCTTGACATATTTCATTATTCTTTCTTCATCTGGTAAATAATGCTCTTCATTTGCATACGGGAAGGGAGTATCAAACCCGGTCACCCTTAAAATTGGAGCATAAAGATATTCTATTGCCCGCTCTGAAATCAGTGCTGATATTTCAGCTCCCAAACCCAAAGTTCTTGGAGCTTCGTGAACAATAACTACTCTTCCGGTTTTCTTGACTGATGAGATAATGGTATCTACATCCATGGGCAATAGGGTTATTAAATCAATGACGTCTGCGTCCAATTTATTTCTATCTACAACATTTAGGACTGTTGGAACCATAGAACCATAGGTTATTATTGTTATCTCTTCCCCTTCTCTTAATTTTTTAGCCTTTCCAATAGGTATATTGTACTCTCCCTCTGGGACATCAGATTTTACTGATCTGTAAAGCCTTTTTGGTTCAAGGAATATTACAGGATCATTCAATTTGTGAGCAGCAAGTAGCAACCCTTTAGCATCGTACGGATTTGATGGCGTGAGTACATAAAGTCCTGCGGTGTGTACAAAATAGGATTCACCACTCTGTGAATGATATAATCCTCCCCTAATCCCTCCCCCATAGGGAGTTCTTATAATAACGGGAGCATTAAATTTTCCTCCAGATCTATACCTAATTTTTGCAGCTTGATTCACTATTTGGTCAAACGCTGGAAATATGAAATCTTGGAATTGAATTTCTGCTATGGGCCTGAGTCCATATGCTGCCATTCCTATGGCTGTCCCTACTATTCCAAGTTCATTTAAGGGAGTATCGATGACCCTTTCCTTCCCATATTTCTGCAATAATCCATCGGTGACCCTAAATACTCCTCCATCTCTTCCTATATCTTCTCCTAGTAGCAATGAATATGGATCGCTGCCTAATATAATATCCAAGGCCTCATTCAAAGCTTGTACCATATTTAACTGCCTCATAGCCATTCCCTCCTTTCTTCTTCCTGTATCCATGTCGGATTTTCATATACATCACTAATTATAGTTTCCTTTGGAGGTGGCGGTATTTTCATCCTATCTTCCAATTTCTTCTCTATGTCATCAACTGCCCATTTTCTGATTTCATTGTCGAGCTCATCGGTCAAAATTCCCAGAGATTTCAGTTTATCCCTGAATCTCACAATAGGATCATCACTGGATCCCTGGACTATTTCATCTTTCCTATATTTTTTAGGATCATCAGATGTAGAATGAGGCCCTATCCTGTATATTCTTGCTTCTACTAAAATTGGACTTTTTTGAGTTCTGACATATTCGAAGGCCTTCATAAATCCCTCAAGAGCACTGAATATATCATTTCCGTCAAAAGAAATGCCAGGTATTCCATATGCCTCACCTTTTTTCTCAATGGGAGCTTTGGTTTGCTCCGAAGTAGGTAATGAGATAGCATATCCATTATTTTCAATAACAAACACTATTGGCATCTTCCACACTGAAGCAAAATTCAATGCAGCATGAAAGTCCCCTGTAGAAGTGCCTCCATCACCGGTGTTGGCAAGCACTATTCCTTCTTCCTTTTTCATAATCTTGGCATAAGCAGCCCCTACGGCAAATGGCAGGTGCATGGCAACAGGACTCTGGACGCTATAAAAACCATATTCTCTATAATTATAATGATCTGGCATATTCCTCCCATGTGAAGAGTCTTTCGAGTTTGCAAGGAAGTGATCAAGCAGACTCTCCACAGGAACTCCTCTGAAAAGCAGTAGAGTCAGATCCCTGTAGTAATTTATTACTATATCGTCCTTTTCCAGAAGCATACCCATGGCAACCTGAGGAATTTCGTGCCCGGCACTTGGTGTATGGAATCCAACGATTCCTTGTCTTTGTGCATTCATTATTCTATTATCAAGAGTTCTAGAATAAACAGCTACTCTGTACGCATTCAATAGCTCATTTTCATCAAATCTATTCAAAAATTTCAATGTCCCACCACCATGGATTCCCATGCCTCAGCTGCCTTATAAGAGGTCCTCACAAGTGGACCAGAGGCTACGTAACTGAAGCCCATGCCATACGCAATCTCCTTTAATTCATTGAATTTTTCAATGTCGTAATATTCCCTTACTGGTAACTGCATCCTTGTGGGTCTCAGATATTGCCCTATGGTTACTATTTTTACGCCCACAGACCTAAGGTCTTTCAAAGCTTCAATTATTTCATCAACGGTTTCACCTAAGCCTACCATTATTGATGATTTTGTTATAAAACCACGATCGCCTATGTACTTAAGCACCTCTAAGGATTGATCATAGTTAGCCCTGGGATCCCTGACTAATGGGGTTAATCTTCTGACTGTTTCAATATTATGGGCAACAATGTCCGGGTTTGCCTTTAAAATGTTATCAATTTGATCCTTATTCCCTTTAAAGTCAGGGATGAGCACCTCAATCTTAACTCCAAGTTTTTTGACTTCTTCAATCACATGAGCGAAGTGTTTGGAACCACCATCAGGAAGATCATCTCTATCCACGGAAGTTATTACTACGAAATTTAGTCCCATCTCCCTTGCTGCTTCTGCCACCATTATAGGCTCAAGAGGATCTAGTGGCTCCATATGGCCATGAGTAACTGAGCAGAATCTGCAATTTCTAGAACAATTCTTTCCCATTATCATAAATGTGGCTGTCCCATCAGACCAACATTCGGTTCTGTTTGGGCATCTCGCCTCTTCACAGACGGTATGAAGTCTATGGGATTTCACCCTATCCTGTGTTAGGAAGAAATTTTCTTCGGTAGGGAGTTTCACCTTTGCATAATCAGGTAACATCATGGTTAATGTCTCATTAAATTTTAAGATTTTGGCGTAGTTAAAATCAAATAATTAACGGAGAGTTTGAGGTCTTTCACTGCACAATTTTCAATATTTTTTAAAGGGTGAAAGATGATAACCATTAAAAATTCATTACTTCTTAGGAAGACATTTAAATCAATACGAATTATAGAACTTATCAAATTTAAAAACAAAATGATTAATATTAAATTTATAAAAACAATGATGTGTAATGTCATACAATAGATTGAAAGAATTATTAAGCAAAACCGGAGAATTCCAAACAGAGAGTGCATTAAATTATTTAATATACAAATCCCTAAATGGTGGCCTGGATAAGGAAGATTTAGAAATTCTAAACAATGTCAATAGTGAATTTTCAAAATCAGGAGAAGAAGGAGTTAACTTTGAGAATTATATGCTTTACACAAAGCTAAACATTTACAATGGACAAAAGGAAATCTATGATGCACTGATAGACCAGATTGAAGCCCAACTCAACCAGAATTTGCTGCTCCCCGAGGACGATATATTCTCTATCTATAAAGGAGTTGCAATACTGGAATCACTAGCAGATAAACATCCAATGGCATTGGATCAAGTCAATGATATTCTTAAAATGATATCAGAAAGCGATGTTGATATTTCAGGGATATTAGAGGGTATAGCTGCGAACTTGATAGATAATATACACCTAAGGCAGGAGAATCTTTACCTGTTGGACAGAATAACAGAGATGGCCGCAATTATCAAGGAGCCTCATATGATTGACAAGTATTGGTCCAATTCTTTATCTAAGCTGCTATTGAGATTGGAAGACAAACCTACGCTTAACGAAAAAATTGTGAGCTATGTGGAAGCAAATTTGGAAAAGGTGGGGAAGTCAGTGGAGAAACTCGGAATTTATTACGGACTGGCATTACATTACCTGGAACTAAACAAAATAAACCCAAATGAAAATACAGGTAAGGCAGAACTTTATCAAAATTTGTTGGCAAAGACTATATCAAGTAGAGCGCCCGTTTTGGACAAGCTATATCGCGATGTACTTGTTTCAAGACTCAAAGCTAAGAAAGATGAAAACGTAGATGAAAATTTGAGGGGGTTATTTTTAAGATATACTAACTTCAAGAAACAAGCCAGTAAGGAAAATGTTGATGCGGCAGTGTACGTAATATCCACAGGTCTCTCCAAGCTTTTAAAGGATTCAAAGTCCGATGACGAATTAATTAGGTCGATTTTGAAGGTAATAGATGACGCATCTGATATTGTTAAAATATGGGGCTTGATAGATGTATATACAAAATTAAGTATATTAAGGCATAAAGAAACAGATGAGATCTTTGGTAGGATTATATCTCTAATTGAAAGCATGGGAGAGGAGAAAGAAGAAATTCTTGAGGACTGGCTAACAAGTAGTCTAGCAGAAATATATTCAGAGCAACCGGATGAAGGTGTTATTGACAAACTAATAGAGATATCGCAGCTTGAGGGATCCCACCCTGAGGAAATTTATGCAAATTTCTTCAGCAGCCTTTCATATTTCGCAGAATCCAAGAAGTTTGTTCTGGGGTTCAGTTCTTAAGCTGTTTCAAATATAATACATAAATCTTTTATCCTTTCTTTCCATTACATACAAGATACTATGAATTCTAAACTAAAATTATTCATTATAATAGCAGTTGCAATTGCCATAATAGTTCCAGCATCCATTTTCGCCTATAATTCATATTTGTCTTCTCAGGTTGGCCCGGATAATTTTATACCTTCTAACTCAACATTTGTTCTCAAGATAAACCAAAACGGCTCCTCATATTATATCTTTGGAGGGGATTCGGGATTTGCAATATTGACTCCTATCAATTCAGCAATACAGATGCAGAGATCCAACCTTACATTCAATAATACGAGTATACCTCTAACAAAGTACGGTAATGTAGGAGGTTTCCAGGTTTATGAAATAACCCTATACACAATAATAGATGAGTATCTTATGAATCAATCGGAAAAATATGTGACTTCCTATTCTTCATTAAATGATCAATTAATTCAAAATTTAACCAATATGTCGCTGTATATGTATGAACCATATTCCAATCATTTAATATTAGGAACTCTAGGCGAGATAAAACAATCGATTTATGCATATAATCACGCAGATAATTTTGTAACTAAGAATAAGTACATTAACAGCAGAGGTCTGGCAGAGTTTTACCTAAATTACGATAATAAAACAGTATGGGGAAATATCTCAAATACAAGCATATACGTTTTTATTCATGTAAATAACGGAAATATTTCACAGATATACAATGAAACATCTTATCTGAGAGGCTTGGGGGTAAAGGTAATAATTATAAATTCATCAACATTGGAGATAATAATGCCAACATCCTACGCATCCAGGCAATATTAGGTGTTATTAGATGCAGACTAATTTTTTCAATATCTATTTGCATTATTTTAAAAACTATTACAGATCCAAAAGCTTCTACTTAATATTGATAATAGTTGCTTTGGCATCTTTTCTAATGTCATATCTAACGTTCAAATATTCCAATAGAGTATCTGAAATGCTACCATCTAGATTAATATCTCTCAGCAGGGTTAACAGTGAACTCCTGATGATGTACTTGTGGGCATATATAATGTCAGGCCTGCCAGTATTTGCTTCAGTATTCTTTTCATCACCTGCGATAAGTTCCGAGATTGAAATGAGGACAGGATACTTCATATTTTCACAGCCAGTGGATAGGACGGTCTTGGTTTTAGCTAAGTACTTTGCTGCTGTAACCGTTACCATAATATCTCTCTTAGTTTACTTATTCTCAGAAGTCTTCAGCATCATTTTTGTCTATGGTTTTATTGAATCTGATCAACTATTTTGGTCTACGGCTATGCTTATACTATTCATATTAGCTTTAACAGCGTTTACCTTCCTCCTAAGTTCTATATTCAATAAGAATTTATACGCATATATTACGAGCTTCGTAGTTTACTTTGTAATCTTTTACGCTGTAAACCTCATTCTCTATCTTCTTTATGATTATAACGCATTTTTCCTGCTTAACAATGCCGCGACGATAATAGAACGAGTTTACATTAACATCAATCCCACAATATTTACAAACAACTTCTCATTAAATCCTGCCGGATTAAATGACATTGTTCTATCATCCGTCGTATTTATAATCTATACAATAGTTTGTTTGGTTGGAGCCATTGTAATTGTCGAAAATAAAGAGGTACAGTAATATGGAAATCAAATTTGAGAATATCGTCAAAAATTATGGAAAATTTAGGGCATTAGGGCCTTTGAATTTGACTATATCTCAGAACGGAATAATTACAATACTCGGTCCAAATGGAGCAGGTAAAACAACTTTACTTAAGGTTTTGGTTGGATTGGCTAAACCAAGTGAGGGAAAAATATACGTGAATGGCAAAGATTTCCAGAATAGCAGGAAGGAAATACTACAGAAGATGGGAATTTTGGTTGAACAGCCTGAATTCTATCCATATCTGACAGGGAGAGAAATATTGGAATTCACCGGGAAACTCAAGGGACTCTGGGGAGAAGATTTGAAAAAGGAAATCCAAAGAGTATCGGAAATTACTGGTTCTGTGGATTTCTTAGATAAGAAAGTAGGAAAATACTCAAGAGGAATGAAACAGAGACTAGGGATCTCTGTAGCTCTTGTGAATGATCCACCAATTATGATTCTAGATGAACCCACATTCGGAATTGATCCGCTCGGTTCATTAGAGATAAGGGAAGTGTTGAAGAATTTGAATAAGAATAAAGAGAAAATTATATTATTCACAACTCATATAATCGAAGAGGCTTCATACCTCTCAGATAGAATAATAATCCTTGAAAGTGGTCTGATCAGGAGTGATACGCTTAACGATTCTGATTATGTTCTTATTAAAGTTACAGGAAATTTAACTAATTTAGAAAATTACCGTGGAATTACATTTAAAAAGTTGTCAGAAGATCAGGCTCTGATAAGAATAAAAAGAAATGACCTCCCGCATTTCAACCGTGAAATTACTCATAATAATGAAATTATGTTCATCGAAAGGAGCTCTCAGGTAGAAGAGGCCATAAGGGAACTATCCAATCATTGAAATTTTTTCAAGTTCTTTACAATTATTACATTCAATTTTTATATCAAAAGAGTAGTTAATAATCTTAACCCCGAGCTCCTTTTCTAACTCCTTAACTAAATCATCTATTATCTTCCCTCTAAAATCAATGATTTTTTCACATTTATTGCATATTAAATTTAAATGTCCATAGTAATTAAGTTCATACCTGACGTTCCCTCTAGTATCATAAACAGTCCTTATCATATCTAATTTTTTCAGAAGTTCAAGGGTGTTATAGACCGTTGTGAAACTTATGTTCCTATGTTTTCTCCTTAGCATCTCATATATTTCTTGTGCTGTAAGATGCGCATTTTTTTCGTTTAAGAATTTAATAATCAATTCCCTTTGCGGAGTTATTCGAATATTCTTTTCTCTAAGAATTCTTAAAATATCATTGTATTCCATCAAAAGCACCAAAAGAAATTAATAATAAAATTATGGTTCCCTATAGGTAATCCACCAATCATAGCCTTTATACTTCTTTAGAACTTCATTAGCACCTTCAACTGTCCTTGGCGGCGGATTAATTATCTTCGATCCTATTAATTCGTTGTCAGGCCAGTTTGCAGGTATAGCTGCTTTATATTTATCTGCGGCCTGAAGCGCCTTTATAACTCTAAGTAGTTCATTTACATTTCTACCGGCTTCCATTGGATAGTACAGTATTAGCCTCACTATTGAATTTGGATCTACAATGAACACTGCTCTAACCGTAGCTGTTGGGGATTGTGGCTGCAGCATTCCAAGCCTCCTTGAAACGTTCCCAATGGGATCTGCAATTATGGGGAAGGGTATATCTATGTTGAGATGTTCCTTTATCCATTTTACCCATTCAATATGGCTGATTACGCTGTCAACAGATAATCCTATAAGCTCAGTATTGAGCTCTTTGAATTTTTCATAATTCCTTGCAAAGGAATAGAATTCCGTTGTGCACACAGGTGTGAAATCACCAGGATGAGAAAATAGCATAAACCATTTTCCTGCATAGTCTTTGGGTAAGTTCTTGAATCCGTGTGTGGTTTCTACTTTTAGCTCTGGAAAATCCTCTCCAATCAGAGGTATCCTAAAATTTTCATTTTGTTCCATAATTCTGTAATATTTTCAAGATAATAAAACTTTCTAGATTGTAAAAAACATAAATAAACTCAGATTTAGTAGCATAGTACTCATTTGGGCACGTCTATTTTCCAACACTAAGGGATTATAAGTTTTATGACAATTTGAGACCGAAGCTGTTAATGTGTTCAATTGATCTCGCATCTAGGATAATCTTATATCAGCTATTTGCTATAATAAATGGAATTTGCGGCTCGATCCTCTCAAAATGAAAGAGGCTGTATAATTGCCTCTTGGAATTAATTTCTCAAACATGTTAAAGCTCATAATTATGTCATAGATTTAGAATAATGGATTTCACAATAAGAGGTATAATATGACAGGATTTTCATGATATAATTAACAACTATTATTCATACTTTAAAGAATTAAATTACAAGCGGGACTTCGGTATAATATTCCCACACGAAAAACCAGAAATTACAGAAGAAATTGAATGGTTCTCAAGTCTCTACAAGGATGTTCAGACAGGGAATGCCATTGCAGTAGTAGCGCAGTATGATAATAAGGTGGTCGGTTTATGCGATATCCGCAGGAAGGGACCTAATTCCGAGCTCGATCACATCGGTATACTGGGTATAACAGTTAGGAGAGAATTTAGGGGAACGGGGATCGGAAAGGCTCTGTTAAAGGATGCACTGCAGAGAAACAAGGGCGTATTTGAAATTGTGTTGCTCGATGTATTTTCAACAAATCAAATAGCTATCAATCTATATAAAAAGCTCGGTTTTAAAGAATACGGTTATCTTAAGAATGCAGTGAAGAGAGGAAATGAATATATAGATGAAATAAAAATGTACTACAATGTCGAATAATCATAATTACAAACTTTTTTTTAGCGAATTATTTGAGTAAAATTTAAAATGAGATCATTCAAAGGATATATCTATTTAACAGATTATTTAATGGTATGCCGGGGACGGGAATCGAACCCGCGGCCTTCGGATATCTCAGAATATAAGTTATTTTTAATCCCTATGAGTCCGACGCTCTACCGACTAAGCCACCCCGGCTTTTAAACCTCAGCTTCAGCTTGAGCTCCTTCCATTGTTTCCTGTTTATTCCTTTCCCTGATGACTTCAGATTTCCTTAATTCTATTTTTCTGGTTGGATAGATATTCTTTATCTTCTCAAAAGCATCATTGGGATAGTTTGGAGAAAGCATGTATACGACCAATTGATCTAATGGCAACGAGGATGCCTTTTCCTTTAAAAATTCATTAATTGCATTCCTAATATTGGTTTCAACATTCCTAATTACCTTTCTATCCAATATTATTAATGGCTTTAATCTGATTTTTACACCATCAGCTGTTGTTACGTCAATAACAGAATCGATTCTGGTCTTTCTTCTCCTGACCAGTCTCCTGATATAATCTTGATTTATTTCATGGCCCTCGAATTCCGTATATGCTTTATCCCCTTCCACTTTATTTATCCTAAAATAAACCTTAACATGGGACAACTTGAAATCTCCTGTAAGGTTAGAAAGATAGGCCTCGGATATCCGTCCTAAAATTTCATCTGGCTCTGATGCAGGGGTTGATCCTATCTCTTTCTTACCAAAGGATTCAGTAGCAAGAATGGTATACCAAATCTTACTTTTCCATTTATCTTTAACTTTTTTCGCTGCAATCCTAGCTGCCTTTTCCTTACTCAATACCTATCATCTCGCTGGAGGTGAATTAATAAGTTAATAAAAACTTTGTCGATAGGTAGGAAGAATCAGTCAAATATAAAATAGATGAAAATTATAGCCTCAATAATGGTATTAGTTAGATTTAACCCAGCACATCTCGAAGAAATTACTGGGTCGAAGATTGAAGATATAATGGAGGTGCCATGGAAGCTGGGTGGAGAGTCAAGAATGGAGAACGGTGAATTTATTGCTGAATTTAACCCAGATAGGCCAGATCTCTATTCCATTTGGGGTTTAGCCAGAGCTATAAGGCTGTACTTGAGTAAGGAGAGCTACAGAGAAATCAAGGTACTGAATTCATCTTATGTATTAGACAATAAGAATCCTTCGGATCGCCCTTATATAGTTTCTGCAGTGGTTAAAAATTCAGATGCGGGGAAGAATTTGCAGTATTTGATAGATTTTCAGGAAAAGCTACACGCAACTATTGGAAGAAACAGAAGAATTGCCGCAATCGGTATCCACGATCTCCATAAGGTAAAATTCCCTCTGACTTATACGGAAGTACCTAGGGATTACAAATTTATACCCTTGGGTGAAACTCAAGAAATGAACCTTAAGGAATTCATGCAGAGCAATGAAAAGGCTAAAGAATATGGAAATTTGGTGGGTGAAAACATCCCTGCAATTCTAGATGCGAATGGAAATATCATATCCCTCCCTCCGATTTTGAATTCAAATATAACAGCATTGAAAGAGGGGGTTAAAGATTTCTTTATAGATGTGACAGGAATTGATTTATCTACAACTCAAAAGGTACTAAATCTGTTGGTAGGCTCCTTATCTTACCCAAACGGTGAGGTTTTTGGAGTTAGCGTTTCCGGAATTAAATACCCAATCTTCACCAGAGATAGTTGGAAAATAGATGAAAGCGAAGTTAGAGAAATAAGCGGCATGGAATTATCACATGAAGAAATCCAAAGATCTCTAATTAAGATGGGATACGAAGTTAAAGATCAAGTCGCCTATTCTCCAGAATACAGAATAGATATCTTTGGGAAGGTAGATTTCATAGAAGATGTATTGAAGGGATATGGCTATGAAAACATAAAAGAATCAAAGGAGGATTTCACAACAGTTGGAAAGGGGCATGGAATAAGAGATATGCAGTATAAATTAAGGGAGTTAATGGTTGGTTATGGATACGTGGAAACATCAAATTTTGCACTGATCAACGGATCTTACAATAAAATTTTTGGATTCTCTAACGAATACATAAAGATATTAAATCCCGTAACTCTTGAACAGGATGTCATAAGGCCAAGAATCTCCATATCACTTATTCAATCGCTCTTAAATAACACTAGGAACCCCTATCCTCAAAGGATATTTGAAGTTGGTACTGTTATAAGGAATGGAACTCAATATGAAAGCTTGGGAGCGGCAAGTTGTCACCGCCAAGCTTCATTTTCCGAGATTAAGGGTCTATTCATAGGCTTGCTTGAGGATTTAGGTTTGGAGTATAAGATAGATAAGTTCGAGCACGAATTATTTGTGGAAGGCAGAGCTGCAAAAATATCAATTAGGGGGAATCAGGTAGGATTTCTCGGGGAAGTGCATCCAAGAATTCTAAAACAAATAGGTCTAAAAATGCCTTTGGCAATTGGCGAGATCGACATAACAGGTGGAATATTATGATACCCTCGAGATTGCCAGGTATCCCAAGATCTCAAGAAATTATAGATAGAGCTTTCAGACAAAGCAATAGAATTCAAGATTTCTATAAAAAGGATTATCTAGAAAAAGACAAGATAAAGTCCATTCAGAAAATTCAAGTTATAGAGGCTGTAGCAAGGGCAACCCTTAAAAGGATTGTTCAGGGTTATCCTCAGAACAATGATCTAACCGATTTCGAAAGGAATATGGCATATCTGTTGTTCGATTTCGAAAGCTATGAAAGATCATTAAGAAGATTGAAATGGACCATGAATAAGATATCGGAATTGGCTACGGAATACATCAGAAAAATAAAATCTGCAAGCGAGGTTGATAAGGTAGATACCCTAAGGAAAGCATTCTATGGAAGATTTTCCTCATATATTGAAGATTTAGAGGATTATTTAGATGACTTAAGAGAAATAAGGCTGCTATTGAGAGAAATACCTTATATTGATGAAAAATTGCCCGTAGTTGTTATAGCCGGATTCCCGAACGTCGGGAAATCCATGTTAATATCTAAAATAACCCATCTTAAGCCTGAGATAGCAAGCTATCCATTTACCACTAAAAAAATAAACCTGGGGATTTTAGAGGGTAAACTGGGTAAGATTCAGGTATTAGATGTTCCAGGCATACTAAATAGAAAGAAGAGAAATGTTATAGAACGGAAGGCTTTAATAGCCATAGAAAAAGTTGCAAATTTAGTTATATTTATAATTGATCCATCAGAGACGTGTGGCTATCCAGTCGATGAGCAGGAAAAATTGCTGTCAGAAATTAAGGCCATAGGAAAGAGGGTTATCGAAGTAGAAAATAAGTCAGATATACTTAAGAGGAATAACGAAAGACTAAAGATTTCAGCTTTAACAGGGGAAGGAATTGACAGATTGATAAATTTGGTGGAGGATGAAATAAATGATAGAGAAATTAAGGGCAATAGCGGCATATAATGCATACGAACACGATGGGAAAGCAGAGTTGAAAGCGGTAGTCTCAAGATTTCTGGGATTGTTTCCAGATAAAAAAGGAAATCTGTCTGAGTTAATGCCACAAATAAAATCAGCGGTAGAAGAAATAAATAAGCTTACAAAGGAAGAACAATTAAAAATTGTAGAAGCCATTTTTCCAGAATGGCTAGAGAAGAAAAAAGTGGTTGAAGAAAAGAAACTCCCTGACCTTCCCAATGTGGAAATAGGTAAAGTGGTTATGAGGTTGGCACCATCTCCGTCAGGTCCGCTCCACATAGGTCATGCAAGGATGGCCATACTCAACGATGAATATGTAAAGAGATATAAGGGAAAGCTAATTTTAAGAATCGAGGACACAAATCCAGCCAATATATTGCCTGAAGCGTATAAAATGATAGAAGATGATCTTAAATGGTTGGAGGTGGATTATCAAGAGGTAGTGATTCAATCAGATCGTTTTGAATTATATTATGACGTCATGGAAAAATTGATTATGATGGAGAAAGCATACGTTTCTACTACACCAACTGAAATTTTTAAGGCTAAAAGGCAGCAATCAATTGCCATTAATGAGAGAAATGATCCTGCAGAGTCAAATTTGAGAAGATGGGATAAGATGCTCAATGGCGAATTTAAGAAGGGGGAAGCCTATGCCGTCATTAAGACAGATTTAACACACCCCAACCCTGCAATAAGAGATTTCATAGCATTCAGGATTATAGAAACCCCACATCCATTGAAAGGAAATAAATATAGGGTATACCCAATGATGAATTTTTCAGTTGCCACTGATGATCACTTTCTGGGCCTAACTCATGTTATCAGGGGCAAAGATCATTTGGCCAACACGGAGAAGCAGAAGTATATATTCAACTATTTTGGATGGTCCCTGCCATTTTACCTTCACTATGGAAAAGTTTCAATAGAGAACTCCATATTAAAGACTTCTATAATAAAAAAAGGCATCGCCAACGGAGAATTTAAGGGTTGGGATGATCCACGCCTTGGAACATTACTTGCTATGAAGAAGAGGGGAATAAATCCGAAGGCAATTAGAAGATATTGGGTGGAAACTGGAATCGGGGATGTAGATATAAAATTCTCATGGGAAAATCTGTACGCATTTAATAAGCATATTATAGATCCTGAATCGCCGAGACATTTCTTTGTATTAAATCCTGTAAAATTGGAGTTGATATTAGAAGGTATTATAAAGGTAAAAATGCCAGTATATCCAAAAAAGGAAGATACTCCATTTAGGGAATACGAAATAAGAAAAGGTCAGGTTTACATAACCCAGGAAGACTACAATAAATTCATTGGAAAAGAAATCAGACTCAAAGATTTAGGTAATTTCAAATTGGAGGAGGGCAAGCTTCAATACATTGACAATGATCTTTCTAAAATCAAGCAGGGAATACCTATAATTCACTGGCTGCAGAGTGATTTTGTAGATTTTGAGATTGTCAAGCCTGATGGGACAATAGACAAGGGAATACTTGAGAAACACGCGCTAAATTATATTGGCAAAGTTAACCAATTGGAAAGATATGGATATACAAATATATTAAATGAAAAATTAGGGTATTATACCCATCCCTAAATTACTCAGAGGTAGAAACGGATACGAAAGCTGGGAATCTCTTCAATAGTATTACATCCCCTACTGCCCTGACCCACCTATAGGGGACAAGTACTGCCACTCCATCTTCAACTAATCCCTCATTGGTTCTTTCAACATAAAGACCATATATTGACTGTGATTCTGTATCTAGCATAACATCATCCACTACTCCCAATTTATATCCCTTGTCAGTATAGATTTCCAGACCAATTAAATTTGTAACATCAGTTTCCATATTGAATCAGGAAAATATGCTTAACTAATATTTAATTTTTAACATGATGGTATTGCTTAAAACTTCAAAATTCAGCAAAATATTGTTTACCAATTCAAAAGGTAAATATTTCAAGAATATTTGAATTAACGGATGAAAACATATATTGGAACATCTGGATGGTTTTATTTTCACTGGATCGGGAAATTTTATCCCAATGGGATGAAATCAAGTGAATATTTAAAATTCTACTCCTCGCAGTTCAATACAGTTGAAATTAATAGTACCTTCTATAGGATACCAAGGCAATCTACTATAAAAAGCTGGGTTAGAAGTGTAGGAGAAGATTTTGTATTTTCTATAAAGGTTAACAGGGAAATTACTCATTCCGGCAATTTTAAACGAGAAAGATTGGTAAATTTCATTTCCAATTTTAAAATAATAGATGAAAGGATTGAGTTTTATTTACTGCAATTTCCACCAAGCTTCAAATACTCAAAGGAAAATCTCGAGAATATAAGAGATATTTCGGCTATGGACAAGATAGCTGTTGAATTCAGACACAATTCCTGGCTCGAATCAGATCTATTGCAAGATATCTGGGAAGAAATAAACATCGTATACTCTGATTTTGACAAGCTCAAAAGAGTGGTGAAACCCGCGAAAGGTAAATTGTATGTAAGGCTGCATGGACCTAATGGAAGGTATAAAGGGGAATATGGAAATAAAGTTATAGATTATATGAAAGAGATCCTGAAGCATTCAGGTGATATTGATAAATTATTTGTTTATTTCAACAATGATTATGGTGGTGCTGCACCATCAGATGCCAAAATTGCATTGCGAGTGTTCACAGAGCTTTAAGGAATTTAATAAAATCATTCTTTTTTGCATTTCATATAGTGTCTTCTGAATTCGTATATTTCAAAGGGGAATCTCAATATATAAAAGGGATTAAGAAGTTTGCTTTTCCCATAAATTCTCTTATTAAATGTGATTGGTACCTCCGCAATCCTCAACCCGGGATTTTTAGAAACAATGAAGAGCAACGTCTTGCTACCTTTAATTGAGATATCTTCCACAGAAACTTTCTCGGAAATAGTGAAAAAGCCTGACGTAGTATCGCTCAAATTAGACGCGCATGGAAGCATAACTTTAATGTAAGCATTGGCCAATAGAGTAATAAACCTGCGATATGAAGATAAATTGAAACTGCTGCCGTCTAGGAACCTGGACCCAAAAACTATGTCCAATTGAATACTTAAATTTCCAATAATTTAATGATGTCCATAAGAGAATGCTGAAGGTCGCAATCCATTACAACTCTCCAACCATATTTTGCCACTTTGAGGCCTATTAATTCAGATCTCAATAGTCGAGTACCAGGTATCGCTTTTATAATTCTTATATTTAGATTGGAAAAGAGTTCTGGAAGCTTCTCGATAATTCTTTTGCTTTCGTTATCAGTGGATCCGTCAATCACTATTATCTCCAGATGCTTTACAGGAAAAATTTCTCTATCCATGTCTTCAATCATAAAAAGCAGCTTTTTTAGTAAAAATGAATCATTCTTGCACGGAAGAATGAGCGAAAATGGCCTATAAATTGGAGAATAAATCCCATTTAATTCCAAATAGACGTTCTGGATGGTATCATCGGCTATACATTCATTAGAATAATTCTCTTTGGCATTGACCATAATCAAAATTTTCACTTATCATTAAATTAAATTGAGTGGGGATTTATTTGAAATTGATTTACTTTCTCGAGGCATTAATGATTATAGCTATAATTAATTCCAGGATTATCATAGCAGTATATATGTCAAATAAACCAGGAATGTATGGCAGTGTATAAGGATACTTGGAAAGGCCAAATAAATAGTGTGCAAATTGCCCATAATTTGTTAATCCAACCGATTTGAATAGAATAAACACATCTATTATGATGAAGATTAATGGAATAGAGCCTCCCAGTATAGCTGAATATTTCCACAAGTTCCTATTCTCTGATAGAGTCAATATTCCGCATATTAAGGGTGAATAAAGTAAGAAATAGAAGACCATACCAGTGATAGTAATAAGGCTTTACTACGCCAAAATCTGTTTGCAAATTTCTATCAGTTATCAGTATAATAATCGATATTAACGTTATAAGAAAAAATATACAGGAACCAGTAATCTTTTCCATTTGGTTCAACTATCAGCTAGGCCCAGCCAGAATTTTTCTTCATAATCCAAAATTTCCTTAGCACCCTCATAAAATTCATTTCTGGCTGTCAGGTCATTTATATGCTCCCCTAGGACGTTTTCCATAGCTTCTTCATGGTGTATTTCCAGTTCTCTGTGGAAAGTGAAGTATTCAATGTCCATATTTTCATACTCCTTCCAGTTCCCTTTAATGTAATTAAATCCTGGAATCAGTTTATCCCACATTGGGATTGCCATGTTTTCAAGACCAAATTCGGCACCTAGCGCCTTGAAATGGCTAGAGGAAAAAAGTCTTCTCATAGCGTCTAACCAATCCCTTTTTGTATCTAGTTTCCTTCTGAATATGAATTCTTGTGGATTGAGACCAATAGATTTAAGAAATTTCCTATAAAGCAGTTCGTGCCTTTTATTGGGATCGTCGTCACCAAGTTCGGAGACTAAAATTTTTGTTAAATTGTAAGCATCTGTTTCGTTTGGTTCATTTACCAACAGTATTGCAAGGATGGAAGGCCACTCTCTTGTAAAATGATAGAATTCTATGGAGAATCTTTCAAATTCTCGGGGGTAATTCTCCCTTTGGAAAATCTGTTTATAAAGTCGTTATTCGTTGCAGGATGTTGCTTAACAAAACTGTTCAGCTGTGTATAAAAATTTTCAGAATTAAGGACCATAAATATAATTTAGAATACTTAAATTTAAATCTTTCCTAGATTTGATTGCTAATATATAGGCCACCGTATAAAATAATCCATTTATTCAAGAATTTAATATTATACAAAATGAAGCCGATTACATTAAAGTCCAAATATAACTTTCAAGAAACTTTAAAGAAATTGGAAGAGGTTATTATCCGAGATAATATGGTAATCGTATCAAGGATTAATGCTCAAGAGAATTTGAAAAGGGCAGGATTTAGTATATCTGGCAGTTACATTTTTGAAATTTTCAGGCCTGATATAGCATTCCAAATGTTTTCAAGAAACCCGGCATCTGGAATTGACCCGCCCCTAAGGATTTATGTCTTCGAAAATGACGGGATTACCTATGTGGAATATTATAGACCATCCGATATATTTAAGAAATGGGAGGAATTTGACTTAGGAATAATGCTAGACAACATATTCGAGTCTATTATTTCTGAAGTCATTCATGATGAATAAACTTATAAAAAATGCGAGTGCCGGGATTCGAACCCGGGTTAGAAGCTTGGGAAGCTTCTGTGCTACCGCTACACTACACTCGCGCAGAGCTCTCATAAATTTGCAGTACATTAATTTTACCAATTGTAATAAAAAGGAGTTCAATGTTCTAACGTCGAATTTTCATTCATACTCTTTTTAGAAAGTATTATGTTACAATTAGGATTTTTCGGATTCTTAATGTTTAATTAGGTATAATTAAGATTTTAATATAAATGACTATCGAGAAATACTTTTAAGATAGTATTTATACACCATTGATACCCATGTATAGTCAAGTTGATGCATTATATGCCATTGCGGCATCGATTGCCATGGCTGGGGGATTGGTTGGAACCGGTATGGCACAGAGCGGAATTGGAGCATCCGGTATGGGGGTAATAGCTGAGAAACCAGAGAAATTCGGTACAGTGCTTTTCTTCTTCGTTATACCAGAGACACTCTGGATAATCGGTTTTGTATTAGGTCTGATACTCCTGCTACACATACTGTGAGCTTATGCCTCTCGAACAGATACTAAAGGAGATTGAGGAAGAAACAAAGAAGCAAGAAGAAGAGATACTAAAGGAGGCCAATTCACAGGCTGAGCAGATATTAAAAGAAGCAGAGCTTAAGGCCCAAAAGATAATTGAGGACTCAAAGAAGAAAGCTAAGATAGACGGGGATAAACTCAAAAGGCAGATGATTTCAGCCGCAATGCTGGAAAATAGGAATAAATATGAAAGGGAAATCGAGCTAATCCAAGAAAACATTCTTATGAGCTTGAATAAAAAACTTCAAGAATTCATTAATTCCGAAGAATACGACAAATTTTTGCATGACAGGATTCAGAAAGGCTGGGAGACTCTCGGGCCAGGTTCAATTGTTTATGCAAATCAGAGAGATATCGAGAGAATCAAGAAGTTTTCATTTCCGCTCAATGTGATCCGAAAGGAAGTTGATCCATTAGGTGGTATAATAATTACAAGCGCTGACGGAAAGATGGAAATTGATTATACCCTGAGTGAAATAATTAGGAACAGGATGGAAAAATTGAGGAAAATTATGAGGGATTATATATTAGGGTGATAAATTGAGATCATTATATGGCCTTCCTTATGGAACACTCAAGGTAGAAAAACTGAATTTATTGACAAAAAAGGATTATGAGGATTTGCTCAAAGCCAATAATATAGGAGACATAATATCTCTTTTAAGCGAGAAGGGCCTAAAGGATGAATTGAGTCAATATTCCAATCAGTATTCAGGTTTAGACCTAATAGAAATATCCAATAATTCATATTTCGCCAGATTGAATAGATATGCCTTGAGTGTTACGCCATATAATGGAAAAGATCTTATTGTTTCATACCTTAGCAAGTGGGATTTGCTAAATTTGAAAACCATAATAGCTGCAAAGTCCTCTAACAATAAGATTGAACAAACTCAAGTTTATTTGATCACATCTAAAAATTTGCCTGTAGGAATGTACGCAGGCCTTCTAAGTTATGAGGATTATAGAAACATCCTGTCAATGGAAAGCGTTGAAGATATTGTTTCTTATACGCTTAGATATGGCTATGGTAAAGCTTTACTATCATTTCTTGAGGACTATAAGAAAAGCAATAATGTTACGTCGTTGCTATTATCACTAGACTTATATTATTATGAATTGATGAGAGAGAAATTTAGATTTTTCAATGGCTCTGAAGGGCCAATATATAGATATATAAAGAAGATAATTGATTCCAAAAACCTGATGACAATCCTCAAAGGTATCGAATACGGTAATGCTGAAGAAGTAAAAGATTTCATAATAAGGGGAGGCGGATTCACAGATCAGCAAATAGATGACTTAATAAAGAGTAATTCTGTTGAAGAAGTAATTCAGAAAGTTAAGGGGGTTTTTAATATCGTCACGGGTCTGGATTATTATAAGAATACCAGTTCACTCGTAGGAATTGAGACTGAAATAGAGCGAGCAATATATTGGGAATATCTTGAGATTTTTGAAATGAGTTCACTCTCAATAAATAATGTGATATCTTTCCTAATGAGAGCTGAGGCTCAATGGAAGGATATTAGAAGAATATCATCAGGTAAATTCTATAATCTATCAGAAGAAGAGATCTCAATGCTAATGATAAATAAGGTGGTTTAATTGGAAGGTAAGCAAAAATTTGGAAAAATTGCATTCGTAGGTGAAAGGGAACTGGCCATAGGATTTAAGTTGGTGGGAATCGAAGACGTCTTCCCTGTGGGAGAAAAAGATTTTCAGGAAACATTAAAGCTAATTTATGGAAGTGGAGAATTCGGACTTATACTGGCATCAAATTCATTTATCAATTCTCTAGATAAGCGATTCCTAAATTTAATAGAGACGAGCGTATCGCCTCTTGTTATTTTTGTTCCAGTTAATAAGTTGAAAGAGGAAGAAACTATTTCTGATTTAGCTAGAAAAGTGTTAGGATTGAAATTGAATATAGGGGGTATTTAAAAATGGGAAAGATAGTTAGGATTGCTGGTCCAGTAGTGACTGCGGAAGATATACAGGGTGCCAAGATGTACGATGTGGTAAGGGTCGGCGAACTCGGCCTGGTTGGGGAAATCATAAGGATAGAAGGAAACAGATCCACAATACAAGTTTATGAAGATACAAGCGGATTAAGGCCTAATGAGAAGGTTGATACTACAGGCAGGCCACTCTCGGTATTGCTAGGCCCAGGTATAATGAAATCTATTTACGATGGAATACAAAGGCCCCTGGACGTCATTAGATCTTCTGGTGGAGATTTCATAAGGAGAGGTCTATATCCAGATCCAGTTGATATGAATAAGTATTGGGATTTTATTCCCACTGCAAAGAAGGGAGAACACTTAACTGGTGGAGATATTCTCGGAAAAGTGCAAGAGACATCTTTGATTGAAAATAGGGTTATGGTTCCTCCGGGGATAGAAGGAGACCTTGTAAGTATAGATGAAGGAAAATTCAAGGCTTTGGATACAATAGGTTATCTTTCCACAAAGAACGGCTTGGTGGAATTAAAATTATCCCACTATTGGCCAGTTAGGCAACCAAGGCCGGTTAAGGGTAAGCTACCTCCAAATATACCTCTAATTACTGGGCAAAGGGTCATTGACACATTTTTCCCTGTTGCTAAAGGTGGAACTGTTGCCGTTCCGGGACCATTTGGATCTGGAAAAACAGTTGTGCAACACCAATTAGCAAAATGGGCTGATTCAGACGTTGTGGTTTATGTTGGTTGTGGAGAAAGAGGTAACGAGATGACGGAGATACTTACGACATTCCCGGAATTAACTGATCCAAAATCCGGCAAACCATTAATGGAAAGAACAGTTCTGATTGCCAATACATCAAATATGCCAGTGGCAGCAAGGGAAGCATCCATTTATACTGGTGTAACCATAGCAGAGTATTTCAGAGATATGGGATATGATGTAGCCTTGATGGCAGACAGTACATCTCGATGGGCAGAAGCCCTGAGAGAAATCTCAGGAAGGTTAGAAGAAATGCCTGGTGAAGAAGGCTATCCTGCTTATCTTGGAAGAAAGCTTGCAGAATTCTATGAGAGGGCCGGAAATTCAATAATTCAGTCCAAACAGGAGAGAAGGGGTTCAGTCACAATAATAGGTGCAGTTTCCCCACCGGGGGGTGATATTTCAGAGCCAGTATCTCAAAATACCTTAAGGGTTACAAGAGTATTCTGGGGATTAGATGCAAGCCTTGCACAAAGGAGACATTTCCCCTCAATTAATTGGCTTACAAGTTATTCTCTGTATTCAACTGAACTGAGAAGGTGGTTTGAGGAGAAAGTATCTCCAAGGTGGTATGAGGTTTATGCCAAGAGTATGGAGATACTTCAGAAGGAAAGCGAATTGCAAGAAGTTGCACAACTGGTTGGTTATGATGCACTTCCGGAAAATGAGAAGGAAGTACTGGATGTGGCAAGATCCATCAGAGAAGATTTTCTGCAACAAAGTGCCTTTGATGAAGTAGATACTTATTGTCCGCTCAGAAAGCAGTACCTTATGCTGGATGCCATAATAAAAATGGATGAATTGGAAAGATATGCAGTCAGCAAAGGAATCACGGTATCGGAACTTCAATCGTTGCCATTTAGAGAGAAACTATCAAGGTTCAAAGAGGTAAAATATGATCAAGTTGAGGATTACTACAATGCACTAATAAAGGAAATGCAGCAAGAGATTATGGGGAGGGCTGAGCAAAAATGAGTGATATAATTTATAAAAATGTTACAAAGATTTCAGGTCCACTTCTATTCGTGGAAGGAGTTGGGTCCGTAGGTTATAACGAACTTGTGGAAATAAGATTACAGAACGGTGAAAGGAGAACTGGCCAGGTTCTCGAATCAAGGAAGGGGCTAGCCATCGTTCAGGTATTCGGCCAGACAACAGGTCTTGACGTTGGGAACACATCAGTAAAATTTTTAGGAGAAACGGCAAGAGTCCCTGTTTCTGATGAAATGCTAGGAAGAATATTCAACGGCATTGGGGAACCAAGAGATAATCTAGGTCCCATAATCGCATCTGAAAAGAGGGAAATTGTTGGGGAGGCAATAAATCCATATTCTAGGGAAGAACCATCAGAATTCATAGAAACCGGTATATCCACTATAGATGGGATGAACACGCTTGTTAGGGGGCAGAAGCTTCCAATCTTTTCAGGTTCAGGGTTGCCACATAACAGGCTAGCAGCCCAAATAGCAAGACAGGCGAAAGTTTTGTCGTCAAGCGAAGGCTTCTCTGTGGTATTTGGTGCCATGGGTATAACTTCTGAAGAAGCAAATTTCTTCATAGAAGAGTTCAGAAACACAGGAGCCTTGAATAGGTCTGTTCTGTTCTTGAACCTTGCCTCAGATCCTTCCATGGAAAGAATAATCCTCCCCAGAGTTGCACTGACAACAGCAGAATATCTTGCATATGAGAAAGATATGCATGTATTAGTTATTTTAAGTGATATGACAAACTATTGCGAAGCATTGAGAGAAATATCAGCGGCAAGAGAAGAAGTTCCTGGCAGGAGAGGATATCCTGGCTACATGTATACTGACCTGTCTACCATTTACGAAAGGGCAGGTAAGATAAGGGGAAGAAATGGATCAATTACACAGCTTCCAATCTTGTCAATGCCCTCAGATGATATGACTCATCCTATTCCTGATCTGACAGGATACATCACAGAGGGGCAGATTGTTCTATCTAGAGATCTACACAGGAGAGGAATATATCCACCAGTTAATGTTCTTCCATCATTATCCAGGTTAATGAACCAGGGTATAGGAAAGGGGAGGACAAGAGAGGATCACAGGGGTGTTGCTGACCAGCTTTATTCATCTTATGGGAGAGGGGTTGATTTAAGGAGCTTAGCAGCTATAGTGGGGCAAGAAGCATTAGGCAAAGATGATAGGCTCTATCTGGAATTCGCAAATAAGTTCGAGGAGAAGTTTGTTTCACAGGGGTATGATGAGGATAGAAGTATTGAGAGAACCCTGGAAATAGGGTGGGAGTTGCTATCAATGTTCCCAGAGAGGGAGCTCAAGAGAGTGAAGAAGGAGTATATTGAGAAGTATGGAAAATTGGTGAAATAATGGAGCTATCCAATATTAGACCCACCAGGATGGAATTACTGAGGACGAAGTCAAGAATAAGGTTAGCCAGAAGAGGACTAGAGCTTCTAAAGCTTAAAAGGTCTTCTCTAATAATGGAATTCTTCAAAATAGTAAGAGACGTTAAGGGCCTAAAATTGGATTTACATAATGATGTAGTTAAGGCTATCAAGAGTGAGAGGCTTGCGGAAATAATGTCAAGTGCAATACTTATAGAGAGCCTTGTTCTTCTGCAGAAGCCTACTAACGTAAATGTGGGAATTAAGAACGTCATGGGCGTAAGGATACCTGAGGTTTCAGTAAGATACGGAGAGACATTTATAAATAAATACTATGAAAATATTTCACTCCCTTCATCTCTATTGGAAACAAGGAGACAGTTTGAAAAGCTTTTACAGGAATTGATTGTGATCGCCGAAAAGGAAATAGCAATGCGAAAACTTCTACTGGAAATTGATAAGACAAAGAGAAGGACTAACTCCATTGAAAACGTCCTGATCCCAAGATTAGTGGCAACCTCAAATTACATAAAGATGAGACTTGATGAAATGGACAGGGAGATGTTCATAACACTGAAGCTCATAAAGGGTAAGATTGAAGAAAGGGGGGAGGTTATTGAATAATGTTTCTAAATTCATGACCGTATATTATATAATAATGGGAATAAACATAGCCACATTTTTAATGGCTATGATATTGATCTGGGGGTGGTTAATTGGGAAGTGATATTGATACTTTAAAGACTATTAAGTTAAAGGAGCAGGAAGCAGAGAAGAGATTGAATGAGGCGAAGCAAAAGGCTTTGAATATAGTAGAAGAAGCAAAACGCAGGGCAGATTCGATTATTAAAAAAGCCGAGGAAGAAGCAAATCAATATTATGATGAATATATGGTTAACGTTAGGAAGGAAGTGGAAGAGGAAGTCAAGAAAATAAATTTAGAGAACAATGAAAAATTATCAAAACTCAAAAGAAATATAGATCCTGAGCTTTTGGAACAGCTTATTGAGATAATTGTGGGGTGAGTGAAATAATACTACCAGCAAAGATGAAAAAGATAAGAATATTTGTGCCGAAATCCAAGCTTCCAAAGACATTGGAGGCTCTACATGATTTGGGGGTTTTGCAAATTGAGCCCATAACTCTTAACCTCGAAGGGCTGAAGAATGTTGAAGCCTCTCAATTGTACAACACTGTCAATGAGTATTATAGGAAAATCAAGGGTTTAGAATCCCTGCTAGTACCTGTGGAGAGAAAGGAAAAGATCAATTTCTCTAGTCTGAATGAACTTTTAGACAAATTTAAAAGTTTACCCATCTTCGAAACTGTAATGAATTTAGCTCAAAGGGAGCAGGATTTAAAATCGAAATTGAAGTTTAATTCTGATACGTTGGATATCTTAAAAAAACTTTCATTCTATAAAGACGATTTATCTTACTTGTGGGGAGAAAATGTATATAGCATTCTAATAAAGAACGATGAATCATTTCTAAGCGAGGTTAAGAAGATAGATGCTGCAATCATTCCAGGGGGTGAATATTCAATTGTTGTAGTGCCCCTGAATAAAGAATCACAGTTAGGCGATCTATTGAGAAAGTATAAGGTAGAATCTTATGAAATAAGGAAATTCGAAGGTACCGTAGCAGACAACATTAAAAGGATCGAGGACGAAATTAATAAGATTAACACAGAACTAAAGGAAATTAGAAGCGAAATTCAGAAGATTTCTGAGGACTATTACAATTTAGTTGCTGCAATTAGGGAACAACTGGAGATCGAATTAAGGAAGCTAGAGGTTGTTTCAAAACTACTTGGAACGAATACAATTGCAATTATAGAAGGCTGGACACCAGAAAACAATATTACTCGAATAGAGAGCGCATTAAATCAGATTACGGAAGGTTCCATGTTGATGTTCACGGTTGAAACTGATGAAACACCCCCCACATTACTTAATAATCCAAAAAAGATCTCATTCTTTGAATTTTTCATAAGGTTTTATTCATTACCGCAGGCTACAGAAATTGATCCGACCCTAATATTTGCCATAGTCTTCCCAATATTCTTCGGATTTATGATAGGGGATGCCGGATACGGCATAATAATACTGGTATTATCTTTATGGTTGATCCATAGGGTAGATCACCCCCCTAAAAAATCACATATACCCAAAGCAATATCGAGGTTTATATTAAGCATGATGAGCAGACGGAGCCTTAAGATTTTAGGTAAAGCCATGCTGCCAGGCGCAATTATATCAATTGCTCTTGGAATACTATTTGATAATTACTTTGGTTTCCAATTAAATTACCCTCACTTTGAAGTCCTAAGCTCATTCGGTCTTATGAAGCTGTTGCTTTTCTCCGGATACGTAGGAGTAGCCATGGTAGACCTGGGATTGGTATTCGGTTTCATAGTAAATTTTAGAAACGGTCATATGCGGGAGGCTATAGGGAAAATTGGATGGTTGTTAATTGCCATGGGCATAGTTATTTTAGGCTTGCAAGTATTAAGACATCAATTCTCCACTGGGAATATTTCATCAATAGCTTCACTTGTCATGATAATAGCCGGTTTAGGTATCGTTGTATACGCTGAAAAATTCCAGGCATTATTGGAAGTAACTACTATAATAAGTCATATATTGTCCTATACTAGGCTTGTGGGCATACTTTTGGCCTCTGTAACCCTAGCTCTCGTATTTGATAATATATTCGAGGGAACTATGGGACATGGATTGATGATCATCTTTGGAATAATTATTCTGCTAGTGGGTCAGCTTTTAAATATAGTGATAGCAATATTTGAGCCCGGAATACAGGGTGCTAGGTTGATATACGTTGAATTTTTCAGCAAATTTTACAAAGGAAACGGGAAGGAATTTAAGCCATTTGGAGGTAAAAGATCGTTCACCCTATCAAGCCTAGAAAAAAATGGTTTTCAGGAAAAACAATAAAGGAAAATCACAAACGCTACTAATAATTTATTAATTTATACATTTTTACCTGCCAATGAATGCAAGCAAATACTATGAAATACATTCAAAGGACTTGGTAAAATGGAAATACTGGAATGACGAATCTCTAAATTTGGCCAAAGAAAGCGGTAAACTTCTCTTTATAACCATTGGCTATTCCACATGTCATTGGTGCCATGTGTTTCAAGAGGAAAATTTCCTGAATTCCGAGGTTGCGGAGATATTAAACTCAAGCTATGTACCCATATTGGTAGACAGGGAGGACAGGCCTGATGTTGATGCATTTTATATGAAAATGGCGCAAATTATGAATGGCGGAGGGGGATGGCCCTTGAATATTATTGCGATTCCCACAGGTGAACCAGTGTTCATTTCTTCATACCTACCCCCGGTCAGAAGGGACAACTACCCAGGATTTATTGATGTGATCTCATATTTAAGAGATATGTGGGAAAAGGATAAGTATGGACTAATCCAATCGGCGGAAAAGGCCATAAGTTATCTAAATCTTCAGGAAAGGGAAGTTCCATCGGAAGACATATATTCAGAAACCACCGAACTAATCTCAAATGTCTATGATAGAGAATACGGGGGGTTTGGCCAAGAGCCGAAATTTCCTTCTTACCCAATCTTGAACTATTTAATTTCATATTCACAATTAGGAAATGATTACACTTTTATGGTGGAAAGAACAATTAGGAACATGAGATATGGGGGAATATATGATCAGATAGGTAATGGCCTTTTCAGATACGCTGTGGATAAAAGATGGCAAATACCACATTTTGAAAAGATGTTATACGATCAAGCAATGCTTTTATGGACATTGATAAGAATAAATAAGATCAAAAAAGACAATTTTTATGAAAAAATCATAGGAGAAATCCAAGAGTTCCTTGAAAGCAGTATGAAAGACCAGAGATTGGGATTATACTATTCCTCTTTGGATGCAGACTGGCACGGAGAGGAAGGCGGATATTATTTATGGACTTTAGAAGAAATAAAAGAGGCCCTGGGTGATAAGCACGAAAATCTAAAAAATTACTTCAGATATATCGAATTCGGTAACAAAATTTTATTGATTCCTATTCCAGGTGTGAATCTGTTTAGCGATGATTTACTAAAATTAAAGGTAGAACTTGAAAATTATAGAAGCAGAAGGGAACCCTTGGGTACGGATGATAAAATTTTATCGGGATTAAATGCTCTCATTATGAGGATAAAATTGGATCGGATCAACAATAATCTCGACAGCAAAGGAATTCTCAACTTCCTCGGTAATTTTGAATCAGGAAATGGGAGATTGGTCAGATATATAAGAGATGGTAAAAAGTATGGTAGGGGTGTACTGGAAGATTATGCATTTATGCTAGATCTTCTCATTAGTTCGTACAACTATGTAGGTGATAAGGAGATTCTTGGAAGGGCAGTGAAGATATGTAATTATTTGAATTCCAAATTTTATGATTATGAGAAGGGAGGATACTTTATAAGTGAAGGGGAAGACGGAAAATTACCACAGAAGATAATTGATGAGTACGATAGCGTTTATCCATCAGGGAATGCAATTATGATTTGGAACCTAGAAAGATTGAAAGTACTGTTGGAAACCAATGATTTTGATCCCTATATCTCAGGGATAAGAGAAAGGTTCAGCAAATCCATGAGCAGGAATCCACTGGGTAACATCTCTAAGATCGAGTATTCACTACTTTCAACCAAAATTTTACAGTTGAAAGGTGATCAAGGCGAGGTTAAAAAAGCACTACAATTACTTAGAAATCCTCTCAATTTTGTCGCGACCTATGGAGGAGACGACAATCTATCCATCTGCGGAGAAGGAAAATGCCTTATAGTTAAGGAGCCGGAAAACATCATGAATTATAAATTCCAAATAATATATTGAATCTATCAGTAAAGATTTTAATGCTAGTTTCTTTACACCTTGATATTTAGGTGGATTTAATGGGTGGTGCAGAACAAACTACTATGACAAGGATTGCAAGAATCAAATCATACATTGCCAAGAATTACATTGGAATTACCCTGGTGCTATCCTTCTTCTTATCCCTATTTCTCAGTTCATTTTATATAATAGGGGTAGCAGTTAAGGGGAATTTTGCGGTCTCAGGCGGTTCAGATGCATATTATAATATGAGGATAATACAATATATATTGGCGACGCACCACCAGCTTTTATTCGATCCATTATTGAATTATCCTATTGGATTGGAAAACCCGAGACCTCCGTTCTTCCACTGGCTCGCAGTGTTGCTAGGGTATGCTTTCTCTCCGTTTCTCGGAGGAGTTTATAAATCCACAATGACCATGTTCTTACTTGAGACAGCCATTGGAGGAGCGTTCATTGTTTTCCCTACATATCTTCTTGGCAAAGAAGTATTTAATAAAAAGGTAGGCCTAATCGGCGCTATTTTAGCTGCATTGAGCCCATTAACATTGATGAAATCCATAGCTTCCATTGGGCTATTTGATATTTTTACAGCTTTATTTGCCATTATGATGATATATTTCTTTTTAAAGGCAGTAGACACATTCAAGGAGGTTGAGGGATCGAATATTAGTATTAGGATAATCAAATCAATTAAAGCCAATAGAATATCAATTTTATACTCAATACTCGGGGGGGTTAGTCTAGCCGCCTCCATGTTGACATGGGTTGGAACCATATCAGTGGCGCTAATAATAGTTGGAGTAGGAATAATTCAATTGATAATTAACACTATTAGAAGAAAATCCAATCTTGCATTCTTTGTACCTTCATTGTTTTATTCAGTAGGATTCATTTTGGCACTTCCCTGGTATTACGAAACCGGATTCATTTTTAGGTGGACACCAGTATTTCTAGTCTGGTTGTTGCTCATAATATCATCATTATTTGTTATAATATTGGAAAAGAAACCTTGGATAATAACAATAGGAAGCTACATACTGCTGGTGGCAGCAGCAATTGTTATTGTATACTTCAAGGATAATTCCCTATTGCAGAGCATTATTTCAGGGCAACACTATTTCATCAAGAACAAGATTTATGATACCATAGCTGAAGCACAGGCTTTACCTCTTGGGGAAGATATAATGGAATTTGATCCTTTCATGTTCTTTGCATCCCTAGTTGCCATCGGCGTCCTTATATATAAATGGATAAAGATTAAGGATTTCAAGACGACGTTGATTTTGTTCTATTCAGCTGGAATTATATTTATATCCATGATAGCTTCTAAGTTCCTTTACTTTGGAGCATCCGCCACAGGAATATTAACTGCATATATGATAGTTGAAGGCTTCAATAAACTTGGCTGGCACGAATCATTGGATAAAGTCAAGGGCCGTGGTATCTCAAAGGCATCTCTCAAGGAGTTAAGATTCTCTCAAATAGTTGTGATTTTAATGGTTATATTCCTATTGATAGTTCCTGCAACGTTCTATGCCCTTGACTCAGGAATACCATATAATAACAAAACACAATATGACAGGCAGATTTATAACGCTACTCCTCCATTTTTAAGGCCACAAAACTATACGCCCCCCTATTATTTGGGTGCATTTGGAGTCTCATTGGATTTGCCAAACTCTCCATGGGTAAGGGCATTGGATTGGTTTAAAAATCAAGATGCCCAATATCCACCCAATGAGAGGCCCGCATTTATATCATGGTGGGACTATGGTTTCCAAACATTGGAGCAAGGGGATCATCCGGTGATGGCAGATAACTTCCAGGACGGTATTTATCCTGCAGCTCAAATTTTGATGGCCCAGAATGAGAGTGAAATAATTTCAGTCATGATAGCTAGGATAATAGATTATTTCAATCAATATAATCAACTGAATAACTCCACACTTAAATCAATACTAATTCAATATTTCGGTACTTCGGGGTACCAAAAGATCGTAAATTATGAATTAAATGGGCCCAATTATATCCCAGATATATATGCCAATAGGTCATATTATGGTCCATATGAAGATATACAGCCAGGTGATGCGAAGTACATATTAATTGAGCATTATTTGGCGAATACATTCAGCCTATCAACCATTATAAATGCCTACCAAAGCCTTGAACTAGCAACAGGATTTTACATGAACTATATTGCCGTTGATTATAGGCTATTCCCGTTCTCAGGCGTAGATACAGGTATCTTTTATGCTCCAGCTTACCTTGGTGATTTCCAGTATATTAACGTTCAGGGGGAAATAGTTCCTATAGATTTCTACAATATAACAGTAACAGATATAAACGGAAACACCTACCCGCTGCAAGATTTCCCACCCGGTGACACTGCGGTCAGTTACAACATAAATTATCAACCAATGTTTTATAATTCCACCGTTTATAGAGTCTTCATAGGATATCCTTCGTCTGTAGTTGGAGTAAACAATTCCATTCCTGGAATATCATCCAATCTCAGATATTACTATCCCATGCAGGCATGGGGAATGCCCAATTTCGAATTGGTGTATAAGACCGTTTTCTGGAATCCTTATACAGATTACCAGAACCATTCAAATGCCTGGCAGCCTGTTTCATTGGAACAGGGTTACTATTATCTGAAACATCACATAGGAACTGTTGATTTGAATCCTCCCGCTTCAAGCGTACTACCCAGCGATGTGGTATTTGTGGAATATTATCCTGGGGCTATAATACAAGGGAGGATAACTGACTCTTCAGGCATGCCTATAGCAGGTGTAAGGGTAACCATAGATGATCAATACGGCATACCTCATGAATCAGTCCTCACAAATTCATCAGGATATTATCAATTATATGCAGTTGCTGGAAATGACACTATCGTTGTTTCCACAGGCTCCTACAATAGCTTGTTCATGGTTGGCAATAATATCTTGGAAACATACAACATTTCAATTTCTCAATCCCAGGCTGATAGAACTGCCTATTCCAATACAGGACAGCCATTATGGATAATAGACAAGAACTTCCAGATCAGTGCTCATTCATTGGCCGGTACAGTATTTTACAATTTGGCCGGGATAAGCTCATTTATTCCTAATACAGATATCCCTGCCAATGCAACGCTGAAATTCTTCAATTCCAGTGAAAATTATTCTTTATCTGTTAAGACAGGTCTCAATGGTTCTTATTACATAGCAGACCTTCCACCATATGAATACAATATTTCAGCATATGTAGATGGACAATGGTACTATGATGTTGCGAATGTGAACATTAATTCAAACTCCACATCGAAGGACATTCCAATTCCATATTCAAAAATAAATGTTAATTTCATCAATAACTTCCAAACAAATGGTTTGAATATAATCAAGATAACAAGGGGCAACTTCAGTCAATTTATGAATATTTCTGGTTCGAATTCTAAGATTGTGTTGCCTACGGGAATTTTCAATTTATCAGCGGAGAATGGTCCCTACAGATACAACACGATCTTAAATTTAGAAAACAAGGGGAATATTACATTAAATGTAACTTATGAAAAGTACTATTACTTGAATATAACAGAATCTGGAAGCTATAAGATAATTTCAGCAAGCTTCCAGGATCTACTGAATAATTCGTATTCAGGAGAGTTCAATGTATTGAACAATAGTTTATCCGCGTATTTGCCGCCCTCCATATATTTGATTACGTCAACATCCATAAGATCAGGTATTTATTATCTGAATGAAACAACTGTAGAACTCAATAATTCATTATCTATTGAACCAAGATTCCAAGAGGCTTCAATGGTTACAGGAACTGTATATAATGGTAATAAAACCCAGCCCGGTGTCCCGGTGGAATTCATAGGGAATGGGTTGATGCTACAATTTACTACAAATTCCACAGGTCAATTTAAGGCCTATCTGCCATATGGGAAATATTCAGTTACTGCGTATTTCACCTATAACTCAAGTACATATGTTTCCAGCGGTCAATATTCAATATTTACGCCGGAGTATAATTTACAGATCTACTCAGTTCCAGGGTACACCGTAGCAGGTTACATAAAGACAACTAATCCAGGAATTATTACTGCCTATTCCAATGGAATTCCGATTTATTATGAAGTTCTCACAAAAGGGCAGAAATATTTGATATACCTACCCAATGGAACCCAGCTTAATTCAATTACATTTAATTCCTTAGGTCAAAGCTATGTAGCTCAAGGATACAACATATCTACTATCCTATCTCCAGTGAATGTTAATTTCTTGATTGAATCAAACTACAATTATGTTTATTACATTCACCTAAAAGGTCCAAAAGATTACAATATCACAGCGCTAGGGCATCAAATACAAGCATTTGTGCAACCGGGTAGCTATGAAGTTTATCTAACCGGAAATGGCATAATCCCGGTGTCGAATGTTACATCAATTAATATTTTACCTGTTTACAATGGGCAAATTATCAAATTACCGGTTAATGTTTATATAAAGCTGAGCGTAAACACAAAAGGCAATGTAGAAATATTCAAGGATGGTAAGCTGGTTAGTCAGCTTCTAAATTCAACACTTACCCCAGGCAATTATACTATCTATTCGAACTATTATTATACATCAAATATAACAACTGTGAACATATCTGTCAATACTACTTTCACACCAATCTTAGTTCAATCTTATTTCCTGAACATCATAAATAAGGTATCAAGCAACGCTTACATATCAGCCGGTGAAAATCTCATTAGTACTTCCACAGGAATTTACTTGCCTGCAGGTTATTATTACGTATATTCATTTAACAGGATAAATACCTCTTATGAGTACTTTGGAAGTTCAATGGTGAGCCTACCTTCTCAGCAAACAGCATATTTGAATTCCAGCATAGTGGAACTTTTGGGTAATGTTAAATTTAGTACCTTCAATTCCACAACAAATTCTGGAGTTGTACAAATACAGCCTTTGAATTATACCGTTCCATTTAATTCATATGTTGAACTGCCCTATGGAAATTACAGTATTTATGCGGTTTCTGGCGGATTCGCATATATTGGAACTCTAAATGTAAACAACAAATGGGAAAATATTACCCTGAATCTTGTTAGGTCGTATCCATTGACATACAGTAGCTTTATTGAGGGTAATGCATACAATAGTGATATCTACATAGCAGATATGGGCACTAAATTCTATGTTAAACCCATGGGAACCATTAATCTTCCCAACGGTTCCTATATTTTCCAGGGGGCTACGAAGTTGATGAATTATGGGAGATACAACAATTATATCCTTGACCAGGAGGTTAATGTTACAGGACCAACCTATGCAACCCTTGAGTTTCAAATTGTGAAGAAAATAGATGTTCAAATATTCCCCATGGGAGGTCAGCTTACTGGGTTGCCTGGTCACAATGTTAGTTTTCCCATTCAAATAATTAGCAATTCCAACATTCCAATTTCATTCACATTAACAAACTCCTCTACTTTCAATGTTTACAACCAGTATCTTAATTTGACTCCATACTCCATGGGAATCATAAATGCAACTATAGGCGTTCCAAAGGGTCAGCCAGCCGGAAGCTATCAGATAGGAATGAATCTACAGTATCTTGGTATATATCATTATATAAGCGTCAATGTCACTGTTCCTACCTTGATATCTCTGAATGTTACGCTCAACAACAATTCAGGAAGTGTATTTGGAAATACTATATATTATGAGCTAAACATTAAAAATACAGGAAATTCAAAACTAAATATTACCATAAGCGTGCTGAATAACGCCAGCTTGAAACAGGAAGGCATAAATGTTTCAGTAAACAACCGTTACTACTCAAGCATCCTACTTTATCCCAACCAATTTAATCAGACCAGTATAGGCCTGTCATTCCAGAATGGGATATACAACGTAAATACGCCAGTAGTAATAGAGGTAAAGTATGGAAATCAGAGCTATTTGTATAACCTTTACCCAACTATACCAGGGCTTGAGTTCAAAGCAATCCAGGCCAAGGGCTATGGTATTCAGAATTATAGCGCTCTGGTACAATATAGTTATATGGCCGGTGTTATAATATTTGTAGTAGCGCTCATAGTGGCTATAATGATTTCAGTAAGAAGGAGGAACAGAGCATGAAGCTAGTCCCATTCCTGCTTGCTTTTATTATATTGTTACCAGCACTTTCATACGCGGTTACAAACACTTATGGACCTGTGACCATAACAGGTCCCGAAAAGGTTGCCATAGGACAGACATTCAACTATACAGTAAATGTGGAACAAATTTTCAACCATTACAAAATAGTCTTTTTACTTAGCGGATATAATTTGACTGGAGCATCTCCAATTTCACCGCAGTATCTGAACGGTACATTTACCCCACAGAACTTCACCATAACGGCTCCCTCTGTTCAGACAACTTTATTCCTGTTCTTCCAGATTATCGCCTATCTGAATGGACAGGTTTTCTATTACAATATAACCCAAACGGTTCAAGTGCTTAACTATACGGTTCTAAAGGTAAAAGTTTATAACCCAACTAAATTCATATTCAAGGATCTGAACGTCTCCTTCTATGTTAATGGGGAATACGTCGGAAGCTCTCAGTTAAACATTTCAGGGAACACAACAGAGAACGTAACTTATCAGTGGTTATCTGGGACGCTGTCTCCGGGTATATATAACATTCAGGCAAAGATCAACAGCAGTGTCGTGAAACTCATAGGTGGCAAATATAGCATAGATATACAAGTGGGAAATCCGTATTTAGAGTATGTATATATAATAATAGCAATAGTTCTAGCTATGGTTGTGGTAATCGTTCTGATCACCGCCATATATAATAGAAGAAATAAACCTAAATGGAAGAAATAATCTATCTCTTAATTTTTCTATTTCTCCTTTCAATTATATCGCTGCTAGTAGCTATTTTAATGGCAGCTTCCCAGTCCCTACCTCTTTTAAGCGATTTAGAAGATCCATCTTCTCTAATTATTTCAAGATCGTAATTTTTCAGGGTTGTTATTATCTTTTCCCTGTTAGCTCTATCACCATTACCAATTTTAATCCTCAATCTATCGTAATCACACTGCTGTGTCACGCTATCAACATATTTCAAAACATCGTTTAATTCATACAGATTCCTCGAATCTAATACCTGGCCATCAGAAATTGTTGCTACCCCTGGGTTTGGGCCTGGATCTATTCCTATTATCAGCTCCTTAGCATGGCCGGATAGGAGCATTTGCCTTATCCAATATTCATTTTTTCCATTAGTCCTATAGCAGTTGCTGAAGTTCAACTCCATGTCCGAGAAAACTATATCATAATCGCTTATTCCGTCTGTGCTTATCAAAGAAGTAAAATTAATTCTCATTCCCTTCAAGATATTTACAAGTCTATAATAGACACGAAAGTCTGAAGTTATAACGCCAACCCGCACTGATAAGAATATTGAAATTACTAATTAAAAATTTTTGCAATCAAAAAATGCTCTTAATTAATCCTATTTCACTACTAAAACAGATACATCTGAATTTGCGGCCACTCTCTGAGATACCGATCCCAAGAAGACGCCTTTTAGGAACCCCCTCCTTCTGTTACCTATAACTATGAGATCCGGTTTAACCGTTTTGGAGACATTCAATATTTCTTTTGCAGGGTCCCCCTGTTTTAGGAATGTTTCAACATTCATAACACCATTTGAAATAGCATAATTTTTGGAATTCTCCAATATTTGCTCCCCTTTCTCTTTTAATGTATTCATTCTATCTAAAAGTGTTATATCTCCTGTCGGATTTTCCCCCGTTACGTATTGAACAGGATAAGGAATGGCCATCACTATATATAATTTCATATTTTTATTTAATTTGGAGAGAGATATGGCCATATCCAATGCTCTCATAGAGGGCTTAGAACCGTCAACGGCCACTAGAATCCTCTCGATTGGTAATATGCCTCTCTCCTTCTTTTCCATAATAATATATGCAATAATTGCTATTAAAATTTTGCGAGTAAAGAGGAAAGGAAAAAGTGATTTATTCATAGTAAATTAGGTTCACCATTGAAGAAAGAAGATTATGAAAAAGTAATGGAAAAGATGATGGCAGTCGTAAAACCACACGTGGGACTATGGGATGACCCATTTCACATATTAATAACCACTATACTTTCAACAAGGACGAAGGATGAAGTTACTGACAGGGCAGCTTTGAAATTATTTTGTAAATGCCCGGATCCGCATAGTTTAGCCAAATGCAGTGTAAAGCAAATATCTTCTTTGATTGAAGGAGTTGGATTCTACAGGGAAAAAGCAAGAAATGTAAAAGAAACTGCAAGAATCATTGTTGAGGAATTCAAAGGAAATGTCCCAGATAACAGGGAGGATTTAATGAAGCTTCCAGGGGTGGGTCCCAAGGTTGCAAACATTGTTCTTACATTCGGCTTCAACAAAGATTATATCGCGGTTGATACTCATGTTCATAGAATATTTAATAGGTTGGGAATTGTCAATACAAAAAATCCAGAGGAAACTGAAAAAATATTGATGAAAAAGATACCCAGGAAATACTGGAAACACATAAACTCATATGCGGTTGAATTTGGAAAGAATATATGCAAGCCTATAGGGCCAAAGTGCCAGGAATGCCCACTGAAAGAATGGTGTAGGTTTTATGAAAATAGTAGTTGATGCCTCTGCCATATTCGCTGGTTTTACACCAGATGGTTCAAACGAATACATTACTACAACTGATACTATTTCAGAAGTAAAGAGTAGGAAGTTCAAGGAAACCATAGAGCGAACATTGATCTTATTTCAGATAAAAGAACCATCCGAAGCATTTCTGGAAAGGGTAATTGCAGAGAGCAAACAAACAGGGGACTTTCATCAGCTTAGTAAAAACGATTTAAAACTGTTGGCTCTTACATTGCAGGAGGATGCACTTCTTCTGACCAATGATCTATCGATGCAAAATATGGCGCACGCTTTAGGACTTAAGTACAGGGAATTCAATTCCAGTGGTTTAAGAGATTTCATAATTTGGAAGTACAGATGCATAGGGTGCAAGAGGGTCTTTAATAATCGCATTGAAATATGTCCCTACTGCGGAAGTCAGGTTAAAAAATTTCCAGTCAAGAAGAATCCATTGAAGGGTAAAAATTCCAATTAACACAATAATTTGGAATAACAATTTTTGGTTAAAATGGAATTTTCAATTTATCATCCTTAGATTTATTTCATTAGTCAGGCTGTTAAGATGTCTTTAGATGAATTATATGCAATATGTGCTATCTTATCCACTTGATGGACACGCATCTATGTTTATCTTTATACCCATAGCAGTAAATTAGATCCTTCCTTACAGAATGTGCAACGCGGGCCCTGGCGATAATGGATTTGCAATCGTCTACATCTGTAACATTTACAAGAATGCTAGAATGCACTTCATTGTTTTTATAAACTCTATAATCGCATCCAAATTTTGAACCGCTTTTTACTATTATCTTGTTGTCTGCAATATCAGAAGCCGTATCTTTATCATGATACTTTTCCACAAATTTCAGCAACCGCGGATTTCTCCTTTTTATTTCATAATATATTGCTTCATTGTCGGAGTCCACAATGGCTAAATAGCCAAGAATTAATTCTGAGAATTTTATTTCGTCTCTATAAAATTTCACATTCACTCTCTTCCCGTTTAATAGAATTAAATTTCCATTAAAATAAGGTTTCTTTCCAAGGTCCCTCAATCCTTTATAGGCAATATAGAATATCTTATCTTTTTCCGAAAGTTTATCCCATAAATAATTGAAATTATGTTTATGCTGATCGAAGAAAACCTCAATTCTACCTTTTTCTATAAGATAAAGGGATGAAAACTTATCAAGTAAAAATCCATTTTTAGTCTTCCTTAACTTATACCCCTTATTTCTTAGGCGTGAGGCATCTGCTTCCCCTATGACTGTTGATAGGTCGGGCAGCAGTGTTGCTGAAATCATATCATTTATTCACCATTCTGGCTGTTTCTAAAAATAAATCATTTATATTTTCACCTGTCTTAGCAGAAACGGGAATTATCTTTATCTTGCCCTTAACCAGTTCCATCACATCTTCTACCCAGAAGGTAGCAAGATACTTCATGTCTGCTTTATTAAGTGCAATTACGATTTTCTTATTACCAATATTCTCAAGTATAAACGGTACTTCCTTTATATCAGATTCCCTGGTTGGATCCAAAACCACGATAAAACCCGCTGTATTTTCTGTTGTTGGAAGGTTTCTAACTTCTTTTAGAATGAATGAAAATTTAGAATTATCAATGTTGATCAGACCACTTCTATAAAATGCACCCTCATCCTGAGAGCACCCGTCCATGTTATCATAAATGAATCTACATATTATGGAACTTTTTCCCGAACCTCTGGTCCCTGTTACGAGCACTTTAATAATCTTGGATTGGACGGGCATTCAAGTTTCAATATCACCGCATATTTATTTTTTGCTAACAGCTATCATTTCAGTGGGAATTATACAATTTGAAATGGGAACAGCGGAGAACTTCCCGTCAATTCAACTTCTACAATGCACTGTTGAAAATTTTCCCAAAAAATTTAATCATGGGTTTTAATGCACAATGGAACAAAAATGCTGAATATGGTTCCTAGGAAGATTTTCTTTACCAAAGGGGTAGGACGCCACAAGAGTCAGTTGGGTTCATTCGAGAATGCGTTGAGAGATGCGGGTATTGCAAGATTTAACTTGGTTGAGGTGAGTTCCATTTTTCCACCTTACGCTGAAATTGTGGACAGGGATGAGGGTCTAAGAGAGCTAAAATCGGGGCAGATCTTATTTTTGGTTCTCGCCAGAAACAGCTCAAACGAACTTAATAGGTTGATAACCGCATCCATAGGTCTTGCCATTCCAAGGAACAGGGAAAATTATGGATACCTTTCTGAATATCATACTTACGGAGAGCCGCCGGAAAAAGCCGGGGCTTTCGCGGAGAGTCTTGCAGCCGAAATGTTATCCTCCACTTTAGGTCTTGACAACTATCTGGTAAAGGATGAGAGTACTGGTAGGTTCAGGTTGAACGATGCCATATTGCTAACCAGCAATGTAACTTCCTCAGCTGTGGTTGAAAAAGAAAATGAATGGACGACAGTGGTAGCAGCTGCGGTTATGATAATCTAGGGTGATTGTATGCCATATGATTTTGGCAGAATAGAGTCAAAGTGGCTACAAAGGTGGGAGGCGGACAAGATCTTTCAACCAACTGAGACAGGAAAGAAATACCTACTGACAGTCCCCTATCCTTATGCCAATGGTGCCCTACACATAGGACATGGGAGGACTTATACAATAGGGGATATAATGGCAAGGTACCTGAGAATGAAGGGATATAACGTACTTTATCCCATGGGTTTTCATATATCTGGAACTCCTATATTGGGTTTCGCTAAGAAAATTGAAAAGGGTGATAAGGCAACAATTGATCTGTACAAATCTTATCTGGAATTATACGGAGACAATCCAGATTTAATAAAGGAATTCAGCAAACCAGAAAATATTGCAAATTATTTCGCCAATAAGATAATAAGTGATTTTAGCAATATGGGTTTTTCCATAGATTGGTCCAGAGTATTCAATACCGGAGAGCCCATTTATAATAAGTTCATAGAATGGCAATTCAGAAAGCTACATTCTATGGGCTTAATAAAACAGGGGGATTATCCAATCCTATATTCTATTGCGGAAGGAAATCCAGTCGGAGAAGACGATATAGCAGATGGTGATGTAGATAAAGTCTCAATTCTTGAGTTTGTAACAGTATTATTCCAATTTGAGGATAAATACTTGGGGGCATCAACTCTAAGGCCGGAGACATTGGAGGGCGTAACTAATCTATTCATAAATCCTAACGGAATGTACACAATCATAGAATTAGATGGAAGGAAGATTGTCGTTTCAAAAGAGGCTGCGGAAAAATTGCAATATCAAAGGCAAATTGAGATAGTGGGAAATATAGATCCCAAAGAGTTAATTGGGAAGATTGCCAAAGAACCTCTTCATGGAAGATCCATTCCTATCATAGGTGCTGAATTTGTAGATACCGATAACGCCACAGGAATAGTTTATTCTGTTCCAGCTCATTCACTTCAGGATTACCTTGCATTAAGGGAGTCCGGAGATAACATAGAGCCTATACAGATTATAGAAGGTGTAAATGAGAGCGTTGAAGATGTTATTGAGAAATTCAAAATTTCATCTATAGGGGAAACTGAAAAGATCGAGGAAGCTACCAAATATCTCTATGAAATGGAATTCTATCACGGTATAATAAGCAAGGGAAAATATTCAGGCAAGTTTATAAGAGAAGTAAAGGACGAGATAAAGAATGATTACATAAAGGATAAGATAGCATTCATATTTTATGAAACAAGCAGAAAGGCAGTGACCAGGGAGGGAGACAAGGTTATTGTTGCTATAATTAATAATCAGTGGTTTATTGATTATTCCAATGAACAATGGAAGAATAAAGTCAGAAACCTGTTAAATGAGATGCAATTGAAACCGGACTCGCTGAGGAATCAGTTCATGCAGGTTGTTGATTGGATAAGGGAAAGGCCCTGTGCTAGGAAGAGAGGTCTGGGCACAAGATTGCCCATGGACAGAAATTGGGTTATTGAGAGTTTAAGCGACTCAACGATATATCCTGCGCTGTATACCATAATAAGGGAACTAAGGGAAATGGATTTCAACGAAATTGATGATGCTATTTTCGATTTCATATTCTTTGGCAAGGGAGAATTGAAAGGAAAATCCAATGATACCATAGAATTGGCTAAAAGGGCTAGAAAGGAATTTGAATTTTGGTATCCAGTAGATTGGAGACATACAGGATATCCACATATATCAAATCATCTAACATTTTATCTTTTTAATCATGTTGCAATATTCCCCGAAGAAGACTGGCCAAAAGGTGTATCCACTGGCGGAATAGTCCTCTCTGAAGGCCAAAAGATGGCGAAGAGCAAGGGCAATGTAGTTCCACTGCTGACAGTTAAGAGGAAATACGGCGCAGATCTTTTCAGATTATACTTTGCGACAAACGCCGATGTATGGTACGATGTGGACTGGAGATCATCCGAAGTAAACATGATGCAGAAGAAGCTTGAAAAGTTTTATGAATACTTGACAAATGCAATCAAGTATGAAGGTGAACCGGAAGAGAGGGACCTCTGGATAGTTGGGAAATTTAATGAGAGGCTAAAGCACGCAGATGAAGCATTCGGAGATATGAGAATCAGAGAAGCAGCAGTAGAGCTATTCTACAATATGATGAATGATGTTCAGGAATTAGAATCTATAGCGGGTAAGGACAGAACCATGAGGGCCATCAAGAAGTTTGGGAGAGATTGGGCGCTTTCATTGTCACCCATAATACCATTTATTTCAGAAGAAATTAATGAATTATACGGTGGATCTGGGTATGCATCATTGTCATCATATCCCAGCTATAATGAAAGCCATAAGCAAATACTGGAAGAATGGGAATATGTGGAAGGATTATTGGAAGATTTCAAAAATATAATTAAAATTTATCCCAACAAGCCGGGTAAAATGAGGATCTATGTGGCTGAAGATTGGAAGAGGGAAGCATTTAAAAAATTCAACGAATTGGGTATGAAAGAATTTATGAAGTCAGCTACCCCAGAGCAGAGAGAATTCATATTAACAATTACAAAGAGAAAGGACGCAAAGAACTTGAGATTAAATGTAAATGAGATAATGGTTCTCGAGAGATACAAGGAAGACCTGGAGAATTATCTAAAACTCAAAATAGAGATATTGAAAACGGGAGAAGATGATAAATCAAAGAAGTCACTGCCCGGAAAGCCAGCCATACTTTTGGAATAAGAATTTGTATCGTGTTGCAAAAAATTTGCTTCTATTATTTTATTTTATAAATAAAAATAAGGATTTTATCCATTATAAATAAAATTCCATATTCACAATGATTATCTCTTTCGGAATTTTTGCAGATACTCCCTTGCAGTGGGAGAAACCACAATTTTACCGAAATAAGCTGCTTCCAGATCTTCAGAATACACATCCTGAAGTAGCAGAAGTTTTATTTTTTCAATGGCCTCAGATGAATAGCCTTTAAAATTCTGTGCCATGGCCATAGCATAGCTTTCAGGGTTATCATCCAGAAAGTTAACAAGTCCTATATTATAGGCTTCTTCTCCGGTTACATATTTTCCACTAATAAGCAAATATTTTCCGATTCCATTTCCAAGTATTCTTGATATTCTTTTTATTCCTCCCCAACCTGGGAAAATTCCCAGGGTAACTTCAGGCAGTCCGATTTTTGCGGTCTTAGATGAAATTCTAATATCAGTGCTGAGAGCCAATTCCAAACCTCCACCAAGAGCACCTCCGCTAATTGCAGATATTGTAACTCCAGGATATCTTTCAATCTGATTCATTAGGTTGTTACCCTTCAATGAAAATTCATAAGCAGTTTTCTCATCCATTGTGAAAAATTGATTAATATCAGCACCTGCTGAAAAAAATCCGCCATTCCCTTTAAAAATTATAACTTTAGCCCTGTCTTTCAAGGCGTTTTCCAATGATAATTGAATGCCATTCATAACTTCCAGATTTATTGAATTCTTCTTCTCAGGGCGATTTATGGCAATTGTGGAAATGCCATCTTCAAATTTATATTCAATCTCAGGCACCCTGAGTCATCTCCCCGAGTTTCAATTTAAAAACTAATGATTCTCCATCTTTTTTCTTATCTTCTATATTGATATTTTTATTCGAAAGATCAATTATAGCCTTAATATATCCCTCTGCCATGTTTAAAAATGGCTCTCCATTCTTCCTTGGAGTGACCCTTAATAACACAACATGTTTTGAAATATCGGAACTACTTGATTTCAGGTATGGTATTGAAAATAGGATGTTATCTTCAATAGTTTTTATAACTTGCCTCGGGGTTGAAAGTTTTGTTATCAGCTTGAGAAGGTTCGCCCTGTCTCCAAGTGCATATCCAAGCTGATTCATTCTCTCATTAAAATCTCCACCCAATGCCTTTGCCACAGCTATTATCAATTTGGCATAAACGTCTTCCGGATAGCTCGATAAAGTGCCTATCTCGTCCAGATTGCTGATTACAACACCATTGGAATTCAATTCTTTTAACATGATCTTAATCCCTTGCATTCCCCTTTTCTGCTTTAGGTAATTTATGAAGAATTTTAAATCGGCGCCGCTTGCTTCTTCCATATTATATCGAATTTCAATATATTTTGCCAATTAAAATATTTTTTCTAGATTTCTATATTAGAAAATATCCTGTACATTATACAGAGAACCTTTCAGGCCATCCAAGGCTATACCGCTACTAATAAAGAATGGATAAAAGTAGGTACCTTCAAATTTGATCTTGATGCTTTCTTCCAATGGCTCAACTTTCTTCTTGATATAGATTAAGAAATATTTAGTTTCCTTTTCTTCAACTGTATATCCCATGTTATGCTGTGAGACCCATTTTTTGGCACCATGCATCGCTATGTCCGGCTCCCATTTAATATCCATTTCCTTATGCGGAAAGGGCCATTTATCAACAAGTTCAAATCCAGAAACCGCTTCATCAGGCAACCCATTTAATGAATTAATCATCAATGCCCCATTTCTAGTAACGATCTTACCCTCCATGTTCACATCGCATTTGTATGAATAAAAATGGAATGGTATAAAATAAAGCTCTGATTTAACTCCTACCGAATCATTTATTTCATCTGTGGAAAGCTGAGGCTTAATAAATTTAGGTGTCTCACCAGTTTCAAGTCTAATGTAGATCGAATCATCCTCCTTATGTTCAACTTCTCTAGTTGTTTTAATGGGGTGCAGGCTGAGATCAATTACGCTCCTTCCTATTATGTTAATCAATTCATCTCTCTTTATGCAATTTATTTTCTTTGAAATGCAGTAGGAATAAATTTCTTGATCCACATCAACCAATGAGAAAACATATCTCTCTCCCGGGAAATCGCTGGTTGCGGAATTAAAATCTCTAACAAGGTCAATTTTATTTTCTGTTAGGAGCATTATAACTTCATTGGATCCATCTTGGTATTCAACCCACAAGTATTTGTCAGGGTAACCTGGATAGATCCTGCCACCGGATGCAGAAACAATTTCTTCCAAAATGGACCTCAGGTTCATCTTTCACTATTAATTTCATCATTGATTAAACAGTTTTCTGCGTGTCTTCAAAATTATTAACAAAACTTGCAACCCATATTGTGAGTTAAAATTAATTTTTTTTGTTTGTTCCAAAATGATGAATTTGGTTATTTATTTATTTAATTTTTCAATTTGGGACTTGGGTAATAAGATGTATGAAATACGTTTTCATGGAAGAGGTGGGCAGGGAGCTGTCACCGCATCCAAGATATTGGCTACCGCCGCCTTTAAAGAGGGAAAGTGGGTTACAAGTTTCCCCTTCTATGGAACAGAGCGCAGGGGGGCACCGGTTGCTGCTTTTACAAGGATTGATAATAATAAGGTTGAATTGAGGACGCAGATCTATAGTCCCGACACAGTAATACTTTTGGACAAATCATTGATGAATATAATCAACGTAACAGATGGACTTAAAGAAAACGGTTTGATTCTCATTAACTCGAGGAAGAATGATGTGTTGAATCATCCAGAGCTGAAAAAATTCAAAGTTGCAGTTGTAGACGCTACATCAATAGCTATACGCAATAGGCTTGGAGATCCAGCACATCCCATAGTTAATACAGCTATTCTGGGTGCATATGCTAAAATATCGGGAATTGTAAAACTGGAATCTATTATAGAAGCGACCAAGGATCTATCTCCTAGCAAGATAAATGAGAATATAAATGCAGTGAAACAGGCGTATGATGAAGTAGAGGTGATTTAAATGGTTCTTGTTCCGACAGCATATGCCCCTTCAAGCAATAATAAAACTTCTTCCTGGAGAACCACAAAGCCGGTTATTGATTATGGGAAATGCACCAGATGCATGATTTGCTGGAAGTTCTGTCCTGATGTTGCCATTGGTGTAACCCAAGGGATGAATCTTGAATTTCCCAATGAAAGGTTTGCCAAGATGGAAGCCCCATACATTGATTACGATTATTGCAAAGGTTGTGGTATCTGTGCCAATGAATGCCCCTTCGATGCCATAGATATGGTTCAGGAGAGTGAGATGTGATGAGAAATATGAATAAAAATTGGAATATAATGACTGGTAATGAAGCGGTAGCGTTAGCCACAAAATTGGCAGGAGTTAGGTTTGTTTCTGCCTATCCGATTACCCCTCAAACCGCAATCGTAGAAAAGATAGCCGAAATGGTTGCAAATGAAAAGATGGATGCTAAATTCATTGAGGTGGAGAGTGAGCACAGTGCAATGGCTTCCGTTATGGGCAGCGAACTGGCAGGGGTAAGATCCTTCACGGCATCAAGTTCTCATGGAATTCTCTATATGCACGAAATGCTGAATTGGGTAGCTGGGATGAGGCTTCCAATTTTGATGGCAGTGGTTAATAGATCCATAGGCCCTCCCTGGAATATTTGGGCTGATCATTCAGACACAATGATACAAAGAGATACAGGCTGGATGCAGCTATATGGTGAATCAAATCAGGAGGCCATGGACACAATAATTCTCGGGTACAAATTGGCAGAACATAAGGATATACTTTTGCCCATAATGGTAATGCAGGATGCATTCACGCTTTCACATACATCTGAGCCAGTTGAGATTAGGGATGAAATGGTAGTCAGGGAATTTTTAGGTGACCTAAATTTGCCTTTCAAAATAGACACCAATAGGCCAATGGGGTATGGTTCCCTGATGCCACCAGATGGGCCATTCATGGAATTAAAGATGGATATGAAGAAATCCATGTACTCTGCAGTTGATAGATTTGTTGAAATAACCAAAGAGTTTAATGATCTATTTGATGCAAATTTTCCAGGACCAGTTGAAGGTTTTATGATGGAAGATGCTGATTATGCTCTCATAACTCTAGGCTCCATATCCTCCACTGCAAAATATGTAGTTAGGAATCTTAGAAATCAGGGTAAGAAGGTTGGCCTATTGAGGATTCTACTTTATAGGCCATTCCCAAAGGATTTGGTAATAAGCTATCTTAGGGGTCTGAAAGGGTTCGGAGTTGTTGACAGGAGCTCTACATACGGACCTTACGGATCACTTTATATGGATGTGATTTCATCCATATATGGAAAGCTAGAGATTCCGGCTGCTAATTTCGTGGCAGGGCTGGGAGGACGTGATGTAAGGGTTAAGGACTTCGAAGAGATGTTCACGAAGATAATGGAGGGGGAAGAGGGCGAAATATGGATTAATGTGGGGGTGAAGTAAATGCCATTTTCTATTCCAAAGGAAGAGTACATGATGTCTGGTCATACTGCCTGCGCAGGATGTGGCGCAACTCTTGCAATGAGATATGTAATGAAAGCAATGGGAGAAAAGACTGTGGTGACAGTTCCGGCATCATGCTGGGCAGTTATCCCTGGAAATTATCCAAATACCGCTCTTAAAGTACCATTTATTTATACTCCATTTGCAAGCACAGGCGCTACTATATCTGGAATCAGGGAGGCGCTAAATGAAGAGGGAAAGGAAGATTATAACGTAGTAGGTTTTGCTGGAGACGGTGGTACTGCCGACATAGGTCTACAGGCATTGAGTGCTGCCATGGAGAGAGGACACAATGTGTTCTACATAATGTATGATAATGAAGCATACATGAATACTGGAATACAGAGGAGCAGCAGCACACCATATGGTGCATGGACCACCACAACACCTGTTGGAAAGGACAGGGTTTACAAGAAGGAGAATAAAAAGGTGGTAGCAGATATGATGATGGCACAGAAGGTTCCTTATGTAGCAACTGCATCCATAGCATTCCCTGAGGATTTGATAAAAAAGATACAGAACGCAAAGAAGGTTAAAGGGCCAAAATTTATTCAGATCTTATCTCCGTGCCCTCCAGGCTGGTATTTCAATTCAGAGAATACTGTTAAGATAGCAAGGCTAGCTGTAGAGACAAGAATCTTTCCTCTCTATGAATACATAGAGGGCAAATTCACCCTATATAAAAATCCAAATCCTCTGCCTGTCGAAAAATATTTAGAGATTCAGGGAAGGTTCGGTCATTTAAGCACGGAGGAAATACAGAAAATTCAAGAAAATGTTAACAAGAGATGGGAAGAATTATTGGATAGAGAAAAGGGCAAAGTGATTACATGAAAGCTTCGGAACTGTTGGAGAAAAGTGAAAGGGTGCACTTCCTCCTAGGTAATGAAGCTGTTGTCAGAGGTCTCTATGAGGCGGGTGTCTCAGTAACTGCCACTTATCCTGGCACCCCTAGTTCTGAAATAGGTGACTTGTTATACGACGTTCATAATGATTTGGGTATATACTTTGAATATTCAGTTAATGAAAAAGTGGCCTTTGAGGTGGCTGCGTCAGCATCTTCACTTGGTAAGAGGGCTTTTGTGTTTATGAAGCACGTGGGTCTTAACGTTGCAATGGATTCTTTTGTTTCGTTGGGAATCTCTGGAGTTAAAGGAGGGTTCATTATTCTAAGTGCTGATGATCCATCTCTTTACTCTTCTCAAAATGAACAGGACAATAGGTACCTTGGAAAATTCGCAAAATATATAGTAATGGAACCGTCTAATCCACAGGAGCTGAAGGATTTCGTTGTACAGGGATTTGATATATCTGAAGCCACTGGACAGCCTGTTTTGATAAGGAGCGTGACGAGGGTCTCACACATGAGGTCAGTAGTAAGATATGGAAAGGTAAGAGAAAGGGAAAGTACTATCTCAAAGCCGGATAGGAGAAATACGGTTCTACTTCCAGAGAACTCATTCAGATTGCAGCCGTTGGTGTTTGAGAGATTAAGAAAGGTAGTGGAGCAGGGTTTTTCAAGGAGCTTCATAAACATTGAAGGGCAAGGACAGGATTTGATAATAACTTCTGGTTCGGCCTATAATTCTATTAAAGAAGCCCTGGAGATGCTCGGAATAAATGCAACGGTAATGAAAATAGGGATTTCATATCCCCTTGACGCTGAATACATTTTTAGTCAAATTAAGAATTACAAAAGAATTATTTTAATTGAAGAGGGAGGTCCATTCATAGAAGAGCAAATAAATTCCATTATTGCAAGCAAGGGGCTGAAAAAGGAAATATACGGGAAAATAAGTGGGGATGTTCCACATAATTATGAGATGAATGTGGACAGAGTAAAGGGAATATTAGCAAAGATATACGGGATTCCAGATAAATCCACCTTAATTAACATCGATTTGCCATCAAGGCCTCCTGAATTTTGCCCAGGATGTCCGCATAGGGCCTCCTATTATGCTGCCAAGATAGCGTTGAGGCAAAAGGGATGGAAGGACTATATATCTCCTACAGACATTGGTTGCTATACCCTGGGATATTATGATCCCTATGGCTTTGGAGATATGCTTCTATCCATGGGGTCTTCCATAGGAACTTCCAATGGATATTCAATTTTCTATGGAAAGAAGGTTATAACATTTATAGGAGATAGTACATTCTTCCACGCAGGAATTCCACCTATAATTAATGCTGTCCATAATAACCATCCAATGATCGTCGTAATCCTGGACAACAGCACCACTGCAATGACAGGTGGTCAGCCAACACCGGAGAACATGGGGATTAAGGTAAAAATTGAAGATGTTTTAAGATCCATAGGTATAAGGAATATCCACAGAACAGATCCTTATGATTTAAAAGGTACAGTGGAAACGTTTAAAAAAGCCATGGATGAAGAAGGCGTTTCCGTAATAATATCAGAAAGAGAATGCGCTCTAGAGGCTGACAGGAAGAAATCCAAGGATGAATTAAAAATTTTTCAGGTTAATCAAGATAAGTGCAAATTGTGTTACAATTGTGTAAGAAACTTCACTTGTGCAGCTTTCTATATAAAAGATAAGAAAGTTTACATAGACCCAGAATTGTGCGATGGCTGTTCGGTTTGCTCGGAGCCGCTCGTGTGTCCATTTGGAGCCATCGAGGTGGTGAAATGACATCTATTGTTTTAGCGGGGGTTGGTGGCCAGGGTATTATTACTCTTGGAAAGATTCTCGGCGAGGCTGCCATATTAGAGGGGAAAAAGGCACTGATGACAGAGATTCATGGCATGGCACAGAGAGGCGGAAGGATATCCGTGGACTTGAGAATTGGAGATTATGAAAGCGCTATAATCCCGAATGGTTCCGCGGACGCAATTCTTGGATTTGAATTAATGGAAACAGCGAGGAATACGTTTAAATTGAAGAGTAGTGGGGTTATAGTAGCTAACAGAAGAATGATACATCCCATGCCACTTATAATGAAAGTACAGGAATATCCTGAAAAGGAAAGTGAAGAAATTATATCCAGGTTCAAGCACTATTATTTGAATGCGGATGAAGTTGCCATATCTGTTGGTGAAAAAAGGTCTCTGAATATGGTTATGCTAGGTGCACTTTATGGAGTAGGCATCTTAGATGTGAGTGAAGAATCGTTAAGGCAGGCTATAATGGCTTCATTCAGCAATACAAAAGTAGGGGAAATAAATGTGAAGGCATTCGAAGCCGGGATTGCTACAGTGAATGAGGAAAAAATCCTATGAAGATACAGATAATTGGGGCAGGGGCCATGGGTATGGTTCTTGCCCATTTTCTATCAGTAAAAAATGATGTAATTTTGGTTGTTAAAAAAAATTCACTGGAGAAATATAATGACATCAGTGTTTTGATTGATGGGAAAAAATACAGGTTAAATGTAAAGATTACAGAAGAGCCGGGGGATGCAGATTTAACCATAATTGCGGTTAAATCCTATGATTTACCAGGTATAAGTAATATTAAAATAAAGGGGGATGTTTTATTCATTCAGAACGGCCTTACACACCTGAATTACAAGATGGGCCTGAGGAACTTTTATTGCGTGACAACATGGGCAGCCAGAAAAACGGATGAAAGGACAGCAGAATTAACAGGAAGGGGGTATTTCAGGGTAGGGTCAGAGGAAGGCAAACTGGATCTGAATGTTTTTTTGGATGCTGGGATAAACGCTGAGTGGGTTGAGGATATAAAGAAGGAGCTGTTCAGAAAGGCGGGGATAAATGCAGTAATAAATCCCATAACTGCAATCTACAGAATTCAGAACGGTGCCATCGTTGAAAATAATTTTATCAATTTCGTATCAAAAAAAGTTGCAGCAGAAATACAAGCTTTATACGATAAAATGGGTCTTGGAATAGGTGTTTGGGAAGATGTGGAACACACTGCCATTGTTACGCGAAGAAATTACAGCAGCATGCTTCAGGATATCCTCAGGGGAAAGAGGACCGAAATTGATTCAATTACTGGAGAGTTGTTAAGGTATGCGTCTTTCTATAACATTGGAATGCAGTTGAATGAGATGCTTTATAATACTCTGAAAAGGCTGGAAGTTCAAAAAGATTAATAGAACAATTACACTATTCAACTATGCCAGATGAACCTATTCTTCAGGTTGCATTGGACTTCGAAAATTTACACAGGGCATTGCAAGTAGCTAAAGAAGCAGTTGAGGGTGGAGCAGATTGGATAGAGGTTGGAACTCCATTGATCAAGAGCGAGGGAATGAATGCCATAAGGGAGATCAAGAAGGCATTTCCTAACAAGATAATAGTTGCCGATATGAAGACCGCCGATGTTGGAGGTTTTGAAACAGAATTAGCTGCAAAGAGCGGGGCACAAATAGTTACTATATTGGGTATAAGCGACAACCCAACCATAACCGAGGCAGTCAAAGCTGGGAAAAAATATGGTGCGGAAATAATGATAGACCTTCTTAGGGTAGAGAATGTAGAGGAAAGAGCAAAAGAACTGGAAAGGCTTGGAGTTAAATATTTCTGTGTCCACGTGGGAATAGATATGCAGATGATAGGCAAAAATCCATTGGACGAATTGGAGAAGGTGGTGAAAGCCACAAATCTTCCAGTGGCCGTAGCAGGAGGTCTGAATAAGGAAACCATTCCAGAGGTCATAAAGAGGGGCGCCTCAATAGTTATCGTGGGAGGTGCTATAATAAAGGCACCGAATGTGACAGAGGAAACAAGGGCCATCAAAAAGGTCATGAAAACCCTTGTTCCTGAAGTTTCAAACCTTTATAAGAAGTACTCTAAGAATGAAATAATCGACGCTCTTATGAAAGTTTCATCACCTAATGTATCTGATGCAATGCACAGGGGTGGAGCAATTCACGGCCTAATACCACATATTGAGCCAGGAACGAAGATAGTGGGGAGGGCATTGACAGTTAAAACAGTTAATGGTGACTGGGCAAAACCAGTAGAGGCCATAGATCACGCAAAACCCGGGGATATAATCGTTATTGATGCAGATGGTGGTGAAGATGCAGTTTGGGGGGAACTAGCATCATGGAGTGCAGTTATGAGAAAAGTAAAAGGTGTGATCATATGGGGGGCTGTTAGGGATCTGGACGACATCATGAAAATTCCTTTTCCGGTATTCTCAAGGTACGTGGCTTCCAATGCCGGCGATCCAAAGGGTTATGGTGAGATCGGAGGTGAAATTGAGATAAATGGAAGGAAAATCAGAACAGGTGATTATATAATAGCAGATTATTCCGGGGTAGTAGTAATACCAGAAGAGGAGGCGCTGGAGATAGCAAATCGAGCTATAGATGTTATGGAGAGAGAAAATAGAATACGGGAAGAAATTAAAAGGGGTTCAACGTTGTCATCCGTCCAAAAACTGGAGAAATGGGAAAAAGTAGGTTGAGGATTTTCTTTGCTTTTTATTTCATACAAATTCATATAATAGCTTAAGTTACCAAGACCCTTGCTTTCCAGATAATTATTAATGAAGGTCCAATTGAGTTCGAAAAGATAGCTGGTGTAATTGGAAATTAGGGAGGAATTCTCGTATTCCAATATGAAAGGTTCATGAAAGAACTTGGACATGGATGAATTGTTTAGGGAAATTGTGGGTTGATTGGGGTTGTTAGACCCATTGTAACCCCAAACACCATACTGTATCATATTGGTATCCAGAATTACATAGCCAATAGGGGGGTAACTTCCATTCTCTCCCGTAATTTGATAAATCGCAAGAGTCCAATTGGTACTATTCCAGAATAAGGATAAATTGTTGAATGGAGAAACAAATCCATAGGAAGCCAATAAAATACCTATCTGGTGATCAGTGGCAACGGAAAATGACCTGTTTCCTGTAAGGTTCAGATATTGTATAACAGCATCATCCTGAAATGTTATGGCCTCACTGTGGGATGGGACGTAATTTGAAGGGATCACATAGGACATTATACCCAATAAGAGCACAAGAACTACAACCGATATAACCAGTGTGTTTTCGGCAAAATATTTCTTACCATATCTCAAAGATGATTTAAATAGAACTTTAGATCCAGCATCTTTAATTTCTAATTTGTGTCCTTTAATCTGCATGAGCCAATCAAATATTACGTAAGCAGCTACAATAGACATAGGTTCAACAATATATTCAATATGCCTGGCAGGCAACAATACGGTGTTCCTTGTAACCAATGAATAAATTAGAGAACCTATTAATGGTGAAAGCCAACCCAATAATATGATCTGTTTATCAATCAAGGAATACTTGATTCCTATTATTCCAATGGACATAAATATAAAAAATGGTATTGAAATTATCACGGCGTTGTAAGTTATGAAGTAAGGGAGATATTTAAGATAAATCAGAACGGAAAGTATACCTATTATAGAAAGGGTTGTAAAGAATATTATCCACATATCCCTGATGTAGTTCTTCACTAAACCCAGTTTAATAATTAATCTATTTAGGAAAGCTAAGCTCCTTTGAACTTCTGCGCGATATGAGAGCAGTGAAAGTATCAGGGTTGAACCAAAGAAAACTATTATTATTCCATGATAGCCTGTACCTAATAGTGCTCCATTCATCAGATTTCTAGAATTTGGAAGCCTCAACGCTATATAGGAAATGAAAAAAGCACCAGTTAACTCCAAGTAAATCATATTCCTCAGTAGATTTCCTTTCCAAACTTTATCGAAAAAACTGGCTGATATAATGATTCCTAGAGCACCAATGAAATAAAAGTAAGAAGATAATTGATGGCTTAAAATTAATAATACGGTGCTCAGAAAAGTAAGGTAATAGAATTTACCAGGCCTAATTTCACTCTGTGATTTTATTAAAAATAACAAGGATAGAAGAACAAAGAAGTGTCCAGTGGTTAGATAATTTGGTTGTGAAGTTTGATAAGCTTGTATGGGATCAACCGCTAGGAGCATACCTGCTATAAAAGACGTCAATTCAGACAATTTTATTTCACGGGATATGAAATATACCAGAAGAGGGGTTAGCCCACCTAATATAGGGATCGAATAGTTCAGCGAAACATTTATGGGGATCCTAAAAACTATATGGGTAAAATCAACTATCCAGTATGTCATGGGAAAATATTGATAACCATCTGTACCCCATGGAGAATTCGGGGGATAAACCAGTGCTTTCCCAGAAAGGAAAGCCTGACTCAGGTAGTAGTAAATTCCATAATCATTTCCCCATGCATAGTACATTACATTGGGAGCCAACCTTATGATTATTCCTGTCACAGCTACGATTAAAGGATATATTAAGTTGGCTCTCTTCATATTATCCAAATAATTCATGATTATATTTTCATTTTTTGGTACATATTTCAGAGAATGAGATTACGCGAATGCACCATTAAATGAATTTGGAATTCATTAAATAAAAGATATAAATATTGATTAAAGGAACAGGTGCATATAAATTGAAAATTGGATTCGTTTCACGACCTGATTGCCCAAGGTGTTTAGATCTTATTGGAGTATTGTACAAATATCTTAAGCATGAGGGACACGAGATAATGGTAGAGCAATCAGCCGCCAGTGAAATGAAAATACATGGCGTTCCTCTTGAAAAAATGAATGCGGAGATAATAATCACAGTGGGTGGTGATGGTACGGCCCTCTGGACATTAAAGAGGGTCAATACAGCAATATTGCCCATAAATATGGGATCATTCGGTTTTCTATCAGAAATTGGTCCAACCAATGCCATTGCTGCCATGGGAAAGCTAACGCGCGGAGAATATAAAGTTGAAGAGAGGTCAAGGATTAAAACAACTTTGAATGGGAAGAGGCTGTCAGATTCAGTAAATGAGGTTGTGGTAAAATCCGCCGAGATCTCTAAGATAAGGTGGTTCGGTATCTACATAGATAACGATTTTATTCACAATGTGAGGGCTGATGGAATCATAATTGCATCTCCCACTGGTTCAACCTCATATTCCCTGAGTGTTGGGGGGCCAATATTGGATCCAAGAGTTAAAGCACTAATCATTTCTCACATAGCTCCATTCAAACTGAATGTGAGGAGTATAGTTGTTCCATCTGAAAGTACAATAAGAATATCCATATTGGAAAAAGGTAAAAGGCTCATAATGTCCCTGGACGGTCAGGAGGAAATAATAGTGGGCTATAATGACGAGATTTTAATAACCGAGAGTGAATCTCCGGCAAGATTTGTCAGATTTGAATCCGATTTCTACAGAAACATGAGGGAGAAATTTATATGAGAATTAAAAAGGAGGTACTCCAATTGATAATGGAGAGTGCCAAGGATAGCCTCCCCAACGAATTCGCTGCAATACTGAAGGCCAAACACAATCTGATATATGAAATTGCGATTGTCCCAGGTACAGTGGCCGGAGAGAGGAGTGCATTGTTTAAATTGTTTAATTTGCCTATAGATTATTCTTACGTGGGTACTGTTCATTCTCATCCTTCAGGTGTGTTAATACCCAGTGAAGAAGATTTAAGATTATTCTCTAACTTTGGAGCTATCCATATTATCGTAGGTTATCCGTTCAATATGGAATCATGGAGAGCATTCCTCAAGGATGGTAAAGAGACAAAAATTGAGGTGATTTGATGATAAGAATTTCGGACGGGAGATACATACAATCAATATTCGGGACTCCGGTGGCTGTTGATATATTCAGAGCCACTTCCAACATAGTTTCCATGTTCATCAGCGGCATTGAGGAGGTTATACCGATCTCAACTTTAGAAGAAGGGCTAAAATACAAAGAAATGGGCTATCTCACATTCGGAGAGATGGATACCGAAAAAATAAAGGAATTCGACTACGGTAATTCTCCTACTGAAACACTTGAACTAAATTTAAATGGAAAGAAGGCCGTGATCTTAACTTCCAATGGTACAAAGCTAATCAGGAATTTGGGAGACGGTACGGTTATTGCCTCATTTTTAAATTTAAATGCGGTGGCAAAATCGTTAAGAAATAAGGAAGTTCATATATTTTTAGCTCATTCAAAGGAGGGTGTTCAAACAGAAGATACAGAATTTGCATACGCTTTAACTAAAAAAATCTTAGATCCCAGCGCTGATATAACTATACACATTGAGAGATCCAGAAATGGAAATGGAGCCGTCAGGCTGAGGAATAAGGGTTTAGAAAAGGATATTGAAACATGCCTAAAAGTTGACCTCACGGAGAATATACCCATATACAGACAGGGGAAAATAGTTAACATCAATTCGACTTATCATTTACTCTGATAAATGAGAGCAGTCCTATTAGGACCACCAGGTCAGCCATGAGGAAGTCAACGCTGAATCCATATTTCAATACAATTAATCCTGTTAATGAGGATCCAACTATCACGCCAATACTCTGCACTGCATTATAGGTTCCTGCTACAACACCCCTCTGCTCTGGTTTTGAAAGATTTGATGATAGCGTGGCAGTTCCAACAGATATGAACGACCATAATGCTCCGAGGATTGAATAAACCAGCAAAAGCGAATCAAACAGAAGTGCCTTGTTGCTATGCAATAGAATAATAAGAAGTGTTGTACTGGGAAAAATAATAAGCCTAGTTATTACAGCAAGGGATGTCACTTTCTTGTAACCAACCTTAGTAGCTATCTGACCAGAAAATGTAAATGTGATTGCCGCAAATATATAGTTTCCCAGATAAATCAGAAAGAACACAGTGTTATTAACTCCTATTTCTTTAAGCAGTATGGGGAAGGCAACAAAGTACAGCTGGAACCCCATCATCATGATCATAAAGGAGATCAAGGTAATTCTGAGATTCTTATCAAAATTGGTGAATTTAAAATTCCAGTGGATCACATGACTTGGAAAATACCTGATCTTTTCAAACACTCTGAAGGAGCGAATGTCCACTTTATTTCTATCAATTGTGTTCTTTGGTTCTGGTATGAGTAACCAGGCAGCAATCCCTGATATGAAGTACAGCACTGATGCTATATAGTAAAGCAACCTCAACGAAGAGCTCTGGAAGAAAATTATGGAAAGCCCTGCCGCCAGAAGGACACCGATTATCTGTCCAAGCGAAGCATATAGGGAAAATTTGGATATTTTATTGGACCAGTCCTTACGGTCTGATAGCTCCATTATTAAAACTGAAGCAATGGGAGCTGCAGCACTCCCAAAGAAACCGGAGAGGAACGAAACTCCCAGAAAGAACAATACATTGGGGCTCAATCCAAAAAGTATGCTGGTTATTCCTAAAGAAATGAATCCCAGAATTACGAAAATTTTTCTCTTTTTCAATTTATCTGATAGATAGCCCCAGAGGAATAGCCCTACTATTGTTGATATCGATGCAACTATTGTAAACAGGGAATATTCAACAACTCCTCCCAAGAGTATCTCAGTAATGAATAACGGAGCCAATGGGCTTACAAGTCCATTGGCAGAATTTACAGGCAGGTAGGCTAGAAACCATTTATCCCGTGCAACTTTTCTATCCATCTAATGATCAAATTTCTTTACTAATTCTATGAAAACCTCAGCATCCTTCTCCATGTTGGATATCTTGGCATATTCATTGGGCATATGTTCCACTTCATCCAGAGTTCCCCAGACTATGGTGGGATAACCAGCCTTTCTAAAGAATGCTCCACATGTACCCCCACCTATACCTATTTCCTTGGGTTCAATCCCCCTCTTCTCCTTTATGATGTTTTTCAAGGTTTCTACGAATTTTTTGCCTTCTGGACCATTGAAGGACGGTTCCTCCATTTGCACGATTTCTATTTTCACTGGAGCATCAAAATCTTTTGAGAATTCCTCACAAATCTTTTCAATTTCCCCATATACCTCCTTAACCCTATACTGGGGAATAATCCTCATATCGAAATAGAAAGATTCCTTTCCAGGAATTATATTTATAGAACTGGTTCCAGGCTCTACCTTGGTTGGTTCAAATGTACTGTAGGGAACCGTAAAAAGTTTGTCAATTCCATTGAATTTCCTATGCAGTGCCACGTCCAACCTTCTTTCCAGTTCCCTTGCTAATCTATGGGCATTCTTTCCTTTATTGGGAGTTGAACCATGGCACTGGATCCCCTCTACGTTGAATTTAAGCCACATAATACCCTTTTCTGCTACTTCAATCTCAGATCCGTCAGGTGTTCCAAAATCGGGTACGACAAAATAGTCATTTTCGCTGAATTTCCTTTTGCTTAGTACATACTGAATACCATACTTGCTTCCTGCTTCTTCATCTGAAACAAGTATAACACCTATATTGTTTTTCATTTCATTGGGGTGATCTATGAAGTATTTTAATGCGAGTAGAGATGACATGATGCCTTGCCCATTATCACATGATCCTCTTCCGTATATGAGATCACCTACTACCGTCCCCTCAAAAGGTGGGTATTTCCATAGACTCAAATCGCCCTCGCTTACTGTGTCCATGTGGCCTACAAACCAGATATTTGTTCTCTTTCCACCATCGAGGAGAAAAAGCAGATTTGGTCTCTTCAAACCGTTTGATTCTGCCACATATTCTTCAAATTTTAAATTCCTTGACCATGATAAAACTAGTTCTTTCAGAAAATTTGCCCTTTCAAATTCCCCATTCCCTCCACCTGAGGGATTAACGGCCTTTATGCTTAGCATCTTCCTATAAACCTGAATGAATTCATCTCTGTAATTTTCTATCATGGGAGTTCCTTACAGGATTTCTTACCTTTTAAAATACTTAACTTATGGATATCACCGCTTATATATATTGCTGCAACCATGTTTCCACACTTGCAGGCATCACTTAAATCGTATCCTAGACTTAGACCGTAATAGAGACCTGCCCTGAATGCATCTCCGGCACCTACAGTTGAAATGGCTTTTGTTCTAAAACCTTCAATTACTTCCCCATTGTATAGGCATCCTCTTTCTCCTAACGTCACAATCTTCTCTTTAAATCTGTATCTCTCCAAAATAGAATTTTCACTTTCATTTACTATTACTAGATCCGCAATCCTAGATGCTTCTTCTAATCTGTCAGGAGACCATCTATATGAGAGCTCTTGTCCGGGATCAAATACCTTGAATCCGCTGGCCATTTTCATCAAATTTAATATCCAATCTGGGTTGCCAGTAGCGAAATGAACGTATTCAGAATCTATTCTTCTCAACTTTCCAGGGGAGTCCATGGGACCCTGATACATGAAGGCAAGACTATCTTCATCCGATTCAACGATGTAGCATATTGGACCATATTCATCTGAAATTTCAAAATCTGTATCTACACCAACATCTTCCATTAATTTTTTATATTCAGCAGGAAAATCCTTTGAAATCTTAGAGATCAATGTAGTCTTCACGCCAAGGATACCTGCTATCCTTGCTATATTCCCTGCAGTCCCCCCCGGCTTAACCTCAACTCTTTTAACCGGAACCGTACCACTGGTAGGTATCTTGCTCACTCTCAAAATAACATCTATGTTGAAATGTCCAACAACTGTTAAAAAATTAGAAATAAATTACCAGCCTCTTCCCTGAATCTTTTCAATTTCCGGCATCTTTTCTACACTTCTGCCCTTCATTCCTGAGAGCCCCTTCGAAACCTCAACGAGTACTGATGGATCATCCCAGGAGGCAGTTGCCTGGACAATGGCACTTGCCATCTTCATGGGATCTGCACTCTTGAATATCCCCGATCCAACAAAAATGCCGTCCACTCCATGCTCCATCATTAATACGGCATCTGCTGGACTTGAAACGCCTCCTGCAGCAAAGTTAACCACGGGCAATCTCCCCATTTTTCTTATTTCGAGAAGTACTTCATACAGCCCTTTCTTTATCTCGAAGTATGTATAATTGCCAAATAGGATATCTTCGTCCCTTATCACCGGCTTCCCAAACAGCATCTCTCTTGTCTGGGTGATGAGCGTTTCATAGCTTTTGGCAATATTGGTTGCCATTTCCCATAGCTCATGGTCGTCAGATTGCTTTACCTCCTCTATCCCCTGATTCATGAGCCTTACATGTCTGACCGCCTCAATAATATCTCCAGTTCCTGCCTCTCCCTTGGTCCTTATCATTGCAGCTCCTTCCCAAATTCTCCTTACCGCCTCACCAAGATTTCTTGCACCGCAAACAAAAGGCACTTTGATTTCTCTTTTATCTATGTGGAAAAATGGATCAGCTGGCGTTAGTACCTCTGATTCATCGATCATATCAACACCAAGTGCTTCCAAAGCTTTTGCCTCTGCAAGATGCCCAATTCTAACCTTAGCCATTACAGGAATGGTAACGGCATCCATGATTTCCTTGATCTTCAATGGATCTGCCATTCTTGCAACTCCTCCTTCGGCCCTGATATCAGCAGGAACCCTTTCAAGGGCCATTACTGATATTGCTCCTGAGTTCTCCGCTATTTTTGCCTGCTCTGCAGTGGTAACATCCATAATAACTCCGCCTTTTGTCATTTTGGCGAAGCCCTTCTTGAGCAGGTCAGTTCCATATTTAGTATTTAACTCTACCATGTTACTTATATAGAAAACGGGGAAATATAGATTTCCGACATATAGGAATAAATCACATTAATTTAGGTGAATTCATATTCGGAAATTCTTATTACATAATATGTGATTTTGCATCATGGAATTATTGAGGAAGGGCAAAGTTAAGGAGGTGTATGATTTTGATAATGAAAAACTGCTTTTCATTTTCACCAACCAAATTTCTGTTTTTGATAAAATAATTCCTTCTTTAATCCCAAAAAAGGGAGAATCATTAGCAAGAACATCCGCATTCTGGTTCAACAAGGCTTCTAAGTTGGGCATAAAAAATCATTTTATCTCTCTTGAAAACGGAATTAATATGTATGTTAGGAAGTTTAAGATTCCTACTGGGCGAATATCCAAAGGGGATAAAGGTTATCTAATCCCCTTAGAGTTTGTTTGTAGATATTATGTTGCAGGCACACTTTATGACAGACTGAAGAATGGTAAAACATCCTTTAGAGACCTCGGATTTAAGTCTATGCCAAGATATGGGGATAAGCTTCCTGAGCCATTATTTGAGATTACAACCAAATTTGAGAAAACAGATAGACTGATAACGCAGGAAGAAGCAATGGAGATTGGCGGTCTGGAGAAAGTAGAAATTGAGGACATCTTTCAAATTATTTCTAGAATGGATGAAGAGATACAAAGCGAAGTAACTAAAAGAGGATTAATTCATGTGGATGGGAAAAAAGAATTTGCGCTGGATGATGAAAGATCCCCCTATCTGGTAGACACATTTGGTACCGCTGACGAGGACAGATGGTGGGATGCCGAGAGCTTTGAAAGAGGAAATATAAGGGAGTTGAGCAAAGAATTTGTTAGGCAGTATTACAGATCCATTGGATATTATGACAAATTGATGGAGGCAAGAGTAAAAGGTTTTAAGGAGCCTGATATTCCACCTTTGCCACCAGACATGGTATTAAAGGTCTCTGACCTATATGTTGAAATGTATGAAAGGATTACCGGGCAGAAGTGGTAAGCGGAGGTTACCGAGCCAGGTCAAAGGTGCTAGATTGAGGGTCTAGTTCCGTAGGGATCCGAGGGTTCAAATCCCTCCCTCCGCATCGTATATTTGCATGACATTCTTCGCAGTTGAATGGAACTGTCATGGTTGCAAAAAAGGAAAAGGCAGTACGATAGTTATAGCACAATTAAAGAATCAAATGAAGATGTAGAATTTCGCAACTTACATGAAATTATGTAAATGCTAGGAGCTATTTTTATGGTTATATATGAAGATATTAGAATTTCTAAAATGTTAAGATATACTTGAAAATTTTCCAATTTAGGAAATATAAATTAAATTGGTAAAATTGAAAGCGAAAAAAGATTATATATTTTCTTTACAATATCTATACCATGAGACAAAAATATGCAGTATTTGTGATTCTATTGGCGTTCTTATTCTTGATATCTTACGCCTATGCAGCCGTTCCAAATGATTCAAATGCTGCCAAAGCTCCAAATGTATTTAATCAGAACAGACAGTCATCAGTAACCGTAACACAGAGCTATTTGAAAACCCTAGAGAATAAAATTCTCACAAATATAAAAAATTCCAAAGTACCATTGAAATATGTGATGTTGCCGAACTTTAATCCGTCCGTATTAAATAAGCCCGGTGAACTGGTACACCCAGGTTATGCTGTTGCTCCTGCTCCAATGGGTCTGGGGTTCTATGGTATTGTGAACCAATCTGGAACACTCGTCGGAAGCAATTATACATCACCTTCTTATGAAGCAACAGTTTCATTGAGCAATCTCTCAGATTTCAATCTCGTGGATGATGGGCCTTATTCCGTAACATTCCAATTAAATGCAGTTCTTCATAATGTTACACTATTTGGAAATTCAAGCTATAATTTCTGGACACAGAATGTTGTTTTCTATTCTGCAAGGACGCACGAACTAACCTTCCTTGATAACATATGGAACTTCTCAAGCCCAGCTTTCTACATGTCTCCAAATGTATTTTATGAGCACGGGCCAAATGGAACTCTATACCCACCAATATTCTATTACGCATTTGGCCCAACATTTACAGTTCAATATCCGTTCAGCTTATCCCTCTATCTTAATTCAACGTTAATTAACGGAAGATCGACCATATTCTTCAATTACTCTCTCACAAGCAATGGAAAGACTACATCAGGTTCATACGATTATGCGATTTTCAATTCAACTTATGGTCTGACCAATTACTCTGCCCCAGCCCCCACATATTTAGTTTCAGGCAATACGATAACACCTACCGGATTCATACCTTATGATGCAGAAATTATGATAGGAGGGCCCGGTGGAGGTTCAACGGCCGATATACTTAACATCAACGGCACCATGTCCTTAAAGTACTGGACTTCTGCCGGCTATGTGAACGTACCATCCGCCTATGACATAGGCTCAGAGACCGGTGAAACCTCAACAGGTGTGGATGTGTATTATAAGACACCTGGCACAGCGGTATTAACTACAGGTCCGTCCTTTGTTTATGGGTTATGGGGAATGGGAAATACGGCATTCTACAATTATCACGGCTCCATATATCCATCAAATTCATTCCTATTTGTGACCCCAGGAAATCAGTTCAACTCAAGCCTAGCACAGTGGGCCCCCTTGACATTGCAGGGCTCCTATGATTTCTATTTACCCGGGAATAATTACAATGCAACCGTAATGCTTTCAAATTACAATCCTGTGAGCACAAATCTCACTTCAATGAATGGCCAAATCGTTAAGCTCAGTTATAATAGTAGCATGGGAGTGTACACACCCTTAATGGCCATGGGCAACAGTCAATTGAAATATATAACCTATCCATCCTCAAATCCACTTTATGGAACGACCCTTGATCCCATGGTTCTGTACAACAATAACGTCATGTTCAATCCCGTTTTCTCAATGGTAAATGATTATTCATTCCCTGTCTTCCCCGCTGTATGGCTCATGAACACAAATAAGTATGTGGTCATAGAAAATGAGCCCAGTTTCATCATACAGCCAAGTCTCTACACCTCATTGGTCTACAGCTTCTTTGGTATGCCAATGTATAATTCCCTAGGATACTGGTTGTACAATACATCAAATATTGAGCTCACCGGAAATTACATATCAGGTTTCTACTCTAAGGAATTGGGAGGGTTCCCTGCAGCCAATGTCATTATCTGGAATTCAACAAACGATGTTGTATTTGGTAATTATTTCAATGTGTCTGATAGTGCTCTCCTGCTATACAATGAAAACAGCACCATGGCAGGCAACGTTGTATCTCACAACTACTTTGTTGCCAATTTAATTGTTTACGAACCGGAATATTCGGCAGTAGATATGAACACCTTCACAGGGGGTTATCCAGTCGCGATCTATGCGTTTTCATCTGGCAACATGATATATGATAATTACTTCAGTGAACCACTTCTTGTGTTCAATTATCCATACAATATTTACAATGGGTTTACAGCGCTCTATTATGACTTCTGGAATATAAGCTCCACAAAGGCGAGTCAGGTTGGTTCATACAACGGATTCAACATCAGCTCCTATGAGAATATTATAGGAGGGCAGTATGTATCAGGTAACTACTGGTGGAACTATAACGGATTCCTTCCATTCAATGATTCCGGATTGATATATCTTGGTGGCGATTATGCACCTGAACAGTTCCCATATACATTGACAGTTCAGGAAACTGGTCTGGGATCAAGCCCATTGTGGTATGGGGAAGTGCCAAATGCCCTCTATTCCACAATGTTCGGATACATACCGGAATTCATGGTAAGCACATATTCAAGCATAGCATTTGGTCTTAATAACGGTACATATGAGGTAATGGTTGGAAGCCCAGGATATACGGTTACGCAGAGTTTCCCCATAGTGAGGATAAACGGTCAAAGCCAGACCATCTATGCAACATTCACGCCAATTGAATATGCGGTGACTTTCATGGAACAGGGCTTACCAACGGGTGAACAATGGAGCTTAACTGTAGGCGGAAGCACGTACACCACAACATCTTCCAACATAACAGTAATGCTTCCTATGGGTACATACACATACAGTTATTCATCAGTAAGCGGGTATAAGTTGATAAATGGGACTGGAACAGTTAATGTAAACATGTCAGGCATAATGGTAACAGCTACATACATGCAGTTGATGTACCAGGTAACATTCATGGAATCCGGGCTAATGTCAGGTAATTCTTGGTCAGTCACATTTAACGGAATGACTCAGACGTCCACTGCAGCATCAATAAGCTTTATGGTTCCTAATGGAACGTACTTCTACCAAGTATCCAATGTAAACGGATATACTCTAGCCAACTCCCAAGGACTGGTTTCGGTTAATGGCAACAATATTACTGTGACAGTATCATACACACCACTGCCAGCTGCTCCCTCAAAGTACACAGTTGAATTTGTAGAAGTCGGGTTGCCGGCAAATACAACATGGAGCGTTACATTGAACGGTCAAACCTTGAGCACATCTTCATCTTCAGTAAGCTTCAATGAGGTAAATGGGATTTACACATATACAGTGGGTAGCGTTTCTGGATACTCTTTGAATTCAACATCAGGAGTGGTATCTGTCAATGGAAACAACATAGTTATCACGCTGTACTTCCATAAGGCTGCTCCACCACCATCTTCACCATACACAGCACAGGGAATAATGGTAGGGTTCCTGTTCGGTTTCCTATTGACCATAATAGTTATGGCCATAGCCCTTGTTGCAGGGAGAAGGAAGAAGGAATAAATTTTCTTATATCATTTTAATTTCTTTTTGATTTTTCTCTACAGATAGTATAGTTCTATGCGAGAATTTCTAAAACTTGCCTTCGGTTCAAGTAAAAGAATATTATCAGTAAAGATTTAATTATATGATATGTTTAATCATTATGCTATCCGTGAATGAGAGCGCAATTGGCAGGACAGCAAAAGTAGGTATTGTTGCTATAGTTCTGGTAGTACTCGTGATTGGAGCTGCCTTCTATTATATGCAATTGGAAAAAACAGGCGGGATAAAATCTTCCAAGCCGCAGCTTTCCGGAAATCTCTATCCAATAACTACTCTTGGTCAGCAGTTGATCCTGCAAATAAACTTAACATCCCCAACAAACTTAACTGGCGCTAGCTCTATTGAGCTTCAACTGTCAGGAGGGGGAATTTCAGGAGTAATAACACTAACATATTCATCTACCACTGCCACTGTTTCTGGTGCCACTGTTTACTTCTATAACTCTCAGAAAACTGTAGGCGCAAACATCGTTAACCCGGGAAATAAGGAGGTCGGCAGAAATGGAGTGAATTTCGTTGAAAACCATGCCTATTTGTATGTCTACTTGTCACCCAATGCCGGATTCTCCTCATGGGCAGGTGTACAGATTGCATTGATTGATCCAAACTACACAGGCACAATTGTTTACACAGTCCCCACTTAATTTCTGAAATTTTTTAATTGTTCTATCATAGCAACCTTTTATTATTTATAAATCATAGGGGCGCATGAAGGTCTTCAATAACATTCTAGAGACAATAGGAAATACGCCTATTGTTAAACTGAATAAAATTCCAGATAGAGATATGAAAATTTATGCGAAATTGGAATACTTCAATCCTAGCGGAAGCATAAAGGACAGAATGGCCCACTATATTATACAGAAGGCGGAAGAGGAGGGCAAGATTAATGGTATAATCGTTGAAAACAGTTCCGGCAACATGGGGGCATCATTAGCCATGATTGGAGCAGTTAAAGGGTACAGGGTCATTATCACCATCCCAGATAAAATGAGCCAGGAGAAGATAAACCTTATGAAGGCGTTTGGAGCAGATGTGATTGTAACGAAAACCGATGTACCCTACGACTCTCCAGAGAGTTATTACTCCATGGCCAGAAAAATTTCTGAGGAGTTTGGTGCGTACTATCCAGATCAGTATAACAACCCATACAATATAGAAGCGCATTACAGAATAACAGGACCAGAAATATGGGATCAGATGGATGGAAAAATCGACATTCTAGTGGCTGGTATAGGGACAGGTGGAACTATCTCAGGGGTTGGAAAATTTCTTAAGGAGAAAAATCCAGATATCAAGATAATTGGTGTTGATCCTGAGGGATCGGTATTCTATCACTACTTCAAGGAAAAGAAGCTTATTAAGCCTCATGTGTATAAAGTGGAAGGAATTGGTGAAGATTACCTTGTTAAGGATGTGGATTTCTCCGTGATAGATGATATTATTCAGGTTAACGATAAGGAATCCTTCAATATGGCCAGAAGGCTTGCTTTCGAAGAAGGAATTTTTGCTGGAGGCTCATCTGGCTCGGCAATGGTCGCTGCGCTTCGGGTTGCAAAGGATAACAGGGACAAAAATATTCTGGTTATATTCCCGGATTCAGGGGACAGGTATCTGAGCAAAATTTACAACGATGAGTGGATGATAAAAAACGGTTTCATGGAGGCAGATGAATGAAATTTACCACCACGATGATACACCAGGGGGAGGAACCTGATTATGGAAGATCAGGGGATGTAATACATCCTATCCACCTATCCACAACATTTGCCAGAGTTGATCCTGAAAAGCCCACTGGTGGATTCGAATATACAAGAACCTCCAATCCCACAAGGATTCTGTTTGAGTCCAAAGTGGCAGCAGCGGAGAAAGGAAAATACGGGCTCGCTTTCAGTTCTGGCCTTGCTGCGGAAACTAATGTCATTGCATCTCTCCTTGAAAGGGGAAGCAGGATAATAGCGCATGATGACCTCTACGGTGGAACATCCCGTCTATTTGAGAAGGTGTTTTCGAAATTTGGAATAACATACGAAAAAGTCAATTTGAAGGACCCTTCCAACTTATCATCAGTTAGAGGTAAATATAACATGGTCTGGTTTGAAACACCTTCAAACCCGCTTCTAGGAATTATAGATATAAAAGAAATATCCAGCATAGCTCATGAGAATGGTGCGTTGGTTGTTGTAGACAATACTTTTGCAACGCCAGCTCTTCAAAACCCGTTAGAATTGGGTGCAGATATTGTATTGCACAGCACAACCAAATACATAAACGGGCACAGTGACTCCCTGGGCGGGGCACTGGTGTTGAATCGGGAAGATTTGTTTGAAAAATTAGTATTTCATCAGAATGCGATAGGCGCTGTAATGTCACCATTTGATTCCTATTTGAGTGCCAGAGGTCTTAAAACACTTGAATTGAGGATGGAAGCTCACAGCAGAAATGCAATGGAAATAGCCAGATTCTTGAGAGACCACGAGAAAGTGGAGAAAGTCTATTATCCAGGTCTGGAAGATCATGAGGGGTATAACGTGGCTAAGGCTCAAATGAGAAAATTTGGGGGGATGCTGAGTTTTAGGTACAGAGGGGATGTGAAGGTATTCCTGAAAAGGTTGAGATATTTTCTGCTCGCAGAAAGTTTAGGGGGAATAGAATCATTGATTGAGGTACCCTATTATATGACCCATGCAAGTTTAAAAGAAGAGGACAGGAGAAAGCTGGGAATTGACGAAAAATTGATCAGAGTTTCGGTGGGAATCGAAAATATTGAAGATCTACTGGAAGATCTACAAAATTCTTTATGATTTTCAGATTTTTAGATAAAAAGTCATTGATTGCCCCGGAAATATTTTTAGCCTAATGATAATCATACCCTATGTCCAATGAACTTAGAAGAAACTCCATAGGTTTTTGGGGTGTGGTTTTCTACGCAGTCTCTGTTATTTTTCCTGCGGGAGCTTTTGCAATTACTGGTGTAGCAGCAATGACCTATGCCGGAGAGACAGCACCGCTAGCATTTTTATTGGGTGGATTAACACTTTTCCTAGCCATTATACCAGTATACATATTTTCATCCAAAATTTCTAATGCAGGTGGATATTATAAATTTGTAGAGGCAGCAACTCAAGAAAAGTATATTTCAAAGAGCGTAGGTTTATGGCATGCGTTCTGGATAATTGGAGATATGATTGCAGCTTCAATTATAGTTGGCTGGTTTACTTGGGTTGGATTAAGCAGTCTGGTAGGATACAACCTCCCATTTTATATGGTGGTTCTTCTTTCCTTCATCGTTCCTGTACTATATCTCATAGTGGGATATTTTGGAATAAAATTCGCATCCTGGACAGCAATAACTGTGGGACTTGTGCAATTAGTATTTTTCACAGTTCTAGCTTTGATGTTGATATTCAAAACACACTACAATGGACTGCAATACTTCAACATTTCAAATTCCACTAATGGTCTTTATGGGTTCTTCTTGGCCATGGTAGTTGGAGCATTCCTTGCCTATGGTGGATACGGTTCTGTTGTTTCATTGGGTGAGGAGGCTAAGCTTTCAAAAAGCAGTATTAAAAAAGCCATAATTGTTTCCCTTTTGATAATGGTTACTTTTGACACTCTTGTTGTCTATAGTATAGTTTCAGCAGCAGGGCCTAACCTGTCCCAAGCGACTTCTTCCTTTGCCCCCGGGCTATATGAAGTAACCCTTTACTTCGGAACTGACTTAGCCATATTGTCATTTCTAATAGTAATTGTATCACAGGTATTTTCTCCGGTGATTTTCGGCAATAGCGGAGCCAGAACTTTATTCTCATTGTCAAGGGATGGGCTGCTACCAAAAAGTCTGTCAAAAGTCCATGAAAAGTATAGGAGTCCTCACATTGCAACGTTGGTTGTCTTTGCTATTCTAATTCTTGGAATTTTGTTGACGTTGGGACCTCTTGTATTGATATATGGTGAAGCAAATGGAAGCTTTTTCGCTTGGGTTATCTGGGGAACAGCCATAACAATCTTTACCCTGCTCTACCATATAGTTGTAAACCAAACCCTACCATTGTTCCTGAAAAGACTCAGGGAAAAGTTCGATTTATTGAGGGTCCTATACGCGATAGTTGCTCCAACAGTCGCATCCATAATAATGGCCATAGCCATATATTATTCACTGGCAGGACTGACTTCTCCCCTCAATGTTGTTTATGTAATGATTCCATCATGGATCATTATATCACTTGCCATAATCTATTTAAGAAGGAAGAGCACCAGTGTGGATCACTATGCAAGAATAATGGAGCGATAAAATGGTTAAACCAGAATTTCGAAGGCTACCCCTGGTTGTGGAGGGAACAAGGGGAAATTATATTATCTCAAATGGTAAAAGCTACCTGGATATATCAGGTTCTGCCATGACAGTGGGATACGATTTCTTAAATCAAATACCCTCCCCTGTCAGCCTATTGGTTTATGATAACATATACACAAGGGAGTTGACCGAGAGACTTAAAGAAATCAGCGGTTTTGAAAATGTAGCTTATTCTACTAGCGGGACAGAAGCCTGTGATGCTGCATTGTGGAGGCACAAAGGAAACATAATTTCATTGGAAGGGGGTTACCACGGGTTATCTAATCTGACATTCAAAGTTTCAAATGGCTCAGGAATAGATAAAACAAATTCCATCGTGCATCTAAAAGTAGACGGTAGGAGGGACGAAGTTGAAGATGTTATCAGTTATAACGAAAATTTACTTGAAGATGCTCACCATCTGCTGAATTTAAGGAATTCAACCCTGATCCTAGAACTCATTCAATCTGACGGAGGCCTTTATGAACTTTCAGAGGATTTCCTTAAATATATAGAGGAAAAAATTGAAGAATATGAGCTCAGGTTGATAATTGATGAAGTGTATACCGGATTCGGACGTTCTGGGGAAATGCTTCTTTTCAAAAGGAAGAATATAAAGCCCGATATGGTCTGTTTGGGAAAAGGTATGGCGGCCGGTTTTCCCATGGGGGCAGTTTTATACAATGGTGACTGGGACTTGCCTTATCACGGAGCAATATCAATGCAAGGTGGTAACATGGCAACTTCTTTCGCCTCACTGAAGGTGATGGATTTCTTAACTGAGGAGAATTTAAGGATGGTCAGAGAAAATGGAGAAAGAATAATTAAAGAAATAAAAGAGATACAATCTCCCTATGTTTATGAGGTGAGGGGAAGGGGTTATATGATAGGCATAGAGATAGGCACAGAGAAAACATATGACCAAGAAAGAGCCGATGAAATCAGAAAAAAGCTCTATGAAAACGGTATAATAATTACCTTGGTGGGGAAACACAACAATGTGGTAAAGATAACCCCCCCTATAACCCTAACAGAAATTGAAATTGAAAGGCTTATTATGGGTTTGAAGAAAGCTCTTATTTAGAATAATATTTTTGTCATACTATAATATTATTTTTGTCTTATGAAAATTATCAAGAAAGTTAAAATTCCCTTCATCCTAGAGAAATTTTTAATCGTGTGACATTATAGAGCAATAATTCATAAACTATTAATATATGGCTTTATCTACTTATTTCGGAGGTAAACTAATTATGTCTAATTATAAAAGGGGGATTATCGTCATTGCTGTAATCTCTTTGATGATTTTAGCCCCATTGATGGCCATCTTTCCCCTCACTAATGCACAAGGAACTTCGACAAGCCCTGTAGGTACAGTTACCCTAAATCCCTCAGCAGGTGCTTTTCCAGGACAGATAGTTACTTATGAGTGGTCTAACTTACCAACGAACCTAGTAGCTCCTGTATATGTTACAGTTTATCTGAACGGCGTCCCCTATTCAACGGGTCTAGCAAATTATACAATTGGAGCATCAGGAGGTATCCTAAAAGGATCCTTTATAATGCCAAATGATCAGCCAGGAACACAATTTATGGTATCTCTAAGTTATAAAGATAGCGCCCAAAATTACGGAGTTTCTTCTGCATCCACTTCAACCGGAGCAGCGAATGCTTACAGCACACCTGTGGTGCCAGGAAGTACAGTTTCAACTAAACAGTCTTACAGTCTGCAAGGGATCCCATATTATGTAACAGCAAATCTTAATTTCAGCGGTTCTCACAACGTAAAATTCAATTTCCAGGGTATTAAGGGCTATGATGCAGGTTATCTTAATTCAACCTTCAATGCCAGCACAACCCAGAAGACAACTGTGTATCCAAAGGTTAACAATACTCTAGTTACATCCGAAACTGTAAATACTGTGTACGGGAATTTAATTCAGATTAAATCACAGAACAAAACACAGAATGTAACAGTTAATGCCACAGCATATGAATCAAATAAGCAGTTGCAGCTATCTTTGGCAGCAACTTCCAACTTCAATTCAACATTTGCCGGAACATATAATGCCACCAAAAATATAGTTAATATTACATCCTTACAGCTATTGGGATACATAAATCAGACCGTAGAAGGATTGCCTGTAGATTTTGAGGTTATAGCGACCTATACGAGCTTGATCAATTCTCCTGGCACTTATACCGCAACTGGACAATTCTTAGCATTAAAGCCATCACAACTAGCAAAGAATTTCACTGGCTCCGCTGCAGTTTCATGGGATATTAAAGGTTTATCAGCAGTTAAGACTGCTTCATACACCTATGTCAATATATCCTTCACATTGTCCGTTAAAATCAATGGTAATACTCCAAATAATCTCGTTTATCTTAGCGCAAGCTACGTAAACGGTACAGCGATCAATTCAACCTATAAGACAACCGCAACAGCTAAAGGCTCATATAGTTCATACAAGGTTGACTCATTATCTGTACAATCAGGTTACACATTCTATGGAGCAGAAGTGGATCTGCAAAATCCTGGAATATCTGGAACATTGGTAAATGAAATCGTTTATGGTTCCATGAATTCAGGATTAATTTACAGCTCCTCATTCGCTAACTTCACAAGAGGGTCACTTTTAACATTGGGAGTACCGGGAAAAGAGATATACTTCAACCAGACCGGCAACACTGCGGTTTCGATTGTGCTCAATCAAACATTAACCGGATATGTGAATGTGACGCTGGTCAGCAGCAGTTATTCATCCGGCATTGCATATATATCCAATGCGACATGGACATTCTCAATGTCTCTTACTTATAAGATAATGAATTCAACATCAGGAATATATTTCAATGGATCTCTATCCGCCTCTGGTGTACAATTGGTGGCTGGAAACACTTTGATCACGCAGGTGGCTTCAACCGGAACAAATCTACCTGTGAGCACGGCTGAAAAGCTATCCGGGGCTTCATATCTGTATGATAAGCTAGGCTATCCATATCTTACGGATTTGTCCGGAACTGTATCCTATCTATTAAATTATTCCGCAATGCAAGAGACCTCGCCAATAACCCAGACCTTTACTTTCACAGGTAATGTTAATCTGACATCGCCATCATCTTCCCCGTATACTGTTAAAACCTCATTGTCAGGTTTCAATACAACCCTTACTGGTAACGTAAATCTATATATCAATTCAACAGGCAATTATGCACCAGTTCTATATGGATTCAAGAATAATCCAACGGGATATGCCAATGATTATCTAACGCTAAAAGGTGTTGTTTCATTTAATAAATTCGTAACCGAAACATTCCAGTCCAACCTGACCTATAGCGGTGCCAAGACATTCTTATTCAACAACAGCTACGGCGCTACTTGGAATTATGCTTTGTCCAATGGTACAAACGTGGCATACTCAATAGCGGACGTATGGGGAACAACGACTGGTTTCACAACGAAAGGATTCTCATCATTTGCTTACAGCCTGTACAATGGCTATGTTAATATTACAGGTAGATCATCCAGCAATTCACAAGCTCTTGAACTCTGGTTGCAAAATTCTGAAGCCAGTTCATCGGGAAAGATTACTTCCACAGTGGGATTCGGCAATACTTCAATATTGGGCTATTATAACACGACATATACTGTCATAAACTCTGTTCCCGCTCTGTACGGACTTGCCAGCATGAGCGGGCAAGCAACGATCGGTTTAGAGATAAGTATAATGAATCAGTCACATGCATTAAAGGTTGATCCATACTTCCAGGGTATGCAGAATGTTTCTCAGATAACAATCACCATATATTCAGTCCAGAGTTCTGACAATCTGGCATACAATCAATCTGATACATCATCCAACCTCACAATAGTAGGAGTTGGATATTCGGGTTACCTGAACAATTTGCAAGTAACATCATCGTTTGCCGTAACCGATAGTGCATACAATCTTACTAACTACTATAATTTGGCCGTTGTTGTGAATAAGGTTCCATTTGGATCCACTTATTCAAATCCAGTAGTTTCATCTACCAATCTGACATTCGTTAAGGGAGACGTGTACACCTCGACAAATGATTCAACAACCTTGATCACCGCAGACGTAGGATCTCCATTACTTAACTTGACCCTTGAACCAACGGCGAAATTTGCAGTAAGTATTAGTTTCAGCGCTTCGGACTCATCAGGTAGCTTCTCAGTGTCAGGTAAGCTTACTTCAAGCACTTACCAGCTATTCATACCTTCAAGCAACAACTCCAAGCTATCATTCAATTCAATAGTGTCTGGATCATATAACGTAAGTATTATGACAGTTCCCGGCACCATAGTTCTGCAGGGAACCGTTGGACAACTGACCTATACCACATCGCCGTTCCAGGTATTCAACGACTCATCAATTCCAATATCTGGCACTGTAACATCCGAACATTCATCTGGTACGATAGCAGGTTGGTTCAACGTGACCAAATACTATCCAGTAAGTGGTAACATGAATTCAACCATATGGGGCTCAGGATTCATAAAAGTTCAGGCTTTCAGTGCCAACGGAACACAATATTATGCAACAGTTCAACTTTCCCTGACGCCCATCCAGATTTACGAGGAGAACTCATATGAAACTATGATCACAACCACGAATTCTCTATGGACATTCGCTGAAATGTCTAATACAGGCGTCTCAGCCTCCTACAGCTATTCCCTGCTCAATGGTACGGGTGCCATGATTCAGGGAGTCAACAGCACGTTGGTTGCAGAAATAGCCACATTAACAGGTAAATACGTCAACATGTCTCTATCTGAGCTAAATGCTAAGATAGTGGGAATATACAATGAGTTGAACAACACTTATGTAACCGTGAATACAAACTTTGGCGTCATGGAGGCTCAATTGAAATCAATAAATGCAACTGTAACATCAATAAACAATGGAACAGCAACAATTGAGACATCACTTGGAACAATACAGACATCATTGAATACTCTGAATGCAAAGATTATAGCTGTGAACGGAACAGTTGCAACAATAAAGACCGATATTGGAACACTTAATACAAGCTTGGCGAGCATAAATGCCCAATTGACATCAATAGAGGGTAATGTAGCAACAATACAAACATCATTAGGTACACTGCAGGGTACAGTGACAAGCATTAACGGAACCGTTGCAACCATAAAGACTCAACTTGGTACTTTACAGACATCCGTTAACGGAGTTACAAGCTCAGTAAGCGCTGCTAAATCAGCAACTTCCAATGCCTTAACATTCGAGGTGCTCATACTGGTTCTAGTGCTCATAACACTGGTTATAGCAATTGGAACCATGTTGAGCGCCAACAGGATGGTAAAGAGATTGGAAGAACTGAAGAAGCAGTAATTTATTTTCCTTTTCTTATTTTTATATTTATTAAGTTGATGTTTTTAGGAAATATTAAAATACAGATTTGCTAATCCATTTTTAATGAGAAAAATAGTTAAAAGGGAAGAGTCAGGTGTATCAGAAGTGGTCGGAACAATTTTAATTTTGGCTATAACTGTTGTTTTATTTGCTACTGTATTTACTT
>JAGDXP010000014.1 GCA_023256475.1 Thermoplasmata archaeon
ACCGTTCATTATCTGAGGGTTACACTTGATGAAATTTTTGGCTATGAAAACTTAGTAAATGAAATAATATGGGCTTATCGCACAGGAGGCGCTCCAACAAAAGAGGCAGGATTTTCGAAGAAACATGATAATTTATTATTTTATGCTAAAAATTTGAATGAATTCTCTGAAAAATTCAAGCGTTTGTATGAAAGAATTTATTACAAAAAAGTGATAAAAAAGAATTTTTAAATAAACTTTTTGACATACTTACAAATAGAAAGAAAATTTTAACCATTTTTAAAAGAAAAGAAAAAATTATTCTTCCACCATGAACGAAGACAGTTTCAGAAGTACTAGTTAGTATGGAGGTTTAATCTTCAGGCCCCTCTTTTTCTGCAGATATTTAAGTTTCAGAAGTACTAGTTAGTATGGAGGTTCTGAGAAGGATCCCGTAAGGTTAGACATTTTCTTTTCGTGTAGTTTCAGAAGTACTAGTTAGTATGGAGGCCTCAATCCATATGCAAACAACCCAAAAATTGCCAAAATAATTCCCGTTTCAGAAGTACTAGTTAGTATGGAGGCATGTCCTAAATGCAATTCCCTTGAAATTTTATTCCTGGAGTTTCAGAAGTACTAGTTAGTATGGAGGCTATTTTCCATAGCCATTATTCCCGGACCCCTTTTTAGTTTCAGAAGTACTAGTTAGTATGGAGGTATCATAAAAAAAGGTTGAATGTAAAACCAGATCCTATTATGTGCTGGTACTCGAGTTTCAGAACTACTAGTTAGTATGGGGGCTATATCCTTTCCAGGAATAGGGGTGGGTACGGGTTGGTTTCAGAAGTACTAGTTAGTATAGAGGTTCGCTCTCAAATATTTCATCGTTATAGCCATAAGACCCAAGTTTCAGAAGTACTAGCAAGTATGGATGTATATTCAAATTCATCTCATTCAATTTAAACATCAATGTGTCAGAAGCACCAGTTAGTGTATGGGAGTAGCACATTCAAAGCATCTTTTTTCTATGATTTACCGGAATTATTCAGGTTTGTCATGGATTGTACCGTTGTCCAATTATTTGAAATGGGATTCAAGAAATTGGATTTTGCAGCAATCGAGAATTACCATATCGGGTTAGAATCAGAAACAGATAAGAAACTGACTGAGAAAATTATGAATAACTTCAACCATCGTTATGAATTCAGGAAAACATTATACATTAAATGCGATGATCACGAATTCCATATCGATAGTGACGGAATTGCACATGTGAAACATATCAATGCTGAACGTTCCATACATAGGGTTAAGTGAACCACTAACCTTGATGGGGAATCAGTATTGGGTATTTATAAGGATTATTACCTCGAATATGAGAATTTAATGGATTTCTTGACTTGGTTTTAACCTTGAAGCCCAAGAATGTCGGAGATAGGAGAATATCAAACCATGCTTTGTACAATGTCAACATAAGTGTAAAGAGTGGAAAGCCATTGAATCCTAAGGTAAAGATCATTAGGATTCTTTTACTGTTAGATAAGAGTTATAATCCTCCACCTGACTGATTAATGTATTAATTTAAATCTATATTTTAAAAAGTCAGAACTTTCTTAAGTCATTTATATTCCCTATAACAAAATGGGGCCGACCGGATTTGAACCGGCGACCTCCCGGTTATCAGCCGGGTGCTCTAACCAGTCTAAGCTACGGCCCCATGATCTTACAATCCGAAAATCCATGAAGATATTAAACCTTTATCAAGAAATTTCTAAGTTCACATTGAAAAAAGTATAAAAATAAATTAAAATTTTACGCTTCAGAAGTTAATTCCTGAAGTTCCTCAAGAATCTTTTTAGCCAATTTCCCTACTTCATCATCCTTTTCTGAGAGTTCCTCGATATCGTCTATTGTATGTTCCTTCATCCACTTATATACTCCCTTGTTAGCCATATGACATCTGTATGATAATTGTCAGACAAGTATAAATACATTTTTAAATTAACGCAAAATTATTAAATAATAATTAATAAAATTAAACTATAACATCACTGGATCTTATTCAGCAATGAATTTAATTTTGCCTCCAGATCCTTCAATCTATTGTTCTGTTTCTCTACAATATCCCTTAGCTCCTTTATCTCTTCTGAGGATGGAGCTTTGTATTCCAGTGCCTCTCTTATGGCCCTCTTAACTCTTCCATCTGTTTCGCTTTCCAAGTATCCTCTTAAACTTTGAATGAGCTTAACATCACCTGTATTTCTTATTGCATTAACGGCATTTAGCCTAACTGCGAAATACTTATCTTTAAGCGAGCTGTGGAATTGATCTGCCAGGCTCATGTCTTTCCAATAGTATTTTGACAGAGCGAGAACCGCAGCAGCCCTTGTTTGCCAACTATAGCTGGGGTTGATATATTTTTTGATCACTTCTATTAAATTTCTGTCACCAATTTCTCCGAGCCCTTTCAATCCCATGGTCCTAATGAGATCATCATAGGATTCTTCATCAATATGTTCCACTATGTACTTAGAATATCTTTCACCGTTGATCTTCGCCAATGAATATAAAATCTCCCCTTTGATTCCATAACCCTTTTCACTCGAATAAATGTTCAATAGATAGTCACCCAATTCAGTATCCTGCAAATTGGCTGAAGCCTTAACTACTTCCTTCCTGGCAAGGTAATCTTTGTCTTTAAGGAATTCCATTAGAATTTGGGCTGAGCGCTTACCTCCTATCTTTGACACACTCTCTGCTATCTTTCCTTTCACAAACCAAAACTTTTCATTTTCAAATGATGATTTGAGGAATTCAAGCTCGCTGGGGCCATACTTTGATATCTCCATTGCTGCATCTGCCCTCTCCAGTGGTGAAAGGCCACTGCCTATGATAAAATAGGCTTCCTCCTTTGGTCTCTCGTATTCAATCACCTTTAGAACCCTGTATTCAGGATCAACACTTATCGCCTTGTACCCAGAATCATCAAATTCTATGATCTCCTCTTCATTGTTGATTAGAATATCTTTTTCCTCAACCTTGTCATTTCTGTATATTCTAATGGGAAGTTTCAATGAATATACTGTTCCCTTTTGGGTTATCTTAACTCTCACCTTATCCTTTGAATGTTCAACATTGACATGTAAGTCAGGATGGCCTTCCTGATATATGAAATCATGGAAGAATTTTTCCATGGGTAGGCCAGTGACCCTGTGGAATGCAGCTCTCAAAGCATCTGTACCAACACTCTTCCCCTTGTTTTCATTGAGGTAAGAATTTATTGCTTTCCAGAAATTCTCTTCCCCCACGAGGTAATTAAGATATCTCAAAACTAGGGAGGCTTTTTGATAGAGGTGTCTATCAAACAGTTCAGCTGGATCCATGTATCTATTCTCAACGATGGGCCTGGAATATCTTGATTTAAATTCATTGAGATATGTCTCCCTGTGCTTGAATACCTCTACCAGGAACTCATCCTTTCCCTTCAGTCTTTCTGTATAGATCAGGGCTATGTAAGTGGCGAAACCTTCATTGAGCCAGGCATGTGACCAGTCCTTGCAGGTTACATAGTCGCCGAACCACTGATGTGCCAGCTCATGGCATACAAGTCCCTCTGATTGGTAATCAAGGTGTGCAATTTCATCATGCAAAGTTCTGTCAGTAAGGGTCGTGGCGCTAAGATTCTCCATCCCTCCGAAGGTGAATTCAGCTACACAGGTTTGCGAATATTTTTCATAGGGATATTTTACACCGGTCTTTTCACTTATGAATTTCATCATGTCCGGGGTATTTTGGAAGGATCTCGCAGCCCATTTTTCATACTTTTTCTGGAAGTATGAAATTATAGGAATGCCTTCCCATTCCTGTTTCATCTCGGAAAACTTACCAGCTATAACACTAACCAGGTATGAGGGGAATTGAAAGTCTTCTTTATAGATGAATGTGGTCTGTTCACCTTCAATTTTAGAATCAAGATGACCATTGCTTATTACCATATACCCATTGGGGACTGTTACCCTTATTTCATATGATGCTCTCATGTTGGGGTAGTCATAGGTGGGGAACCAGGAATGGTTGTCCATATCCTCCCCTTGTGTCCAGAACTGCATTCCATCATCAGTCTCTACGAAATATCCACCTCTGCGCGGAACGGATTTGTATGTAATCACCAGAGTATAATGCCTATTTGATTTGAAATCACCAAATATAATGAGCTTTTCTCCATATGTGAAAAATTTGGAGCTGTTTCCATTCACGCTGACGCTGTAAATAATCATATCAGTAGCGTCCATTTCTATGCTTTCCATTGAAAATGAATTCATCACGATGTTGTGGGTGACCTTTCCCATTATGGCCCTGTTTTCAAAATCCAGCTTTATATCGATTATGGTCTTCTTTATCTCATAGAATTTATCTCTCTCTAATTTCTCTTCATATCCGCTTAACACAAAGGGTTTAAAATTTTGGGACATGCAATAATATGGATTCTTGAAATTTAAACTCTATCTAGTTTTTCCAATATTAATTGTGAAATGGCATCTATGGTTTCATCTCTGTCAGAAACAGGTTTAATTCTTTCATATGCAATTCCATTTGATAGCAACTTCTCCTTGAACATTATATCCAAGTCATAGAGGACCTCTATGTGTTCATAGAGGAATCCTATGGGTACATCAACAATTTCCTTTATCCCCTTCTGAACCAGTTTTGAAATTATATAATCCATATCAGGTCCTATCCATTTCCCCCCAAATGGCCCTTGGCTATGGTAAAACCACATATATTCTCTCCCGGGTGAAATAATCTTCATATTGTCAACCAGAAGCTTTGGGTAGGGATCATAGCCCCTTACAGGAAGGCTGTGTGAGGAAAAGAGGAGGAAATTATCATATTTCTCTATAATTTTTCTGTAATAATTTATGATATATGGATGGAAACCTATATTTTCAATTCTCACGAACTTCCTCCCTCTTAGTGAATTTTCAAAGGGGATGTAATAACTGTCGAATATTTGCTTTGAATAAATGGGAAACAGGGGAACTTCTACTATGGTCCCTTCCTCAACAATACCGGCAGCATCCTTTATGTTGGGTTTGTAGTGTTTCGTAAGCAAATGTACTTTCAAATCCAATCTGCTTTCCAGCTTATCCCTTATGTTGTTAACGACCCTTATTGAGGGCGTTTCCCCTCCAATCATCTCCAATTTCCTTATATTTTCATCAATCAACCACTTTGGGGGATCTCTGCCATTCATAATGTCTCTGAGATACTCACTCATTTCTGAAATGTGGCTTGGATAACCGTAGTACATCAGTGCAACTGAAATATTGCTATTCATAGTCTTTAATCACCCTGGAAATAAATGTGAGCTTATTTACATCGGCATTTGGTGGTACTCCATGGCCCAGATTGAATATATGGCCTTGAAATCCGCTTCCAAATTTCAGGGTTTCTATTACTTTATCCTTCAAATTAGAGTTTTGGAGGAAAAGGTATGAAGGATCCAGGTTCCCCTGTATCAAAAGCCAGGGATATTCTTTTGAGAGCTCATGGAGGTCATACAGCCAATCCAATCCCAGGACATCAAACCTCATTTCAATTATATATTTCAAGAGATGATTGGTATTTCTTCCAAAGAAAATGACTGGCTTATTCAATCCCCTTATTTTTTCTATAAGCATGCTTTCAAACGGGTGTATGAAATCAAGGTAATCCCTTGGAGAAACATTTCCAACCCATGATTCAAAAATTTGTATAATGTCGCACCCTGATTGCAACTGCAATTTTGCGAAATTGTATGAAGCTTCCACGAATTCTTCAACAGAATTTCCTCCTTCGATGATATTTACCTTCGTGTTGAAGTAATCCTTACCATGTCCATCATATACGTAACTCATCAAAGTGAATGGCCCGCCGGTTATTCCTATTAATGGTTTTTCGGGGAAATGTTCTTTAATAAGTCCAATGGATTCTTTGAATATTTTATTCAAATCAATTTCAGCCATTTCCATTTTTCTTACATTCAAATTTCTTTCATAATCCACATCCATCCCCATAAAATTTAGAGAGAGCAATATGTCCGTGTACAGTACCAGATAATCAGGATTGAAATATTTTACAGGAAGCTCAGTGAGTTTTACCATAGATTCGGGGTTTCTAAAAGCCGCATTGATCCCATATTGGTCCCTCACCTCCGAGTATTCTTTGAGGTACCTCCCGGACTGCCTCATGAACCAATAAGGTCTGTGCCCCAACTTTTCTTCATATTCTCTGATGAAATTCATTGGAGATTAATTCATGAGGTTATATGAAACTATTTCAATTTCTGAAAGAATTGAATGTGAATTTAATAATTAAATTCGGTTTAAATATGATTTACTGATACAGGAGCAATGAACTCCGGTGGTTTTGATTTCAATTCAAAGCCTATATTGATATTCTGGGAGACCACCAAGGCATGTGATCTCGCCTGTAAGCATTGCAGGGCATCTGCAATAACTGACCCGCTCCCGGATGAAATGAACATAGAGCAATCCCTGAAATTCCTAGAACAGATTGCAGGTTTCGGAAAGCCATATCCAGTCTTGATATTAACGGGTGGGGACATCATGAAGAAGAGGGATCTTGAAAGGATACTGGCTAAAGCAAAGGAATTGGGCATACCCGTATCCATGTCCCCCAGTGCAACACCTCTTATAAATGATGAATCCATGGATATGATGGAAAGGTATGGAGTCAGGTCTCTTTCGCTGTCACTGGATGGTTCAAGAAAGGAAACACACGACTGGCTGAGAGGTGTGGATGGTACATTCGACAGGACACTTAAATTGATAGATAGACTGATAGCAAGGGGATTTACCCTTCAAATTAATACAGCAGTCTTCCAGAAGAATATAATGGAATTGCCAGAGATATTAAAGATTCTCAAGGACAAAAATGTCAAAACGTGGGAAGTCTTCTTTCTGATACGCACCGGCAGGGGAATTGACAGAGAGGATTTAGATCAAGAGGGCTATGAAGATGTGAATAATTATCTGGCATTTGCATCTAGATACGGAATAGTGATAAGGACTGTGGAGTCTCCAATGTTCAGAAGGATACTTTTGGAAAGACAGAAGAGTGAGTACAGAGGCGGCGAGATATATAACCAGTTAGTGGAGAAAACCATATCCCTTCTTGGCCCGCCAAAAGATAAGATGATGGGCAATACAAGCAACACAAGGGATGGTAAAGGGATAATTTTTGTTTCGCATAACGGTGAAGTAAATCCTAGTGGTTTTTTGCCATTTTATCTTGGGAATGTTAAGAATGAGAGCATAGTGGATATATACAGAAAGAATGAAATTTTGGTTAAACTGAGAAATGCAAATAATTTTAAAGGCAGATGCGGGGTATGTGAATATAGGGATATTTGCGGTGGATCCAGGGCAAGAGCATATTCCTACTTCGGGGACATATTCCAGGAAGATCCGAGGTGTCCTTACATACCCGTATCCCAATACAATGCACCTTCATTGGAAACTAAAAATTCAAGTTCATAATACCCCACTGATCTAAATGTATCTACTCATAATAGCGGCCATAATAATTCATGTTTTATCAGCAGTATTTCTGGTTGGATCATCAATTTTTGTATGGATTGTGGTATGGCCAGCAAGCTATATAATGTCAGATGAAAAATTGAGAACCAGGTTCATGAGCGTCATGGGCAAGAAATTTGCTTTCTATACTAACCTTTCAGTTATATTGCTCACCATAACAGGCATTTACCTCGTTTATTCTGTCAGGCCAGATTACATAACCAACTTCAATTACGCAATCTCACAACCATGGGGGCAGATTTTGACCATAAAGATAGTAACTGTTGCCTTAATGTATGTGATCATGTACGGCAATAACCTGTGGCATGGGAAATTGATACCAAAGCTTGCAGAGAATGGGCAATTTGAAAAATTGAAACAGGTGAGAAAGATCACTCACATTTTTTCATTTATCACAGTGGCCTTAATGGTTCTGATTGTAATTGAAGCTGTATTCCTGGCAGGTGTTTTCTGGTGAGAAGCGAGAAACTTTTCAAAAAGGCCATTAAAATCTTCCCAGGTGGTGTCAATAGCCCCGTCAGGTTTTATCAACCTTATCCCAGATTCATAAAATACGGAAAAGGTCAACGGATCTGGGATGTGGATGGAAATGCATATACTGATTATGTTCTTGCTTACGGTCCCCTAATATTAGGTCATGGTAATAAAACCATAGCAAAAGCTATTGCCAAGAGGTCAGAAGAAGGAACAATGTTCGGAGCTCCTACAGAAGAGGAACTGAAATTAGGGGAAATAATAGCAAGAAATGCAAATTTGGATATGTTGAGGTTCGTAAATTCTGGTGGGGAGGCCACATACCACGCATTAAGATTATCGAGATTTGTTACAAAGCGCAAAAAGATCCTAAAGGTTAAGGGAGGATACCACGGTACCCATGATTTCAATTATCCCGGAGAATTTGTCAAGGAGATTGATTTCAATGATTCTCAGGCATTAAAGGATGAACTTTCCAGCAGAGAGTATGCAGCGTTCATAATAGAACCCATAATGGGGAATGTTGGGGTGATACTTCCAGAACAAGGATACTTGCAAGATGTAAGGGAGTATACTGAAAAATTTGGAACTTTATATATTTCAGATGAAGTTATTACCGGTTTCAGGACCAAGTTTGGAATTTATTCCGATAAATATGAACCGGATTTAGTTACCTTGGGAAAGATCATAGGTGGTGGAGCACCCCTGGCAGCTTATGGCGGGAGGGAAGAATTTATGAAGAATGTGAGGCCAGCCGGAGAATTCAGGCAGGCAGGTACATATGCGGGGAATCCCCTGTCCGTGTCAGCCGGACTGGCTGCTATGAAAATATTGCAGAAGAAAGATTATGGAAAACTGAACTATCTGAGCAACGTGGCTGCGGGGATACTGGAAAAATCAGGAGTTACAGTAAATATGGCAACTGGGATGCTTTCAATGCATTTTTCAGATGATAAGATAAGAAATTACTCTCAAATAGATACGAGGCTATACAATGATATTTGGGCAAAACTTTTCCCTTATTCTCTGAGTTCCGGAATATTTATTGCACCATCACCTGAAGAGACAATGTTCATATCCTTCTCCCATACATTGAAGGATATCACAAGAGATATGGAGTTGATAAGCAGGAGGGTAGAAGAGATTTGGAAAAAATAAGGATTGCTACCAGGGACTCAAAGCTCGCGATTTATCAGGCGGAGAGATTTGCAAATCTTCTAATTAAATCAGGATACGATGTTGAACTGATGAAAGTAAAGACCCTGGGCGATCATGACAAGGGAAAGCCACTCTATGAATTGAAACAGGTGGGTATTTTCACTTCTGAATTGAACAGGATGGTAATAGATGGAAAAGCTCATTTTGCAGTCCATTCAGCCAAGGACCTTCCCTCTCAACTGGAGGATGGGGTTGAAATATCATTGTATATGGATAGGGATGATTACAGGGATTTCTTTGTCTCTAGAATCCCTATGGAAAAATTTAAGGGAGTAATAGGAACAAGTTCAAAAAGGAGGGAACTATTTCTGAAGCAGGCCCTGGGTTTTAATGATTTTAAGGTTATAAGGGGTAATCTGGACACAAGGTTAAGGAAGTTCCAGGAGGGCTTGTTCCAGGCCATAATAGTTGCAAAGGCAGGCTTAGACAGGTTGGGTCTCAGCGTCCCAGGTGAAATAATACCTGAAAGCCTAATCCCTCCCGCACCTAATCAGGGGATAATTGCAGTAACTTCCATGTCCGGAAGCCAATTTTCAGAAATTGCAAGGAAATTCCAGAATGAACCAGTTCTCTGGGAAGCATCCCATGAAAGAGAATTAATGTCAAGGCTTGGATTGGGATGTCACAGTGCGGTTGGTATTAAATCAGATTACACCACCAAAATCACCAAGTTTTCCTTCACGGACGGGGAAAGAAGGTTTGACTATGTAATAAAGGGAGAAATATCTGACCAAGACATAAAAATCATAAGTGATAACATATGACGAAAGTGGCCTATGTGGGAGCGGATGATGAAGGGCTTAAGAGTTATTACTCAATAATACCAATTTTAAAAATAAAATACAAGTTGCTTGAACTTAAGAAGATTGAGGGGAATCTGGCCTTCACATCAAAGAGGGGGATTGTATCATTAAAGTTGAACAATGTTTCACTGAAGCCATGCAAAGTTTATTGCATTGGCAATGCAACTAAAGATGCCCTAAAAAGGTATTATGGGTTCGAGTGCAAGGTTCCAGAAAAGGAGGATTCTTTGAATCTTGCAGATCTAATAATAAAGGAAGGAATAAGGAGACTGACTTTGGTTACCAGCAATCAGTATTCAAGAGATATGTTGCAGAAACTCGTTGATAATGAGATTGAAGTTAGAATCATCGAGGCCTATGAAATTGCCAAAAATGAAAACATCGATCCTGAAGAATTCAGTAATTATGATGCTTTGCTATTCGGTTCCTCAAAATCATTTTTGTTCTCAGTTGAATTAATCGGCCTGGACAAATTGAAGGAAAAGAAGATATATGCCATTGGGCAACCAACTGCCAGGACAATCGAGACCCACGGTTTAAAACCTTTAAAGACTTTTGACTCGCCAGATATAAGGAAAAGCATGGACTTCATCATTGATTCATTGAGATGAATTTGAAATTTAATGGTGACAAAATGGATATATCTCATTTAATTATAAGGGTGAAGGTGCGAAAATTTGGAAAAGGGTGGTATTTTTCTAATTAAAGTATCCTACAGCGATTTAGGGTCTCTGTTCTTTTCCACAGTAAAGCCCATTCAGATAGAAGAGGTATACAATTACATCTCAAAAAACGAGAATATTAAAGAAGCGGTAGTTTTGTGGACATGCAATAGGTTTGAAATTTACTTCTATCCAGGTTCCTATGATTCAGTGCAGTTCTTTGATGAATTTTTAAGGGGTAGAGTGTATAAATACTCAGTTATACATGGCGAAGATGCCATAAAGCACCTATTCCTAGTGGCAGCCGGCCTGGATTCCATGGTGCTGGGAGAAAATGAAATATTGGGTCAGGTTAAGGAAGCATGGGTAATCAGCCAGGAGAAAGGATATTCAAAGGAGAATATGAATCAGGTATTCAGAAAGGCTGTTGAAGTGGGTAAGAGGGTCAGGACAAGGCACGGCTTCAATAAGATAAAGAGAAGTGTGGCTTCTGAAGCCATTGAATTCATCGACGATAGCGACGAAGTTTTAGTCATAGGTGCCGGTAAGTTGGGGACTCAGATTTCCAATATGTTAAAGGATAAAGGACTCAAATTTTCCATAACAAACAGAACAGAGGCTAAAGGCAGGAATCTCGCCAGGAATTTGGGTGTTAAATTCGTAGAATTCGATGTAAAAAAATGGTTACACTTTTCTACAATAATAGTTGCAGCATCATCTGACAGCTATATTATTAGGTCGAAGGATGTTGTTAACTGTAACGTTAGAAAAATAATTGATCTATCCACACCTCCATCTGTTGACCCCGCACTTTCAGATAAGGTGGAACTGATAAACATGGAACGTCTCAGTTCAATATCTGAAATAAACAATAGGAAGAGGGAAGCACTGGCAAGGGAAGCACTTAGAACGGTCGAAGAGGAATTCAGCAAGTTCATAAAAATTCTAAATGAAAAGGAAAGGGACAAGATAATTAAAAAACTGGTGGCTTTTACAGACAACATAATAAATGAGGAATTGGAAATATTCTCTAGGGAAATTCCAATAGAACATATGGCAGAAGTTGAAATCGGAATCAGAGCAACCAGGAATAAAATTGTTGGTCCGTTTATACAGGCCTTAAAAAATACAACAGACATTAAATCTTCGTCATTATTATCTGAGCTGGAGAGGTTGTTGGATGAGCAGTTATCCAAGTCTAAGGTTGAGAAGGTTAAGGAAGTCAAAGGAAATTAGGGATATACTTTCAGAGACTCACATCAACCTGAATAAACTGATAATGCCCATATTCATCGATGATAATCTGAAATCCAAAGAAGAAATAAAATCAATGCCGGGGGTTTACAGATATCCTGAAAGAGAGCTAATTGATCTTGTTAAGTTATACGAAAGCATGGGAATTAAAAGCGTACTGCTATTTGGGATACCAAAGGTGAAGGATAACCTGGGAAGTGAGGCATACAATCCCAACGGTATCATACAGAGATCAATCAAAAAGATAAAAGATGAAACGAGACTGGTGGTAATGGCAGACCTATGTATGTGCGAATACACAGATCACGGCCACTGTGGAATTGTGCATGATGGTATTGTAGATAATGATAAAACCCTCTCCTATTACCAGCGGATCGCAAAAACCTATGCAGAAAGTGGGGCAGATGTGGTAGCTCCCTCGGGCATGATGGACGGTCAGGTGTGGGCTATCAGGGAAATTCTGGACAAGGAAGGGTTCCAGGATGTTATGATTATGGCCTACAGCGCAAAATACGCATCTGCACTGTATGGACCATTCAGGGATGCTGCCTATTCAGCTCCATCTTTTGGAGATAGGAAGACATACCAGATGAACTTTTCAAACTCCAGGGAAGCTATGAGAGAGATAGAGGAAGATATCTTGGAGGGAGCCGACATTGTGATGGTCAAGCCAGCACTGTTTTACCTTGATATAATAAAAGAGGCGAGGAGGTTGTTTGATCTCCCATTGGCAGCATATTCAGTCAGTGCTGAATATTCCATGATAGTTAACGGATCCAAGCAGGGTTACTTTGATCTGAATTCGGTTATAAAAGAAAGCATAACATCCATATTTAGAGCAGGTGCGGATCTTGTTATTTCCTACTTCACCGAGTACATTGCCAGGAATAGGGAAATATTCATTTCTTGATTTATTAAATTAGAATAAGATTTTATATTATGCTTCATAATTGAATTCAAGTGATTTGGCATGAGAATAGTCATATGGAACATAGATTTCAAATGCAATCTTCTGTGCAAGGGATGTAACGCCTTCCAGGGGAATGAATTGTTCCCGAGGGATAAGATCGATGAGTTTATTGATGAAATGAAGTACAATAAAGTTAAGGTTGTTTCAGTTACAGGTGGTGAACCAACACTTCATCCAGATCTGCCAAAAATTATGAAAACACTAAAGGAAAAAGGATTCTTCACCCATATCGCAACCAACGGGACCAATAAATACATGCTGGAAAAGATTTCACCTTATCTAGATGCTGCGACCATATCCCTAGACAGCCACATACCAGAATTGCACAACGAGTATAGGGGCAGGAAGATTTTCGACATTGTTGTTGATACCATGAAATTTTTAAAGCCAAGGGTCAAGGTTTTAACATCGAACATGCTGGTTACAAACTTCAACTACGACAAGATAAATGAATATGCAGAATTTGTAAATCGCGAAATAGGAGTGCCAGTTTCCATGTGCTTCCCCGACAACACTGCCTATTACTATGAGAGGGTTCCTGTGGAAAAGGAACAGATTAAGGCAGCTTTTAAGTATGCAAGTGAAAACTACAAGAAGCATAAATTTGGGAACACAAGATCATTCTATGAAGAGGCTGTTCTTTGGCTGGAAAATAAGGAAGTATCAAAATGTAGGGCAGGACAGGAGGTTTTTTATGCCGATTACAGGGGAAATGTATATCCATGTTTCTATAAAACAGATGTTAAATTGAATGAAACCAAGAAGTGGAAAATTTACGACAACAATTGCAATGCCTGCTTCATACAGTGCTTCAGGGAACCATCAATTAAGAAGCCTATAGAACAGGCAAAGCTGATTGCAGGTATATATCTTTATAATAGACGAAGCGATTCCAGGGCTAGATGAGAATAGCCCTATTCAGCGACACCTACTACCCCATACCTGATGGTGTATCCAAGCACCTCGTGGATTTCAAGAAGGAGCTTAAAAGAAGGGGTCATCAAGTCAGGGTTTACACCCTGGTTAAAGGAGATGGGGACGTTTATAACTTGCCATCTATCCCCTTCCCATTGTATAAGGAGTATAGAATGGGTTTGCCAAATTTTGATATATATAAAGATCTTGATAAATTTGCCCCTGATATAATTCATGTTCATACACCATTTGTTCTGGGTACCATAGGGCATTACTATCATACGAGAATGAATATACCCATAATTGGTACGTATCACACAGATTTCGTTAACATGGATAATACAATTAAATTCCCATTTATTAAAAGCCTGCTTAATCTGGGATTTATGTACAACATGTATCTTTACAAGAAATTCGACATGATAGTTTCACCATCAGAACCCATAGCCAGGATGCTTAGGAAGTACAACGTTGATTCGAAGGTTATACACGTGGGAATAGATCTTTCCAACTTTAAATACAATGAAGAGAAAGATGACTATTTTCTATTTTTAGGTAGGCTAACCTTTGACAAGGGTATAACACATTTTCTGGAAGCAGCATCGCAGATGCCTGATGAGAGATTTGTTGTAGCAGGTGTGGGACCCCTAGTTACTGAGGTTAAAAAATATGTAGCAAAATATAAAAACATAGAATATCTGGGCTATGTGGATGAAGGCACAAAATTGGAGTTACTCTCAAAAGCAAAATTATTAATTTTGCCATCCAGGGCCGAAACTTTTGGAATTGTTTACGTGGAAGCCATGGCATCTGGGACACCCGTAATTGCCAGCAATGAATCAAGGGAAATTGGCATATTGAAGGAAGGGGTCAATGGCTGGCTAGTTAAATTCGGGTGCCCTTCATGCATTGTGGAAAAGGTTAAACAAATTAAATCAATGGACCTTAAGGAAATATCAAGAAATGCTCTGAAATCAAGTATGGAATTTGGAATAGAGAGCACAGTGGAAAAGATACTTGATGCGTACGGTGGGTTAATTGAACTACATAAGAATAGCTAGGTTAATTGGAATTCCGCTAAGCGTTGTGACCATTATAGCATTTATATTGTACTTTGGTATAAATAATGTATTGGATTCAATACTTTTATTGAGTCCTTATTACATTGTTTTTTTCATAATAGCTCTGCTGTTTCACATTGCTTCTCAGGTATTCTGGGGGTTCAGGATCTATTTCCTTACATACGGTCGAGGCAAGCCTGTAGGTTTGAGGAATGCCATCAGGGCTGTGATTGCATCACTCTTTGCCTCAACAATCACTCCAGGATATGTAGGAGGGGAACCAATAAGAATCAAAAAATTGGTGGACTACGGACTAAACGTTGGTGAGGCAACGGCCATAACAGTTGGGGAAAGGGGTTTCGATGCAATATTTTTCGGATTTTTCTTCTTCATACTGATATTGGATGGCTTCTTATATTCTTCGCTGAGGCTGTATTTAATTGCAGGTGGCATTGTCATATTGGGTTTCTTTGCAATAATACTCCTATCCATAGGTGGCAAGAAACATTTGAATAGATTTGTTGGAAGAATTTACAGCTTAATTTCAAAATTCTCGGGCAGGAATCACAATCAGAAAAAGATAGAGGATGAAGTAGAAAATTATTCAAGGGTAATGAAAGAGCTCTTCTCAAAAGACCCGGCTATATTCATATTGGCTTTGGCATCCACGTTTCTACTATGGTCTGTAGATTTTTACGTTCCAATAATATTGATACTGGGATTCGGGATACACCCTGATATTCTCTACATAATACTAATTCAGATAGTGCTGGTGCTCATATCTCTTGCCCCTCTAACACCTGGGGCGTCAGGAATAATGGAGATACTGATGATTGCCACATTCACATCCGTGGTTGGCGCCAGGTTGATCCTCATATTCGTTATAATGTGGAGATTCATAACGTTCTATTTCAACATAATATTCGGTTCATTCTATCTTCACTGGGTTTTGAAGGAAAAACCTAATAAATCATAAATAGGGTTCAAACATAACCGGTGGGATGTCCTTCAACCAACCTCAGAAGCTAAGGAGGTATACTTTCCGGTCACCAAAACCATTCATTTCAATACTAATGCTCGTCCCGATTCTAATTTTAATTTATATTTCCTCTCACAGTTTAAGACTTGCAGAAATTTTTTCATTAACTATTTTAACTACCATAGTTTTTGACTATCTTGTACAGAAAATAATAGGTTTTGTATTCAATTTAAAGAGAATATTGTTGCTCTTTATAATTTCACTATATGCATCCCTTGCTTATTATTTTATATTGATAGGGCTGAGATTTTTGCCACCTGCCACTGCATTTATGCTTTCCCTAACACCCATAACATTCTTGAGGACTATGATATACCTGACTTTTACAGAGAGAAGGAGAGTATTGGCTCACAGTATATCCATGGGCTTTCCCATATTTACATCTATTTTCTTTTTAGTATTTTTAACACAGTTCCATGTGTTCATTCTGGCATATTTAATCTCCTCTCTAATATATTCCTTAGCAGCAGACTTATTCATTTCAAGGAGTTTTTCTCCTTTCATAAAGGAGTTCAGCACAGATCCTTCAGTTCTTATAACTGGTCTACTCAATGCATCATACCTTGGAAAAAGCTATAACGAAATACTAAGGGAGTTCTTTGGAACAATCTATAAAACAACTTCAAGCAGGCCAATCTCAGTTCTGAGATTCAGGGATCATAAGGAATTTTATTTCGTTTTTCCATATATCCATCCGGGGCCATTAGGAGATATTGGCAGTTCCAACATAACCGGTAAATTCTCAAAATATGAGCCAGGGAAGGAAATGGCAATTTTTCATACCAGTACCACTCATGATGATAATTGCTCTGATGAGGAACAAATAAAAAAGCTATCTCAAATTTTCAAGGAGGATGGGTGGGTCACATATGAATATTGCTATAGACCCTATTTTGGAGAAAATTCTGTTTTTTTACCAATTGGAGATGGGGGAATTCTGTTCCTAATTCCAGATAAGGTAAGATTCGATGACATAATGTTTGGAGAAGGAAACAAGCTTATAACCTATGCCAAGCACCTTGGATTAAAATGGTTGGAAGTTGTTGATGCTCACAACAATAACATGGAGAAGCCTGTGGAATTAACCGATATCACATTCATTTTTAATGAGCTCAAGGAGGCCATTGAGAGAAGGGATGGAATCTATCCCTTATACGGTGACTATTCTTCCATAAATTATTCATCACCTGATATAGGCCCGGGAGGAATCAAGCTGGCAAAGCTAAAATTTGGGGAAAGTACTGTCGGGTTAATTCTATTCGATGGGAATAATATGGATTACGAATTCAGGAAGAAGCTTGAATCCAAATTGAGCGGTGCCGACAAGATAATAATATGTACAACTGACAACCACATTGTGAATATAAACGGCCTTTCAGTAAACCCGGTGGGAAGGAATTATTCACACGACAAGTTGATTGAGAATATTGTAGATGAATTCAATAAGCTGAATCCAAACAATAGGCTTTCCGTGGATTATATTAGAAGGGAATACAGGCTGAAAATAGCTGGAGAATCGCATTATGAAAAACTTAATGCTACCATTAGGAGGTCATTGAACTCCGCGAAATTGTATGTAATTTTAATGCTCATATTTTCAATAGCGTTCTCTTTATTTATATTTAAATACCTGTCCTGAATTGACAACTATGAAAATTCTCATATCAGGCGGAACAGGTTATATAGGAAGGCACATAATCAATTCTTTTAAAAACGATGAAATATATGTATTATCAAGGAGCAAGGAAGGATCAGAGGGAAATGTAAAGTATGTAAGATGGAACCCCCCAAATAGGGATTGGGAGCGGGGAATAGAAAGACCGGATCTGATAATAAACCTTGCAGGTAAATCCATAGGAGAGGGAAGATGGAATGAAAGGATGAAGGAGGAACTTGTTGTAAGCCGATTAAATTCCACCAAATCCTTGGTGGATTATGGAAACTCCGCTGGAGTACCAATGATGGTTTCCGCCTCTGCTGTGGGATACTATGGAAACAGGGGTGATGAATTTCTTACCGAGGAATCAAAACCAGGGAATGATTTCCTGGCCAATCTTGCAGTTAAATGGGAAGAAGAAGCATCTAAATTTAAAGGTAATCTTGTAATCCTAAGGTTTGGAGTTGTGGTGGGCAAGGAAGCCCCCCTGTTGCAAAACATACTGAAGGGTGTCAAGCTAAGATCAGCCAAGAAACTTGGTACCGGCAGGCAATGGTACTCCTGGATACACGTTGACGATATTCCCAACATAATTAAATTTTCAATAGATAACAAATTGGAAGGGCCAATAAATGCTTCTTCACCCAATCCTCTTAGAAACGAAGATTTTATGAAAGTTATCTCATTAGCATATGGGAAAAAACAGTACTTCAGCCTTCCGACACCTATATTAAAAATGGTCTTGGGTGAACTGGCAGACTATCTAGTGCTGTCTAGCCAGAGAGCAGTACCGGAGAAATTAAAGGCAAAGGGGTACAAATTCAAATTTGAAAAGCTGGAGGAAGCCATTCAGGCTTCCTTATAATGAATCCGGTATAACTTAATCGCATTATCTATGGCATTCTTTATTAGCTTGTTCGCAAGTTCATCCTTCAATTCATCGCCTTGAAACTTGTCCTGAGCAAAACTGACAAAAATTTCAGGTTTTGTGACTAATATTACATCTACTGAAGACAGGATTTGCCTCAAGTGATATTGTGCTCTGGCTCCACCAAGCATGCCTGTAGAGGCACTCATTATAATAGCTATCTTCCCTTTCCATGCCGAATCTCCGGGTGGTCTAGATGCCCAGTCTATGGCATTTTTTAAAGCTGAACTTGTTGACCAGTTATATTCGGGGGTTGAAAAGATAATAATATCTGCACTTTTTATCTGTTCCTTTAATTTTCTCACAGTATCAGGCAATGGATCTGTATCTTCAACATAGATAGGCAATTTTGATATATCTGCAATTTCATACTCGTATCCATTCAACCATTGCTTAGCAACGTGATTTACTAATCTGGTGTTATAGGAATCTTTCCTGAGGCTTCCTGAAATAAGTAGGAACTTCATGTAAGGGTATTTCATTTACCTATATAGACTATTAAGTCATGCTAAGGTAACTATAATGTTTACAGGTGTGGAGTTTACAGGTATCTTTGGCTCCACTATTATCCTAAAGGGACTTGACTTCTTTGGGCAGTACGCATCTACTTCGTAAACTGGTACTTGTACATTTCCGGTACCTGAGGGTTCCTCCTTTATAAGAAAATTGTAATAAGGTTTCTCGTAATTATTGAAATTTGAGTTTTCTTCATATTCAATTTTAACTTTATAATTATGAATTAGATCACAAAGCGGGCATTTAACTCCATTAACTGTAAATTCTAGTGTTTTCATAATCCCACATTAATAATCTATATAAACCGATTTCCAAAATAGGTCAAGCATTTTGTAAATAGTGAACCGGAACGTTGTGGTAATCGCCTACGGATCATCAAGAGTTTAGAACCTAATGTTAAAAACTCGTGAATTAGTATAAAAATTCCTATTTCCTAACAAAAATCCGTCAACCCTGTCTGCTGAATAGTTTTTATTCTTTAAGCCACCGGGGAGAATTGAACTCCCGACCTGCTGATTACAAGTCAGCCGCTCTGCCGACTGAGCTACGGTGGCTTGATCGAATGCTGATTAACATACAATATATTATTTTATCCATAGGTAAAATTAAAGAAATATGCAGAATTAAAAGCAGATTCTATTAATATTATAAAAAACATTCTCATTTTCAAATCCCGCCCTTGGAATCAATTCTGTTATATCCAATATCCATACGAGAAATTTTAATGTCTTCCACTCGCAATTTATATGTGAGAAATAGCCAGATAGTAGTCCAGATTCTAAAAATATCTTATTTGAACTTGGAATAGACTGGTTAATACTGATATTGCTTGCAATGACGTTAATTTACATTCCTTCACATAGGCTAAAATTGAGAAAAAATTTATTGATCATTTAAACTTTAATAATTGTCGCTAATACTCTTATCCATGGAGTCATCAATTTCGAAATATTACTGGATTTACACTTTTATAATATTCATGGCTACTACACTCATATTTTATATCATTTTTGGGGGTGTATTATTTGGTGCAGGCTTTAATTTAACACTCTTCTTTTATATGCTCATACTGGGATTCGTAATAGGTCTCATCTCAGCATACATCATAGGGCCAATAATACTCTGGAGTTCCTTCAGAAGCTTCAATGATCTGAGAATTGAAGGAATAATTCAGGAGTTGTCTCAAAAGGCAGGAATAAAAAGGGTACCAAAGTTAATGACTTTCAATTCACCCGAGTACAATGCCTTAGTGTATGAATCCATATTTGGGCCAAGATTGGCTCTAACTTCTGGACTCATAAACAGCTTTTATGGGGGGAATATAACAGAGAATGAGCTCAAAGCTATTATAGGCCATGAATTGGGCCACATAAAGCACGGAGATACATTAAGAAGATGGATAGTTCAATCCTGGATATCTATATTCCATTCCATTGGAAGTTTCCTAATGTTTACTGGTTTTATATTGGCAGGTATAGGTGCAGTGGAAGCTGTACTGGAGAGGAATGCCGTAAATATCTTAGCTGGTCTAATACTAAGTGCCATTGGGGGATTAATGATGCTTATATCAAAGTTGGTTGGATTAATCGCATTGCATCATGATAGGTTAAATGAATACCTGGCAGATGAGTTCGGTGCCCGTTTGGTGGGTGGGGATAGCATGATAAGCGCTCTAATTAAAATTCACCAAACCAATAGTGGCATGTTACCCAGGGGTGTCCCTTATTCTCCTTATCCAGATTCATGGCAGGTTAAGCCTATTAGAACTAATCCCATCGACAATTTATTCAGCGATCATCCACCTATTGAGAAAAGGATTGAGAGGATCAAGAAATTGGGAATATGAATCTAATTCATATTACAACATTCTTCTTCTAATTTAATTCTTTCACTTCAGGATGAATTCTTTCAACAATCTGATAACTTGCCCCTAATCATTTCAATAATTGAATAATGGGACTTTAGAAATTTGAGAAATAATTGCCTGATGAGAATAATATTATTTCAAATTTAGTATCAATTTTTATAACAATTATATAAAATTGCTCTATATTTTACATGACCTTTATATACTCTGATCCGAACCGGGGCAAATGTAAAATA
>JAGDXP010000027.1 GCA_023256475.1 Thermoplasmata archaeon
TATAATTAATTATTTTAATGAAGATCGCTAAGGTCCTAAAGTTGACGAAATACACATTGCTGATTATTATATTGATTTTCCTTATTTCGGTTGGAATTTCCTCATTCTATGCTTCACAGGGTATATTAGCTTCGCCTGATTCAGCTATATCGGTCACCGGTTTTAATTACGAAATTTCAAATGGTTCGTTATTCTTAAAATTTGACTTGCACATTCTAAATAAGGGATTCTATTCCTTGCAGAATTCAAGGTTGCAATATTTTATAGTGAATGGTTCCTCAAACATAACAAGTGGTAAAATATATTTAGGAAATATAGTTGGTGAGTTCTATATTCCTATTAGCATTCCTGTGAGTATAATAAATCTGGTTGGCCACTTTTTAACTTATAATATCTCCCAATTGGAGAATCCTGTCAATCTTAGAGTTTATTTGAAATTCCTTTCTTATTATGCATTCAATTTCTTTACCATTTCATTATCTAGCATTGGAAAAATTAAACTGCCTCCACCCCTATTATATTTTAACTTAGGGAAGCCCCAGTACAACATAAATAATTCATACATTAATATTGAATTCCCATTAACAATTGACACTGCGTTCTATCTGAAGACAACATCCATAATTAAAACGATTCTTCAATTCAACAATACAATTCTAGGCTATTATAATGCTACTTTGGAGTTGGGAACTAACTATACGCTATGGTTGAAATATAACGTTCCCATAAGCTATGAAAATTCCATGGCAAATAATTACAATAAGATCAGTATTCTTGTTTGGATCTACATTTATGACTTTAAACTTTACCTGGGTGAATTTAAATGAGTAATCAGGATGTAATAAAGTCATCGATTTCTCAATCAATAAAATTTTTGATCATTCCAACTTTGATTTACTCCATATTATCAGATAATATAGGCATTTTCCCTTTAGGATTAAACGGTATAGTAGTAAAATCAAGTATAGAACCTCTGATGATCTTACTCCTTGGCATACCTGTTTTAATTTCCCATATTGCTTTTTCATCTTTTGATAGAAATAAAAGTAAATTGATCGCGGCCTTTGTAGAATCAGCATTTCTAATATTATACTTTTTTTATTTCATTCAACAAGGTTCCATATCTATCTCATCCAATAATTTTTCGCTGAGCATATATTATGGAGAAATATTCATGCTCATTATGGCGCTATCAATAGTATCGCTCTTTTCAAAAATTGATTTTTGAATGATAATGAATAGCACTGATGCCATAGATAAATCATTTAGTGATCAGCGCTACCTAATTTTATAATTTCAGAATTTGATAAATATCCAATGATTGATTATAACAAGATCATGGACGAAGTAAAGGATCTTGTAAGAAAGTACCTCAATCTTGGAAGACCCATAGGATTAGCGATCTCTAGATTTAGGATTGAGGTGGGTGCTTACTGGGTTTTAGGCTCCAATTATATCGTTTTAAATCAAAATCTTGTGGATGCCTTGAATTCGATTACAATTGAGGAGCGGGAAATGAGAGACATAATCCTGGTAATACTCATGCACGAGTACCTTCACTCACTGGGATTTCAGGGAGAGGAGGAGACTAGGCAGAAGACCAGAGAAATTATTGGTGCGTTCTATGGTCCTGAAAGTATGGAATACAGGATTGCAGAAGAAGGTCCCTGGGGTTTATATCCAGAAATAATGCATTATCCATACAAGATAGAAGATTCTATAACATTTCAGAAGAACTTTGATTCAGAATCTTTCGATTATTTCAGCTAAGTGATTCATCTTTATATAATAAATTCTTAAAATAAATAAAATTACATTAAACCTGAGGATGCCTTGGCTTTGAGTTTATTGCTTGATGAGACTCCCCAGAAGTAGAATACCAAGGACAACAATGCAAATATCAGGGTATCATAGGGGAATGGGACCACATTTCTGCCGCCAAATTCAGAGCTCCCTAGATATGAGAAGATAAGTGTGAAAATTAAGAAAACTAGATACCATAAACCTGCAAAGAAATCTTGTCTGGAGAACTTTCTTTTCTTTATGAGAATGTAAATGAAAATCAAACCAACGAAAACTGATGATATAGCAATCAGAACGTTATAAAATCCGGACCAATATATCAAAAAACCCCCTACTATAAATGCCACAGGGGAGAGAATTTTGTATGCAGGCAATCTGTACGGCCTTGAAATATCCATAAACTCCTTCCTGAAAACTGCGAGACTGACTGCGGCAGGAGCATAGGAAACTAGTATTGCATCCACAAATACCCCTAGAACCGATGAAAAGGATGGTAGTAATATTAAATACGGTATTGATATGAGAACCACAAGTATAGCAGAATTTATAGGAACTCCCTCATAGTTAAGCCCCGATAAGAACTTTGGGAAGTATTCATCATACCTAGATAGTGCATTGGAAACTCTGGCAGCCCCTCCAAAATATATTAATCCATCACTGAACGATGCTATAACCACAGCTATGATTATAATTGTAGTAAGACTGTGACTTTAATTGCCTGTGAAGAAGAAATGAATGGATAAGGAAGATTGCCAAGCTGTCCCCAACTACCAGGAGATATGCCAAAGGATTGCCAATTAACTGTTCCTAAGAATGCGATACTCTCCAACATATAGATAATTAGAACGAACAGTAACGAAATTATTACTGCCTTGGGTATGAACTTCCCTGGATTTTTTACTTCTTCAGAATAATCTATGGGCTGCCTAAAGCCTGCATATGCCAGTATTGTTGCTGAAACAGCCAAAAATAAACCACCCAACCCGTAGGGGGCTGGACCACCATATGAAAAGTAGTTAGATGGATTGAAATGATATAGTAGGACTGAAATTATGATAATGATAAGAATAATCTTAACTAGTGTTAAGCCATTATTGATATTTCCCAGAAGTTTTACTCTCTTAATATTAACGTAAAATATCATCAGCACTATTATAATTGATATAAAAATCCCTAAACTAGAGATTTTGTTATCTTGGTACAACGTTGGATAATAGAAGCTCAGATACTCTACAACTGAAGTTACCACTAGGGGCATTACCAAGGTATAACCTAGGAACGCTGCCCAACCATTTAATAATCCTACCAGAGATCCGTGACTCTTTGCAGGATAATATGCCACCCCTCCAGCTTTGGGCCACATGGTTCCTAGTTCTATATAAACTAGGGCAATTGGTATTATCAATAGAAATGCCAATATCCATGCAAATATCCCTATTGGCCCCCCAAATGTCAAAACTGTTACCGGAATATATGCAATTGCAGGTCCTAGTATCGCTCCAACAGTTAATAATACCACATGCCAAAATCCAAGTTCTTTCCTGTACTCGTTTCTTTCCATATTCACCTACCTAAATTTAGAATTCAATGGCAAATACTCTGGCTGGAGCTCCACTTCCGTTCTCTATCTTTAGTGGGGCTGCTGTTATCAAATATTTTTTTCCTTCCTGCAATTGATCCAAACCATACAAGTCTTCTATTATAATAATCCCTGCACCTAGTAATTTTTTATGAACTCTGAAATCTGAATGATCAAAAGGCTCTATTCCCAGGCTATCTATTCCTACCAATTTAACACCTCTTTTTATTAGAAATTCAGCTGCATCCTCTGAGAGTCCTGGAAAGTCATATTGGAACTCCCTGGTAAATCCCCTCTTTTTGTACCAGCCTGTATTTAAGAGTATTGCTTTCCCATTATAATCGTCTCTCCATCTTTCTCTCAAGTGCCCTTCATTAATTTCTTTACCCTTTGGAGAAATTTTAATCATGAAGCCCTCTGAAACAAGATTTTCCAGTGGTAGTTTGTCCACAGAATCGCCATTTTCAAGCATGTGAGACGGTGCATCTATATGTGTTCCACTATGTGTAACGCCACTTATAGACTCTACTAAATATCCGTCTCTGGGAACGGTACCTACAGGTTCTATCCTTAAGTTTGGGTTTGTAGGCCACAAGGGCATAAAGCTTCTAATAGTTACTGAAAGATCGTATACTTTCTTGTATACCATGTAAAATGAGGAATAATTTAAACTTAAGCTTTTTGTTATATTAATTAGACTTTTTTATACTGAAATTCAAAATAGTTAAAAAAAATTTAACAAAATGTTAAAATACTATTGAATTAGGAAATTTAATCTATCAACTATCTTTTTGATCCTCTCTTTCTGCGTTGAATCGATCTTGGATTTGTCCACACTTTCAACCAGATATTGAACCGAATCCTCTAAGGTTTCGATTACACTTTCAGGACTATTTTGTTTTAAATACAAGTCCCATCTGATCCTCCACCCCGGGAAGAAATAACCTGCCTGCTCAATTATGGCCTTACCTTTTTCTGAAAGCTTATAATAGATTTTATTATCCTTTTCTATTGATTCTAAGAATCCGCTTAATTTCAATTCTCTGAGATACGGATAAACCAAGCTTGGGGAAAGCCTAGTCATACCATTGCTTTCTTTCTCCACAAGCTGCATTATTTCGGACCCTGTCATTTCCTTGTCATATAGTGCGAATAGTATTAGGAGCCAACCCTTCTGTCCTATGAAACCGTGGCGTCTCCATTCATCCCAACCATGCATATGTCCATACATATTTATCACCGATATCGGATATTCGATATTAGTACTTTAAAATTTCCTATATATTTTTGTTCACAAGCAATAGCAACAAGATGAGCCAGATCAATGCGTTATCACTCTATTAGGAGCCTTCAAATTAGTAAAATTATTTGATTTCTTTCCTGAAAATGTCTATAGGGATTTTCCTAGATTAGCAATCCTAGCCCTATACCCATAAGTGGTGAAATTATCCATATGCTAATTATCCTTATTATTGGTTTATAAATTAAGAATCTAATTCTATTTGAGAAAGCGACTCCTAAAATACTAAATGTTATAGCCTGTGAATTAGAAAGTGGAATAGAAAAGAGAGAAGCCAATTCCACAAGTACTGTGCTAGTGGCTATCGATATCATGGCACTGGAATAGTTCATGGAAAATATCTCCTGCCCGATCCTCTTTAAGACTCCATCACTGAGAAATAATGAACCTAGAGCTATGGAAATAACCGATAAAATTAGAGAAAGAATGTTGAAACCATATATTGATAGAATTAATCCCATTGTATTTTCCCCTAAAGTATAAGCTGAGGCAAAGGAGAATATAAATATCAAAATACGCATGGATTCTGATTTTTTCCAGATGTTGTTAAATTTTATTCTTGAATAAATTTTTACCAATATGAAAGAAAGTGATAGGGCAAATATAGGAGCTAGGAACCACATAAATACTATTTTTGAGAACGTACTCAGCTCATAATATCTTCCATACCTTATCATCAAACCAATGGAAATGCCAACTAGAGCCATTGTTAACGATAGTGGAACCCTAGTAGCCTGGGCTATGATGAATATTATAATTGCGCCTATAAGTAGGTAAGCAATTATTTCTGAATTATAATTGAAGATTACCCTAGCCGTTTTAAGCATTATACTTCCCGATATTATCAGTCCTGCTGAAAAACCGGCAATTCCAATTATTTTAGCTACTCTCTTATTAGCAATATTTGAACCAACTAAGGTACCAACTGCAGTGGCCATATTATTTCCCGCAACTAGGAATATGAGTATTAGAACTAGCAACAATATTGCTGTCAGGATGTCACCGTTATTGCTACATTTATTAAGATATCAGCAATATCCTGTGAGGTATCTAGCAGGTCATCAATTTTATGTGTAATTTCTGCTAGATGAAGGAAAGTAAGGTAGTGAAGCTTATTGGCCTCTTTATACAAAGAATCAAGTAACTCATCCTTGAGGTCATCCACTTCCTCCTCTAGGCGAGATACCCTGGACCATAAAGATACCATTTTCTCAATAGTATTCTGTTCTAACATTTCCATAATGGATTTTTGAGCGTCCAAGTTATAAATCAACATATTCCTTAATTTTGAGTAATACTGGCATGTCTTTTCCTTTACATTCTCATTGCTGGTCAAAAGAAAGTCTTGATATCGCAAAATTTCTCTGCTCATATAATATAATCTATCAAGTATATCATCGCACTTATCAATTAGAAGATTAAATGAATCCATTAAATTAGGGGTGATGGCTCCGTTAGTTATTTCATTTTTCAATTCAAAAGTTAGGTGGTCACCGTCCATCTCATTCTTTCTAATTGTTTCTTTGTACTGTGATATTTCCATATTTGAACAATCCAACATCTTTATTAGATCATTTGTAGAAGTAAGAATGTAATTGGAATACTCGTTGATCCTCTTGAATATAGCTTTCTCGGTAGGATTTATAAAATTAAAGAATTTCTTCCTTAGGCTCATCCGGTTTTCACGGTTAAGGTATGCCCAATATATATTCTTTTATATTCAAAGAATTTAACTATCGTGTGGAATCCTGGCACCATCTTTTTCAGAAAATTGCCATACTTGACTTGTACATACGAGACTTCAAATGCAATAATATAGATTATATTGATTTAATTTACCGTGACCCTGACGGTGAGCTCGACATCCAAACTAACTTAGGTTTTGATAAGGTCACAAGTGAACCTATTAAATGGCTACTAAATTCAAAATTAAATAAAAAAAGTTTAATTGATATCAAATGGCTTTACATATTCCCCAGATTAAAATGCATAGGCAACGTAATTCAGTTTATAATATTGATCAATAACCGGTCATTGGAAGCCTTTACCCATCTATTACTGGAAATCATTAGCCTTGATCAAAGGAATATGAATGTTTCTTTGAAGTACATGGATGAAACCAGGGAAATACCTTTGAAATCATTGGGGGATATCCTGGGACTTAGATTAGAAAGTTTTCAATTCTCCTATGTTTCCCCCACCATTGATTTCTTCATGATAAAGAAATTCGATAATATCGAAAATTCGCAATTCCTAATTTATACATACAGTTCTAGGGATTTTTCAATAGTAAATTTCGATTTTCTTTTTCCTACTTTCAACGATATTCCCTATTCTGTCTTAAACGATATCTTAAAAGATTTCGAAGAAAATAAGATCATCTCTCTTGTTGGTTCGTGCAACGGAAATTATTGTGATGTAAAAATTCTCTCTAAAAGATAATTTCCAATTTGCCATTTATGAATTCTTGTAAAACTTCTTCTGGTTTATTACCCTTTGTTAACCATATCCTTATGCCTAGACCCTTGAGCATCACCTTTGAATTTTCACCTATTTCATGACAGATAAGATCCGTTACTCCGAACCTTTCACATATTTCAACCAAATTTTTACCGTACTTTGATGATGCTTTATTCTCTACTCTATCCATCAGCTTAAGGTCATTTGGATTATAGATCAGAAAATATTCTGCTCTGCTCACCTTATGGCTTATAGATTCCCCATCCATTGGTATCAAGACCTTCCTGATTCCTTTGACACTGGGCTCAATGTGGATGCTTATATTCCTTATATCCTTGAATTTTAGGTATATTGTCTTTTCCAACCTGTCTGCTATTTCATGGGCGTCAATAATGGTCAATGTTGGTTTAACCGTGATCACCACTTCACCGAAGATAACAGGGCCTGACCATCTCAATCTTAAATCCTTTAATGATTCCACATCTTTGTCATGCAAGATTTCATCCCTAACTTGTCTCATTAAATTTTCATCTTTTGGAAGATCAAGGAGTGATATTACGCTGCCTTTTCCTATTTCATATGCTGTAATCAATATGGCAATTACCGCAATTGCAATTGATATGTAGTAAAATAAAAGTTGTCTTGTAATTGAAAATAATGCCAGGCCTATACCCACGCCTAGACCTTCATATACATCCGCATAAGTATGTCTGCCATCTTCCACCAATGATCCGAGGCTCAGAATCTTACCTGCCTTTATTTTTAAAATTCCTGCAGCTGCCAATGGTATTATAGTGGCAATTTGTATTGCTGCGGGATAAATAGACAAGAGGCCTTCAGGTTTTATGGAATTTATGGCTATGTCGAAAGCAGAAAAAGCTACTATGATTGAGATTATAAATGATACCAAATCATCCAGTTTGTATAATCCATAGGAGAATTTCTTGGCATATTCGCCCTCAATAACCTTAAGTGTAATTAGAACCGTTGAGGTTATAGTTAGATCAATTAATACGTGAAATCCTTCCAGCAATAACACAGAATTGTGTAAAAATATCCCTGCAACTATTCTTGATAGCATTATAAATACCTGCAGGGCTAAAACTAATACTATGAGATTTCTTACATTTTCATTTGATTTCTCTTCCCGATTGCTTTGGGGCCTTTGGGATTCCAACGCTTGTTAGTAATTTCAAATAAGAATATTTTTCCCCTTTTCAGTCATGCTCATTATTTCAGTATAGATCAAGACAATAATAAGGAAACCAAGGAAGGTATATGCTATAAAAGGTTTTGTTGACAATAATGAATAAACCAACACGGTGATGGAAAGAAGCTGGGCCATTGACCCTACAAAAATTTCATTCAACCTTCTGATCATGGAATCTATGTTTATTTTTATAAGTGAAAAATTTGCAGATATGTGGATGAACAAATTTCCCATTCCAGCCATGGCACCCAAAATAATAAATGCATGCAATGGCCCCAGTTCATAAATCATTGGGAGGGTAACAATCACGTAAAGGGTAATTGTCAACAATGATGCTGTTATGGGATTGCTATTTCTCAACAGTGAGAATACTTTTGGTATCAGATTTCGAAGTGACATTGCGTATATATTTCTTGAACTGGCTAGCATAAATGATAACACAGAAAGAATTCCGTCATTAATTATGGCAAATAACATCACATAATAACCCCAAGGACCTACAATTCTTAATACCTCTAGAATAATGGGCACTCTAGATTCTGTAATATCTGAAATTTGACCGTGCCAAAATAGGCCATTAAGCAATCCATAAATTACTATAGAATTCAATACTCCACCTACAATTATAACGCTTATTGCTGCCCTACCTATATTCCTCTCAGCTTTCTTGACTTCCCCGGAAACGGGTGCAATGCTCCCATAGCCCGTGGGAATACCTATTGCATAAAGTATACCTAAGAATATGGCACCTGTTGAAATGTTGGCGTAGTATTTTGGAGAAATGGGATTATAAAAATGAAAGTTTGCATAGATTAAAGCATAGACGAAGACCACAATGAAGATTGCAATTTCCAAAATAGCTGCAAAAATGGCATATCTTGAAGAAGGCCTTATTCCGACAATCAGAAAAGCAGAAGCCGGTATGATGGATATTATATAAGCATACCAAATATTAATGTGAAGAAGATAATTCACCAGAAAGGTAGCCCCCGCAACATAAGCGGAACCATATAAAGTTGAATAATAAGTATAAACCATTCCGGTTTCAAGACCTAACCTTTTACTTAACCCATAATATGCGTAATTGAAATAGCCACCTGTAGACGTAAATCTTTTAGCCAGGTAAGCCACGACAAGCCCATTTAGAAGCACTATAGAAGTTCCTATCAATACAATTACTGGTGCGAATTCTTTCGTCATTACTATAACTATAGTTGTGTAAGTTAAAAGGCTGAGGAATGGTGCCTGACCCCCAATGGAAAGAAAGAATACTTCCCAGAATTCTATTTCCCTCTTGAGACCATCGTTCTTTGTGATTTCTTGCTTTTTAGCTACAGATGGCATTGTAATATCTCTCAGGCATAATTATATTCAGTAAATATACCTTATCTTAATTAGTTTTCATTACCACTCCGCTACTTACTTTTAATTGCTACCTTTAATATGGATTTTTTCATATGTTCAAATTCTACCACATAAGTTTCTAGAATTTCCCTCGGGAAATCTTTCTCTGATAACCCGTGGGAGTTTTTCAATCTACCCATATCATTATCATAATCAAAAATTAAGAAAGAACCCTTTTCCGAGGTGAATCCCATTATATATGGTATGGATTCAAATTTATTGCTCCAATGGTGAAAAGAAAATGTGGTAACAATTAGATCAAATTTTTCATTCACTGGTATATATCTACTGCTTCCCTGAAATATTCTAACTTTACTTTTTAATATTTCATTCTTTAATCTTTTACTTGCTATGTTTATCATGAACATTGAGGGCTCTATGCCATATAACTGGGCATTGTGGATTTTGGAGATCTCCTTTAAGAGTTTTCCGGTACCTGATCCAATATCTAGGATTTTAGTTGCCTCATACTTAGATATTTCTTCTGCTATTATCTTATAATACCCCTTTAGGAATGGTTCAGCAAAATATCTATAAATGTACGAGCTTATAGGTCCAAACTTTTCATCATTAGAATCGTAGTATTCATTCATATTAATTCATTAAATCCTCCGCTAGATTTTTTGAAACTTCCTCGCTACCTGTTTTGGACCATTTTTCTCCCCAATCTTTCATGCTGTTTACTATTAAGCCCAAATCTTTACCTTTCTCTGTTAGGACATAAGTTACCCTTATGGGCCTCGTATTACTAACTACTCTCATTAATATATTCTCCTGCTCAAGAAACTTTAATTTTTCAGATAACATTCTTGATGATATTCCCTTAACGGATTTTTTCAGTTGATTGAATCCTTTAGGCTCTGTGCAGAGGTCTCTCAATATCATGAATGTCCATGCATCCCTCAATATATACAACGTCCTTTCCACAGGACATGGCGAATTCTTTCTTGCATCTATATCGTAATGTCTCCTCTGCATATTACCTATATTTGAACTAAGTTTAAAAGATTAACCTATATACTTCTTTATACTTGATAACAATATTCGCGATACAATATATACTCCATTATATTTTGGAGAGAATGATTCCATTTTAGCTCAATGCGGAGTTTACCATGCTTGATAATCATTATTTAATATTTTTATCAATAAAATGGTGCAAATCAAGATTGAATCTGTGTATTCATAGAAAATCGCTTAATTTCATGCACTTCCCATCTCTATAGATTCCTCTATCTCCCTTTTCTTCGCTTTGAAACGTTAAATATCTATTATCCCTAGTAGGGATTATGTAATATTCTTTGATTTCGCCTGAGGAATTTTTCAGAACAATTTTTAATTTTGATCCTTTACCTTTGTCATTCACAGCTTCATATTTATACAATAGAAATTTTCCGGAACACACATACTCTCTTCTTTCAGTTATTCCCCTCTTATTAATCGTTATGCAATCCTTTTCAGAAGAACTGTCTTCTTCCATAATAGAAATAAACAAATTTAATTAATTAAATGTTCATTGTGCAGGGTGGCTTATAAAAGAGATTACTTGGATCCATTGATATTTATGACCATGGCATCATTCTGGGCCCTGAATTATTCAGTGCTAAAGCTAGCATTAAACTTTGAACCCCCCTTTGTAACTTTATTCTTTAGAGTTCTTTTTGCCCTTATAACCTCATTGATATTTGCATTGCCTTATTCCTCATCCTTGAAATATATAAGCTTCTTGGACACTTTTGTATTGGGCTTTTTCAACATTTTTCTATTTATGGGGCTATGGTTCCTGGGTGAACAGGTGGAGCCTGCCTCGATCTCTTCTATTTTAGTGTACACTTATCCTATTATTTCTGTGCTTCTCTCAATAGTATTCCTGAATGAGAAATTAAATCTTTCAAGGATTTTTGGCCTATTATTTGGATTTTCAGGTATTGTACTGATTGCGTTTAGGAATTTGAGAACAGGAGGATTGTTGGGAATTTTTCTACTGTTAGCTGCCGCATTGTCATGGTCAATAGGTACCACATATTTCAAAAAGCGATTGGACAAGGTTAATGTTCATACTGTTAATTTTTTGCAATATGCTTTCGCCTTACCTTTAGTAGGGATAATCTCATTGACAGAAACCTTCAAGCCATTACAATGGCCATTCGTTTTTTATACCTTTTACATGGGATTTTTTGGAACTTCGATCGCTTACCTAATATATCTATATCTTGTGAGTAAACATGGAATTGTTAAGACAAATCCTTATTTGTTTATGGTCCCAGTTCTGGGTACTATCTTTTCTTTACTGATCAATCATGAAGGATTAAGTGCATTTACAATTGGCGGATTAATATTGGTAGGTGTTGGAGTATACTTAAGCTTTTCTGACAGATGAAAAATTAGAAAAGGCAGATCTAAGATTTTTCAACAAAGGCCACTTCTTTCTGAACTTAGATCTCGATCTTAAAAGCTTTGGATTCAAAAGTTGATTATTTATTAATTAAAGAAAATATGAAAGAATAATTGTAGGAAAATTCAGCACCGATCAATAAAGTTGATTCCTAACTCAAAATTCGGTGTTGAGTCTCTGGAATATTTTAACATCCTGAGATAATGCCTTATACCGTTTATTCCAAAATGAAAAACATAAAATTTTGAAAAAATATACGATGAATTATAAGATTTCGCCTGCCTGATTCCTTTTATTGATGGGAAACATAATGAACGCTATATAAATTGTGGCTAAGAATGTAATAAGCATCAAAATGAATGTTAAGATGGCGGCCTCAGGCAATATTGCAGGTATGTTGAATAACGGGTTTATTTCCTCGCTCGCGGGTATTCCACTATTCCCAATTACTATTATATATGGATATCTGGATACATTCATTTGAATTTCGAAAAACATCATTAGGAAATAAGATAGAGCTGCCCCTATTATGGATAATGGATAAATTAGATTCTTCAATAGCAAGCCTATGGAAAGTAGGACCATAATTATAGCCAGAACCTCACTTATGACAAGAGAATAATTACCCACCATTTGCGTGTAAATGTACTGGGAATATGATTTGACTTCATATACAAGCCAAAGCATAAAGATTAGGGCCATCAATGAGGAAATTATTGTTATATTCCTAGATTGTTTCAAAATATGTTCTCCAAACTCACCTTTCTTTAACCTGTTATATGCATAAACCGTTACAATGAATGATGTTACGGCTATAGATATTAGCCATGTATATAGAACCAATGGGAGGTAAATGGGGTTCATGAAAACGTTTTGGCTATTAGGTACAAATAGAGTCAATCCACTTACTGTTTCTACCTTCACCCCATAAGGATAGTCAATTGTTGCGAAAATTGAGCTCATTCCCAATGGAACCAGTAATGCTCCTAGCGCCATGAATATTCCAACTACCATATGAACTCTTGAACTCATCTTGTCCCATGTATACCAATATATTGCCATAGAAACAATAGCTATCATTATTCCAACTATTGCCAAGCTAACTGGATAGAACAGGGTATCTGTCGCTGTGAATAGGAGAGAAGGCCAATATCCTGCGAGGAAAACAGTTAGCCATGTTGCAAGAACACCGGCAAAAAGATCAACCCTTATAAGGTAGGATGTCAATTTCCTTGCGAATTCCACGTTTTCTTCCCTTCTTCCAAGTCTACCAGTTATTTCGAATATTGGTATAAGGACGGAAAGTCCCAATACCACTGTTACAAAGAAGTAATGGGCAAAGAATGTAAATGCAATTCCTATTAAACCCCACTGGAGGTTATTCACCTTACCACCCCATTATATTTTTTAAACCCTTTTAAATAAATCAAATAAAATCCCCAGAGACCTGCAAAGAGAATTGCCAATTCCATCAGCATAATCATTATTGTAAACCATATAGTGATTGGATGGGGCGTTACAACTTCTGGATAAGTGACAAGGCCATAGATCGTCCATGGATGCCTGCCCATTTCCCTAGCTGCCCATCCTGAGATTGATGCAACAGCTCCTGAAAATGCTCCTAAGAATGATGCATATACCAAGAATTGTTCCGTATTTCTTCTGAATATTGCCCTTATGATCCTGTCAATGAATTTAACATAGAGACCAAAGTATGCCACAGCCAGTATGAATAGAACAACACCGAGTATTACCATGGTATAATAGAAGAAATGTATCCATGGACCATAAGTGATGCTGGCCTGAATAGTCATCTGAGCATATGGATTATTTGCCCCAGGGAGGGATTCCAGATATTCATATCCTCTGAAGTAATGGTTAAAGTTTCCATATAAGAGGAAGCTCAATATTGGATCGTAGCCACCCCTTGGCCCAATTCCTTCTGATGCATAAAATATATTTCTCTGGAACAAGTATAACAGCCTTCCCTGCTGGTCCCCTGCGATTGGTTGAAGTATGGAAGCAATTGCACCCACTCCAAAAGTAACTTTCAATGCTTTTAAGTTATAATCGTATTTTCCATACCCTTTAATTATCTTGTATGAAACATATGAAGCAGCTATGAAGGATGTATCTATTGTTGCTGCAAGTAAATTATGCACATAAGTAATGACTGCTTCAGGGTTTACTATAGCTATCCAAGGATCTGTGGTGAACGGTGATAACAATTGAAACGCATTGGGAGATGCCAGTACTATAGATCCATAATTTGATAGTGCACCAGCCAATATTCCCAGTGATTTAGAGTTTACAACATCTGGTCCCAAAGTTGGAACCCATGGCAGTATATTTTGACCAACAAAATTACCTGTTCCCCATGGAACCTGCATCCATGCATTAACGGCAAGAATCATATATGCGGACAGGTTTGATCCAAAAAGCACTCCGAAGCCTAATAGCATATGAATTATTCTATGATTTTTGAGAATATCAAAAGTAGTGAGATAGGTACCTATAAGGACTATTTCAATTATGAATGCGTAAAGCTCAATAATTAGCGGGGCAGCAGCCATGGATGCTATTAGTGCAATGGATCCAGACCATATGACCACTAAGCCAAATTCAACTAAGGTACCGGTTACTGCACCTGCAGCGAAGCTTATTCCCCATATCTTTGATGCATTCTTCGCCAACTTGAAATAATCATTGTCCTTCTTTATGGTGCCTATAGCCTCAAAAGTTAATACCACTATTGGAAAGCCCACCGCAAATATAAGAAATAAAGCATGAACGTAAATCCCAAGAATGGTCATGTATTCGGCCAGATTAGCATTTGCCCATGCTGAAGATAAATCCAACGGGACTTTATTCAGGGGCAATAATTGCGGAATAACCATGGAATCTAGCATGAACAATGATTCGTATCTATAAATATGAAAATTGTTCAAATTTAGGGGAATTTAATTTTTTTAAATTTCAGGGACCCTAAATAATTATTTAGATCTGTATTCCCTGAGTTTTTCGTCTATCAGGCTTTTTAAACTTTCGCCACCATCTTTTTTAAAAAAGAATAAACCGAGTCGTCTTTTTATAATATCCTCTGTATATAAAGGCATTTCATATCTTATTACTTGGTCTAGCAATGTTTCAATTGTTCCCGGGCTATTTCTCTGATATAATATCTGCGGAAGTCCTTTGGTATATATCTTTCTCCCCAATAATCTTTCGATGTATTTAGCAGAATGCCTCGCTGCATTTCTGTAATTTGTGATTTTAACTCCCATGATAGAAACCATTCTCCTATCAATTTCTATATGAAAATCTCTGGTAACTCTGCCTGGTGAATTTCCCCTTCCATAAAGAGGCCTTATACCTGCATATCCTCTTAGAATATCTTCTTCCTTTAGATCTGGTATTATCCTCTTTGCAGATCTGAAAATATAATCTCTGTCCTCGTCATCAATAGAGAATTCATTTGGAGAATCAACGAATTTATCAGTCGTACCAATTATTAGAGTTTCGTCCCTAGGTATAATGAACATTTGCCTTCCATCTATATGAGACTTAAATGCTATGGGATTTTTAATATACCCCTTGTTTTCCACTATTACATGAGATCCCTTGGATAATTTTAAATTGCTTATTTTTTTACCTGTATACATTTTAAGCGTTTCATTTACCCAAGGACCTGTGGCATTAATAACTATTTTGCAGATTGCCTTACCTGAAGTCCCAGACACCTTATCTAATATTTTTACCTCCACTTGGTTAGCTTCCTTATCATTGATTTCTGTCACCTCTGCATAATTAATAGCTTTTGAACCATTCATTGCACCTGATACTATGTTTGAAATGGTTAGATAGGCATCATCTGATACCGCGTCGGTATACGTAAAATACCCCTTGAATCCCTTGTAACTGTATTTATCCCTATACATTTTTGGAATTCTAAGCTTTCCACCAATAATTTCATATAGGAACAAACCGAACCTTATGGTCATTGGATTCCAGGAGTAGTTATCTATGAGAATGTTGAATTCCTTCTCTTCTACGAAATTTGTATTTTTAACTAAATAGTTTCTCTCGCGCAGCAGCTCTCTTGTTAATAGTATATGCCCCTGCTGCAGATATCTGATCCCGCCATGAATGAGTTTTGATGAATAACTTGATGTTCCAGATGCAAAATCACCCTTGTCCACAAGCAATGTTGAGATGCCATTGGCTGAAAGAAGATTGAATATTCCAGCACCTGCAATGCCACCACCTATTACGCAAGCATCAAAATATTTGCCATTTAATCCATGAACAATTATCTCTCTGGTTTTAAGTGAAAAATCTAGCTCCATTATATCACCTGTATTCATTTAGAATGTCAACCCTGTCAGAGATGACACCGGCATAAGCCTTTTCTTTTAGTAGTATGAATAAACCTGGATCATTAACAACCCATGGTATGATTTTGCTTCTCTCATAAACATCCAATATTGACAATAAATTTACTTCTGGCAAGACTAACCCTATCTTTTGTAAGTAAAATTCAACATTTCGCATTCCCAGCATTGCAATGGATTCCGAATCCATATCTAATCCGTACGTATATTGTGGCCATTTTTCCTTACAATATATTAGAGGTAATGGATCAAAAGAAATTATTGTGTCCCTTCTTCCGTAAGTAAGGGATAGTGATATCACCTTATCTACCAAATCTGGATAAAACCTCCTCCCTTTTTCATCCATGGTCTTTAACTCAACATATAGTTTAACATCTATATGTCTAAACACATCTTCAAGGGTAGGAATCCCATAATCCTTTCCTGGAAATTTTAACCTCTTTATTTCCTCCCATGTAAGGTCATATATGAATTCCCCCATATGAAATAGCCTTCTGAGATCATAATCATGAAACACCAAAAGCTCACCATCTTTTGATTCATGAACATCCAGTTCTATGGCATCAGCACCATTGGTCAAAGCGTCCTTGAAAGCTGGTATTGTATTTTCTATGTTGTTCAGTGCCAAACCACGATGTGCTATAATTTCCACATAACCGGAAGCCATATTACCATATTTATTATTCGCAATTATACTACTAATCTGGAAATTCCATTTCAAATTCGGAATGTTTGTTCCTATCCTAGCAAAAATTATAAATTCCGCGCCTATACTTACAATATGACTCTGTTTAATTCCAATATAGTCGACTTATTGTTGCTCTGTATTGAACTCGTTTTACTGATCCTCACATTCATAACCATAGTCCTCCACAGGAAAGAGGAGCAAGGGAGAGAAGAATTGATAGAAAAAATGCTGCAAACTGCCAAAATAGTGTCAAGGCAGGAATACTTCAATCTGGTAATATCCTCTATACAGGAGTCAAACAAAGAAATAGCGGGACTGATCACTGGGTCAAAACCATCAGAGGAGGATAGGGAGCTAATAAAGAAAATATCTTTGGAATTGAAAAAAGCCAATGAGAGAGGCGTAAGGATAAGATACCTTTTGCCGAAATCAACCGATAGATTTGAAGTGGCTTGCCTCTATTCTGATTCAGGCGCCAACATTAGATTTCATCCAGGTCTTTTGGTATCAGACGTTAGATTTACCATAATAGATGGAAAGACGTTGCTTCTTGGATTACCTTCCATAAGTGGAAGGGATAGTCCAACCAAGGAGGGATATATTCTTCCATCTGAGGGAATAAGCGGAATATTCATGAACATATTTGAACAACATTGGAACGAATCTGTAGAATGCGAGGAATATATTAAGGAAGTACTCGTGGATCTTTACAAGCATAATCAGAAACTATCAAAAGATAAGATATCACAGGAGCTAGGCATTCCCTTAAGAATGCTTGATTATGTATCTAAAAAATTAGAGGGCAATGAACACATTTAAAAAAGATTAAATACCAGTATTATCATATTAAAATTTAATGATCGGAGGTGCTTTCTGATGAATAATATTAGTGGAGGTAATGGAGAGCAGACCTTAAGCAGGTTGCTCAAGAGCCTCATGCATATTTACAACGATATGGCACAGGAATATCTGGAATTGGCATCAAAAACAAGTAAGGGCAATATCAGGAAAGTTCTAATTGAATTTTCTGAGGAGTCAAGGCAAGACAGCAAAAAATTAGAGGAAATTATTAAAACTGGTATATCAGATTTTAAGGTAAGCAACGATGAAATTGGTATTATTTCGCATCTGGAACCCAGAATGGAAGAACTTGATGATGAGGAAAAACTAATATTCGATGCCATAAAAAGAAGCGAGGAATTGCAGGGACTCTATAAATTGATAATAAATGAATATAAGGATGAGAAAATCGATGAGATCTTCAACTTGCTAATTTCTCACGAAAATTATAGGAGGAAGGAACTTCAGGAACTATATGAAAATATGATAATAAAGGATGAATGGTGAACTAAAATTTGAAAAATTTTATAAGAAGTTTTAAGAATGATAAGAAGTATACTGCGCTTGTTCGGCCAAAGCTTTTAATCGAAAGACCTAGACCTATACCTAGACCAATCAAGGTTAAAACAAAAGCTATTAGAAAAATCGAAACTCTTTTCATTCCATTTTGACTTATTTCAATTTCCGTATTTGAAATTTTTTAATCAGATATGCGTTTACAATGCCATAAAATATTTTAGGAATCAATCTTTAAATCCCCATGGAATTCAAAAGACAAACTGAAGATTTTCCCTACTCATTCTACGCCTACATAGAGATTTCCCAAGGTAGCAATGTGAAGTATGAGTATGATGAAGAACTTCAAGAAATTGTGGTTGACCGTATTCTATCCACATCCATGGTCTATCCAGCTAATTACGGATTTATACCTTTTACTAGGGGAGAAGATGGTGACCCTTTAGACGTCCTCGTATTTTCAATGACACCCATAGCTCCAAACAAAGTGATAAGGGTGAAACCCATAGCACTGGCTGAGATGGAAGATGAGGAAGGCACAGATAATAAAATAATTTCTGTTCCCTATGGTAAATCAGACCCTGCTTATAGTTACTTGGAGAACTTGAATGATATACCTCCCCATATCAAGGATACAGTGAGGCACTTCTTTGAGCACTATAAGGAAACTGAAGAGGGAAAATTCATGAAATTCCTTGGGTACAAAGACAGGGATGATGCTTTAAAAATAATAATAAGCGCTGCGAGGAAATATATTGCAGAAGATCTGGGATTCAGGAATATTCTTTAATTTTCAATACCATTTAAAAAACTATAAATTTAATCCTATGATTGTAGTAACATGAGTCCTAAGCGAGAGATACATGCCCCGAGGGGAAGTAAATTAAATACAAAGGGATGGGGGCAGGAAGCAGCTTTAAGATTGTTGATGAATAATCTGGATCCAGATGTTGCCAAAGATCCAGATAATCTCATTGTCTATGGTGGTAAAGGGAAGGCAGCCAGAAATTGGGAGGCCTTCGATAAAATTGTCCAGTCACTCAAAGAATTGGAAAATGATGAAACATTGTTGATCCAGAGTGGAAAACCTGTCGGTGTATTCAAGACTTCAACATATGCTCCAAGGGTTTTAATTTCAAATGCACAGATTGTCCCAAGATGGGCAACGGATGATGTATTCTGGGAACTTGAAAGGAAAGGTTTAACAATGTTCGGACAGATGACTGCAGGTTCTTGGATTTATATTGGTACACAGGGAGTTTTACAAGGTACATATGAAACTTTATCTGCTCTGGCAAGAAAAGAGTTCAAGAGCGATTCTTTAAAAGGGAAATGGGTCCTGTCGTCAGGCTTGGGTGAAATGGGAGGAGCTCAACCACTAGCAATTACTATGAATGAAGGTGTGGCACTTGTTGTAGAAGTGGATGAAAGCAAGATAGACAGGAGAATTAAGGGAAAATACTTGGATTACAAGAGCAAGGACCTTGACGAGGCACTAAGAATGAAAGATGAATTTCTGGAAGAAGGGAAAGCGTATTCCATTGGTTTATTGGGAAATGCAGCCACAGTTTACACAAAACTTGTGGAGATGAATATAGTTCCTGATGTTGTTACTGATCAAACCGCAGCCCACGACCTAAACATTGGATATATTCCAGAAGGGTATACTATAGAACAGGCCATGGAGGAAACTCAGAAAAATCATGAGAAATACATAAGAGACGTATATCAATCTATAGTAAAGGAAGTAAAGGCAATTATATGGTTTAAAGAGCACGGTGCCAAAGTTTTTGATTATGGAAACAACTTGAGAACAAGAGCCAAGGAATGGGGGTATCAAAGGGCATTTGAAATTCCGGGATATGTACCCGCTTATCTAAGAGATTTATTCGCCATTGGATCAGGACCTTTTAGATGGGTGGCCTTATCTGGAGAGCCTTCTGATATTTATAAGATTGATGATGCCATAATTAAGAATTTTTCACAGGATGAACACTTAGTGAAATGGATAAGGCTAGCTAAAGAAAGGGTAAAGTTCCAGGGTCTGCCCGCAAGAATATGCTATGCCTCATATGGTCAGAGAGAGGCAATTGGACTCCTCATCAATGATATGGTCAGAGATGGTGAGTTATCTGCACCTGTGGCAATTGGGAGAGACCACCACGATACCGGGAGTGTTGCTTCGCCTTTTAGAGAGACGGAGGCGATGAAAGATGGGAGCGATGCCATTGCAGATTGGCCGATTTTAAATGTACTGCTTAACGCATCATCTGGCGCAACTTGGGTTTCACTTCATCACGGTGGAGGAACAGGAATAGGGAATTCAATACACGCTGGATTTGTACTTGTGGTTGACGGTACCAAAGAAGCTGAGGAAAAGGCAAAGAGAGTCCTAAATGCTGATCCTGGAATCGGGGTCATAAGGCATGCTGATGCCGGATATGAGGATTCCATAAAATTGATAAAGAAAGGAGTTAAATTTAAAACACCGTACTTTTGATGGAGCTATCAATGATACATAGAGTATGCCCGCAGTGTGGATCAGAAAATATAGATTTCGAAATAGGGTTCATAACGGGAAAATATAAATGCAATGATTGCGGCTACGTTGGATCAGTAATTTTCGAATTGGATGACAAAAATCTTGAGAAATTCAGGGAAGATTTAAAGAAAAAATAGCATAAAATTAAATAATTGATTTTCGTTAATATTATATGAATTTTTTTCAAGAAATAATGTTGCAGGCTGGAGGATTGAGTATAGGAGAGGAGGTTCTAATATTCATAGTAGCTATCATCATCCTGGCTTTTCTATTCTATTCCATTAAAATCGTGAAAGAATATCAAAGGATAGTAGTATTCAGATTCGGAAGAGCTCTTGCTGAGAAAGGACCCGGTATAGTATTCATTTGGCCCATAATTGATTATCCTGTAAGGGTTGATCTAAGAGAGAAATTCCTTACGGTTCCTCATCAAACGTGCATCACCAAGGATAATGCACCGGTAGATGTGGATTTTATAATTTACTTTAAGGTTGTAAATGCTTCCGATTCGGTCATCCAGGTACAGAACTTCGAAGGGGCTGCATTGGGCATTGCCACAACAACTTTGAGAGCTGTCATTGGAGACATAATGCTTGATGAAGTTCTATCCAAAAGGGAAAATATCAACGCTATTCTAAGGACGAAGTTGGATGAAGTTACCACAAGGTGGGGAGTAAAAATAACCAACGTAGAGATAAGGGAAATATTGCCTCCCAAGAATGTTCAGGATGCTATGATATTGCAGATGAGTGCGGAAAGGAGCAGGAGAGCTGTTGTTACAGAGGCAGAAGGTAAAAAGGCTGCTGCTATAACTGTGGCAGAAGGTGAAAAACAGTCTAACATTCTAAAGGCTGAAGGAGAAAGGCAGGCTGCAATATTGAGGGCAGAGGGTTATGCATTGGCTTTAACCACAATATACAACGCGGCCAAGCAGATAGATAATAAGACGCTGGCATTACAATACCTTGATGCACTAAAGAACATAGGCTCGAGTCCATCAACGAAATACATAATACCCATGGAATTTACAGAGTTGATAAAACCATTTACAGAAACATTAAAGGGTGCGAATGATAATAATACTAAACAATGATTACATGCCATGTCTCATGAGCTAACATTGATTCAGAGGTATGGGTACAGGACAATAATCGTACTCATTTTATTATTTGTATTTTCAACTTTCTTGCTTTTTGAATACATAGTTACTGGCTATGTGCATACAACATTATTAATTCTTTCCATCCTATTCTATACAATAACCATAGTGCTTATAGTTGGATTCAGCCTTACGAGAGTCAAAAAGATAAATAAAAGCTATTTTACCATGGAGAGCCTGTTAGGTAAAACAGGGAAGGTAATAAAGGCCTGCAAACCAGGAGAAAAGGGTTCGGCTACCGTGGCTTCCGAGGATTGGAGCATTGAAAGCGACCAGGAACTTTTTGAAGGGGATACCATCGAGGTAATTGGCATTATGGAGGATAAGGTTACACTGAAAGTTAAGAAAATATAATTTCAAATAATTTTTTTCACTCTTATCTTCCCTTCTGAATACTCTAAGACAGTAATCTTCTCTCCCGCTTTAATTATTTCATCCGAGATTGCTGTCCAATCCTCTGATAAAACGTTCGCAACTCCTTCCTTTCCAGGAATGATATCAGTTTTTGCTACCCCATTTTTCCCCACAATCCTCTCTGGTCCAACCTTAGCTGGAGCCCTCATGGCTGCCTTTCTTAGTGCAATTATGTATATGGCACCTATGGGTAGAAGAGTTGCTTCTATAGCTATGAGTGCGTAATTACCGAATGAAAGGTAGGGAACATTGGATGAGTATGGAATGTCGACAGTCATCAGTAGACTACCTGCCACGGCCAAGAACACGCCTGAAAGCATAGCCAGACCGTGTCCTAATTTTATTTCCAAGAATATGAGAGCCATTCCGATGAAAATCATTAGTAGACCAACTGGCTGTGCACCTATTAATTGGGATCCCCATAGGCCTATGGCTATTGAGATTATACCCAGAACACTTAAGAGTATAGACCCATGATAAATGTCAAGGAGAATGGCTATGGTCCCTATGAGTATAAAGAATCCGGCAACCGTAGAATTGCTAATAAATGATTCGAATTGCTGTATTGGACTTTCTGTAAAATTTATGTCACTATAACCGGAATATCCAAGAATATTCTTTACCTGTGATAGGGAATTTGCAATTCCATTGATAATTTTAACCTGTAGTGCCGATAATGCAGAATATGCTGTGTTATTTTCCACCATGGTTGCAACTGCTGATACATTCCTGCCATGATCTTGAGCAAGTGCTATCATATAAGCAAGGGAAGCATTTACCACATGCTGCTCTTCTAACGCTGTACCACCAATAATATATGGCTTTGAAGGACCAATAAAACTTCCATTGCCCATAAATATATTGTCAGATGCCATGGCAATGTACGATCCGGCTGAGGCTCCCATATCGCCCGGTGGGATGTATGTTGTGATATTAATTTCAGATTCAGCGCTTGTTATCATGGATGCAATGGAAAAAGCGTTTACAAGATAGCCACCTGGGGTATTCATGATTATTATCACGGGATAACCATTCTGTTCCGCATATGTCAGAGTACTCTGAAAATAGTCCTGAGCACCGGAATCCACAGCATAATCGAACTCAATTATTACTACACTTTTCTGGTCGGCTGATGCCAATTGTAGCGCAAAAAACAATATTATCATAAATGAAATCAAAATGATCAGAGGAACCTTCATAATTTTTAAACAAAATTAAATGAATAAGGATTTCTAAACTATACCGAGTTTTTAAATATCGTCATTACATAACTAATTATGCCTGAAAAACCAGTTATTAATTGGGGATTAGAAGGTATTTACGTCAATGAAAGCTCAATATGCAAAGTTGATGGACAGAATGGTAAATTATGGTATAGAGGATACAGAATTGAAGATTTGGCTAGATATTCCAATTTTGAAGAAGTTTCATATCTGTTGCTGTACGGAAAGTTGCCTACCAAAGAAAATCTTGAAAAATTTCAGCAAAAACTGAGGAGCAGAAGGGAGGTACCCGAAGAGGTTCTAAATGTAATAAAAACCATGTCAAAAAAGTCCCATCCCATGGATGTATTGAGAACTGCAGCCTCCATGCTATCTATGTATGACAATCAAGTCATGACAAGGGATATGGCTTTAAACGAGGATAAGATCATAACTCTAATTGCCAAGCTCTCCTCCATAACTGCTGCAATAGGAAGAATTAGGAAGGGGTTAGATTACATAGAACCTGATGAAAAATTGGACCACGCACAGAACTTTCTGTATATGTTGCATGGAAAGAAGCCTAATGACTCTGATAGAAAGATCATAGATTTGATGTTCATATTGCACGCTGAACATAGCACAAATGCATCTACCTTTGCGTCTCTTGTAACCGCATCAACATTGGCAGATATTTATTCATCAGTAGTCACAGGAATTTCAACATTAAAAGGTCCATTGCACGGAGGTGCAGATGAAGCCGCCCTAAAGATGATGTATGCCATTGGTGAGCCTGAGAACACTGAAAAATACATATTGGAAGCCTTAGAGGGCAAGCAGAGGATTATGGGTTTTGGACACAGAGTTTATAAAGTTTATGATCCCAGGGCCAAAATTGTGAGAGAGTATCTAGAGAAGAGACTACAGGAAAAGCCCACTGAAGAGGTAAGAAAATTACTGCAGATAGCTCTGAGGGCAGAAAAACTCATGATAGAAAAACTGGGAAATACCAAAGGAATCTGGCCTAACATAGATTTCTTTGCAGGACCACTCTATAGGTCTGTTGATATTGAAGCGGAGCTGTTTACACCCATATTCGTTTCTTCAAGGGTATCAGGCTGGGGTTCGCACATCTTGGAATACTGGCAGAACAACAAATTATTCAGGCCACTTGAATGGTACATGGGAAGATTGGATCTTGAATACATTCCCATTGATAAGAGGGAAGAATGATTTTGATATAAAAATTTAATATTCTATTCTAATTAAGGTGTTTGCATGGCGATATATCAAGGTAGAGCTAGAGTAAAGATTTCAGGCGGAGTGCTTAGAAGATTAAGGCACAAGAGAAGGTTCGAACTCGGAAGAGAACCAACCAATACAGTAATAGGTTCAACAAAGAGAAAGGTAATTAGAACTATGGGTGGAAACTCGAAAGTCGTTCTATTGCGTGCAGAATATGCTAACGTCACAATTCCAAATGAAAGGAAGACTGTTAAGGCAAAGATCTTGCATGTTAAAGAAAATATAGCAGATCCACACTTTGCACAAAGAGGAATTATAACCAAAGGAGCCATTATAGAAACTGATCTTGGAATTTGCAGAGTCACATCCAGACCTGGTCAACACGGAAACGTTAATGCAATTCTATTGAATAAATGAAGAGAATAATCTGGGAAGCCTATTTTGATCCTTCAATCTCCAGGAAATATGGAAGAAGGGTAGTGAAGGGTCTAGATTATCAAAAAATAGAAGAAGTATTAAGGTCCATGGGTCTCAATTTCAGTGTTTCAACTGCCAGATATCCAAGAGTACCCTGGAAAGAATATAAAAGATATGAGGTTGAGTGGGAAAAGCCTAAATGGGCTTTAATAAAAGAGATAGAAAAAAGATTGAAGGGTTCATAGCTTCAATAGATTTTATAATATAAATTACATTTAGCAATAGATATGGAAATATTGGACTTTTATAAAGGGGAGCTGTCTGATTCATTCTTTTACAGGGAACTGGCTAAAAGGGAAAAGAATCCAAATCTTAAAGAAAAACTACTCGAGTTGAGCAAAATTGAATCCGGACATGCAAAGTTCTGGGAAAGCATGCTTAAGAAATACAACATACCTTATGATACAAAAATAAGTACTTCTAGGCTAAGGTATCTGATATTCCTCAAAAATGTTTTCGGCATATCATTTATAATAAATTTTCTAGAAGGAGGAGAGGCAAAGGCCATAGAAGACTATTCAAAATTCGCAGTTGAAACTAGTGATCCTGAGATAAAATCAAAGCTTCAAGATATTATAGAGGATGAAAAGAACCATGAACAGGCATTCATTCAAATGAGCCAGGAATTTTCATCCAATGCTGAAAAGACCAAAGATTCCATTTATGGAATGTCAGATGGTCTGATTGAGGTTCTGGCAGGTGTGGCCGGACTAACTGGAGTTCTATCCAACAACTTTTATGTGTTCATAGGGGGGCTAATTTTCGCTATTTCTGGGATGATCTCCATGACAATAGGGGCATTCATATCAACCCGGGCATCATCCCAAATTAAAGGGGGGAATGATGGTTATTCCTCACTTCATGCTGCTGCTAACACAGCATTTTTCTATTTCATTGGCGCTGTATTCCCACTGATCCCGTTCTTATTCTTGCCAAAGTATTTTGCACTATTGGTTGCCGTTGTGTTAGCATTAATAATAGATGCTCTAGCGGCAAGTGTAATATCGATTTCTTCAAGGGGGAATTTGAGAAAAGATATAATGGTCTCTTTGGCATTAATTTCTCTAGGGATAGTAGCTACATTCCTCATTGGTGAAATAGTTCACCATTTCCTTGGAAATATAATTTGACTTTATTCTCTTTTAAATTTTCCCATGATTTCCGTTTTACCAACGATGTACCTTTCTATTTCTCCATAGAATTGTTCCCGCGTCAGACCTGTCTTGAATTTTTCGTCTGTGGACAGTGCAAACAGTTTAAAATAATACCTGTGATAACCGTGGCCCCTTGGTGGGCATGGCCCGTTGTAGCCGATTTTTCCAAAGTCATTCTTTCCTTGTACTATGCCATTCATAAGATTACCCTTTTTCTCTATTCCTTCGTTTAAACTGGTCACATTCAATGGAATGTTGTATATTATCCAATGAGTGAAAATACCCACTGGTGCATCTGGATCTTCTACTATTAAGGCAAATGATTTTGTTCCAGCCGGATAATTTCCCCAACTTAAATCAGGTGAAACATCTTCCCCCTCGCATGTATATCTTCTAGGGATTTCACCGCCATCTTCAAAAGACTTGGTTCTCAACTGCATATTCAGAATATTTACTTTCCATTATTTAACAGTTAAGAACTTATTAGAACGTACTATCTTAACTGTAGAAAAAGAATTTTATTTGTTTGACAGTTTTTTCCTAAAATTAGTTGCTATTTCTATATATTCATCTAGACATGATGGGTTTGCCATGGAAGATCTGTTCAGAGCTTTCTCAGGATTTATGCCCATAAACAATTTCTTTATGGGTACTTCCATCTTCTTTCCATTTATGGTTTTTGGTATCTCCCTGACATAAATGATTTCATCTGGTACATGTCTAGGTGATAATTCCTTCTTTATGGTCTCCGCAATCTTATTTTTTAAATTTACCGCATCGACCTCGCCCTTGGGAACCACAAATAAAGGCATGTAATATTCTCCCCCCTCCAGCTCCACACCTATTATCAAACTTTCTTTAACTTCAGGTATGTTCTCAACAACCCTATAGATCTCAGCGGTTCCTATTCTTATACCTCTCCTTTTCAAAGTAGAATCTGACCTTCCCAAAATTATAGCTGTTTCCCTTTCAGTTATTATTATCCAATCTCCGTGATTCCATATTCCAGGGTACTTACTCAGATATGTTTCAATATATCTTGAATAATCAGGATCGTTCCACAGTGAAACAGGCATAGATATGTATGGCTTTGTGATAACAAGTTCGCCTGTTTGGTTTATCAGATCATTACCATAATCATCGTATGAATGGATGTCTGCCCCTAAATTTATGCATTGCAATTCCCCCTCATAAACCGGCCTAGTTGGGCATCCTCCAAGGAAGGCTGTACATACATCTGTTCCTCCACTGATTGATGCTAGCCATACATCACTCTTTACTCTTTCATATACGTACCTGAAAGCTTCAGGAGGCAAAGGAGAGCCTGTAGAACCAATCGCATAGAGATTCTTTAAGTCATATTTTCTTTTAACATCAATTTGCTCTTTCATACAATAAGTGAGAAAAGCTGCACTGGTTCCGAAGAATGATATCCCAATCTCATCGGCCAATTGCCATAGAGAGTCCAGATTGGGGTAAGTGGCGCTGCCATCATATGTTATTGCTGAAGCTCCACTCCCAATGGAAGACAATAGAACATTCCACATCATCCAACCTGTTGTAGTGTACCAAAAGAATTTTTTCCCATGGCCCAGATTATAATGAATCTTTAACAATTTTAGATGTTCCAACAATATGTTTCCATGACCGTGCACAATAGCCTTTGGTGGACCAGTGGTACCTGATGAATACAAAATCCACAGAGGATCATTGAAATTCATCCTTTCATAAGTTGGATTTTTCTTCTCTTTTATTATATCATGCATTTCCGTAAATTTTCCTGTAGAATTATTGCCATTTCCTGGTACAAGAATCACTTCCCTTATGCTCTTAATTCTTTCCGTTATCTTATCAATTACGTCTTCCCTCTTGAATAACTTTCCATTGTATTGATAGGATTCTACTGCAAACAAAATTTTCGGCTCAATTTGGGAAAATCTGTCCAGTATCCCCTGTAACCCAAAGTCCGGTGAAGAACTTGACCATACAGCACCTATGGATGATGTTGCTAGCGACGCAATGATTGCTTCTGGGATATTAGGCAGTATAGATACCACTCTGTCTCCCGGTTTAACTCCTTTTTCACTTAGATATCTTCCTAAAGCTCCAACGTAACCTTTTAACTCATCCGAAGTGATTTTTGATTTTAGGCCATTCTCGTTATAACTATATATTGGAACGTCAGATATTTTCTCCCTTGCAAGAATATTTTCAGCATAATTTAGCTTAACATTTGGAAACCATTTCTGATAAGGCATAGTGGTTTCTGAAATTACTGTATCAGTTGATCCTTCATGTAAAATATTGAAATACCAAAAGAGTTCTTTCCAAAACTCCTTATAATTTTTCACAGACCACCTTCTGAATTCAACATAATCTCTAAATTCCACGGAATATTTGTTCTCAATAAAATTCTGAAATCTTGAGAATTCGGAATTTTTCGTATATTCACTAGATGGAGTCCATAGAATTTTAGGATTTGACATATTTTCTCCTATGGTTCTGAGGATTCATTTGAAAATTTCTTCAAGAGGTGCAATTCATTTGGTTTAAATATTCCATACTCCGTTATGAACCCAGTTACATATTTATTGGGCGTAACATCGAAAGCCGGGTTATATGCATTTGATTCTTCAGGTGCAATCAATTCTGAACCGATTTTCTTCACTTCATCCTCAGATCTTTCCTCAATGGGAATTTTTGAACCGTCTTCAATGCTGAAATCGAAGGTGGTAATAGGTGCTGCAACATAAAATTCCTTCCCGTGTTCATGGGCCAGGACTGCTTTTTCATAAGTGCCTATTTTATTTGCAAAATCACCATTAGAGGCTATTCTATCTGCACCCACTATAACCAGATCAATCTGATCCCTAGAAAATAACAGCCCAGCTGCATTATCTGCAATGATTCTATGTGGGATCCCCTCTTGAAGCAATTCCCATGCGGTGAGTTTAGCACCCTGAAGTCTTGGTCTAGTTTCATCTACCCAGACAAACAGTTTCTTTGCATATTCCTTGGCAATTCTAATGGGAGCAAGGGCAGTTCCATAGTCCACTGAAGCTAAAGCTCCTGCATTGCAATGCGTCAATATTCTCGTTTCGTTTCTAATAATTTCATTGCCATTTAAACCAATCTTCCTGCTCTTTTCTATAATGGAATCCACATATTTCTTTGCATATTCTTCTTCTTTGCCTTTGTGTGAAAGAACATAGTCTACTGCATAGAAAAGATCATACGCTGTTGGTCGTGATGACTTTATCAATCTGGCCGCGCTGTCTAAGTCCTCACCCAAGGCCTTTGCCTGGGCTATTCCATAGGCTGCAGCTGCACCGATGGATGGGGCACCCCTGATTGCCATGTCCTTTATTGCCCTATAGAGCTCCTGGGTATTTTTGATCTCTATTATTTTCAATTCTTTTGGGAGCAATCTTTGATCTATCATTTTAATAACTGGACTCTCATACCAGACTGCCCTTATGTTCTCAGTTTTACCATTCAAATTTACCTTCATAGTTCTCAAATATGTGACATTATAAATTGTTTACTTATGAGTTCTACTTTTGAGAAAATGTTAATATTAATTTCATCATAATTGATTTGTGGATCTTCCCCTAGCCGAAAAATATAGACCCCAATTATTGGACCAATTGAAAAGGGATAAAGCAGTCGAAGAAATCAGGAAATGGGCTAGGGCATGGAAAGAAGGCAATCCCATAAAACCTGGCTTGCTGATATATGGTCCACCCGGAACTGGAAAAACATCCGCTGCAATGGCACTTGCCAGAGAAATGGGATGGGAATATTATGAACTAAATGCCTCAGATATTAGATCCAAAAAATTACTGGAACAGACTGCTATTCTAACATCACAATACTTCCAACTATCCGACCATCCTTCCAGGCTAAAATTGATAGTTCTGGATGAAGTCGATTCGCTCTATGAACGAAATGAGCAGGGTTACGACACTGGAGGTAAATCTGCGATTTTGCAACTTTTGAATAATACCAAGAATCCAGTTGTGCTAATAGCCAATGATCCGTACGAGCTCAAAAGCACCATAACTGGGAGGCAGATTGCTGATAAGTGCATTGAGGTGAATTTTCAAAGGTACAGATCAACTCAAATATTTTCAACACTTAAAGAGATATGCCTAAAGGAAAATATGAGCTGCCCGGATGATGTCCTCAAGGAAATTTCGGAAAGGGCTAATGGAGACATGAGGGCTGCCATAAATGACCTTGAGGGTTTTAATTCAAATTTCAGGGGTGAATCAAGAGACCAGACTGAAAATATATATTCATTAATAAATGATGCACTCTTCGGAAAAAGGGATTTCCAAGAGATAAAGTCAGGCATAATCAATTTAGGTGAAGATCCCAATAATCTCATTCTTTTCTTCATTGAAAATTTATTCAAACTAACTGATGATAGATTAAAGTTCCATGAAGCTATGGAAAGGTTGGCCAAAGCTGATGTATTCTTGGGCAGGGTTTTGAGCAGGCAAAATTATGCAATGTGGGGATACGCTAACGACCTCATGTCATCGATTTCCACAATGAGACTATCTCCCAGCAGAACTTATAGATTTTCCTATCCTAATTTAATTAAGAAAATGGCAGAACTGAGAACAAGCAGGAACATAAGGAGGAATATTTCTGCCATGGGCGGCAGGTATGTGCATAAATCTTCAAATTTTGTCTCCTTAAATATATTGCCAATTATTTCACTTATCTCCTCCAAAGACGAAAATTTTAACAAAAGGATGAAGGAAAGATTTGGAGATATATTTGAGGAATTACAGTCTATTGAACCCTAATTTCTCGTACAATGACTTTAACGTACCGCTAACCCTTATTACCTTAATCCCATTTTTGTCCAGGTCCTTTTTTAGTTTCTCCAGATTAAAATGTTTCACCGCTAAAAAGTCAACACCCTTATATTTTACAAATCTGCCATCATATTTTCCCAGAATCCCCTTTAGCACTAAAAAATTTGATGGTTGGACATATAGATATCTCCTGCGTCCAACCTTTGATTTAACAGTCATTTAACTGTTGTTATCTTTTCCAAATCTTTCTTCAGTATTTTAACTGCCTGAACAATTTCTCCCTTTTCCTTTGCACCAGTGCAAACTACTTTTCCAGATCCGAAAAGCAACAAAACAACCTTAGGCTCTTCAATCCTGTAAACTAGTCCTGGAAACTGTTCGGGTTCATATTCAACGTTTTCAAGACCTAGTGACATGGCAATGTTTGTGAGATTTAATTGCATCTTTAAATCATAAACAGCAACTATATTCTGCACTACAATTTCTGGGTTATTGTTTACATTGATACCTGCTTTTTTCAATTTATCCACTATTGTCCTAATGGTCTGATTAACCGCATCAATGGTCTTTGCCCCTGTACAGTTGACCTTTCCAGACCTAAAAATGAGAACTGCTGTCTTCGGTTCCTGGAGCCTATATATCAATCCTGGAAACTGTTCGGGTTCATATTCTGATCCTTCCAAAGCAAGAGCTATTTTGCTTAAATCAAGTTTATCTGCCAGGGATGTTGATGCCACAATATTTTCTATTGCAATTTCCTCTTCCTCTGACATAATTATCGAACTTTATATACCCTATATATATAAAATTTTGCAACTTAAGATCAAACATGTTACTGTAGATTCAATAGAATTATCCCATACAATTGATCATGAAAAATTATTAATGATTCAGTTTCTATATAAATATAGCTGATCTAATTTAGCATTAATTTTCAGTTAATATTTTCCAAGAAAGTTTTTCAATGATTATAGTATTGAGACTCAGTGAGGACCCTAATATTAAATGGTAAAATAGGTATTCAAAAATTGAAGGAAATCTTCAATGAGGTAACTGATGAATTAGAATTTGTGAAAGAATTTAAAACAAACGAGGTTGTAATAAGTATATTTGGCGGGTCTAAATTCATGTTCAGAACAGGAGATTATGTAGGCGTAGTTTTCCTGATAGAAACATATGAAAAGATGCAGAGAATCGACGTCATTTCACTGGGTGGTGGCAAGGGTATATTTAACCTAAAATATGGTGCTGGAAAGGCCATAGAGAATTCCATTATGGAAGAGATAGAAAAAGTAGCAAATAAGATGTCAGTGGAATTTAAAGAGGAATGACTTTAAATTTTGCTAAAGTAAAATATTGGAATATGTTTTATTTAAAAAAGTCATAATGATAAGAGGAGTATGACTGAAAAAATCAAGATGAAGAATCCTGTGGTCGAAATTGATGGAGATGAAATGACAAGGGTCATGTGGAAATGGGTTAAGGATAAATTGATATTACCATTTGTTGACTTAAAAACTGAATATTATGATTTGGGCCTCCCAAACAGGGATAAAACCGAAGATAAAGTGACATTTGAAGCTGCAAATGCAATAAAAAGATGGGGGGTCGGTGTTAAGTGCGCAACAATCACCCCTAATAAAGAAAGGATCAGGGAATACAATCTTAAGAAAGAGTGGCCGAGTCCAAACGCCACAATAAGAAAAGAGCTGGATGGTACTGTCTTCAGGGCACCCATAATAGTTAATAGCGTCAAACCTGCTGTTAGATTCTGGAAGAAACCCATTGTTGTGGCGAGACATGCATTCGGTGACATTTATGACAATACGAGCATCAGATTCAATGAAGCTGGTACCGCTGAGATAATATTCAGGTCAAAAAAAGGAGAAGAAATCAGGGCAAAAATGCCAGAGTTTAAAGGTCCCGGAGTTTTGCAGTCCATATACAATATTGATGAATCCATTTATGGTTTTGCCAGAGCCACCTTTAACTATGCCCTGGCTATGAAGCTTGATTTATGGTTTGCTTCCAAAGATACAATATCAAAGGTTTATGATGCCAGGTTCAAGGAGATATTCAATGAGGTTTATGAAAAGGAGTTTAAGGAATCATTTGCAAAAGCTGGAATTAACTATAGTTACTTCCTTATTGATGATGCAGTGGCTAGGATTGTAAGAAGTGAAGGTGGAGTAGTCTGGGCATGCAAAAATTATGATGGTGATGTGTTTTCAGACTTTGTTTCAACTGCATACGTGGGAAGCCTAGCCCTGATGACATCTGAGCTTATGTCACCTCATGGATATTATCTTTCTGAGGCAGCCCACGGAACTGTCCAAAGGCACTATTATAGATATCTTAAGGGAGAAAAGGTCTCGTCAAATCCCACAGCATTGATCTTTGCCTGGACTAGAGCATTGAAGAGAAGGGGAGAATTAGATGGTACACCTGATCTTGTGGAATTTTCAAATAATTTGGAGAAGGCGGTCATTAAGACCATAGACCAAGACGGAATTGTTACACAGGACATAGCAAGGATCATGGATCCTCCCGCTGATAAGTTCGTTTATACCGAGGAGTTCATTGATGCCATTGCTAAAAATTTGATTGAATTGTTGTAAATGGTTTAATTCATTAATTTTAAATTTAATAAAATTCTATACCTTGATGCCTGAAAGGTTAAGGGGCTTTAGGGATTTCTATCCAGAAGATCAAGAGATAAGAAGGGAAATTTTTGACACCATGAGAGATGAATGCAGAAAGTTTGGATTCAGAGAGGTCGATGGCCCCTCAATTGAAAGCGTGGATCTGTATGCACATAAATCAGGCGAAGAAATAATGGCCCAGATGTTCAATTTTATGGACAAGGGAGGAAGGGAAGTGACCCTTGTCCCAGAGTTCACACCAACCTTAGCTAGGATGGTTGCCTCTCGCAAAGATTTAATAAAGCCTCTAAAGTGGTATACGCTCGCAAAATTTTGGAGATATGAAGAACCACAGTCTGGAAGATTTAGGGAGTTCTATCAGTTGAATGCCGACATATTGGGATCAGATAGTTTACATGCTGATGTTGAAGTTCTGAATCTTGCGGGTTCCATAATGAAAAGTCTCGGCTTAGGTAGCAAGGTAAAGCTCAAGATAAGTTCTAGGTCCTTATTGGAAGATATCATTAAATACTTGAATATTGAGAAAAAAGATACTCTATATTATCTTTTGGATAGATGGGTAAAAATAAATGAGAAGGATAAAGAAAATTTAATTGGAGAACTAGGTATTTCCAAAGAAAAATTAGAGTCAATTATAACGGGAAAGATAATAAATGAGTTGAAGTCGTCCAATTTAGATAGACTGATGAAGATTATGGACGAATTTAATGAATACGGCACCATTAAAATTGAATTGGATTTGAAAATAGTGAGGGGTTTGGCTTATTATACCAGTACTGTCTTTGAAATTTGGGACTTAGAAGAAAAAATGAGGGCCATAATGGGTGGAGGAAGGTATGATAATATCATAAGTCAAATGAATGGTGACTATACACCAGCAGTGGGATTTGGAATGGGGGATGCAGTAGTTGAAAACTTATTGAAGAGGGAAGGTCTCTGGTATGAGAAAGATAAGAGGAGGGTGTTTATATCCATTGCGGATGATAAAGGCAGGAAGTATTCGTATTACGTTTCCAAAATGTTTAGGGAAAATGGAATAATAACTGACGTAAATGTAACAGAAAGAAATTTGGGAAAGCAGATAGAGTATGCTGCAAAAATGGGCTTCAAATACAGTATTATTTTGGGTGAAAGGGAATTTTCAAACAAGAATGTGAGCATAAGGGACCTTATTACAGGTGAGCAGTGGAGCATGAGCTTAGAGGAAGCCATTAACAAATTGAAAAATAGCTAAAATATAAATAATAACCTAATATTGGTATTGGAAGATGGATCCCATAGAAGATAAAATAGTGCATAAGAAAATAGGTAGAAACACAAACCTGACGGTAAAGGAAATAATGGATCTTGTTGAAAAATATAAAAAAGAATATCCAGATAGGGAAGTGTTCTTTGACGGAGATGAATTTGCTATCTGTTCTAGAAAAAAGGAGATGAAATCTTAGGTATCAAATAAATTTCCAAATTCTTTAACTAAATCACCATTCTTGATCAATTTTGAAATTTTTTCGATGTATGGAGTCAGAGCAACATCACCTTCTATATTTCCTAATTGAGACCTGAGTTTCTCAAAAACGTCAGTAAGATATTTTCCAGATACCCCATACATCAAAGTGGCCTTGTAATTTACAAGAAACTCAATGGAAATTATACCTATGAGATTATCAACAATCTGATTCAATTTCCTAGTCCCAGTAGCACCCATGGATACATGGTCTTCCTGGTTTGCAGAAGTTGGAATACTGTCAATAGATGAAGGAGTTGCTAGAACTTTATTTTCATTGCAAAGAGCTGCAGCTAAGTACTGAGATATCATTAGTCCTGATTCCAGACCAGGATTGTTAGCTAGGAATGGGCTCAATCCAGATAATTTTGAATCCAATATCCTGAATATTCTCCTTTCTATTATGTTGCCTAAATCTGTCAGGGCTATGGACAAATAATCTGCTGCCAATGCTATTGGTTCTCCATGAAAATTGCATCCCGATATGGGTTCTTCAAATATCAGTGGGTTGTCCGTGGCTGCATTTAATTCCCTTTCTAATATTTCCTTAACAAAATTCATGGTTCTAAGCACTGATGCAATAACTGTTGGAGCACATCTCAAAGAATATGCATCCTGTACCTTTGTTTTTCTCCCCCAATTTACTCCCTCATTATCAGTTATGATATTGCTTATGATCTCTGAAACTTTAATCAATTCTGGAAAATTCCTTGCCTTGGCGAGTTCTAATCTCAATGCTTTGTCCGTCGCTTTCAAAGTGCTAAATGACCATGCAGTAGAAATATATGTATTCCTTATTGCTAATTCTGCATACCAATATGCTATTGCAAGCAGAGATAGCATGTATGATGTTCCATTTATTAGAGACAAACCCTCCTTCTCCTTAAGTTCAAGAGGTTTGATACCTCTCTCTTTGAAAACCTCTGAAGTATCCCTTATTTTTCCTTTATCTATGACTTTCCATTCACCTATTAAAACCAATGCCAGATGTGCTAATGGAGACAAATCCCCCGATGCGCCCACACTCCCTTTCTCTGGAATATAAGGAATGATGTCCTTGTTTAAAAATTCAATAAGCAATTCAATAAGTTCTGGAGAGACTCCAGAGAAACCCTTAGCCAGCGCATTAGCCCTGGATAAAATTATTCCCCTTACAAATTCTCGTTTAAGAGGTTCCCCATAGGCGGTTGAATGTGAACGTAAGAGATTAATTTGGAGCTCCCTTTCCTTAGCCTCGTCAATCCTCACATTAACCAATTCCCCAAATCCTGTATTAATTCCATAGACAGGTTCACCATTGGAAAGCATTCTCTCGACTTTTTCTCTGCTTTCCTTAACAACCTTTCTTGCCCCTTCGCTTAATTTGACTTTCTCATCATAAATCACAACCTTAATGAAATCCTCTAAATTGAGATTATTTCCATCAATAATTATAACCATGATTTTGTAGATAATACTTAAATTTATTTTTTATGTGTTATCCTCTCCTCATCTCATCTCGGATACATTTGAACATGCTACATGCATTGAAGAAATTAACAATTTTTTTAGAAAATATAGCAAAAGATTTGTATAAGTCGGATATTTTGTTTAAATTGAAGGGGTTTTTCTCGAAAAAATTTATATAACATGTGTACTATTATCAGCTTGAGGTGTTCTATTGACCGAAGAAAAACCTATTGAGGAAGTGGCGGAGCGTATAGCTTCTAAATCAGACAAGAAGCTAAGGAAGGCGCTCACCCTGCAAGATCTATTCTTCCTCTCTATGGGAGGGATAATAGGATCTGGATGGCTACTGGGAGTTGCAGGAGGCGCCAGCATTGCAGGACCGGCAGCCATTGTGTCTTGGATACTTGGCGGAATAATAGTGCTGTTCATTGCATTAGTATTTGCTGAAATAGCAGGAGCAATTCCAAAATCTGGTTCAATAGTTAGGTATCCACATCTTGCATACGGTTCCTATGCTGGATTCATACTTTCATGGGCATATTTGCTTTCCGCAGTAACTGTACCAACTGTTGAAGCTGAGGCTGTTTTGAGCTATGCTTCCGTGTACATACCTAATCTATTCTATACAGTAACAATAACTACCCCAACTGGTACACACTCAGTGTCTGTATTGACTGGATTTGGTATATTCCTGGGGATGATCCTACTTGTACTATTCTTCTTTCTAAATTACGCCGGAATAAGGTTCCTTGGTAAGTTCAATACTGTTGCCACATGGTGGAAGTTCATTATTCCAACCATAACATTCATAGCCTTATTCTTTATATTTAACAAGAGTAACTTTACCATATCGGGTTTTGCACCTTATGGCTGGAATAACGTATTCTATGCAATACCTGCGGGAGGAATAGTATTTGCTTACCTTGGTTTCAGGCAAGCTCTGGAATTTGGAGGAGAAGCTAAGAATCCACAAAGAGACATACCTAGAGCAACAATTTACTCAGTATTGGCAGCCATAGTCCTCTATACATTGCTCCAGATAGCTTTCATAGGTGCTTTAAAATGGGTTCCGAGTGAAACAGGAAATTTGGCCCCTGGTTCATGGTCATCCATAACTAGTGCGCCGGTAGGAGGGGCTCCATTCTTTACAGAATTGGAATACAGTGGGATTGCAGCTCTAGCGGCATTCAGCTACTTATTACTCATAGATGCCTGGATTTCACCATCTGGAACAGGCTGGATCTATTTAGGTAATGGTGGCCGTGTCGTCTACGGTGTTGCTGCAGATGGCTATCTCCCAAAGAAGTTCCTTGATATTTCCGAGAAGACAAGAGTACCTTGGGTTGCACTTATAGCAGCCCTATTGATAGGTTTTGTATTCTTCCTTCCATTCCCATCATGGTATTTGTTCGTAGGATATATATCAAGTGCTACTGTATTAACATATGTAATAGGACCGATTGCACTTCATGCATTTAGGAAGCATGCCCCGGAACTGAAAAGACCATTCAAGTTGCCAGCTGCATCCATAGTAGCACCCATAGGTTTCATAGGTGCAGGATTAATTGTCTATTGGGCTGGATTAGCAACATTAACTCTTGTGTTTGGTACAGTATTCATAGGGCTCTCACTATTCTATTTATTCTATGCGCCAAATAAACTAAAACTCAGTAAGGGTTACTCATATGCTATTGGAATTATAATCCTAATATCAATGCTTTTCACTACATACTGGTCCTATGCCAAGATTGATTACCCGCCAGCCGGGGAAACCTATTCACAAAACTTGCAGGCTTTCCTACTAGTATATCTATTAGACTTAATAATCGTGATTGGGACAACTTTGCTCACATATTACAAAGTACCACAGGAGCACAGGGTTATTTTCAAATCCTCTGCATGGCTATTAACCTTGATATTTGTAACTTTCTTGGTCTCATACTTTGGCTCATTCGGAGTAACAACTATAATACCTAATGCCCCTCAGGTCAGCTTCCTTGCATTCCCATACGATACATTAGTAATGATTGTAATCCTTCTGATAATATATGTCTTAGGACTTAGGGCTGGATATAAGACAGAAGATCTTCAGGCAGTAATAGACGAGCAGGCATCGACAGTTGAGGAACCTCAATAAAACCTTAATTTTTTATATCAATTTTATTTTTAATTTTTATGGATTTTGAATTAAGAGGGAGAGTAACCATTGGAATAGTTTACATAGAAAATCAAGCTTTTGTTATTGATTCCGGCATAGATGAAAACGAAATTAGGAAGACTATAAATTACTTAGAATCTAATGGCAAAAAAATAGAAGGGTTGTTATTAACGCATTATCACGCAGATCATTCAGGCGGAGCTTATTTTGCCAGGAAGAGAGGTATTAATATCTATGGGGATGATGAGACTCAATTTATTTTAAGGCACCCTGAAACAGCACATTTACTTTTCACCGGTTTTTTCAATGAAGTATTTATTCAGTCCAAATTCATAACACCAAACCCTGTGGAAATCTATAATATTAACCAATTAAACTTTAAAAATATCCCGAAAATAATAGATTTGAAGGGTCACACGATGAACCAAATAGGTTATCAGTTTGGGGATTTATTATTTGTGGGTGATGCATTATTTTCAGAAACCAACCTTGAAAAACACCCTATACCATACTTTGTAGATTTTTCAAATTTTAAGAATACCCTGATGAAAATAAGAGATATGTCAATTAGTAAGGTTGTATGTAGTCATGGTGGGCTACTTGATAATCCATCAAAAACTATCGAATTTAATTTGGAGAGATTGAGGGAAATAACTGAATTGATTGATGATGTTGTACGTAGAAAAAATGATTCAATGAACTATGTAATTTCTGAAATTCTAAGACACTACAATATCCCAAGAAGCAGCATTGAATATTTCCTGGATACAGCAGCTCTTAAATCTATTATAATGTCCATTTTTAAAATTGAGTATTATGAAGGTGAGCTTTATCTGAAAGAAAGAAAATAACAGTAGATTCATGTTAAACTTAAAATTTCTTTTAAAATTTTTGTTCTTACCTCCGACGGAGTACCCTTCAATGGTTCATATTTCAAATTAACAAGATATGTAGAAGACGTAACCTCCTCTATAAAAATATCCTCTAAAGATGCAAATCCTTCTTCGGCCATGAATGTGCTTATTTTCTGTCTCAATTCATCAAAATCTTTGCTTTTTGAAACTTCGAATCTTATGTTGTGAATTCTTTTTTCTGTGTGAGTCACTATAAGAGCCTGTATCACTATACTATTAGGCATTTTAACTATTGTTTGATCATCTCTCTTGATTATTGTATAAAATATGGTGATTTCATCTACAACACCTTTAATTGAAGCTAAAAATTCGTCTCTAGAGAAGAATTTGGGTGGTATTGTTGGCATCAAGAATCCGTATTGCCATGTATTTATTTCTACGTAATCTCCTAAAATAAATGGCTTATTCCATATTATCAATATACCCGCAAATAGATTAGAAAGAACCTGCTGAGCTGCAAGTCCTATTATTACAGATCCAAATGCGGAACCTAATATTACTGATGATAGATCGATCCCTAACGTAGCAAGAACCGCCAGTACTATTACAAAGTAGCTTAGAACAGAAACTAGGAAAAGCAATGGCTTAGCATTTTTCTTTTCCAAATTAGTTTCTAGAACATTAGCAAAGGCTTTTAACAATATCCTAAATATAAAAAATAAAACTATTGCTATTAATGCAGCAGTGATATATTTATCATACTTAACTTGGGCAAACAAAAACACCTGAGTTATTATGAATATTATAGCCATTAGTATTGTTCCAGCTATGACTATTCTCCAGAATAATTTGCCAACTTCTTTATAGCCCACTCCCAAGCATATCCTAATTATAAATAATACTTTCTGAGAATTAAATTGTTTGATATACCGCACGAGATTTAATTGAAGATACAAAGCTATTGTCTCAGCCAACTACCTTCGTATAAATTACTGGCATTGATCTTGTTTTTATAAGAGTATTTTATAACCCTATAGTATGGCTACTTATGTTATAGAGTACAAAAGGTCCTTCTTTTCGAAAAGGGAAATACGTGATATTTTCATATCAATAGTTGCCCTTTCAATAGCATTAGAATTAGCATATAGGTTTATTCCCGTCTATTTGGGGTTAGGAATTTCATTTCTAATGGTTATAACTGCATTTTTCCTCCACGAAATGGCCCATAAATTTACTGCAATAAGATTGGGTGCTTGGTCAGAGTTTAGGATGTGGCCATTGGGTGTGCTTTTAACCTTAATAACCTCCTTATTAGGTTTTATTTTCGCTCTACCTGGTGCTGTTTACTTTGCAAGCTATAGAAATCCCAGAATTGAATCAAAAATAGCCCTTGCAGGTCCAACAACTAATATTGTGTTAGGGATCATAATGCTCCTGATTTTAATGTTTGTTAATTTACACGGATTATTGTTGGTTGCAATAGGTTATCTGGCATTCATTAATATCTGGCTGGCCTTCTTCAATTTACTACCTATCCCTCCCCTCGATGGAAGCAAAATTTTCCGATTTGATAGGCTGAATTGGGGATTGGCTATTGCAATATCAGGGGTTATGCTAGTTTATTTCTGGCTTAATTTCAGTATGATATTATACTGAATTTTATTTTCTATTTTCAGTAAATATGAACCATGTGAAATCCCCTATGTCCACATGTTGCTCGATCTTGTACTTCTTCTCTCTTAAAATAAGCGTATCTGAATTTTTGAGAAGCTTCCATTCCTTGGTACCCACCTGAAATCCTATACCATAATAGATTGGATTATCCGAGAATTTTATAGGTTCTGCCTTAATTCTTTCATTCCCCAGCTTTATCTCTTCCACTGGAATTCCTCCTTATGAATATATACGATATATATATTATAATGATTACTAATGCCGCCATTCCTATATAGTTAACATATGACAATAGTTCAACATATCTATAACCCACCACGTAACCGATATAAGCTAATCCTCCAGACCAAATGAATGAACCGGATAAAGTTAATAAAGAAAATTTTAAAATATTCATTTCAACAATTCCTGCAGGTACACTCATGAATGATCTTATGCCTACTACAAATCTCCCAGCAAAGACGGTCCATTCGCCTTTAGTATTGAACCAGATTTCAGCCCGCTCTAAATGACTCTCCTTTAGACCTAGGTATTTTCCAATCCCTAATATTACAGGCCTCCCCCCAAACATTGAAATATAGTATAATAGAAGGTTTCCAAAAAAGCCACCGACTGATCCTGCGACCATGTATTCAAAGAAGATCAATGGTTTTCCGCTAGAGTATATACCGCTTAAGGGCATAACCAATTCAGAGGGAATTGGAATCCCTAAACCTTCCAATGTCATAAGAAAAAAAACACCAATTGGACCAAATTTCCCTATAACTGTGAGTGAGTATGATATTAATGTCTGAATTATTGATGATAGAGATATAATCACGATTCAATAGAATGAATGTGTATTAAATTTTTATGCCGCGCTTTCTTATCTTTTCTAATGAAATTTCGAAAACTTGACCCATTTTGGCTTGAGGTTATTAATAAAAAATATTCCCAATACTCTCCAATCAATGACTTTTCCCCACTTGGTGATAATAAACCATCTAAAATTAGTTGGGCTATGGCGAGAAAGATCGTTTTGGATAGAGATCAATATAGATGCAGAATATGCGGTAAATCCTCTTTAAATGAAGAATACCAAAATTTTTCCAAATTAAAATTAGATGTTGAGGTTCATCACATCATACCTAGGAAGCTGGGAGGTAGTGATTCATTTGAGAATTTGATTACGCTTTGCCACTCCTGCCATGTTAGCACTTTTGCAAATGAATACTCAGGTATACCGGTTCCAAGGGACGGAATTTATTTTGAATTCTTTACAGACATTAAAAATATATATGAAAAATTCCCAGATAGAGAAGAAATTCTCATCAAGGAATATTTTTTAAATGGCAGGATCCTAAGGTCCGAGGTTGGGATTAATGGTTACCTATGTATGGGAAACAACAATATAGAAATTGATGAAATTATATCTGTTTTCAACCCAGATCTGATAATACTTAAAAATCCTAAAAATAATAAATTTATAAGGGGTTATTTATCCCCTTAGAACCTTCTTCTGAAGTTTCTTCCACCAAAATCTCTTCTTGGCCTTCTTTCTGTTTCTTCCCTTGGATACTCTTTCTCACTCATATCCAAGGATTCGTTTATTTCCTTCAGATCGGCATCAGATTTCTTTATAGAGCCGTATTTCCCCACATTCAACCTCATGTGGCCCCTTACGAAGCTCACATATCCGTTTTCTACAACAATTGTATCTCCGGGTGATACCAAATTCGCCTGGTCTTCCCATAGAGACATCGTCACTTTTCCAGTATCGTCTCCCAATACCGCCTCAGTTACGCTCTTTGCTTCTCCATATCTGGTCTGTATTTGTTTGGGTTCTCCAACACTCAAAACCTTTGCCAAAACATTTACTTTCTTGGATCCCTGGTTGAGATCCTTCACCTTTGTATATTCTTCCATAGTCTATCAGTCCTTTTTTCTTATTTAGGCATAAAGCCAAATGGATAGCATAACCTACGATTTAAACCTTTTCATTTTTAAAAAATTTATGTTGGCAAACTCCGCCTAGGCATATCTATTCACTTAAATCGTATTTCGAATAATTCATGGTAAAGGTCAAAAATTCTAATATTCATAAATTTTCAGAATCATATTCAATAATGAATAACTTGAGAATTATATTCAATATTATTCTAATTTATTGAATCCATAACCTTTATTATTCTTAATGATGAATTTCACACCTTAAATCATACTAAAATTGAAAGTTATTGAAACAATTATTTCGTTAGATTTAAATATGGATAATTTCTAACACGAACCGAGGCATAAATGTCAATCGGTATTCATATAATAGCTGATCTTAAGGGCGTAGATAGCGAAAAAATTTCCACTATAAATGAGATGAAGAGAATAATTGAAAACTCTGTGAAAGCCGGTCATCTTACAAAGATAAGGAGTCACTATCACCAGTTCTCTCCCACAGGGGTCAGTGGAATTGTTCTCATAGCTGAGTCTCATATAAGCTTTCACACATGGCCGGAATATGGGTTAGTAACTCTTGATGTCTTTACCTGTGGACCAACCGAAGGAGCTGAAGCAGCCTTTGAATTTATAATTAAGGAGCTTCAACCTAAAGAAACGGAATATAGGAAAATAGAACGAGGGATTGAATTTCCAAGGGGATCCGTTAAGGGAAATGTTGCCGTAGAGGTTTAGAAAATATATTCTATGAATTTAGTTAAGGGCATACCCTCATCCCATTTCATAGTATATTTTCCACCTCGCGTGATTTCTATTTTTGGAATAATCTCTCCTATAATTCTGTATTTGCCCTTAAACTCCAAATTAAAAGTAAATAGCCTCCATGGATCACCTTTTACACCTTTCAATCTAAATGCATATATTGGCATTATTCCCATATTTCCTAATAGCCTCACGTATTCTTCAGCCTGCCTCTGTGATCTTCCAGAAGATGTAGAAAAATTGAATAAATTTTCTTTCGCACTTTTTACTTCTATTGGAAAACTTATATCATCCCTAAGAGCTAGAAGATCAAAACCATGCGATCCTGCCGCCCTAACAACTAAAAATGGATGATTAATTATCTTACGCCTTAATGTTTCATCTAGCCATGAAATTCCAGTTGATTTATCGAATTCACCAGATAAGATTGATTTCAGTTCCCTTTCGAAAATATAGCCATTCTTTGGCAAGCTTATCTTCCCTTTTCAGAGCCCTTCATATACAGATATCCCAAGAAACTCTCAATTTGAATAATTTCCCTTCCACCTTCGCTAATTCTAAAGTCCACTTCACCCAGTCTGTATGCCAAATCAGCTTTTATTGAATCTGGTACATTCAAATCAAAGATTACCCTATGCATTTGCTCTACAATATCCTGACCAGATATTCCTTGCCTAATTATAGAGTCTTCCAGCAATTCCTTGGCCTTAATAATTTCCCCTCTCAATGCAAGTTGAATTACATTTTTTGCCCACTCCTTATTAACCGTTCCTGATGCTTCATACACGGCAGATGATGTAACTTTTTCTGAAAAAGCTGCTGTGACTTGCAAGATATTTATTGCCTTTCTGAGGTCACCCATAGACATTTCGGCAATTAGTTCAAGCGCATCATTATCATATTTTATCCTTTCATTGTTTAGAATCTTACTCAGTGCCTTTATTATATCTTCTTCAGTTATCCCCTTGAATCTAAAAATAGCGGTTCTGGACTGAATAGGTTCAATAATTTTTGAAGAGTAATTGCATGAAATTATAAATCTCGTTGTTTTTGTATAATTCTCCATAGTCCTCCTCAAAGCTGCTTGTGCCTCATCTGTCATATAATCTGCCTCATCCAAGAATAGAATCTTGAATCCGAGAGGGTTATTAGGCATAATTTTGCAATACTCTTTAATAGTATCCCTAACTATCTTGATTCCCCTATCATCAGAGGCATTTAATTCGAGGAAATTCTCTCTCCAACTATCTCCGAACAATTCCTTTGCTACCACCATTGCAGTTGTAGTTTTTCCAGTCCCAGGTGGCCCTGCAAAAAGCATGTGCGGTATGTTCTTTTCCTTGATATAGCTTTTAATTCTTGATATTACATGATCCTGACCAATAATATCCTCGATCCTTGATGGCCTATATTTTTCTATCCAGAGATCTTCCATTCAGACATTATATTCACACATATTAAATAATATTTTCCTCACGAAAATCCTATGCAATTTCTTTCGAGTGTCTATATTGATTTTTACCCATTTAAAAGATCCCTATTCGCGATACCTCTTTTTTAGCTTGTCCGAAAATTATAAATTTTTTTGACTTAATTGTATATTATATAATCACTATAACTAATTTTATAAAAAATACCTTCTCATAAACATTTTATATTCACATCTGTTTCCGTGTAAGGTAATCTTCATGGTTAGGAAACCTGCAAGGATGTATAGGAGACTTGAAGGCCCCGCTTACACTAAAAGAGAATACATGGGTGGAGTACCCAATCCAAGAATCCAGCAATTCGTTATGGGTAATGTTAATGGAAATTATGATGTAGAACTAAGGCTTATTGCTGAGGAAGATTGCCAGATAAGACATACTGCATTAGAGGCTGCCAGAATATCATCAAACAGGCAACTTATGAAAGACTTTGGAGAAAAGGGATTCTTTATGAGGGTAAGACCCTACCCGCACCACGTTATTAGGGAACATAAAATGGCCACCGGTGCAGGAGCAGATCGTATTTCAAGTGGAATGAGTATGGCTTTCGGTAGGCCAGTGGGAACTGCCGCTAGGATAAAAAGAGGAGATGTGATTATTATAGTTAAAGTACCAAAAGGGGGCGAAGCCAAAGCTAAGGAGGCATTGAGAAAGGCATCTCATAAGATTCCAACACCGTCTAGAATTGAAGTTCTTTATTTGAACCAGGCCCAGGAACAAACTGTAACAAATTAAATTTATTTTATAAAATTAAGCACGTTTTTAAACTCTTTCTTGATTATAAGATAATCCTGTTCCTTAATAGTTCTATTATCCAGAGAGATCAGTAATATCCCATTTACTCTATTTATATAATCCTTGATTGTTGAAATGAGTTTAACGATATGCTGTACTCTCTCTTGATTTTGATTGTATATATAATCAATTGAATCGATATATACCACACCCCTTTCCCGAAGATTTGTTCTGATATAATTGTCTATTCTTGACAAATCGGTAGGACTTACCGAGTTGTCCATGTTCTCATAAGTTATGTAAAATATCTTCACATTTGATGAATTCACTTTGAATTTTAATTCCCTTGTAAATACCAACACTGGCAATGTTCTAGCTGAGACCTGTTCTATTATTTTTCTTCCCATAGCATTGGATTCTTCGATTAGAAGATATGATTCTCCGAATGAAAATTTTAAAAGATTCCCTGTTTGATCAATTTCATTCTCTAACTTTTCAATAAGTTTTGTATCTGCCCCCATGGCTTTAGCTATAGTGATGGCCCTTTCAATACCATCTCTGTAACCAGCCTGATAATCCTTATTTTTCATAGCTTGATTCTCTCGATGCAATTATTTCTTGAATTAATCTAGCTGCTAAAAAAGCGGTATTCCCATTATCAAAGAGAGGTGTTATCTCTACTATATCCAAGGCTATAATTCTATTAGAAATTAAATCTATTATTTCCAGCATATCCCAAGAACTCAATCCAAACGGTTCTGGAGTACCTACACCTGGAGCATACGCTGGATCGATTCCATCAACATCGATGGAGAAATAAAGATCACTACTACTGAAATCTTTTATCTTTTTAATTGAGAGCTCTCTTTTCCACTTAAAATCATAGGAGGAAATATAATCCTGTGTTCCCACATCAATTTCCTCTTTTGACACTGACCTTATTCCTACCGATAGAATGTTATTCTTGCCAACAATGTCAGCAGCCCTCCTTGCCACAGATGCGTGAGAGTATATGTTACCCATATAAGAATTTCTAAAGTCGGTGTGTGCATCTATAAAGAGTACTTTTTTCTTTATCCTTTTGATGGCCCCAATAGAAATGCTATGCTCTCCCCCCAATAATATCGGGAATTTACCATCTGAAACTATACCATCTACCTCGGAATAAACTGCATCTATCATTTCCTCGCTATCGTGGGTTTCATCCAAATCTCCCATGTCATAAACAAGTGCTTCTTTTAGATTGAACTTTTTCCTTAATACTAAAGATTCCGCATTATACGATGCCTGCCTTATGGCGTTCGGAGCTAGCTTCTCTCCTGGTCTAAAAGAAACTGTAGAATCAAAAGGGACGCCTAAAATTACATATTTGGCGTCCTCATAACTCTCAATTGTATCACAAAATTTCAGGTATGATGACATTTAAGCTCTCATTATCTTTCTTTTTCCCATTGATTCCCAATATTCAATTTCTTGCCCGCTCTTAATCTTCTCCTTGAATTCATCAGGGATTACTATATTAAACTGTTCGAATGTTTCCATATCCATTACCAGTGCTTCATTTCCTTGTATAGATAGCACCTGGCCCGTTTTCTTCTCAATTATTGGAACTTTAACTTTGTGCTTTGTTGGGTATATTACACTCCTTTTCTGGTTATCAAATACCCCAATGGCTACTATCCTTGCTTTAGCTTCACCGTGCTTCCCAGGTTTTGACGTTGTAATTTCAACGATTCTGCATGGTTCATCATCTATTAATATGTATTTGTTCTCTTTTAGTTCCCTAACTTCTTGCTCTTGCCAACTCATGAGTTATCTTACCTTTAATATATGTGTTTATTTAATTTCTTTGCTTAATTGTCTTAACTATGTCAATCTTTGCCCCAGCTCTCTTTAATGTTATGGAAATGTTGCAGTATTTCTCCTGTGATAGGTTTATAGCTTTCTCAAAATTATCTGAATTAACATTTCCATAAACAATGTATTCAAGTTTTATATGCTCTAATACCTTCGGATGCTCCTTAGCCCTTTCGCCCTCCACCTTTATCTCAAATCCCTCTACAGGTTCCCTCATTTTTTGGAGAATAGAGATTACATCCATGCCTGTGCATCCTGCTAAGGCTTGAAGCAATAATTCTGTTGGGGAAGGTGCAATGGAATCTTCACCGGATGTACTGGAGTCCATGACTATGGCGTGTCCTGAATCGCCAACAGAAATAAATTTCAAACCTTCTATCCATTTTAGTTGCGCTTGCATGATTACCCTATAACTTGAGGTTAAAAATTATTTTGAGACTTTAATTGCCATAATGATTAATAACAGAATTCTCATAGCCCACTGTGCCTTTACTAGATATAATATTTATTATCATATTGGCCTGGATCATAGTCTATTATCTGGCCCTAAGGTTTGGAAAGAAGTATTTTGCACCTTACGGTCCGGCACTGTTATTGAAAACATCAGTGGGTATAAAGACCATAGAAAGGGTATCTAGAAATAAATTCTGGGATTATTTCTTGAGCGCCTTTTATTATATTATACCACTACTTGGCTTCCTGACGATTATATTGCTCATATGGGAGGCTGTATTGGTTCTTTCAATTCCAAAATCAGAGGCCTTGCCATTGACATATATTTTGGCCCTGCCTGGAATAAATCCAGCAATACCAATCTTATATGGGATTGTTGGTTTGATCGTTGCGGTTGCTTTGCACGAGGCCTCCCATGGCATAGCTGCCAGGAGGTTCAATATAAAGGTTAAGAGCACTGGACTGCTATGGCTAATAATTCCAGTTGGAGCCTTTGTGGAACCAGATGAGGAGGAAGTTAAACAAAGGGATCCAAAGACAAGAGCGAAAATATTTGCTGCTGGTCCGGCTATGAATATTATTATAGCAATCGTCACAATAATTGCAGCTGTATCAATTGCAAATTATATAGCACCAGTTCCTGGAGCCGTGGTATATGGATCAATAAATCCAAGCTTTCAGCCGGGAGAGATAATTCAATCCATTGACAACATACATATAACAAATTATTCCCAGATATTCTCATTGTCCTTAATTCCTGGAAATATGGTAAATGTAACCGTTTTAAGTCATAATCCTAATGTGGAAATTAATGGAGATAGAGTGTCAGCCAACAATTCTATGAATATAAACGGAAATGAATATTATAGGTTTGAAATTAGGACTTATTATGGACTTTATATAACAGGTTTAATAAAAGACTCCCCTGCATATAATTCAACAATAAAGGTTGGCAGTGTTCTAATTTCCTTGAATGGTCAATATATATACAATTATTCAGATTTTTTAAAAATTTTCTACAAGTATAAACCGGGGGATACAATAACACTGACGGCTCTATCTAGCGGAAAATTGGAAAATTATACTGTAACTTTGGGTTCAAGATACAATTATCTGCTGTCCCAAGGAGTAACCCCCTCTCCCGGAGATAAAAATCTTCCTTACCTTGGCGTATATTTGGATCCACTAGGATTAGAATATTTCGATCAGTATTCTTATTTAAACTTGATCAGAAATCCCTTCAGCCAAGGGATTCTTGGTCTTTTCATTTATGTGGGCCTTCCCCTCCACTTTGAAATGCCTCTTCCAGATGTACTGATGTATTCCTATGCATCATCACCCACCGTTTGGATCTTAGAAGAAACATTCTATTGGTTATTCTGGCTCAATTTTGCACTTGGACTAACGAACGTACTTCCAATAGTACCTCTTGATGGTGGTTATGTGCTAATGAATATTCCTGTACTAAATAAGAATGAGAAACTTAGGAATTACATAGTGGCTGCTGTTTCACTTATTATACTATTTCTAATAATGTGGCAAATAATCATTCCAAGGATATAGGGAGCGATTTTTGGAATCCGCTCCCCTTTTCTTTGATTACTAGATCAAAGTATGTCACTGGCAATGAATCAGTACCTGAAATATCTCTAGCCTCTTTCTTGAATGATACGAAATTTGGGCAAAGGTTGCATTTGGATATGGAGCTTAACATGAAATTGCAGTTGCCTTTTTCATAATAGAAACATAACTCTTCAATCTTTGCCATTTCATCTCACCTTCTTAACCTAATTACCCAATATAGAGCAGGGATCAAGGATGTTACAGAGAGCAATATACTCAGATAATAGGGAATGTAATTTCCAGAGTATTGTACCACTAAATTTGAATTACCTTGAATTTGCTGTACAGTATAGCTTTCACCTTGGGCTAAATAAATCTCATTAGAAGGATTAACAGAGGAATCATTTAGCACAATTCTTGAACCATCTTGAGATATTACCATTGTCGTGCCCGTACCTGAAATCCACATTCCATTAATATTGGCTGATTGAAAATTCAATTGTGGTTTGAGAGTTATGGATTGGCCTTGAGCTAAATGATAACTTAAATTTTCATAATGAGGTAGCAATAAAGAAATTGAACCCAAAACGATCAAGATTAAAATGCCTGAAATTAGGAGATTCCTGCCTTTTTTAGCAAGCTCATCTTTCATTTCGTTTTTGACCTTGTCTGTCCTGATTTCACTAAATTTTATATGTGAAACGTAAATCTTAGTGGAAGAGATTATGAGAAACATCATGGCAATGGTGTAAAAAACAATGTATAGTGGCATATCCAATAATCTGTTAAGATAGTTAAAGATCCAAAAAACTACTATTAGCAGACCAATTAAGATAGTTAAAGTCTCCACCCAAAACGATATCCTTGATATCCTTATTATCCTCTCTGAATCTCTAACGAAGTCTATTTCAATATTGAAAATGGACATTCCATTTACAATAATTTCATGATAAAAATGTTTTCTTAATAGAGACCCTTAATGATATTTCTTCAGATGAATTTGATATTTTTCCAGAATACTGTCGACTATCTCCATGGAATTTCCTATGTAATCCAATGGATTGGCCTCTGGAACATTCAAGTTGGTTATCTTCCTTACCTCATCTATTAATCTGGTTTGATTTTTCCTAGCTTCCATTGAAGATTTCCTCACGATTTCATGCGCATCCTGCCTACTGTATCCTCTTGACACCAGGTACATTATATAAGCCTCCCCCATAATCAAGTCATTCATCATGAGGTTCTTTAGCATCTTTTCCTTGTTGACTTTCAAATTTGAGAAAACGTAATTCGTTTTCAGCATTATGTCATCTATTAATATTGAGACATAAGGTATAATGAATCTCTCAGCAGCACTGTTGGTCAAATCCCTTTCGTGCCATAAAATTGCTGACTCATGCATAGGGGTTAAGAACCCCCTAATGATCCTTGCTAGCGAGCAAACATTTTCAGAAATAACAGGATTCATCTTTTGTGCCATGGTGCTCGATCCAACCTGTTTTTCTTGGTCAAAAGGTTCCTGAACTTCATCTATTTCTGGCCTCTGTAGATTTCTGATTTCCGTAGCAAATTTCTCTAAGGATGTAGCTATTCCTGCTATTACTGATACGTACTCTACATATCTGTCCCTATTCACAATTTGAGTTGGACCTTCCTCTATTCCAAGGCCTAAACTTTCCATTAATTTCTCCTGAACTTCCATGGTCTTCTTTCCCAATGCTGCTCCTGTCCCAACGGCACCCATAAATTTCCCAACGAGGATCCTCTTCTTGGCTTCAATCAACCTCTCGTGGTGTCTCATGATTTCGCTTAAATACACTGAAACTTTTAAGCCAAATGTTATAGGAAGTGCATGCTGGCCATGGGTTCTTCCTATCATTGGTGTTTCTTTGTGTGATTTGGCCAGTGAATATAGTGTATTTTCCAATTTTGAAAAGTCCTCCTCCAGGTAAATTAAGAAATCCTTCAATTGCAGGGCTGTTGCAGTGTCATTTATATCGTTGCTTGTGGCACCTAAATGAACATACTTTCCTGCATCCCCAGATACGTTTGATAATTCCTTTACCATGGCCATTATATCATGATTTATCTCTGATTCTATCTCCTTCACTTTTTCTAGCTTAACATATTCTATATTGGCCTTTTTTGAAATTTCTTTAGCAGCGCTTTCCGGTATTATGGCCAGTTTCGCTTCTGTATTTGATATTTCGCTTTCTACCATTAATAAATATTTTAACCTGCCTTCCTCTGAGAATATCTCTTTTACTTCCTTCCTACCATACCTGTAATCTATTGGTGAAACAATCACTATTTGCCATGCAAAGAATGATTATTTACTTTTTCCATGGTTCTTAATTTTTGGAGAATCAAATCAAGCTCAGGATGGATATGATACCTATGGAAATTATAATTACACCCGTGAGTATCAGTGCATATTTTTTCTTATTGCTAATAGCATAATTCCCCATTATACTCGGATCGCTTGAAATCTTTATTATTACATACAGAGGAAATGCCAGAACTATGGAATTTATAACCATGATGGTTAAAGCTAATTGTATCAGAAATTTGTAATAAAGAACAATGAAAGCAGCTGGAATTATCTCAACAAAGTATATTGCATAGAAAGCCAGATTTTCCTTTATTGAGGTGTTGAAGGAGCCTTTTATCTTCAATGCGTCGCTCATTGCATAGCTCATGCTCATGGATATAACCATCAGAGCTAGAAAACTTGCTATTAAAAGTGCCACAGCAAATAAATAAACAAACCAGACTCCGACTGCGTTTATAAATACCTTTTCCAGAAGCGAAAGTCCGTCTTCAGTACCGGGATATCCATATTGACTAACTCGCCAGGAGAATATGACTATAGATATCATCAAAAGTTCTGAAATCAATGCCCCCAATATTGTGCCCTTATTCTCCCTGTCCAGATTACTTATATTTATTCCACGGTCAACATCAGCAGATTGATGATAGAAAAGCATCCAGGGCATTATCACCGCCCCTATATTTGCGGCAACAAGCATCAGAAATGAAAGGCTTGGGGAATATGGAATTAGATCCTCAGGTCTCACGGGAGCCGGATGTATGAATAAGTCAAGCACTGGGAAAATGAAAAGTATGAATGATATAAGAACCAACTTTCCTTCAATTTGAATATACCTACCTGAAAATATTATCAGAGTATGAAACAGAAGTATTAGCAGTATTGTCAATATTACTGGAATTCCTAATATCAAACTAGCAATAGATGCTCCTGTGAATTCTCCTACATAGGCAGCAAAATCTATAATTCCTGTTGAAAAAACTGTAAATACCGTGTATCCATGGCCGAACTTCTCAGATATAATCTTTCCCAAGGATTTTTGTGTCACTGCCCCTATCCTGGAGGCAGTGGACTGAATCAAATATAGAGGTACTGTTAGAATCAACAAAAGCAATATGAGCTTTCCTTGAAATTGTATGCCGGATTCAACTGCCGTTATCACTGACGGCCCATCTAAATCCGCCATCATTACGACCCAGCCTGGCCCAAGAATGGGCAATAGTTTTTTCAGCTTTGGATTCATCTAAATCAATCTAACAGAGTTCGCTAGTTTTCCATTTACCTCAGTTGTGCCATTGGGACCTAAAATTTCCCATCCTGTACTATATTTATTTACTTTTACTTCCGTACCTGGAAAGATGGAATTGCTGGCAAATTTTTTCAGAAGTGTGTGATCTTCATAAGTGAGCCTAATTAGTCTATATTTTCCTCCAATTACATGATTGAGATTTGTCTCGTTTAACTTATCTTCCGGATTAATAGGATTACCATGAGGACAAGTTGAAGGTCTACCCATATTCCTCCACAGCCTGTCCATAAGATTATCCTTTAAACTGTGTTCAAATTCCATTACCTCTTCGTGGGTATCCTCCCATGGAACCTCCAGCATTTTATAAACAAAGAGTTCCGCAATTCTGTGATTCATAATAACCCTCTTTGCATTTTCATAACCAAAGTCAGTAAATTTTATTCCTTCCTTTTCAAATGAAATAAAACCCATTGATTCCAATCTGTGCAATTCCTCCCAGGCTGTTGGCACTGACGTCTTTAACCTTTCACTTACATCCTTAATCAATACCTTATTATTGGTTTCCATTACCTCCCACACCGCTATAATGTAATCTTCGTAGTTCTTTCTCACTTATCTGTAATTAGGTTACCCTAATTAAATCTTTATGATACCTGCAAATGAAATTAGGTTATTCTTAATTTCATGGAATTTTCTGTTAAATAAAAGAATGATTATTTAATGAATGAATAAGAGTGGAAGAAAAATTGACAGATTAAATTTAGTTCATGATTTGTCCATTAAATTTGATAATAATCTGTATATTGCGGAAAAATCCAATTTTCCTAATCCTGCATTTACCCCCATTGTGTATATCTGTTCAGCTAGTGGGGTTAAAATTAAGGGGAATGTCATTCTTCTTGCAAGCTCAGTTGCATAGCTAATGTCCTTCCTTTCGTGCTCTAAATTGAAGAGCGGTTCAAACTCATTTTTCAATATGTTGTTTTTCTTTAGTTCAAGCACCTTAGACGAAGCTGAACCCGTGGAAAGTACCTTGATCTGTGTTTCAGGATTTATTCCTAAGAATTCTCCAAATTTTATGGCCTCAGATAATATGAGCATATTCACACCGAGAATTATGTTATTTATCATCTTCATCTTTATTCCACTTCCAGTGGGCCCAATATAAATTATGTTTTTGCCCATGGCACTAAAAACTTTTTTAGATTTTTCGAAGGTATCGAGTTTTCCACCCACCATAATGGTTAGCTCTCCTTTTTCAGCTGCAGGTATTGATCCAGTGACAGGAGCATCCAAGAATTCAGCACCCTTACCTTCAACCATCTTTGCTATTTCTTCAGTTACTGTAGGGGAAATAGTACTCATATCGATATATATCTTGCCTGGGCCCAATCCGGAGAGAATGCCGTCAGGCCCTTGAAAAAGCGACTTAACTGCCTCTGAATCGGTCAACATTGTTATTGTAAATTTGCTATTTTCTGCAACCTCCCTTGGCGTTTTCGCTATTTTGAATTCTGTATCTCCCAGCAACTTATATTTTTCCTTTGATCTGTTGAAAACGATAACATTGTATCCGGCCTTTTGAATGTTCTTCACCATAGGAATACCCATCTTACCCAAGCCTATAAAACCAACATTTTCCATGCTATGGTATTACAAGAACATTTAATAAATTAATGCAATAATAGCCCGATGGATTTAAAATATCCTCATGTTCATATCAATTTTGCATGCTCTATGGATGGAAAGATCGCAATGCCAGATGGTAAACCCTACAAATTCTCGTCCTTTGAAGACATGGTCAGGGTTCATAAGTTGAGGGCAGAAGTAGATGGAATACTTGTAGGTAAAAATACAATAAAAAATGACGACCCAAAGCTCACAGTTAATCCAAAGTACTATAATTCAGATAGAAATCCTAGGGCCATAATATTAGACAGCAAGTTGGAGCTGGATAGAAACTATAGGGTTTTTCAATACAACAGGGAAGTAATCATTTTTACAACGGTTAGCGGAATTAAGAATGATTCAAGTAACATTAAATATGTTTCTTCCGAAGGTGAGCCTCTGACTGTGAATTTCATATTACAAAAATTAGGAGAGATGGGAATCGAAAGAATTTTAGTGGAAGGAGGAAAAACTGTTATTAGCAATTTCTTGAAATCAAATCTTTGGGATGTTTTGACAATATACTATTCCCCTATTCTAATAGGCGAAGACGGGATAAACTTCTATGATGAAGGTCTCCTTAAGTTAGAAGACATCAAGGTGGAGAAATTCTCTGAAGGTTTTCTTTTAACAGCTGTAAATATAAGAAAGAAGGAGCTCCTTGATCACTAATTAATCGTATATTGGAAAATTCTAATTAGTGTCACGGATTAACCATTATATGAATGATGGATTCAACAAAATTAAATGGGCAGAAGAATGGATGAAGGTTATTGCAAAGATAAGGGAGGACTTCAAAAGGGAGAAACCGTTTGAAGGTATGAAAATCAGCATGGCAATGCATCTTGAAGCCAAAACTGCCGTACTTGCGCTCACCTTAATGGATGGGGGTGCTCAAGTTAGCGTAGCGGGCTGCAACCCTCTTTCCACTGATGATGATGTCGCCATATCCTTAAAGAATGATTTCGGAATTGATGTTCACGCCAGAAGAGGAATGACAAGCGATGAATACTATGAAAATTTGAGGAAAGTCTTGTCTATTAAACCTAACATTATTATAGATGATGGAGGAGATTTAACCGCCCTTGCCATAAAGAATAAGGATCTCTCAGAAAACTTAATTGGTGGAAATGAAGAAACGACCACAGGAGTCATAAGACTGAAGAGTATGGAAAAGGCGGGAGTGCTAAAATTTCCCATGTTTGATGTCAATGATGCCCTGATGAAGCACTTGTTCGATAATAGATATGGAACCGGTCAAAGCACCTTGGATGGAATAATGAACTCAACAAATCTGATCATTGCTGGAAAGAAGGTTGTGGTGGCAGGATACGGTTGGTGTGGTAAGGGAATAGCGAACAGAATGAAAGGTATGGGAGCCATCGTTACAGTCACTGAAATTGATCCGTTTAAAGCAATTGAAGCAAAGATGGATGGATTCACCGTGATGCCCATGGAAAAGGCAATTGAAGATGCAGATTTGGTGGTTACTGCTACTGGCGTCAAGGATGTGGTTACTTTAGAACATGTAAAAAGGGCCAAGGATGGCATAATCCTAGCAAATGCCGGTCATTTCAACAATGAGGTTTCCGTAGAAGAATTTGAAAAGGTGTCAAAGGGTATTGAAGTTAGAAGAAATGTCAAAAGATTCAATCTATTCAATAAAAAAGTGTTTGTTCTTGCAGATGGAAGACTTGTAAATCTGGCAGCAGGACAAGGACATCCAGTTGAAATAATGGATTTATCTTTCTCAATTCAGGCGCTTACTGCCAGATATCTGGCTAAGAACAGGCCAAGGGATGCTAAAGTTTACCCCGTTCCGGAGGAAGTAGATAGACAGGTTGCTGAAATTTTCCTAAAAGTAAATGGGATTCATATTGATAAACTAACGGAAGAGCAGTTGAAATATATCAATTCGTGGGAAGAGGGCACATAGCCCCCATGGCAATTGTGAGGAAGTTAATCACGTTCTGGGTATTTAATTGATTTCTTATATATTTTCTATAGGAATTCGCAAAATCATATATATATAAAACTCATAGAAGTCTGTGCCCTTCGAAAAGCTAACAGAAATGATCTTGCCACGCATTGTCATAGGTGGACATGGAGCTATTGAAAAAATAGGAGAGGTTTATGAAAAAGTAGGAGGGGCAAAAAAATGTATAATTGTTACCGGTGAGGTAACTTCTAAATTGGCTGGAAACAAAGTATTTGAAATTTTAAATTCCATGAATGTTGATGCGAAAATAATCAACGTAGGAAAAGCCACTGATGAAAATGTTGAAACGGTTAAATCCGAAGCAAAGAAAATAGGTGCCGAAACTATTATCGGGGTAGGTGGGGGTACAAAGATAGATATTTCTAAAAAAGCCTCGTTTGATCTTGGAATTGATTTTATTTCAGTACCCACATCAGCTAGCCATGATGGTGTTGCATCCCCAAGAGCGTCCATAATCAGAAATGGAATATCCGTGTCCGTGGAGGCAAATATGCCTGTGGCTATAGTAGCTGACACCGAAATTATGGTTAAGGCACCCTTTAGATACCTGGCGTCTGGAGCTGCCGATGTTCTTTCTAATATCACAGCAGTAAAAGACTGGGCTTTGGCCCATAGGCTTAAGGGAGAGAGGATAAGTAACTCTGCAATGATGATATCAGAATTTGCAGCGAAAGAAATAATAAATAATGCTTCACAAATTAAACCGAATCTGGAGGAAAGCGTTTGGTTCGTCATGAAACAGATAGCTTATTCAGGAATAGCCATGAGCATTGCGGGTTCCTCCAGACCAGCTTCTGGATCAGAACATATGTTTGCACATGCCGTAGAGGCACTGGGTAAAAGCCAGGCACTTCATGGCGAACTGTGCGGTATCGGTACCATAATTTCTATGTATCTGCACGGAGGGGACTGGAAAATGATTAAAGATACATTGGAAAAGATAGGGGCCCCAACGCAATTTTATCAAGTTGGTCTAACAGAGGATGAGGGTGTTCAGGCTCTCATGATGGCCCATAAAATAAGGCCGGACAGGTATACCATATTGGGAGAAAATGGCCTTAGCGAAGCTGCTGCTAGAGAGGCTGTAAGAATAACAGGGGTGGTATAATTCAATGATAATAACCTTGGTTCCGCAATACCTTGCAAAGGAGGGATCAGAATTTTTATTCATTGGACCTTTAAAAGAGTGTGGGACATGCAATTTAAAAAATGTGTGTTATAATCTTAAACCCAATAAACAATATAGAGTTGTAAAATCCAGAGAGAAGGAACATAAATGCTTCATTCATCCCAATAACAAGGTTATAACAGTGGAAGTTGAAGAGTTACCTAGAAATGTTATGGTGCCAAAGAGGTATGCGAAAGAAGGTGCAATAATTTCATATAAAAGGGTCGAATGTGAAAATATAAAATGCCCATTTTCTTCAATCTGTATATTCAATTCAGTTCCAGAGGATTCCAAGTTGAAGATTTTGGAAATAAAAAGCGGTAGATGCCCCCTAAATTTTGGGCTGGTAGAGGCAGAAGTTGAATGAGCAATCAAATAGGGATTATCGGCAAACCCAATGTGGGAAAGAGTACCCTTTTTTCTGCCCTCACTGAAAATATTGTGGGTATTGGAAATTATCCATTTACAACAATTGAGTCCAATATTGGAGTTGCTTATGTCAGGGCAAAATGCCCAGATTCAGAAATTGGAAAACACTGCAACCCAAAATTTGGAAAATGTGAAAACGGCATAAGGTATGTGCCTATACAAATCATAGATGTTGCCGGTCTTGTGCCTGATGCCCACCTCGGCAAGGGGCTTGGCAACAAGTTTCTGGATGACCTGAGGAAAGCTGAGGGATTTATACAGGTTGTGGATTCAACAGGATCTCTTGACAGACAGGGTAACTTCGTAGGATATGGAAAGTTCGATCCTCTGGATGATTATGAATTTGTTCATCGAGAAATTGTAATGTGGATAGCCGGCATAATAGGAGATAATTTACAGAAAGGTCTAAGAAAGATAGAATCAGAGGGAGGGAAAGTTGAAGAGTTAATACATTCAAAAGTAGCGGGACTTGGCATAGATGAAAAGACCACAGCCCTGGCAGTAAAAAGTGCTGGAGTACCTTCTAATTTTAAAAATTGGAGTGAAGAGGATACATTGAGAATAGCAGAAGAATTGATAAAATATTCAAAACCCTCCATGATAGTTGGGACTAAAGCTGATCTGCTCTCTCCCGGGCAGCTGGAAGCAATAAAGGCTAGAGGTATTTTTCCAGTTTCTGGAGATTTTGAATTGGCTCTGAAGAAAGCAAGTAAAGCTGGCCTCATTAAATACAATCCTGGTGATGATGATTTTGTGATAATAGATGAATCTAAATTAAATAATCAGCAGAAGGATGCTCTTGAAAGGATAAGGAAGTTTATCAAAGCAAATGGAGGAACTGGTGTACAGCAGGCTCTTGAACGAATGGTATACGATGTTCTAAATTATATCGTGGTATATCCGGTAGAGGATGAGACTCACTGGACTGATAAATCGGGCAATGTCCTCCCTGATGCAATACTGATGAAAAAAGGTTCTACAGCACTGGATCTAGCATATAAAATACACACTGATTTGGGCGAAAACTTCATTAGAGCAATAAATGGGAGAACTAAGAGAATACTTGGGAAAGAGTATGTACTGAACAACGGAGATGTAATTAAAATCGTTGCACATTAACTTTTGTTAATATTTAAATAAAGTTCCAGCAATTCTTCAGGTGCTAATTCCTCTGGCCTTCTATGTGGTAAATCAGGATTTTTCAATATGGTGGAAATCATTTTCCTTCTCTCTGAGAACAACTTTTTCAGGAATTCATCAAAATCATTATTTATTGGTATATTTTTAGGCTCCAGGTGCAGTACAGTACTGTATACCTTCGGAGCCGGCTTAAAATTTGAGGGTGAAACATCAAAGCACTTTTTAATTTTAAACCTGAGTTGCATCCCCACGGACAATCGAGAATATTCACCATTCCCTGGAGTTGCCAGTATTCTGTTTGCTACTTCCTTCTGCACCATGATCACCCCCTCCTCAAAATTTTTGTTTTGCAGTTTTTCCAAAATTGGGGTTGAAATGTTATAGGGGAGATTTGATATGAAGACTTGGAAATCAGGCCATTCCACCTTCAGTGCATTCCCTATTATTAAAGTTGAATTTGGAAATTTCCCATCTATGTACTGCCTGAATTCCTCTTGCAATTCAATCAAATACAGTTTTTTATAACCTTCCATGAATCTTGTCAGGGAACCTGAACCAGGTCCTACCTCCAGTACAATTTTATCCTTAATTTTCGCGCAACTGACAATCCTCTTTGCAATTTCCTCATTTAACAATATATGTGTCCCTGAACTTTTTCCAAACTTCATCTTGCAACAAATATCTTGTATTTCTCGTCCTTATTCTTCAATTCTCTCAGTATTCTTTCGACAATCATCTTTTCAGGATCCCTTAGCCCCTTTACCCTTGCTTTTAAATCTTGGAAATCTTTAAATGGTCCTTTCTTGCGCTCATCCAATATTTCCCACATTATGTTTTTTCCCACACCGTATAAGAGGTCTAGCTGGTGTAACCTGTTCGTAATAGGTCCTGCTGTATTGAAAAAATTGATGAACCTGTCCTGATTGTTTTCCACTATCATTCTGAGGACATATTCCAGTTCGTTTTGAGCACCCGGGGTTAATTGATTATAATTTATCCTGCCTCTTACACTTTCTATTTTATCTCTTTTCTCCTTATCTTTTCCTATGTATACCCTATCCCCAATGGTAAGCACAGCACCCTGCTTGGGAACCAGTTCTAGCAGTTTTAGGTTTTTCTCTCCTATAGCTAGAGCTAATGGCACCCTCTTGTAAATCTTCTCCTCCAACCTTCCCTGGGGGAGAATATCTAATATATATGCATAGTCGTCAAATTCATCCAAAAGAAATCACCTATACTTTCCAACTATTTCAAGAATTTTCTGCCCCAATTCAGTATCAAGGTTGGAAAGATGAGGATATACTACTGCCCTTAATTCATCAATATTATTGGGTAAAATATCAACAATCTTTACAGAAACAAATTCGCTTAAGCCCAAAGTCATGAGCTCATCTTTCAATTTCAACGCATCATTGGAGGACAGCTTCGATGTTTTTTGAAGATGTTTCAGAGCCTCCTTTTGCACATCATTTAACTGTGATTCCTTTGAAAGATTCTCTAAATATTCCTTAGCAACTGAAGATGGAATATAATTTATTTTCATATTCACGCCCTTTTAAGATGCACTGGGTGTGATATCACAATTTTTTCCTTTCCTCCGTCACTTATCCTTACTATATATGCGTCTCCCCTAACACCTTCCACTACGCCTGTATAGCCCTGGAATCTTTTGAACGGCATTCCATTATGATATGATGGCTCAATATCTATCGCTACCTTGTCCCCTATCTGGAAAGCCTTAACTAACCTATTAACCGGTATGGGACCTCTCTCACTTAACCTTTTTCGTATTTTGCTTCTCGTCTTGGCTCTTGGTCCGTGTGACATCTTTGCCATAGGAATCTACCCCTAATTAACTTCTAATACATTAAGATAATCTATTTTAATGTTTACCCCAAGTATGGACGAAAGAGAAGGCGTCGTTCTTCCATTGTCACCATGAATGAACTCCTTTATGTAAGTCCCACTGGAAGCTTTTATCCTTATTTTAGCTTGTGTATATTTATAATCCACCACTTCTATGGAATATACCATTTTTTTCCTTACGAGATCTGATCTTGACTTTAATACCCTATTAGGGGTCCTCTGCAGTATCTCCAGATTTTTTATGTTTTCTAATTTGGATTCCAGATTTTCTATCGGGGATTCCAATTCTATAGATACCTCATACAATTTATCATGCAATTCCTCCTTCATTTTCTCTATCTCTTCTGAATTTGCAATATGCAATTCTCTAACTTCTATGGCACCCCCAGAAAAATTACTTATTTTATTCTCAATCTCCATTAAATCAGAACTTCTCTTGACTGGCTTTAGTACTTCCACATAAAATGGTCTACCGTTACCCAACATCAATACATCCACGTCTTCCCTTCCTGAAGCAAAGAAATTATAATCCTTACCCTTGAAACTTTTAGTTATTGGAATTCCTATATATTCAGAAACCGATAAAGATTCATTGGCACCAGGATGAATCCATGGTGACTGTGGTATTCCTCTTTTCAATTTAAGATATCTACCTGCCACATAGATTGGCTTAATTTCCAGTTCTGTTGAAAAGTCTTCCAAGTTGAATTTGAATACTAGTTCTGGAACTTTGAACTCAACAGTTTTTCCTGTCAATTTCTCTATTCTGCTGCCAATTAAGGAATTAAAATGATGTTTCAGCCCCCTTCCTTTAGGAAACTGTTCACTTAAAATGGATGAATCCAGTTCAATCTGTTTTTTGGGGAACGAAGAGCCTATGAGAAATGTAGAGAACTCATATTCCTTTGTTTCGTTCAAGAATAGGTCTATGAGTTGGTCAACCTTTTGAAAAACTCCATTACAGATATGGCATTGGATTCCTTCTTCGAATCCTTTTGGTATCCCGCCATATCTACGAATGCATTCTTGACAGATTTGCATTTATTTGACTTCTATCACTTTTATAGTATTGGAAGGTATTCTTATGAATACCTTTGACCCACATTCGCACTCAAATTGTGAGGTATCGCGTTCATCCTTTAGTTCTCTTCCACACCTCACACACTTAAACATTCTCTAAATTCACTCTCCTGAATTCCTTATTTACTTCAGGTGAATAGGCATCACCCACAAAAGTGAATCCACACTTCCTGCAACCCCATATACCAGTACTCTCCCTCTTTACAGATACATGGTGGCATCTTGGGCAGAGGTAAGTTGATTTCCTCAATTCTTCTATTTCCAGCCATCTCTTTCTCATTGTGGATCCATATCTTGCACCGAATCTGCCTGCACTACCAACCTTCCTTGTCCTTTTGCTCATATAGTTCACCTCCCAAATAATCTCTTCCTAATATCTTTTCCTATTTCAATTGACTTGTCTATGGCACTATAAACTTCTTCCTGCGTGAAGCTTCCAGAAAGACCTTTTTGCATTGCAACTATATTCCCATTTTCATCTGTGGCTATAGATAATCTGGCAGATGAAACCTCTTCCTCTTCTAAACTAGGATCTACAAAGAGTTGCTTGCCAATTTTGGCAAAAGTTGTAATAACAGGCACATGATTTATTGGTAATGGGAAATCTTCCATTCCATATCTTGAACCTGGAACGGTGGTATTAAGAAGTGCAGCAACTGCCCCAAATTGGCTTGCATCTATGAGGTTTCCATCATAATCCAAAACGTGTATGTCCACATATACTATCCATACCTTTTCCCCAGGAGTTATTACAAGTTTTTCAAGATCTATCATTTTGGATTCCCTAATTGATCTGTCCACAACCCTAGCCAATTCTATTGAATCTTCATTAGGAGGACCTGCTTCGAAAGTTGGTGAAGCCATTGGAATCAGTTCAGCATTGGTGGTTAAAACTCCTTGATTTGGAGTGTCTGGGAATGGTTCACCTGGTTCCATTTTAACCCCAACTAGGACCCTTGTCTTTCCGAGTTTTACATCGGCACTTCCCTCAGCCCTTATTACATAATTGGGGGTTATTACTATGGGACGATATTCAATTGCACTTCTTCCGTCTATTCTTGTCCCCTTTGAGGATATCTTTTCTAAATAGTCCCTCTTAAGTCCATAAACGATTTCGTCCGATCCCTTACTCACCCTTGTTCACCCCCTCATTAGAATTTTCTTCAGTCTTTTGTATCTCACCTTTTTCATACTTTGCTCTTAAGGCTTCCTTTTGGAGATTCGATATAAATAATGCCGCTTTTTTAGCCATTTCTATGGCTTCCCTGACCTCTTCCCTTGTCATGTTTCCATCCATCTGCATCAATACAATTTCTTGAGTCCTTGGAATAATTGCAAGTGGTAAATCTGCCTCTCCATAATTGTCTTCTTCCTTATTTAGATCAAGGACTATTTTTCCATCAACTTTCCCAGCTGCACACCCAACAACGAGATCCTTCATAGGTATTCCAGCATCCGCAAGTGCCACCGAAGCTGCTGTGAGACCTGCAATTCTTGTTCCAGCATCGGCCTGTAAAACCTCAATGTACACATCTATGCTTGTCCTGGGGAACTGTTCCACAAATATAGATGCCTCCAATGCTTCTGAAATGACTTTACTTATTTCCACCGCCCTTCTGTCAGGCCCGGGTCTCTTTCTTTCATCGACGGAAAATGCTGCCATGTTATACCTAGCATTGACAATAGCCCTTGAAGGATTTTGCGTATGCTTAGGGAAAGCCTCTCTTGGCCCATAAACCGCAGCCAATATCTTATTTCCTCCCCATTCAATATACGCAGATCCATCCGCTCTGTTCAGAACTCCCACTTCTATCTTAATCGGTCTTAATTCATCAGGTTTCCTGCCATCTATTCTTAATCCGTTTTCATCTATCAATTTAATATCCGACTGCATACCCATAACAATCACCTTGATTTTTCAAGTCTGCTCTTCACTGCATCTGTTAGTCCTGATGCAGTTGATTCTTCCTCAATAAATTTCAAAATTCTTATTACTTCCAGAACTTTCTCAGGCTCTCCATCCAGCCATACAACTCCATTCTGCCCCAGCTGAATTTTTACACCCGTACTCTCCTTTATCATGTTTACCATTGATCCGCCTTTTCCTATAATTCTGGAAACTCTGCTGGGCTGTACTGTCACTATATGACCACCTTCGATCTTTCTTAGGCCTGGTTCCTTGATTGATAACCATATCTGCCTTGACTCTGTTATTTCATTGACTTTGGCATAGACAGTATCGCCTACATTCAATATTTTCGCTAATTCTCCAGACGATGGTTTCCATGGCGTATCATTTACATGCAGGAATGCGGGGTATGGACTGTTTATATCTAGGACCCAAAAAGAAGGGGCGATCTCTATGACCTTTGCAATTACTTTGTCATTTTTTGAAGGAAAGTATTTTCCAGATAGTGGTATTATATTAACGAAGTTATTATAAACCTGAATCAGGCCTAGCTGATAGGAATAATACTTTCCATCTTCGAAATATAATCCATTTCCTTGTTTGAAGCCATTTATATCAATTTCCTCTCCCGGCAATACAATTTTTTTATTTAAATCCAATTCGACACACCTTCCTTATTTCAATATCTTAATCTCAGAGTTACCTTTAGTCCTTTTATTTACTACTTCGAAAACTTGATCCTGTATGCCTGCTGGAATTTCCAGTACCATAGTATAACTGCCATCATTGCCCCAATTCTCGGATTTTATCTCTCCCATTCTTGTCAACTCTGAATACAATTTCCCATAATCACTTCCAGGTATTTTTATTTGAAGCTTTACATGTTCAAACCTTATGGGCAGAATTACCTTTATGGCTTTAAGCACATCCTGTATTTGCTCCTCAGCAGTCTTAAATGGATCAACCCTTACCTTCGCTTCTTCCATGGCCTTTTCAATTCTGTGAGGAGGATGTGGTGCACCTGTTTGTGGGTTCATGGATTCTCTGGCAATTATCTCAATTATCTGTCTCTTCCTTTCCTCTGTCATTTTTCTCCTTTGTTCAGTTGTCAGCTGCACCTGACCCTTTTTGATTATATCTTTTACCACTTCATTTATGTCAGTAGTGCCAAAAGCTTCTTTTATAGATTCTTCGCTTGCCTTGTCACCTTTTGCGTGGTCCTTGAATATGGTATCAATTGCCATATATTCTCTGACGTCAACATTCTTGCCAGATTTTATTAAATCTACCAGTTTCTGATCTATCAATATTTCAAACTTATGACCCTTGGTTTCATAGCGGGCAACTAAGGCATCTTCAACCCGTACCATCTTTACCCCTTATATTATATATTAAACAACTTCTTTAATTCTTCTTGTGACATTATTTTGAACTTTTCCCCTTGATTTATATATCCAGCACTTATGGTCCCCAAACTCTGACCCTGCTCCAGTCCAGCTTTTAGTGCTTTTAATGCTAAATTTGCAGCTTCCTGAAGGTTCATGCCTTCTTTATATTCCTTCTCCAATATCTCTATTGCTTGATCCCTACCTGCTCCTATGGCATCTGCTTTATATCCGGTGCTTAAGCCACTCGGGTCTGTTTCAAACAGGTGTGGACCGGTGTCATCTATACCCCCTATGAGCAGTGAAGCTCCAAAGGGCCTTACTCCTCCATACTGTGTATATTGCTGCAGTAGATCGCAAACCTTCTTCACCAATGCTTCTACAGTAACATTCTGCCCATAGGTTAATTTTTCTGACTGTGCCTGAACCCTAGCATAATCAATTAATATTCTTGCATCGCCTATGAGACCGGATGTTGCAGCTCCAATCTGCTCATCAATAACGAATATTTTCTCTATGCTGTTTTCCTCAATCAATGGACTTTTAATTCTTTTATCTGCTAGAAGAATAACACCTGTCTTATAAACAACTCCCACTGCTGTGGTTCCTCTTTTAACCGCTTCCCTAGCATATTCTACTTGGAATAGCCTACCATCAGGAGAGAAAACAGTAATTGCCCTATCATACGCCATTTGTGCTGATTGCATCTGTTCACCTTCTTAATCATGAATTGAAACTATTTAAAAACCTTTATCATTTATCCTTTGCTAGGTTATTTATTTATATTGAACATTTGAAGATATTCTTCCTCCATGAAATGTAAAGTGCCTGGAAGAATTAACGTAATAGGAACTTCAGGGTCTTTTGATAATAAGTCCTCAATCTTACCGTAAAGTATTGATTCAGATTCCATACCTAAACTTGATACCACCACCATTTTCGTTTCCTTGGTTAATAAATTACCCTTTTTTTCCGATTCCATCTCTAATAATTCTTCTAAGGCCTCTTTTAATTTTAGAGGAGGTGCTGTATCAAGCAGAATTATTGTATGAAGTCCTGCTGTAAAATTTTTCAATATCTTATCATAGGAAGAGTAGGGCCTATATTTAACTGTAAATCTTGGAAGTGATACGGGTGGCCCAATTTTGTAAACATGGAGGCCAACCCTCGTAGCTGCAAGTGGAAAAATGGTGGAGTTATGAAAGATTCTAGCCTCGATCCCTTTCCCAATGGCTTCCACATAGATGTTGTAATGGGTGGTAGCTACGGTTATATCTCCTGGCGACACTATTGCTACTTTTCCTCCCAATTGGAAAATCCAGCTAAAATTTTCTAGCATTTCTCTATTTGCAATTATCAAATGCTTAGATTCAAATTCCTTCATGAAATTAGGCGAGGTGTAAGAATCCACTATAATATGATCAGACTCCCTCAAAAATTTCAATTCTTCAACCGTCAGACTATCTGGTGGATTAAAACCAGCTGAGATAAAACCTATTATCATAACAGATCACCTAAATTCCCAAGATCTATGATACCGTATGGCTCCCATAGCCCATATACTCTTGCACTGTTTAAATCAACCCCTTTCAAAACTGGTGACATTATATCGGATTTGAGCATATCTGAACCACCAGCAAAGATTGAAAGGGCTGGAAGGACTATCAATTTTTTATCCTTGAAAAATAGAAAACATGGTATTTTAACAACTGAACCAACACTATCGCGCAACCCCACTGAGGGATGTTCGTTTCCGATAATTGCAAATTCCTTCCACCTAAATTTCTTATGTCCATGATGAAAAACATATCTTCCCTCCTGGTACTTGTCAAAAACCTTAATGTTTAGTTTTGATGCGATATTTGCTACATAATTGTCATGATTCCCTTTCACTACTATTGCTTGGGATCGTTTAGATATTATCTCGAGTAATTTGTAAACATCCTGCCATTCCTGTGGAGTATTTTTGGAGAATTCGTGCTTGAGATCTCCATTAATTATGAATTTAGATGGGTTGTATTTGTCCATAATCTCCTGGACTGTATCATAAATTATATCTGACTGTACCCTTGGAAGGAATATCCCATTTTTTGCCAAGACCTCCTCATAACCCAGATGTACATCAGAAACCACAACAGCCCCTATATCTTCCAAATAAGCGGCACCAAATCTTGTTAGATATACGTAATCGGCTACCTCTATTTCATCCATTTCTTCCACTATTCTTTTAAAATACTTTTATTTAACTTATTGTGAAGATTGGAGAGTTGGGTGAGAGCAAGATTATAGAAAAAATCTGGAAAAGACTTGGGAGGGATAATGAAAACGAAGATGTTCATTTCATTCCACAGGGCAATAAATATTTGTTAATGGCCATGGATACGCTAAATGAAAATATACATTTCAAAAGGGATTGGAGTCCCCTAAAAATAGGTAAATTTTTAGTAGATATAAATATGAGTGATATCATTTCAAAAAATGGTCAAGGCTTGCAGATGATGGCATCCTTTACATTTCCTCGCGATCTTGATTACCAATGGGTTGAAGAACTAACCGAAGGAATTTTTAAGGAATTGGAAAAGTTCAAGGTAACCTATGAAGGTGGAGATATGAAAGAGGGAGAAAGAATATCTTTGACAGGTCTAATAATCGGGGAGGTTGAAATGGGCAAAGAAATAAGGAGGAGGGGAATGGAACCTGGTGATTATATCTACATAACTAATAAAATTGGGAAGCAATACCTTGAGTATAGGAAATACTTGAATGGAATATCAAATGGAGAAGGAATTATAGATGTTGATGTCTCCTATGATAAAATAAAAAACATATTAAGATATTCTCCGAAAGCAGCTATGGATGATTCCGACGGACCTTTTAAATCGCTCCAAATTCTATCATCTTTGAATAATGTGAAAATAAAGCTTGAAAATAATGTCTGCGAAACTGAAGACTACAAAAGCTGCTATGCCTTTGGTGGAGATTATGAAATAATATTCGCAAGCAGCCATTTTACCGAGGAATTCCCTCTCTTGGCTAGAGCATACAGGGGGTTTGGCCTATATGATTCCAACGATGAACCCATTGATTTACAGGGTTATGAACATTATGCTTTTAAAAACTAAAATAAAATAAACCTGACCTGATTTAAGTAATGTGGTGATCTAGTGATTAAGAAAGCTATTTTCATAAGGCACGGCGAAAGCCTTGCTAATGTCATGAATATCATTACGGAGGACCTGGAGGGGTATCCATTAACAGAAAGAGGAATGGAACAGGTTTTATTTTCGGCTGAGCAGTTAAAGGGATTGAAAATAGACGGTGTCATTTGTAGCCCCATATTGAGAACAAGACAAACTGCAAATGCGATCGCTGATAGACTTAATTTAAGTGTCAAGATAGATCCCAGAGTGAGGGAAAGTGGGCTGGGTCAATACAATGGATATAAACTTGAAAATGTTCCTAAACTCAGCAGAGAAGATTTGGGAATGGAGTCGTGGTTATCACAGGTCAAAAGGATGAGAAGCATCATAAGCGATTATGACGGGAATTACGTGGTGGTTAGTCATGCACTGCCCATTAGGGCGGTAGTTGCAAGCTTTTTAGATTTGGATGAAAGGGAAAGTTTTGGGATAGAGATAAGACCAGCATCCATGTCAGCTGTAGATATTGAAAATAATAAAGTATTATCCATAGGAACATTACTGCTTACAGATAGAATTAGGAAGGTATTCTCTCATTGAAATTTAATCGAAATTCAATTCATTTAAACCGGTTTTTTGGTTCAATTTTCTCTTGAGTACCACTTCTTCTAGCCTTATTACGTGCAGTTCAACCAATGGATCCGCCACTGCATTGAAAAAATGGCCCCCCTTAACTATATGATCACTCGTAGCAACTGCAACGTGTGCATGAACAAAGGGTTCATTGGAGGTTATTGATCCGTGTAATGAAACCAATTCTCCAGCTTCCTTTATAACCTCCTTCTCATATTCTTTGCCATTCCAGTATCCGATTTCCAGATCTCTCAGCATACCAATCCCGAAAACTATCAAACCCGAATAAATTCCATAGTCTTCAATCAATGACTGGATGGATTCTAAAACAGGCTCATCTTTTTCTATTTTTGCAATTATATTGTTCCTTTCCATATCAGAGATCATGATACTTCAACCTGAATATGTATAAATATGGTTTCCCTTTTGAAATTGAGTTGTAATTACAATTGTCACACTTGTATCCTATCACTCTAATATTACCATCCAAATCAGCATTTTTTATCTCTAACAGGGGTGAACTGCATATGGGGCAAGCATCTCCATTGCTCAATTTCCCTTTCCCGAATTTAATCTCAACCTCAATATTCTTTGACTTGAAGGCTACCCTTCTGATCCTCTTTGGCGATACCTTTACCCTTATTTTTCTCAACTCTTTCCTTAGATTTTCTTCACCTACAACGGAGCCCTTCTTTTTTAGAATTCTCAATATATAATTTTCCAGCTGATCATCATTCAATTTAAACATATATTGATGCGCAGCAGTAAACGCCACATTTTATTTTCTTTCCATTAATGAAATTCTCCTCGATTATCTCAAAGTCTCCCTCTTCTAAACTGTATCCCTTTATGCTTTTTTCTTTGAGTAATGATGGATTTTCACGAACAAGCTTCAATATCTCACTGGAATCCCCTTTAAACTTTTTAAAACCATTGGCTGATAGTTTAATGTCCACGATTTCAGCTTTAACATCTTCCTTCAAAACCTGAATATTCTTGATGTTTAGAGTTCCCTTTATTTCCTCCAGATCAAATTCCTCACTACCTCTTGGAACTATAATTGCACCCTCTACTTCCTGATTTAAAGGAATCTTTAACGATGCCTTTTCAGATCTTAATATGGAAATGGCCTCGATTGTAGATTCCCCTATCTTGGATTTACTTTCATCATATTGGCTTGGTTCTGGCCAAGAGAGAAGCTGTATGCTCTTTCTGCCCTCCTTTTCTCTGAAGGCCCTCTGATATGAATCCTCCGAAATGAATGGCAGCATAGGGGAGACCATTATTATGGATTTAAGTATAATATTGTAAAGGTTCTTGAAAGCCTCATTTCCGGAGATTCTGTGCTTTACAGCCTCTATGTAATTATCTGCCAGATCATGCCACATGAAATCTTCTATGATTTTCATAGCTTTATCGAATGCGTACTGATCCATATATAACGTTGATTCCTTTATTGTTTCGGAAAGGCGTTTATTTATCCAATGATCTACTGGTCTAAGCTCATCTTCTGTCCTCTCAATACCATTCGCAAAAATGAGGAAGTTCACTATATTGTATATTTTATTGACAAACCTTTGACCCCTCACCATGTCCCTTTCCTTGAAAGGTGTATCTTCACCTAAACTACATTGAGATGTGAAATACCTGAATGGGTCTGCACCATATTTATCTATAAGTACCAAAGGATCAATCACATTTCCCCAGCTTGCATGCATGGGCCTGCCGTCAGGGGCCATTATATTGCCATCCACCATTATTTCATACCAGGGAATCTTTCCTGTTAAGAGCTTTGACCTGAGTATTGTATAGAAAGCCCATGTTCTGATAATATCCTGCCCTTGCGGCCTAAAACTTAGGGGATAAAGTTTCTCAAATAATTTCTGGTCCCTTCCATAGAAGGCTAGATACAAGGGTGATATGGATGAGTCCATCCACGTATCGAAAACCTCGTCGCTTGGCTCTAATTTCTCATTACATACAGGGCATTTTTCAACAGGAGGATTGTCGATCAATGGATCAACATAACATTGCTCTTTCTTTGCTGGAATAATATGGCCATTTTTACAGTACCATACTGGGATCGGAGTTGCAAAATACCTTTGCCTGGAGATAACCCAATCCCAAGACAATGAATTGATCCATTCCTCCAACCTGATCCTCATGAATTCTGGGTACCATTTTATCTCCCTGGCTGCCTTTATTAATTCATCCCTAAATTCCAGTGTCTTAATGAACCATTGTTCCTTCTGTAGAAACTCCAAGGGATGTCCACAGCGCCAGCAGGTTCCAACATTGTGCTTAATCTTTTTCTGTGAAATCAGAAGACCTGAGCTTTTTAAATCTTCAATGATTGCTTTTTTAGCTTCATCTGCATCAAGTCCAGAATATTTGCCTGCGATGGAAGTCAATCTTCCCCTCTCATCTAGACTTTTCAAAAACGGAAGACCGTGCTTGTATATCATTTTCAGGTCATCCTTGTCTCCAACGCTGCAGACCATTTCAGCTCCTGTTCCGAAATCCATAAGTACATTCTCGTCCGCAATAATCTTAACCTTTTTACCAAACAGCGGAACTTCTACCTCACTTCCTATTAAGGATTTGTATCTTTCATCATTAGGATTAACCGCTATTGCCAAGCAAGCTGGCAACAATTCTGGCCTTGTGGTCGAAATAGTGATTTCAAAACCTTCTCCTTTGAATACAACATCATTGAGGAAAACATCCCTCTCTTCATACACTATCTCTGATTCTGCCAATGCTGTTTCACATCTTGGGCACCAGTTCACAGGATGCAGAGCCCTGTAAGCCAGATTCCTCTCAAGCAATTCCAGAAATGTTATTTGTGTTATTCTTCTGTAATATTCAGCATCAGTACGGTAATATAATGATGGATCGAGCGAAACACCCAGTATATTGAATTGTTCTATCATACCGTTTATGTTTTCATTTGCAAATTGCTCACATAGTTTATTGAATTCTTCCCTTTTATAATCCTTCATTCTAATTTTATACTTCTTTTCAACATTCACTTCAATGGGCATTCCATTGACATCAAAACACAGGGGGAAGAAAACTTCATAACCCCTGAGCCTCTTGTATCTTGCAACGAAATCAATATGAGTGTAATGGAATGAATGACCAATATGGAGTTTCCCACTTGCGTATCTGGGTGGAACATCTATACTGAAAGTTGGTTTATCGCTGTTAAAGTTATACTGGAATATTCTTTCCTTCTGCCAAAATTCCATCCAATTCTTTTCGCTGTTCTTTATATCGTAAGGCATTGCGCGTACATATTGGCAATATAAAAAAACTTTGCTAAAATTTACTTACGGGAAAATTAGCAAGAAAGCTTCAATCTTCAGATAGGAGATGAATTGCAAAAAGTGTGAAAAGTATATCAATGCACAGCCAATAGTATGCATGGAAAGTACTGTGAATAAGTCCTTTGCAGAAGGCACTCAATATACTTCCATAATAAAACCAGTTAAAAACTGGTTTGGAATACCTCTGCAATCTGTCCCAAGCATTGCGGGCAAAGGCATATCCAGATTGCATACAGGCGGGTATGCATGCAAGGGGAGCAATGATACCCACAGAGGGGCAACGTTCAGGAAGGGAACGACCCTGAAACTCAAGAATGGAGGCTCTGCAAAACGCTCCCAGACCGTGAGG
>JAGDXP010000018.1 GCA_023256475.1 Thermoplasmata archaeon
AAATCCCGACGGGCTCATAACCCGTAGATCGGTGGTTCAAATCCACCCCCCGCTATTTTGTAAAGTTAAATACTAAATCTGAGTAAGTTAATAATCCCACGAATCGTATTTTGCTAATCTAAAAGATGCTGAAAATAAATATAGAATGAATAAATTATAATTCTATCTAGAATCACACCAATTCTTCTAATAGAGGTGTTATATCGTTAACAGGCTTTCCATTCTCATGGACGGGGAACGTTACGAAATTCTTTTCCTTGTAATTTTTTAGAAGCTTGGACAAGCGCTCATCATAAGTTTCCTTTTCGTATTCAATGAATACACCCATGGGAATTCTATCTCCCCACTCTAGGGATTTTATTACTGCCTGACCCAATTTTTGCTTATACTCTTCTTCGTTCTTAGCCACGGGGTCCCATCCTTCCTTCTGCAGGTCATACAACCTCGAATCGTAATATTCCTTTGTGTTGATGTTGTTGTACGTGACGCACGGCTGCATCACATCTACCAAGGCCAGCCCCTTATGCTTTATGGCCCTAATTATGGTGTCTTTCAGATGTTTTATATTGTATGAATATGACCTGGCAACGAAGGTATATCCGGATGCCAATGCGAGGAAAATGGGATTAACGGGGTCTTTAATATTTTCAACCTGTAGGGATTTGGGACTCTCTCCATACGGTAGAGTGGGCGATGCCTGTCCCTTGGTAAGTCCATAGACTCCGTTGTCAAATATGAGGTATGTTAGGTCAACATTCCTCCTTCCTGCTGCAACAAAATGCTGAGTACCAATTCCCAGTGCATCTCCATCACCAGCAGCGGCAATAACCTCAAGTTCAGGATTGGCTATTTTTATAGCCTGTGCCTGAGCCAATGACCTACCATGCAGTGTGTGATATGCGTAAACGTTCACATAGTGGGGAATCTTGGAGCTGCATCCAATACCACCAGTCAATGCCACCTTTTCATTTGGTATCTTTAACTCTTGTAATGCCAGGGTCAATGCATTCAATATACCGAAATCACCGCATCCTGGGCACCAGTCAATTTCAACATTAGTTCTATAAGAATTAGGCATAAGTCAACACCACCCTCCTTTCATTTTTGGACTTATCAAGCCCTTCAATCAGCTCCTCAAGAGCTATGGGCCTTCCATTGAACTTGACTATCCTCGAGCTTACGTCAATTCCAGCATTTTCTTTGAGAATATCACCCAGCTGGCCTGAATAGTTTTGTTCCACAGTTACAATCCTCTTATATTTATTGAAGGATTTTATTTCGTCAGCTGGGAATGGATGGAGGAGCCTCAACTGCAGATACGAATATTCAGGTCTTTCCCTTATGGCATCAAGTATGGCACCCTTTGGCGATCCCCATGAAATTATAAGGTTATCGCCATTTCCATAAAACTTGTATTTCATCTCATTAGGTAAATCTCCTAAAATTTTCTTCAATTTGCCCATCCTCTTATCCATCATTTTAATCCTATTGTCAGGATCCTCACTGAAGATGTGTCCGTCTTCCTCGTGCTCATCTCCAGCTATGGTGAACATTCCATTTTTAACTCCAGGAACAGTCCTTGGGGAAATTCCATCTTCCGTGAATGCATATCTCTTGTAGTTGCTGACTTCTCCTTCTAGAATCAACTTTCCACGATCTATCTTGAGCTTTGATGTGTCAAATTTTGGAACCGTATAGTTGCTCATAGCCATGGACTTATCGAGCATGACTATTACAGGTAGCTGGTATTTTTCAGCCAGATTGAATGATTCAAACGCATCATAGAAGGCTTCTTCATGATCGCCGGGTGCTATTACTATTCTTGGGAATTCTCCATGACCTGCACTTATAGCAAACTTCAGGTCGCCCTGTTCATGCCTTGTGGGCATACCTGTTGATGGTCCGGCTCTCTGGTAATAGAATATAACTACTGGTGTTTCGGTCATTCCCGCATATGAAAGAGCTTCAACCATTAAAGAAAATCCAGGTCCGGAGGTACTAGTAGCAGATCTCAGCCCTGTGTTGGCAGCCGCTATTGCCATGTTTATTGCAGCAATTTCATCCTCGGTTTGTTCAACTATGACGTTGTACTTGGACATCACACCTTCAAGATACTGTGATTCATCACTCGCAGGAGTTATGGGATAATAGGATTGGAACCTTAATCCAGCAGCAATTTTACCTATTGCTACTGCCTCAGCGGAATTTATAAGCATATTTCCAAAGGCCTTTCCTTTGGGAAGAGATATGCTCCTGTCAATTTTTGTTATGGAATATGTTTCGTCAACAACAGCGTTATTCAACTGTGCTATGTTAGGTCTCTTTGCAAAATTTTCACTTATTACTTTCTGTATGGCCTCTTTAGGTATTGAGACAATCTTTCCAACAACTGCCAGGGCAATGGTATTTTTCATAACGCTTAGCTCAGATAGATTTTTATTGTACTTGTTGGCAACATTCTGAAGAATCTTATTATATTCCACCTGTACAAACCTGGAGTCAAGGGGCTTTTCCTCCGTTATTATGAAACCGTTGCCGTCGACTTCGTCCTTATGCAATATTATACTCTTGGAATCAAGCGCGATTAGTATGTCAACCCTTTCCGAGTAACTCCTTATCAACTCGTCGCTAACTCTTACTCTAAAGTAGGAATGCTCCCCCTTTATGGTTGAGAAAAGCTCTGCGTTGCTAAATACATAATACCCAAGCCGAGCCATAACTTTTGAGAATGTATCTGAAGTGAAATTTATTCCACTTCCCTGCGGCCCAGCTACCATTAGGTTTAGGTCTTTCATAGTAAATCCCTTTCCTTACCTTATTGAGTCTTAACTTAAATAAATATTGCAATTTTTTTAAGTAATTCTTAAGGTGAGATTTTATAACGGTGAAATTTCAAAGGAGTAATAATTGAAAAATTTGATATTAGAAAAAATTTAAATCAAATCATTTATTGCATCACAAATGGCTGAGAAGAAAGGATCGGGTTTCCAATCCGCTGCAGGTCTGATAAGGTATTTCGAGGAAGAAGAGGATCTAGGTCCCATACTCGATCCCAAACTGGTTCTTTACATCGCCATAATATTTGGCGTAACTATTGAGCTATTGAAAGTATTCTGGCCTTTATAAATATGAAAAATTTTATATTCATAGGGCTAGCTTGCTTCTTAAAATTTACTGTATAAGTATTTTTTGCACGTAAAAAATATTGTAGCATTTATTCTAATTATAGAAGAGGCAATAAACCTTTTCACATATTCCGCGAAGTGGCAACTATAAATTTAAGAAACATTTCCAAGCGGTTTGGAAAAAATCTGGTATTAAAAGATATAAATTTAGATATTTCAGACGGTGAACTGTTGGTAATCTTGGGGCCGAGCGGATCCGGTAAATCAACCCTATTAAGGGTAATATCAGGCCTTGAAAAACCCGATACTGGACAAATTTATTTCGACGGTAAAGATGTGACAGATTCCCCTCCATCAGAGAGGAAAATAGGTATGGTTTTCCAGGATTATGCCATATGGCCACATCTTACGGTTGAAGAGAATCTAATCATGGTGATGGAAGCAGGGAGTTTTGGAAGGGCAAAAAGAGGTGAAAATAGAGGTGAAATAATTGAAATACTCGAATCGGTGGGCCTGGGTGATAAAATTAAGCGGATGCCAAGCGAGCTTTCTGGTGGAGAACTGCAGAGAGTGGGAATAGCTAGGGCACTGGCATCAAAACCCAGGCTCCTGCTCCTTGACGAACCTTTAAGTAATCTGGATGAAAGAATAAGGAAGGAACTTCTCGTTAAAATTTTGGAAATTGTAAGAGACAGAAAATTAACCGCTTTAATGGTAACGCATTCTCAGGACGAGGCATTTGAAATAGCAGACAGGATTGCCATTATAAATTCTGGAAAGATAGAGCAGGTGGGTACACCCGAAGAAATATTCTTTAAACCGGTTAACCGATTTGTGGCTCAATTCATAGGCGACAATCTCATTTTAGAGGGCAAAATTGAGGATGTCTCTACGGAAAATTTCAAAATAAATTTGGGCGAATTGGGCAGTATTAAATACAGAAGGTTACAGGAATTCAATATTGGCGAAAAGGTATCAATTGTCATAAGAACTTCAGATTTAATTCTACGCAGGGAAATGGATGGCAATGGAATAGAGGCTAGGATAGTTGATGTGAAACGATTCAAAAACAGCTACAGAATATTTGTTGAACTCAATGATAAGAGAATAATAAAGTTCATTACAAACACAGCACCTGAAGGAAAGGATTCTTTGAAATACTTCATCAGTTTTAATACAGAAAAATCATTTGTCTTCAAGGATTAATAGAATTTGCATAATTTCTCAGAAATGTTCAGTTTCCGCATTAGCATTCAATCCCTTGATGAACAATCATGATTTTCACTATGCGCTATTAAATTTTTCCAATATACTATCACTGTGGGTCATTTCAACTACTTCATGAAATTTTTCTATTTTGCTAAGCAATAGTAATGCGAGAAAAATCACAGATCATGCGGCAAACATATGTTGCATTGGAAGAAGCCAAAGTATCTTCAAAGGTCTTGGCATTGGTCGCCGTTGTGATAATAGCAGTGGCGGCTTTAGTAGCTGCAATGGTTCTGAACGGACACGGTAGTCAATCCACACAGGCATCTCAGCAGGAAGTTGTGATATATGCCGATTACAGTGCTAGCGTTGCTCAACCTTTCTTTGATAATTTTACGAGGGATACTGGAATTAAAGTGATACCAGTTTATGGAGCCATGGGAACACTAGTTGGCAAGCTTGTTGCATCAAAATCGAACCCTCAGGCTGATGTTCTGTTCGGCGGCGCTCCATCCGCTTACATTGGGGCAGCCCAGCAGGGTGTTCTAATGCCTTATAAGGTCCCTGTACTTCAGAATTACAGCGCCTATGTCAACAATCCTTCTCTATATGCTCCAAACTGGACATGGTATTCATTCACGTATAATATTCTTGGAATCGTAGTCAATACTAATTTGATCAACAAAACGCAATATCCAGTATCATGGTGGAATTTAACTCAACCACAATACAAGGGAAAAATAATAATTGAAAATCCATCTACTTCCACAACAACTGGTCTGGGATTCTTCTCATTAATATGGCAGATATACATAAAACAATATGGTTTCACAAATGGAACCATCATGTTCAAGCAGTATGTTAGGGCCCTATTGAACAACACGATTCCACCAATAACACCGGATGATGAGCACGCTGAAACAGTTGTGGGTGAAGGAACTGGAGGCATCACTGTGGACTGGATCAATGGTCCCGTTCTATATCATGAGATAAACGGCTATCCTCTGATTCCCATTATGGTTCACCAGAATATACTGGGTCCAACGGCAATGGGAATAGTTAAGGGGGCTCCTCATCTTTCTGCGGCTGAAAGATTCATAAACTGGGTGCTGTCCTATGAGGGTCAATCATTACTTCCAAAGATATTCCTGAAGCCACCCATAATGAACTATCAGAACATAACACCTCCTCCATATTTCCCATCTCTGGCTCAAGAAGAGCAATACGCTTTCCCATACAACCAGACATTTACAGTTGAAGAACAGCAGAACATTACCAACATATTTAACCAGTATTCAAGCACAGTAGGTTGATCAGCTGTGCGCCCTAAATTTAATCTATTAATTGAATCGTTTTTTATTTCTTTCATAATAGCTTTCATGATTTTACCCTTATTTTCTTTCCTTCTAACAGCTCTGTATGGAGAGCCACTTTCTGTTCTGAATTTCAATACAAATCTGTTGAACGGTCTCACTCTTGAGTATTTCATTTATATTTTAAAAAATCCATATTATTACTATTCCATCTTCCATACCCTGGAGCTATCGGTTGCGGTCACCATTAGTTCTTTCCTATTGGCATTGCCGATTTCGTACGGAATGAGCTTCATTGATATCCCGCTTAAAAAGGTCATAAAATCTCTAATAATTTCAGGGTTATCTATACCAGGTTTAATAACAACCTATACCCTCATAATTGTGGCAACCAATTATGGCCTGTTCAGGGAACAGCTATATTCATTTTATGGCCTATTGGCTGTCATGACCGTGTCTTCCATCCCATTTATGGTAATATACCAGACAATTGCATTTGATAGCATCGATACTAGGCTAATTGAGGCCGCTAAGATACACGGTTTGTCAAGAATGAAAATTTTCCGTAAAATTACTCTGCCGCTGCTAATTCCAGGTTTTGCAACGGCCATTCTCATAGTTTTTCTCTTAAACACTGGTACACTTTCAGTTCCACTCCTTCTCGCGCCACCAGATTTCCAGGTTATCTCAGAATTGGCTTTCGTACAGCTATTTTCCTTTTACAACTGGGGGGTAGCTTCTGCTCTATTGGTAATATTGTTAATGATAAATCTGGTGGTCATATTGGGCTACATGTATTATATGAGGTCTAAGAGATATGCAACGGTTACCGGAAAAGCTTTCAGGCCATTTAAGAATGAAAATAGAATTTTGAAAGCAATAATCACAGTGTATTCGCTGTTATTCTCCTTATTCCCAATAATGGAAATAATAATAATGGGTCTCACGTCATTTTCATACAAATGGGTAGGTACAATCTTTCCCACGCACTTTACTTTTGACAACTTCTATGAATCACTTGGCCTTTATCCAAATTCTATTTGGTCAACCTTAATACTTTCTGGAGCCGCAGCTTTTTTGGCAGTAATTCTCTCCTTGATACCTACGTACTTTTCCTGGATCTACGGTTTAAGATTGAGGAGGACAGTAAATGTTGTGATACTTCTGATCTTCTCAATGTCCCCTGTTATAATAGGAATATTATTGCTCACCATGTTCAACAATAGCTTAACTGGATGGATGATAAATTCCGTACCGATTGCAGTAATATTTGGTTATGTTATCGGAAGGATGGGATATTCCAACAGAGCCTTGGACGTTGCACTATCTTCAATATCCAAATCTTTATTTGAGGCAGAAAGGCTCATGGTACGTTCAAGATTAAGGGGATTATCCAAAATAATAGTACCTCTATTGATCCCTGGAATCATAGAGGGTCTGGTTCTGGTATTTGTTAGATCTTCCATAGATTACGGAACAACAATTATGCTGGCACCAATTCAGTGGACCACATTGACCCTTGCATCCTTTGCTTTCCTAACCACCGGAGAACTTCCACAGGGTTCAGCTTTATCTTTTATAATAATATCCATAAACATTCCCCTCATGCTACTGCTTTACAGGAAGAGGAATTTGAACTTTAAAGATTTAACAGTAGCTTAATATCTATATTTTGATTTTCTTTTTGTAAATGAATTTCAATTTTCAAACAATCGGTAAGGAGGCAGTTTTATACGAAGAAGCTAAAGACGGAAGGATCAGGTGCACAGCATGCAACAGATACTGCATGCTAAAGGATGGTCAAATTGGCTTTTGTGGTATCAGGAAGAATATTGGTGGCAGGTTATATCTGCTATCCTACGGTTTAGCAATGTCAGATAACGTTGATCCCATTGAAAAGAAGCCATTATATCATTTTTTCCCAGGCTCTTATGTGCTTTCAATATCCACTACAGGATGTAACTGGATGTGCAAGTATTGCCAGAATTATGATATTTCTCAGAGAAGAAAAGTTGAAGGGATGAATTTGACACCTGAAGCCGCAGGGAAAATTCTTAAGAATAGATATATAGATGGAGTCTCATATACCTACAACGAACCAACCATCTTTGCTGAATATGCACATGATATAGGAATGAAAGCAAAGGAATTGGGAAAGTTCAATTTATTTGTGTCCAATGGATATATGAGCAAAGAGTCTATTCCTTATATTAGGGAATTCCTCGATGCCATAACAGTGGATTTCAAAGGCAATGGGAACGACATGTTCGCCAGGAAGTACATTGGCATTGAATCTTACAAGCCAGTTTTCGAGAACCTGAAACTGTTAAAGGAATCGGGATTACACTTGGAAATAACTGATCTGGTGGTTCCCGTCAAGGACATGGGCGATAGAGAGGAGGATGTACGGTATCTCTCTCAGTGGATATACAAAAATCTTGGTGATGATGTACCCTTACATTTCACGAGATTCCATCCAGATTACCTAATGATGGATGTTGAACCAACACCCGTAGAAATGCTGGAGAGATTTCACAAAATTGCGAAGGATGAAGGACTGAAGTATGTTTATACTGGAAATGTACCGGGCCATCCATTGGAAAATACTTACTGTCCCAGGTGTGGTTTTAGAGTTATTGAGAGGAAGGGATTCTTCGTTTCTGATATAAAATTGGGCAATGAAAACACATGCCCCAAATGCGGTGAGAAGATTGCCATAGTTGGAAGGGCAAGGTTGAGCAGGGATAGGTTTTGGGAATTCGCGTGAAAATTATATTATAGTCTGGAATATTTTCATGATCATGAAGGGAGCCATACTTTCAGGAGGATATGGAAAAAGGCTCTATCCATATACAAGGGATATTCCAAAAACTATGCTGGAATTGAAACCGGGCTTGACAATCCTTGATTTACAGTTATTGGACTTCAAAAGGAGCGGAATAGATGAAGTTTACATGCTAGTGGGTTACAAGAAGGAAGTAATTGAACAGAGGTTTGGAAATTCATGGAATGGAGTTAAAATAAAATATCTGGAGGAAGAGAAACCCATGGGTACTCTATGGGCCATAAGGAACCTTTATGATCATGATAAATCAGATTATATTATCAGGAATGGGGACACCATTTGTGATGCAGATCTGAGAAAACTGAGTGAGAGAACAATCAAGAATAATAAGATGATTGGTATAGTTGCCACGAAAATGGTATCACCATATGGTATTCTGGGCATCAAGGGGAATACCATTGTGGAGTTCAGAGAAAAGCCTGTCCTCCAATATTATATTAACGGAGGCATCTATTACTTCAGCAAGCAAGTGGGAGAAATACTGAACGAAGATTTTCAGGAGAAAGAAATAGAAAAAACGGTATTCCCTGAATTAGCTAAGAAAGGCAAAATTTATGCGTACAAGCACAATGGCATATGGAAATCGGTCGATTCCATAAAAGACTATGAAGAGGCCATGAAAATGTTTGAGGGGAGGAAGGATTACGACTTTGGTTATGTGACAGATAAGAACATAATGATGTACTCGGGAAAAGATGCTGAAATATCAGGAACTCTTACCTTAATTTTGATTCACGGGAATGCAAAGATTGATGGGAAGCCCATGCAGAGAGGGAAGGAATATAAAATAAATGGAAAGGCTATGATACATTCAATAGGTCAGATTTATTTATCTTATGGTGGTAAAATTGAAAATTGGTAAGAATGTCTTTATCGCGCACAACGCAACATTGATTGGAGATATAACTATTGGGGATAATGTAGCAATAATGTACGGAGCCGTTCTCAGGGGCGATCAGAATTATATAAAGGTTGGAGATGGATCAAATATACAGGATAACGTTGTTATACACTGCGATGGAGATAATCCAACTGAAATTGGTAAAAATGTATCGGTGGGTCATCTTGCCATTGTTCACGGAGCCAGAATTGGGGATAATGTGATAATTGGGATGGGATCAATCGTCATGTCTGGGGCAGAGGTAGAAGAAGGGTCCGTGATTGGTGGAGGGGCAGTTGTAACTGAAAAGATGAAGATACCAAAAAAATGCATAGCCGTCGGCGTTCCGGCAAAAGTTATAAGGTGCGGTGATGACGTGGAAGAATACGCAATAAGAAACGCATTAATCTATCAAAGATTGAGATACTTGCATGCAAGCGGCGAATTTGAAAGGTACATTACTGATTAAAATCTTCTATATTTCCTTCTTTAAGCTGCTTTTTAAGCATAGATATGATCTTTCTATTACCCCTGAGGTTTTTCATGGCATCCCTCATTCTCTTGTAATCCCTAAGAAGTTCCTTTACATCAGAGGTCTGTGTTCCTGAACCTTTTGCTATTCTGTCTATCCTATCCCCCTTAATAATATCTGGCTCATCTAGCTCTTCATAAGTCATGGAATCCATTATTACTTTATATTTCCTTATTTTAGATTCAGATTGATCTATAAGGCTTTCATCGATCTCCTTTTGTTGCAGTTTGAACATTGGTAGGGAGTCAAATAATTTTTTAAATAGGCCAGGCTTTGACATCTTATCCCAAATCTCATACATATCTTTAAGGGTGAATTTGCCGCTGGCCATTCTCTCTATGGATTCTTCCTCTATTTCTTCATGGAGTTCCTTGGCAGTGGCCATGAGCGTTTCCAAATCACCCATTCCAAGAAGCCTGGACAGGAATCTTGCCGGATTGAAGTATTCCAGGTCATCCAGATGTTCCCCTGTTCCTATGAATAGAATTGGTGCACCTGTTTTAGCCACAGCGCTTATGGCCCCCCCTCCCTTGGCGGTTCCATCAAGTTTTGTAATAATAACTCCGGTGATCTTTGCTGCCTTGTTGAATGCCTCTGCCTGCTTTCCTGCCTGTTGTCCAATGCTTGCATCGAGAACCAGCATGACCTCATCCGGTTTGGCGATTTCACCAATTATCTTTATCTCTTCAAGTAGATCATCATTTAGGGCATTTCTGCCACTTGTATCTATTATTTTTACATCCCAATTTGAATATTTGGAAAGAGCTTCCTTTACTATCTTACTGCTGTCTTTCTCTCCATAAATTCCAAAGAAGTCTGCTCCCACCTGCTTTGAAATTTGCTCCAGTTGCTCATAAGCACCTACTCTCTGGGTATCAGCTGCAATTAGAACAACTTTAAATCCATGTTTAATGTAGAATCTGGCAAGTTTGCCAGCACTTGTGGTTTTACCTTGACCATAGAGACCTACCAGCATTATAGTCGCAGGTTTAGCCTTAAACTCTCTGGGTTTTCCCAGTATGTTTAAAAGTTCCTCATAAACGATTAGTATGAGGTGATTTCTGGGATTTGAATTCTTGGGTACAGGTTCATTCTTGGCCCTTTGCTCTACCTTCTTGGTAAGTTCAATTGTAAGGTTTATATCAACATCTGCTAAAATTAATGCCCTCTGTATTTCCCTTACAACTTCATTTATCAGATTCTCATCAATGGACGTACTCCTTGAAATCTTTCTAAGGGTCTCCCTCAATGATTTAGAGAGAGATTCTAGAACCATTCTCGACCTCTACTCTCCAGGTACTGAATCCCTCAGGTTTTCTAGCCTAGTTTTCAATCTATTTAATGCATAGCTCAGTACTTGCCTGGGTGTAAGGCTTCCGTCTGTTTCGAAGTAAAATACAAATTTTGTATCATCTTCCGTTACTTTCAAGCTATCCATTCTGTAAAGCCGGGCTAAATACTTATTTGGATAATCTGTCGTGAATGTTACTTCATTTTCTGTTTCCTTTACAATATTTTTCCTGGCATTTTCAATTATTGTTTGAATGTCCGGCTCCCTCTTACTTACAGTGAGCTCCCTATGATATTTATATGAAGTGCCGCTAGTGACTTGGTATCTGGCATGTTCCTTGGCTGTTCCAAGCCATGCCTCAGCCTCAAGCATTATGGCCTGCCTTTCATTCAATTCCACTATTGGTATCTCCTTATCAACGGGTGCAAATTTTTCATCTCCCATGGATATTAAATCCTGAGATTTTACAACCTTAGGTCCAATTGCAAAAAGTGAATATGTTACCGTGCATAAGGAACAGCCTTTCCCGCCACAGCTGCATGTATCCCTAAAATTCATGGTTAAATCTGTGGGCAATGGGATAAGCCCTAGCCTGCTTGCAATCATCTCATCGAAAAGCGATGTGGAGGATGAATAAACCTTATCTTCACCCTGTCTGATTTCACCGTGATGGAAATTTACCCTGGAAATAGCCAATTTCGGTATGTCATTTATCAAGGTTCTCCTAAGCATATTTGCATATGCTGGGGAGATGCCCTCCACCATGAATCGAATCCAGTTATTTCCCTCTTCCAGAATTTTAATTGAGCTCATACCCTTCTTCCCCTTTTCCCACCTTTCTTTTTAGTTCCATCGTGGGGGATTGGGGTAACGTCTTCAATCTGAAGTATCTTTAAGCCGGCTCTAGCAATGGCCCTTATGGCTGCCTGTGCACCTGGGCCTGGGTTATGTGATTTTGATCCTCCAGGAGCCCTCACCTTTATAACAACATCGGTAACATCCTTTTCTTTCAGTTTCTCAACAATTATATCAACAGCCTTCATTGCAGCATATGGTGAGCTCTCATCTCTATCTGCCTTTACCACCATTCCACCAGACGCCTTTGCCAATGTTTCGGCTCCAGTGATATCTGTTACTGTTATTATGGTGTTATTCTGAGATGCAAATATATGGACAACTCCCATCTTTCCCATTTAACTCGCCTCCTGGTTTTCCTGAGTCTGTTGTGCCCTCATGGGATGAAGTTCATTCGCAAATGGAGAATCAGGTGCATATCCAATTGTATCCTCTTCCGCTTTCATAACTCTGTAACTTGGGATCGTTACTTTTCTGCCATTGACAACAATATGGCCATGGACAATCAATTGTCTGGCCATTTTTGGTGTCTTGGCAAGTCCTTTTCTGAATACAATTGTCTGTAGCCTCCTATCCAATAACGACTCCACATTTAATGCGAGAATATCATCCGCTGTAGAATTTTCACTTAAAATTCCATATCTAGCCAACTTACCTGCAATCTGCCTCATAAGCCTTTGAGCCTCTGGGTCTCCAGATCTCAACAATCCCTGTAGGTCCCTGGCATTAGCCCTAAACTTCCTTAATTCAGATTGAGCTTTCCACAGCTCTCTCTTATTTTTTAACCCATATTTTCTAACCAGTTTGTTCTCTTCTTTAATCCTCTGTCCTTCGTAAGGATGTCTTGGAGTTTCATATTTCTTCCTAATTTTTCTGGGGTCTCCCATTAAATCACCTCATCATTTCTTTGCTTCCTTTTTACCTTCTTCCTGCTTGGCAGGCTGTTCTTTCTTCTTCATAACACCAACAGCCAAACCTTTCCTGCCATTGGATCTGGTTCTCTGGCCCCTTACTTTCTTTCCCTTTTCATGTCTTATTCCTTTATAGGACCTTATCCTTTTCATCCTGTTAATATCATCCTGGACTGCGACATCCCATTCAGGGCCAACCTTTAATAAATTCTCTCCTGTTTGTATATCTAATCTATGATTTAAGGCCCATTCCGGATAAATCTCTCCATACTTCTTTTCCATGTATTCCTTGATTTCATTCATCTTATCTTCAGGAATTTCTCCCAATTTGGCATTCAAAGGAATACCAAGTTTTTTCAAGAGAATCTCTGAAGCCCTATACCCCATGCCTTTGATATTTGAAAGTGCATAAACTGCCGGCTTAGTACCATCTAAGTTGGTGCTCGCCAACCTAACTATATATCTTATATTCTCATTTTGTTCAGCCATCTTATCCCTCGGAAACGCAGAGCAATAAATAATTCTACATATATATTCTTTATGAGACCTACCATTATATTTAAATTCGTTTTGAAATTAAATTTGATTATTGATGGAATTATAAGTTACAATAATGTGCAAAAAACAGTTTTATTTCATTTCAGGTTAATGATGTTGGATGGATATCATAGAAAAGATTCCCTGGGATTATAAGGATTGTTTAATGAGACAGAGGGAGCTAAATTCAAAATGCTCTTCAGAATATTCTGAATACGTAATATTTACCGAGCATCCAGATGTTTATACGGCAGGAATACATTTTAATCAAGAAAGTATCATTTCAAAGGATGTTGAAATTATAAAAGTCGAAAGGGGTGGAGCTTTAACTTATCATGGTCCAGGGCAGCTGGTAGTCTATTTCATAATAAACTTGAAAAGGAGGGGGATAAATATCCTAGACCTCATAAAGAAAATACAAGAAGCCACAGTAGAATCCCTTTCACATTTTAATATAAATGCAGAAGGGAGGCTCCATAAAGAAACTGGGGTCTGGGTTGGAAACAAAAAAATTGCATCTATTGGCCTGGCGATAAAGGGGGATTGCACCCTACACGGCATAGCCATAAATGTAAGCACAGACCTGGGAAAATTCAACAAAATTAAACCATGCGACTTTGATCCAAATATAATGACAAGTATTTCTGAATTAACTGGAAGAGAGGTAAGCGTTATAGAATTCCTCCCTATATTTAAAGAGAGTATAATGAACAAATTGCGGTAGTTCCCCAGAGTTCTATTTAAATCTAATTTGTTATATATTTTTATCATTATTGCCAAAAGTTGAAAATTTATTTATCTCTAGAATCAATTAAGTTGCATGAGCAAGTATTACAATATGGACCCAAAGGAAGTTCATTCTGTGATTGCATCCAGGATGCTGGCAGATGGATTTGACATTGTACTTGACCTAGAAAAGAGCCATGGCATGATGTTATACGATTCAAGGTATGACAGGAAATTTTTGGATTTCTTCGGTTTCTTCGCATCAAATCCAGTGGGTGTGAACCATCCAGATTTAAATGATCCAGAATTTATGAAGGAGCTTATCAGAGCAGCAAAAAATAAGGTTACCAATTCGGACATTTATACGGTAGAAATGGCAGAATTTGTTAAAAAATTCTCTGATTCAGTGACCCCTGAATACATGAGATATTTCTTCTTCATAGACGGCGGAGCTTTGGCAGTGGAAAACGCTCTGAAAACAGCCTTTGACTGGAAAATAAGGAAGAATTTAAAACAGGGGGAAAAGTCGGAGATTGGAACAAAAATTGTACATCTGAGGGAGGCATTCCACGGACGCAGCGGATATACCTTATCCTTAACAAATACCTACGACCCGAGAAAGACACAATATTTCCCGAAATTTGATTGGCCTAGAATAACCAATCCAAAGATTAGGTTCCCGCTAGATGATAAGAATCTAAAGGAAGTGGAAGAAAAAGAAAGGAAGAGTCTTGAGGAATTGCAGGAAGCTTTTAAGAAGTACGGAAAGGATGTTGCTGCATTTATTTTGGAGCCAATACAGGGCGAAGGTGGAGACAATCATTTCAGAAGGGAGTTCTTTGAAGAATCACTGAAAATAGTGCATGAAAACGATGCCATGTACATTGTAGATGAAGTTCAATCTGGTATGGGAATAACAGGTAAATGGTGGGCCCATGAACACTTTGGAATTAAGCCAGACATTATAGCATTCGGAAAGAAATCCCAGGTATGCGGAATAATGGTCGGACCTAAGGTAGATGAAGTTGAAGATAATGTTTTCAGGGTACCAAGCAGAATAAATTCAACCTGGGGAGGAAATCTTGTAGATATGGTCAGGTCTAAGAAGTACATAGAAATAGTAGAAAGATACAACTTATTGAAAAATGTGGAGGTTCAAGGAAAGCATATTGTCGAAGAACTTAATGATATCTACAATAAATACCAAAATCTCGTTGAGAATCCAAGGGGAAGAGGCGTAATGGATGCTTTTGACCTTAAAAACGAGAAGATGAGGGATGACTTCTATAACCGCATTTATTCTAAGGGAGTTCTGGTGCTCAAAGCTGGAGAGAAGACTATAAGGTTGAGGCCTCCTTTGATCGTCTCAGATGAAGATGTCAAGTTATTTGCAGGCAAAGTAAGGGAAGTACTCAACGAAATGAAGTGAGTTTATTTCATTTAATTTTTCAATTAATTTCTTACAAATTATTTATAATCTCGCTTATATAGCACTCTAATGAGTTTTAATCCGAAACTGCCAGGGGAAGAAGAGGACGCATATCAGAAAGCGGAAATATATTTCGAAAGAGGGTCAAGATATCTATCATTAAAGAAATACAAGGATGCCATAGAGAATTATCTCAAGGCTTTGGAATATGTTCCAAATGATTATGAAACCAGGTTCAATCTTGCAGTTGCATATTTCCACAGTGGAAAATTCACCGAGAGTCTTGAAATATTGAAGAAACTTCTTGAAGAAAATCCAGAGGATCCGGATTTATATTTCAATATTGGGAGTATATATTTGGAAACAAACAAATTCAAGGAAGCCGTGGAATATTTCGAGAAGACCATTGATAAGGATAATCTTTATCTGGATGCATTTGTTAATTTGGGAAATGCACTTTTTTATTTGAAGGAGTACAAGGGAGCCATTGAGAATTACACAAAAGCCATTGAATTGGATCCAGCCAACCCAGATAATTATATAAACCGGGCCATGGCCTATTACCACCTGAAGGACAAGGCCACTGCACTCGCAGACTTGGAAAAGGCAATATCATTAGACCCAACAAATAAAAAGGCAAAACTGTGGATTGACAAGATTGAAAACGAGTTCAACGATCCTTAATTGATTTTATAATTTTTCCCAGCATGTTTGGATCCCTTTCTGCAATAGTCCCCGTGACAATAGTGGTAGCACCGGCATCTATGAACTCCCTCGCAGTCTGTGGGTCTCTTATGCCTCCTCCAACTATAACGGGTATGGTTACTTCCTGAGTAACCTTCTTTACCACATTTTTGTCGATTGGTCTGTCAGCCCCTGAACCTGCTTCAAGGTATATTGCTGAGAACCCTAACATCTCTGCAGCCAGCGAATACGATAACGCCGTTTCGGAGTCTTCTCTTCCAATCAGCATGGCTTTACCAACTCTTCCGACAGTCATACCCGGTTCAAATATTAGATAAGCCAATGAAATAACCTCTATCTTCATTTCCCTTATGGCCTTGGCGGCTTTCACTTGATGTCCTATTATATATTCTCTGTCGCTGGAGTTAAGTAGGCTCATGAAGAATATGGCGTCTGCCTTTGGAGATATGGCCGTTGAAGCTGATGGGAACAATATCACTGGCTTTTTTGTGTAACTTTTTATCATGCTGACAGTCCTATCCACAATTCCCATATCAGTTGCAGTGGACCCACCCACCATGATTCCGTCCGATCCAGAGTTGTTAATTATTTCCATTATTCTCCCTATATTCTCCTCATTAACCTTATCTGGATCTAAAAGTGTCAAATGGGATATCCTTCCATATTTCATATTATTCAATATCATATTGCACCACCAATTAGAAATGCCACAAGACCTACCAGCATTCCAAATTTGACGAATTCTTGCCCTCTTTTGGGATTTTTAAAAGAAAATGCTATGGAGATAAAGAAGAGAACATCTGCTGTGAGAACCGCCAACAAATAGAAAATACTCCAATGGAAGTAAAGGTACGGTACCGGAGATATGCTTATGGCTATGACCAAGAATACCGCCGCAAATACTGTACTCAACCGTTTTCCTATTTTCATGGGCAGCGTTTTTCTATCTATATCTCCTTCCATATCCTCTACATCCTTCACTATTTCCCTTGAGAGGTTTGCTAAAAATGCCATGAATGCAAAAATCAAAACCAGTAATGAAAATTTAACACTAAGAGAACCGTAAATAAAGATCAGTGCCACCAGGAACGATATGATTATATTCCCAATCAGCCCTGCTTTCTTTGCCTTCCACTCATAGCTCACTAGCAGTGCAATGGCAAGCAATACAATTAAAGAAAGTATTATCTTGAAAGTGAAAAGTGAGATAAGGTATCCAAATATGAAGAATACGATGGCCAATATCAGGGCATCATCCTTTTTTATTTTTCCAGAGGCGAGAGGCCTGTCAGGATGATTTATCTTGTCCACCTCAATATCGAAGTAATCGTTCATTATATTCCCTGCCATGAGTACAAGAAATACAGTCAGCATTGCAAAATAAATGTCAATATCGTACAGGGCACGAAAACTGCCAAATGAGATTATACCACCAATAATTGTCCCAAGCGATGCCATAACTGCATTCACAGGCCTCATGAGTTTAAGGAAGCCATTCATTTGTGTCAGGTTCAATTCACGCAATTAGATAAATTTATTTGAATCAAGTTCAAGTAATACAGAATGGTATATCTCATAGGGAGCATCAGTCTTTATCCCCTTATCATAGAAGTTTGTTCTACCTGCTTTATATCCCATTTCAACGATCCTTCCCATGATTTCATTCATGCTTATCTCATGACGATTTATGGAATTTGTATAGAAGAATAGCATCAGGTCTTCATTTTTCATATTCCCATACAGGAGCTTAGATCTGTCTGATAGTTTGCCCAGATCCAATCTGTCTAAAATTTCCTTGTCGTATAGGTCACCCAAATAAAGGGGACCTATGGTCTTCCCTTCCAATGTAAAATTTTTAACAAATTCTATGGATTTTAGCGCCCGATTTACTCCACGATGTACCTGCATAAAAATTCTGATGTAGTGCTTATCCCTGATGGTCAGAAGTATTTTTGATCCAAGTTCCAGAGATGCCGCTAACTTTACAAGATAAGCAGCAAATATCCTTGTTGATATTTCTTTGGAATAGATTCCCCTTAAACCAATCCCTCCATACCTCAAATAACCCTTCTGAAGGAATTTCCCCTCAAGTACTGAGGTATCTGTCATTGTCACACCCAATATGCCGTGATTTTTAAGGTGTGCCAGTGAATTTTCAATAAATCCCACGGGAGTACCATAGGGATCCAGATCAATATAATCCCAAAATCTCTGTGCAACAGCTGCATTGAAATCCAAATTCCATACCTGAGCATTTAATCCATTCAATTTTACGTTTTCCTTTATTAGTTCTGAGTTTACCGGGTTATTGTCGTTGAGTATAACTTCCCACCCAGATTCCTTGGCAATCCTGATTCCCCTTATCCCTGTACCTGCCATTCCATCCAGAGCCAAGCCCGGTTTAAACAGCTTGAGAATTGAAACTGTGAAATCTCTCGAAGTGACCATTTCCTTGTTGTAAAATCCGCTGCTGGCCTTGCCAGGCCCTTTTGAAAATGCGCCTATGGCCTGAAATTTTGCATCTCCCTCAAATATCATATGGTGGATTCTTCACCTTTTATAATATTTACAATCTTGAATACTAGTACATTTCTGTTTATTGGATTTATTTCCAGATTCCTCATATCATCCCTCTTCTTCACTTCTTGCAACAATGGATTCCTCCCTTTCTTATGGATGGTCACAATCAGCATTTTATCCATGTCAAGGATCTCTTTGACAAGCTCTGTATATTGTTTGCTCTCCTGTTCAACTTTTCCAATTTCATCTATAACTATTATTTCTGCATTATCCTTAGCCCACTGAAGTGCGGGTATGGCTATCTGATCAAATGCTTTAATGTCAACGCCAAATTTACCAACCCTTATCCTAGAATTAATGCTCTTATGAGCAAATATAATTGAATTTTTTGTATGCCAGTCAATTACCCTTAATCCAACCGGCTCCTTCCCCTCGTATTCCTTCTCTGTAATTATACCGCCAACAACGTGCCCCTCTTTCTCGAGTATCTCTATAACCTTTTTAAGAACCTCAGTTTTGCCTACTCCTTCCGCACCGCTCAATGCCACTTTACTGATCATCTTTATCTACCTTGAAAAACATCAGTGGATAATTCATTTCATCTATGAACTTCATTTCACCAATTACCCTAGCTCCCATATAATTGATTTTAAGGGTTACATTTATCATATCTCCCGTAAGCGTCTTATATTTGTACACAGAGAGCTCTTTCCCAATCTTATTTCTGTCTATATTGACTTTCACTTCTTCTACAAATGGCTGAGCCTGAGTGGCCATTTCAATGGCTTTCTCGAGGTATTCAACATTGTATAGATTCACCGGTATTCCAGTATATTGGTGATATATAGCTCCAAGCTTTATTCCCGCTTCAAATATGGCTCTCTCGACATTACTGCAACTGAAAAATTTGGAAGCTGGATCGGGCATCACCCATTAATACATAATATTATAAATTATTTTAGTACCATTACTTACTGTGGAATATTTCCAATGTATTATGAAAAAAAGGGATTTTTTATTTGCTAGAGTTGATGGTAATCAAAAATAATATTGAAAAAAGGAAATCATTATCCTTTCATTAATTCCTCTGCGGCTAAGGCAGCTGCGATGTGTAGAAGGCCCCCATATATCATGGCTTCTTCATTTATATCAAAGTTGCTGCTATGCTTAGAAACCTCGATACCATTGATTTTTCCAGTTCCAAGGAATGCAAAGGCACAGCGGGTCTTTTTGCAATAAAAGGCAAAATCCTCTCCACCCATGGTAGGAGGGACATTTCTGTTCCTAATCAGTCCTTCTGAAAGTTTGTCTATTGCATGGGAATATTCAATATCATTCTCAAGTACAGGTAGCTCTTTTTCATACACTACCTGAACATGCTCATTTGAAAGCGATTTGATCTCCCTTTCAATAGTTGCAGCTACATTTTGGCTCAGTGATCGTGCTGTGCCTCCCATTTCCACAACTTGAGGTATCACGTTATTTGCGGTTCCACCTCTTATGTATCCTATAGAGACCACAGCCGGATCCAGAGGGTTAATTTTTCTGCTTGGTATTTCAAGAAGGTAATTTATTAGATGTGATGCCTCGGCAACAGTGTCAAATGCCAGATGAGGGTAGGCAGCATGCCCTCCCTTTCCAGTTATTTTGACGGTAAAATTGTCGACTGCTGCCATGGCTCCACCCTTCACAATATGGTATTCTCCGACATCCATGGAAGTCCAGGCATGAAGTCCAAAAATGAACTTTATGCCTTCAAGTGCACCGCCATTTATCATGGAAATTGCACCCTTGCCTATCTCTTCCCCTGGCTGAAAAATCATTCTCACCGGTAATTTCATCTCTTTGATAATTGGCATGATTCCGATCAAAATCGATGTATGCATATCATGGCCACAGGCGTGCATCCTGTTGGGTATTTCGGAAGAAAAAGAGAGATTAGTCTCTTCATTTATGGGAAGGGCATCCATATCAGCCCTAAGTGCTATGGTAGGATTATCGCTGAAATCTACCACAACACCATTTCCTATTCTCTCGTATTTTAAGCCAAAATTTTTAGCCTCAAAAACAACCAGATCAGATGTCCTGATGGTATCCATGCCAACTTCAGGGTGCCTATGAATATCTCTCCTGAGTTCTACCATCCTGGGGTATTGTTTGTTTACCTTTTCAATCAATAATTTTTTCTCCATCCTTCATCACCTTTGTGAAATACGGATAGTCAATAGTTATACCTATCCCCGGGTTCTTGAAAGGATAAATCCTCCCATTTTCCATGGTGAAAATCTCCATTGTTATATCCTTCCTGAAATATTTGTCATTGGGACTCGTGTCTCCAGGCAATTTTACATCATCCAGAGAAGCTATGGAGATGTTGAATGATCTTCCAATACCTGTTTCAAGCATACCACCAACCCATAACCCTACGGAGTTTTTCTTTGCAATATCTATTACCTCCAAAGTGTTAGAAATACCTCCCATTCTACCAGGTTTAAGATTTATGATATCTGCAATTCCAGATTCCATATACATTTTGGCTAATTGAGGAGATTCTATGGATTCATCGAGACATATCTTTGTTTGAATCTCCTTTTTTAGCTTCGTGTAACCAAGGAAATCATCCTTACCCAAAGGTTGCTCAATGTATTCAAGATTAAAATCATCCAATCTTTTTAATGTTTCTAAGTCATCTAAGGTATAATCCTGGTTTGCATCTACGCTCAATGGAATTTTGGGGAACCTTTCCCTTATAGCCTTTAAAAGTTCCACATCATGCCCTCTCTGTATTTTGACCTTGATCCTTCTATAGCCTCTCTTCACTGCATTCTCAACATTTTTCAGGGTATTATCAAGGCTGGACATCCCTATGGAAATTCCAACATCAGCATATCCCTTGGTCTTGCCAATGAATTCATGGAGCGGTTTACCCTCTTTTTTAGCAATATAATCATAAAGCATCATTTCTAGGGCTGCTTTTGCCATGTTATGACCATTAACATATTCAGACAATTCTGAGAACTCTTTAGGATCCTGAGTTTTCTTCAAGATTGGGGCAAGGTGCTTCTTAATAACAATAATTTCAGCATCGTTGAATTCATATGAATATCCAGGAGTTTCGTCTGAAACCATTTCCCCATAGGCCTGTACTTCCCCATCATCATATCTCAGAATCACAGCCTCTCTCTCATATTGTACCCCAAAGCTTGTCCTGAACTCTTGAATAAGGGGGATTGACACTTTAAAATAATGTAGCATAATAAGAGATGTTTAACCCATTTATTAATATTCCATAATAGTAAGTTTACGAAGTTATGGATTCCTTAAGTGCCTTGACAATTTGATCTATGTCCTCAGAGGAAGTCAATTTAAGGAAAACTTCTTCCAAGTTTTTATCCTGGGAGGAAACATCTTCTATGCTTCCAGTGTACTTTACTGAGCCTTTATCCATTATGGATACTTTCTTGCATATATTTTGAGCTATCTCTAATATGTGAGTGGAAAAAATTATTATCTTTCCTTCTTTGGAAAGATCAATCAGGAGATTCTTGAAAATCTTTGCGGATTTGGGATCGAGGCCATTGATGCTTTCATCCAGAATAAGGATCTTAGGATTGTGGAGGAGAGATGAAATTATGGATACCTTCTGCTTAGTGCCGAAGGAAAGTGATCCAATAAAATTATCCATGTATTCCGAAATTCCAAAGGCATTAGCCAGCTCATCTACTCTCTTCTCCAACACATCTGATGAAACGGCAGGAGCCCTCATGCTCCCGATGAATTCGAAGTATTCTCTCGGTGTCAGTGACTCATACAATACTGGAGTCTCAGGTACATAACCTACAATTTTTCTTATTTCAATTGGCTCCCTATTTGGATCATATGATTCTACAAGGACCTGCCCAAAGTCATATTTCAACGTGCCCGCCAGAATTCTCATAAGAGTTGATTTGCCAGAACCGTTTGGGCCAAGAAGGCCGAATATCTCTCCCTCTAATATTTCCAGGTTTATGTTATTGAGGACCAGCTTATTTCCGTATTTCTTATAGAGGTTCTTTGCAATTACAGCCACTATTTCAATAACCATAGCTGCCTAATTTACATTTCGAAGTTAAGGGGATGTAAATTTAGATATATCAAAAAGGCATGAATTGACATGGTATCTACCCTGTATAAGAACATAACTCCTTCCGCCACAATATCCCTAAATAACAAATTCTCGCAGTTGAAGGCGCAAGGGAAAAGTGTTATATCATTCGCAGCTGGAGAGCCAGAGCCTACAACTCCCAGTGAAGTGATAGATTATGCATTTAAAATGGCTCAGGCAGGAAAAACCCATTACACTCCGTCAGCTGGAATTCCAGAATTGAGAAATAAAATAGCCAGGAAATACTCAGAGATGGCATCGAAAGAAATATTGCCTAACCAGGTAATAATTTCGGTTGCAAAATTTGCAATTAACATGGCAGTGGGATCTGTAGTTGAGCCCGGTGAGGAAGTCTTGCTTCAGGATCCATCATTTTTGTCATACCCTGAAATTGTGAAGCTATTTGGAGGGAAGCCCGTCTACGTTAATTCCAATGAGGATGGATCCATTGATATCGAGGACCTCAAGGAAAAAATAACTCCAAGGACTAAAATGCTGCTTTTGAACAGCCCTGCCAATCCGCAGGGATGGGTGGCAACACATGATCAATTGAAAGCACTTGCAGATATTTCTTTGGATAAAAAAATATATGTGATGTCAGATGAAATTTATGAGGATATTGTCTATGAGGGGAAACACGAATCAATTATACAGTTCCCAGGCATGGAAGAATTGACATTTGTTGTAAATGGTTTTTCTAAGAGCCATGCCATGACTGGCTGGAGAATAGGGTACATAATCTCGCCCAAATCACTCGCTCCATATCTTGATGCATATCAGCAGCACACAATTACATGTGCACCATCAATTTCCCAATATGCAGCACTGAAAGCCATGGATGATAAAGATTTTCCAAAGAAATTGAAGGAATCATTCCTTGAAAAGAGAAATAAAATTTACGAAATACTTTCAAAGAGCGACAAATTGAAAGTGAGCCTTCCAAGAGGTACTTTCTATATATTCCCTAGGCTATTGAATGGGATGGATGGAAATAAATTCAGCAACGATCTTTTAGAGAAGAAGGGTGTCTTGGTAACCCCAGGTGAACCGTTTGGTCCATCATCAAAGTTCAATTTTAGAATCTCCTATGCACTGCCCATGGAAGAATTGATTGAAGGGGGCAATAGGATTCTGGAATATCTGGGATAAAATTACTTTCTCTTTTTCCTATATTCAGTATATTTCATTAAGTCAAATTCCAAGTTATGCTTTATTTTTTTGCTAGTCAGATATCTGCTAAGAGATTCAGACACATCCCTGACATATGCCTCAGGAAGAGGAGACAAAATTGTAATTTCCTTTCTATGGAGGGGAAAGATCATCCTAAGCTTTCCTTCCCTATTATAACCTTCTGGCTTTCTGTTATTTTTTATATCAAGCATATTAATGTAAATTATAACGTCCCTGTGATCAGGTTCTTCTTCCAGTTCACCTGTTTCTTCGAAAAAAAGTTCCATCAAGCCCTTATAACTCTTCTCCAGATATTTCCATTGGAAGTCATCAGGGAAAATTATGTGTCCGCTCCAATTTTTCATACAACAGACCTCTTCTTGCGCTTAACAGTCATGGGAATGGCATCATTCTCAAATTCTATTAAGGCAATTTTTACCGGGTCAATCACATCTTTTGGAATGTCAACAAGGATAGGAGCCCCCATTGATATTTGAAGAGCTCTGGCGCCTATAATCCTGGCTTTCTCATATTTAGTATATTTTTTCTCAACCATAGGAGCATTACCTCCAAAATTATTTATTAAGTCCAATGAGTCCGCAGTCAACATTGACACCTATAACAAACTGCCTAAAAAGTTTGCTATGCTTTCAAGGAAATGCTCATCTTTCTTGTCGAAGGGATCAATTAAATCGCTGTCTATATCGATTTCCCCTATAACTTTCCCGTTTTTGAAAATAGGTACAACTATTTCAGATTTTGTGTTTGGAAAGCAGGCAATATACCTACTATCCTTAGAAACATCGGGCACTACCACTGTAAATTGCTCTTTAGCCGCTAGACCACAAATTCCCTCTCCTATTTTTATTCTAACATGTTCTGTTGCTTCTGGCCCATCCCAGGCTCTAAGTACAAGATCGTCCCCTTCTACCATGTAAATTCCAACCCAATTATATTTGTCAATTTTATTTCGTAAGAAACTCACTGTATATTTTAATGCATCTTTATGATCAAAATTTTCCTTGTATTCTTTCAGGAGACTTTCGTAATTATATTTTTTGAATTCCATTATTGTGAATTCTATTACGGTATAAAATTTTAATTGGAAATTTAAAGTGTATGAATTTCAAAATGCTGAGATAATAGTCTATGATGTCATCACTCGCTTGTTAATTGAAATATTTTGATTTTTTAGTTATGAATGTAAAATTTAATTAATGGAATCACAATTGCATCAGAGATGCTTTATCTGGTTAGTTATGAAGAATTGGCCGATGGTAAGAGAAAAGTAAGGATATCTAAGGATGAATTCATGAAGATCTATTTCGAATTATTGAAGGATGGAAAATCTCAATATAATGGCGAAGCTGTGCTATTCCCAGAATCATTGATTGAGAAGAATTTAGATTTTCAAGATGTAAGGCAGCTGTCAAGTTCCGTAAATTCCAAAATTATGAAGGAAAAGATAACAGAAGATCAAATTATAGATAAACTGGTAAAAACCATGGATGAAATTGATAAATTCATAAATTTTGTGACCCTTAAGAAGGAAGAGTCAGAAACGCTTGTAAAATATTCAGATAAGGTGGATCCTGCAGCAGGAAATCTCTTTCATGAGATGGAAGAAAACCTGCTCGATTATAGGAACAAGCTGGATTTGATGCTTAAGACGTATGTGGAGAGGAATGCTCCGAATACCTCCTCCCTCATAGGGCACAAGGTCACTGCAAGACTTATAAGTCTATCTGGAGGAGTAAGAGAAATAGCCATGAGTTCTTCAAGCACAATCCAGATATTGGGAGCAGAAAAAGCATTTTTCAGATTTAAAAAAGGAAAAGGAACACCTCCAAAACATGGAATTATATATGAAATCCCTGACATATATAAGGCGCCCAGGAAACTTGCAGGAAAGATTGCAAGGGTCTATGCCAATGGGATTGTGAAGGCTGCAAGGGCAGATATGGCAGGAATAAAATCAGATATACCTCAGATTACCAAGGAAAAGATAGAGAAGATCAAGAGGGAATTTAAACAGAATTAGCTTCGTTTGGATTGCTGATTGGAATCGGATATTTTCCAGTTAAACAACCCAGGCAAAGTTCATTTTTTCCAAGTCCAATAGCTTCTACCAAACCATCAACTGAAATGTACGCAACACTATCGGCTCCAAATTCCTTAGCCAGCTGTTCCATACTCTTACCATCTTTCGCCACAAATTGTTCCTTTGTCTTCATATCTATCCCAAGGTAACAGGGGTACCTTATTGGGGGTGACCCAACCCTCACATGTACCTCTCTGGCTCCTGCATTCTTCAATAATCCAACGATTTTCCTCATGGTATTCCCGCGAACAATGGAATCGTCCACAAGAACTACCCTTTTGCCCTGTATAACTTCCTTTATGGGATTTAGCTTTATATCCAGCTCATCTTCCCTCTTATTTTGTGTGGGCATAATAAATGTCCGATCCACGTATCTATTCTTTATCAAACCCTCAACAAAGGGTATTCCTGATCCCAATGAATAGCCTAATGCATGTGACCTTCCTGAATCAGGTACGGGAATAACTATGTCCGCATTAGCAGGTGATTCCCTGGCCAAAATCTCGCCAAGTTTTTTCCTTACCTCAAATACATTCCTCCCATCCATTGTGGAATCAGGCCTTGCAAAATAGACATATTCAAACATGCAGTGTGCCGGAGATGCATTTCCGAATCTGTGACTCTTATAACCGTCCTTTGTTAATTCTATTATTTCTCCTGGATAGAAATCCCTTATGGTTTTACCTCCTAGCTGTTCAAAAACAACATTTTCCGATGCAATTCCGTAACCCATTCTAGTTTTACCAAGTACCAATGGCCTTATGGCATTGGGATCCCTTACTCCAAAAACCCTTTCATTTATCATTATCACTAAAGAATACGCACCCCTTATCCTGCTAAAGGTCAATTTCATTGCATCAATGGGATCCTCTCCCCTGGCCAAATTTATTGCAAGCAGCCTTAATATTACTTCAGTATCAGATGTGGTATTAAAAGAATAGCCCTTGGATTCGAGCTCAGACCTTATTTCATCCGCATTGACAATTTCGCCATTGTGTCCGATTGCGATTTCATACTTTCCAACCCTCGAAAATATGGGTTGTGCATTGTCTATTATAGAGGAACCTGCTGTACTGTACCTTATGTGCCCAATTCCCCTGTCTCCGGTTTGATCAATCTTAATCTGCGAAAATACTTCTCTGACCAGGCCCATCCCTTTATATATTTTTAAATCTTTACCGTTGTAAATAGAAATGCCGGCAGATTCTTGGCCTCTGTGCTGAAGAATCCTAAGAGATTGAATTAATCTATACTCTACCCCATTTTCCTCTACTAGCGCAACTACTCCGCATTTATCACTTGCTTTTTGCCCAACTGTATTCCCTAATTCTAGGGGCAGGATATCCACAGTGTGCACACCTCTTTTTCTGGACATTGTATGCGTGATGTCCACATCTCCTGCACTTTATATGAACTTTTATCCTGCTCCTCTTACCCATGGATGGAGTTCCTCTCATTTATTCACACCTCCGAAGGCGAAATATAGACAACCACATCCCCTCTGATAACAGCTACAGGTAGGATTCCATTTGATTTGTTGTCTATAATTTCCTCTGCTTCCTTTATTACCAGATTCATGTGCTGATCATATCCATCTAATTTTCCCCTGTACTCTCGGTTCCACTTCACCTTAACTAGTACATATTTGTTAAGACTACTTCCCAGTAATCCCAGGGGACGTGATTTGCCTTCCATATTTCCCCTTATTCATTATGGATATTTAATCTTGCGTTATGGTCCATGAATTCAAAGTAAAAAGAGGATTGCCGCGTATAGCTCAAATTGGTAATATGGGTTTTCAAACTTCTATTTTCCAATAAGTTGACTACGATGATTAATGATTGTGAAAATATATTTTAGGTATCATTATATCACTACTCAATGAGTAAGATTGCAATAATTGGTGGATCTGCAGTGGGAAACCTGCTGAACAAGTCTAAGCCAGTTTTGATTCACACACCCTATGGTGAAACATCATCACCCATAGAAGTGGGAGAAATCAACGGTGTGGAAGTTGCTGTTTTGTACCGGCATGGAAGGCCACATAAAATTCCACCTCATAAAATAAACAACAGGGCAAATATATACGCTCTTAATCAGATGGGAGTTGAAAGGATTATAAGCATATCGGCGGTAGGTTCATTGGATATTAACTTGCCACCTGGTACAATAGTTATTCCCGATCAATTTTTTGATTTTACGAAAGGTAGAACCTATACCTTCTATGATGGACCGAAAGTAGTTCATATTTCCATGGCTGATCCGTTCTGTCCTGAACTGTCTGAAATAGCTTACAATGAAGGGAAGAACATGGGAATAAATATACACAGGGGTTCAACATATGTGTGCATAGAGGGTCCAAGATTCAGTACCAGGGCTGAGTCAAGATTTTTCAAGCAGATCGGAAATATAATTGGCATGACATTGGTACCAGAGATAAATCTAGCAAGGGAAATGGGAATGTGCTACCTGACTCTGGCAACAGTTACGGATTTCGATGTGTGGGCCGATAAGCCAGTTTCTGCATCAGAAGTAACGAAGGTAATGAAGGAGAATGAAGAAAAGGTTATGAAATTGCTGGAGAGGATGCTCCCCAAGATACCTGAAAATAGGGGATGCAGCTGCAGGAGGAGCCTGGAGGAGGCATCATTATGAAGGGTCAATTCTTAGGGGGAGGGAATGAGGTAGGAAGACTTGGCTTTGTCCTGGATACTTCCTTTCACAAATTTCTATTTGATTATGGGATAAATCCTACAAAACCTCCACAGTTCCCTGCTTTAGCTCCAAAGGTGGACGCAGTATTTCTTACTCATAGCCATTTGGATCACGTGGGTATGGTACCCTGGTTAGCGAAATCATCACCAACCAATGTTTACGGTACTCCGCCAACGTTGGCAGTTACGCCAATATTACTTTACGATACTGTGAAAATATCCACCATAGAGAGCACATCCTTGCCTTATGAACGGGTGGATGTAGACAACATTATTGAGGCCTTCACACCGATTGAATATGGTGACATTGTGGAATTCAAGGATGTAACAATTTCAGTACACAATACCGGTCATTTGCCAGGTAGCGGAATGTATTTGATTCAGAACGATAAAAAGGTTCTTTTTACCGGAGACATTCAAAGCATAGATACGCACCTTTTGACAGGAATCAAGCCTATAGATACCGATGTCCTAATCGTGGAGAGCACCTATGCGGGGAAGGAGCATCCTCCAAGGAAGGATGTGGAAGAAAACTTCATTGATTCCATAAGGGAGGTAAACGAAAGGGGAGGGGTGGCAGTAATTCCAGCTTTTGCAACAGGAAGGGCTCAGGAACTTTTAATGGTCCTGGAAAATACAGATTTCGAAATATGGATGGACGGAATGTCAAGGAGCGTTAGCAATGTGCTTCTTAATTATCCAAAATACATTAAGAATTTCCCCAGATACAAGAAGATGCTTAAAAGGGTAAGGCAAATCAGGAACAATTACGATAGAGAAAAAGCAATGGAGGGCAATGTAATAATCACCACAAGTGGAATGCTTGACGGTGGACCGGTTTTGAACTACATATCTCAGCTAAATGATCCAAAACACGGTTTATTCTTAACTGGATATCAGGTAGAAGATACAAATGGAAGGATGCTTCTTGAAACAGGTAATATAGATCTGGCTGGAGTAATTACAAAGGTTAAGATGGATGTGAGATTCTTTGACTTTTCAGCCCATTCTGGACATAAGGAACTTCTGAACTTCGTCGAAGGTTGCAGGCCTTCTACAGTAATTCTCATGCATGGAGAAAAAAGGGAAGAATTGGCAAAGGAAATAACAGGATCAAAAGTTCTCCTACCAAAGAATGGAGAAGTTTTTGAATTCTGAAAATGAGAGTCAGGGGCAGATTAGCAGATAGGATTCTAGATTTTCTTTCAACCGGTGAAAAGACACAGGTAGAGATAAGTCGTGCCCTGGGTTTATCAAGATCCAGGACCTCTGAAATCCTCTCTGAACTGGAAATCCAGGGGAAAATAGTTAGGAGGAAGATTAGTGAAAGGACCATAGAAGTCAGGTTGAACCGGGATTCGAATTTGATTGTTGGAATTCTCCCAAGCTCAGAATATGTTTATCTCATAGAGGCAATGGAAGATTTAGGATTAAATTACATACTGAAGATTTTCAATAATAGTCTGGAAGGGTTTAAAGAGCTTATACTGGGGCATATAGATATACTTGCCAGCCCACTTGTATCCGGTTACATATTCTTCCTCCTTGATGAAAGAATTAAGCCAATCATGGGTATCGCAATGGGAGGTGGAGGGGTAATCAAGAGATCGAATCAGGGCTTGCTGGGCACCACTCCATTCTCAAAGATGGACAGATTATCCCGGCAACAAAGTGGTTTCCAGATAGTCTACTATAAAGGGATAGAAGAACTGCTGCAGGCCTATGAACAGAGGAAAGTTGATGCCATCAGCATATGGGAACCATACTTGACACTTTATGGCGGTGAACCGGAAAATATCAAAGAAACATGCTGCGCGCTTTTTGGAAATCTGGATAAGGATCATAGGGAAAAATTAATCAGAAAATATTCTGAGCTTACTGCAAGTAAATTGGCACCTGAAAGAGGTATTAAAATTATCTCCAGTAAATTGGGATTGGAGCCGGATTTGATTGAAAAATCATTGAAATCCTATAAATTTGACCATAGTATTTCGAAAGATGATCTGGAGAGACAGCTGAAAGCCTTAGGTATAGGGATGGCAAAGAATCTAGGTGATTTTCTTGGGGACAGAGATAAAGATTCCATTTGAGCTTTATAGGTGGCAGGCAGAAGCACTGAACTTTTTGAAAAATTCCAATAGCAAAATAAAGATATTAGAGAGCCCCACAGGATCAGGAAAGACACTGGTTTCATTGATCTACGCATTGGAGGCTTGTGAGGATTGTAAAATAGTTTTTCTCACCAGGACAAATTCACAAGTGGAGAATGTTTTTAGGGAGTCAAGGTTATTGGGCCTAAAAAAGGTAATATCTTTTATGGGAAGAGGGGAAACCTGCCTTTTTAAGAAGGTAAACCCGGAGATGCTTGAGGGGGATCCGGAAGAGCAATCGCGCCTTTGCCAAAGGCTCATACAAGACAGGATGAATGGTAAGGAAGGGTGTTTCTATGAGACGGATTATGACATGGGATGGGTTGCTGACATCATACGACCGCAGGATCTCATCAATTTAGGGGAGCAGTTTGGTTTCTGCCCATATTTTGCACAGAGGGAGCTATTGAAGGATGCCAGGATAGTGGTATCAACCTACTCCTACCTATTGAACCCTTACATCAGGGAAAGGTTCATGGACTGGATAGACACCCCTATGGAAAAAATAATAGTCATATTCGACGAAGCACACAATGTGCCTGAATTTTTGAGAATGATTAACTCCGGATCCATTGGTGTTGGTGACATAAGGAAAGCAAGGGATGAAGTAGAGAAATATGGCGATAAAACCTTTAACAATATAAGCCTAAGTTTAAGTCTAAATTATATAGAAGAGGCTCTGGAATATATATTTTCAGAAGGTCCCAGAATACTTACCCCGGATGATGCAAAGGAAGCATTTATGAAATCCTTCTCATCTGGAACCATAGAGATATCAAAATTACTGGAACAGATGGTTTACGTGGGTGAGGGGATAAAGGAGATAAAGCTGAATGAGGGAAAATTGCCTAGAAGCTACATTTACAGAGTAGCGGTTCTGTCGCAATTGCTCATGGAGGACTCGGGAGCGGAGTTTGTAAGGATAGTTGATGATTCAGACCGGAGAATAAACCTCAGATTCTTAGATGTGTCAAACCAGCTTGCATTTTTAAAGCAGTTCAGGAACACTGTTTTCATCTCTGGAACATTGACTCCCTTTGAAAAATTCAGGGATGAATTAGGAATCCAGGAGGCAAGCGAGATGGCAGTAAGTGTGCCATACCTTGAAAGCAATTTAAGAGTATTCTATACAGATGAGGTCAATCTGAGCTACACCAAGAGGGCAGAAAGTGAATTGAGACTTTTGGAAATTTTAGAAGATTTCATCAACAGGACATCCTACAATACCATGGTATTTGCAACATCCTACGAACAGCTATCCAAAATAAGGGATCTAAATTTCAATAGAAGGATATACTTCGAGAGGAAGAACATTACCAATTCAGAACTTACCGATATGATTGAATCTTTTAAACATAACGGCGGGGTCCTATTGGGCGTAATAAATGGCAGGCTCTCAGAAGGATTGGATCTGCCAGGGAAGTTGCTTGAAGTTGCAGTAATTGCAGGAATCCCATATCCAAAGCCATCTCCTGAAACCAACGCTATGGAAACTTACTACGACATGAAATTCAAGAAAGGCTGGTATTATGCATATGAGGCCGTGGCTACCATGAAATTGAAGCAGGCCCTAGGTAGATTGATCAGATCTCCTAAAGATAGGGGCGTTGCAATAATATTGGATTCAAGGGCAAAAAGATTCAAAAAGGCTCTACCTAATCTATATAGATCAGAAAACCTGGTAGATGATACTATAAATTTTTTGAATCAATAAGGAACATCCTTCAGCTTCATTTTAAAACCGATTATATTAACCGCCCTGTGCAGTAATGGAGTCAAGATAAGAATTGCTATTATTCCTGGCCAGGGGAATAAATCGAAGAAATTACCTTTCAGGTAAAGATAAACTAAGAATAGTGAAACTATTGCAAACGGATACTGATCCAAAAAAAGCACCTCCTCTCCTGGCTCAAAATTCAATTGCCTCTTAAGGAATGAACCAATTAAATCGCCAAGCATGGAACCAAAAGATAGAAGCAGTACTATGATTATCGAACTGTAGAAATTATTGGAGTAAGATAATGCTCTCCAGTAAATTCCAATTGCAATTATTACTATTCCAACAAGGACACCTGCCAATCCTCCCCCCAGGAAGCCTGATAAAGTTTTATGATCTCCAAAAATTCTTCTTCCCCTAATCTTCCTACCGCCATCTATAATTATCTTTCCACCGAAAATTACTGCGCTAGGATTAGCAACATACGAAGGCAGGAAAAGTATAATTGGGATTATTATGGATGTGAGCCAATTCACAGGACTTTAACATTTTCCCATTGTTAATTTTTCCCATAAATCTATTTAAATGCATTAACATTAACGTGCAAATGGAATCCTCCAAGCCCTCTATAATCATGTTGCAGAGCGGCATAGGACTTATATTGGGATACTTAACTTTCCTCATAATTTTCAGATATGCGGGGGTTGAGGCTTACGGAGTGTTCTCTTTTGCACTATCGTTCGGCCTTCTATTTAGTTTCATAGGCGATCTAGGGTTGAATACAGCTCATGTAAAGATGATATCATCAGGCAAGAACAGGGCCGAATACAATTCAGCATTTTTCCTTTTAAAAATATCCATGACCTTGATCTACATTGGAGTGATGCTTCTCTCTCTATACGTATGGAGGGTAGTGTTGCATAGGGGGTTTGAAACCAGATTTGAGCTAATAAGTATACTGTTGTTGATTCCCTATTTCTTTTCCCTTCCATTGATACAGGGCATAAGGAGCTTCCTAACTGGTACCATGGAGGCGGCCAAATTATCCATTCCAGGTATAGTGGAATCCTTAGTGAGGTTCCTATTGATTGTGATTTTTTTCACGATAAATTTATTTCATGTTAGGAATGCGCTGGAATACTCGATGTACATCTCCATAGCATATAGCATCTCATATGTAGTTTATTTAGCCATGAACTTATACTTTGGAAGGCCATGGAAGTTCAAATGGCCAGATTTTTCCATAATCAAGGAATATATGAAGTTCTCATTTCCTTTGCTAATTGCCACGGTTGTGGCTACAATTTCTTCCAATATTTCTCAAATATTGATTCAAACCTTCTTCCATGCTTATGAGCTTGGAGGATATTCGGGAGACCTTAAGATAATTCAAATTATTAGCACATTTGCTGGATCCATAACAATCATGATACTTCCAATGCTTGCAAAAGACTCAAAAGATATGAACGAATACAAAGGAAGGGTCAATTACATAACCAAATATCTTATTATGCTGCTATCTCCATTGATAATATTCACCATAATATTTGCAGCCCCAATTCTTAATTTATGGACCTCTCAGTTGATATCATTCGAGCTCCCATTAAGGATTATGCTGCTATCAGTGTTCTTTTCTGTAGTATCTACAACTTTCATAAATCACTTTAATGCTACATCCAATACAAAGGTATCATCCTTCATAAACATATTCAACTCAGTGCTTATTATAGCACTGGATATAATATTGATACCATCAGAATTTCTAGGCTTAAGGCTTATGAATCTGGGAGTTATGGGCGCAGCCTTAGCCATGCTTATATCTTCATTTATAACCTTCCTATACTCACTATTCTTGATTCACAAAGAAATCGGAAAATTCATTGACAAAAATGCAATTCTTCCTATTGGGGTATCCATTTTGCCAGCTCTGCCGCTCATAATCTATTTCTACAATTCGACAAAAATGTCAGCAATATATCTTGCAGGTATTTTTGTGGGATATACCGTGATTTATTTGCTTCTGCTAAAAGCATTTAGAGTTATAGATGAGGAGGAGTTCAGAGACATAATAAATATAGTAAATCCTAAGAAGTTATTTAGCTATATAATCGATGAGCTAAGGAAGCCATCTCAATAGTGCTGAAATATGCCAGTTGAAATCTTAAATCATACTGCAGACATTCGAATCAAGGTAATTGAAAGGGACAAGAAAATGCTATACCTTAGGTTAGGCAACGCAATGCTAAATCTCATATTCCAGGACAATTCTGTCGACTGTGAATATTTTTTCCAAAAGGAGTTTGAGCTAAAGAATGCAGTAACCTTCTTGAATGATATTCTCTATGTTGTGGATACTGAAAACAAGGTTTTAAAAATTAAATATTTGAGATTCTGCGATGCCAAGATAGTAGTTGGATTTTGTGGCGAAGAATTCAAGAATGACAGGCACAGTTATCACTATTTGATTAAAGCTGTGACTTATCACAACTTCATTGAGAATGAAAGATCAGTTGAAGTTACATTTGACATATAATTTTTTATCGGAAAATCTTATAGTGATTCATGGAAGAAAGTAAGAGAAATATTATAGATGATATAAAAAAGGTAACAATTTCAGAAGATCTCATTTATGACGCTATACGCGACATCTACAAAGAAGAAATAAAATCCATAATCATGGAAAAGGTAAATAAGGACCCCAGATTGAAGAAGGAATTCCGGGAATCCCTTGAGGAATTCGTTAGGGCAAAGCTCATGGAAGGTACAGCAATAGCCAAAATGACAAAGATATTGACAGAGGTTGCTGTAATATCTCTGCCACAGGAGATAAAGGAGGAACTAGTTAATTCAATCATAAAGGCTGTGGGGCCTGAGATAGACGAGATACTGAAGAACACACTTTAAGAAAGTGTAAATGAAACTCACCGTAAATAGACTAATGCTAATCATATTGCTGGCAGCCTATGTTATATTATCCATTATTGTTAGAAGAATATTTGTAGCCGGCCTAATAGATTGGTACACAATAGGAATACTTTCATCATTGGTGGTTGTAAATGCTGCCCTCCTATCTTCAGGGGGGATCGACAGGATATCATTCAGAATATTGCAGAATTTTAACAACAAGAGAACTCTTTTCCTATTTTCAGTAATTCTTACATTGGCGCTGTCGATGTTTTTAACAAATGATGTGGCTTTACTGGTTCTGGTTCCCATAACCGTAGCTATAGGAAAATTTTCAAAGGAGGATGTGGATGACGTAATAATATTTCAAGCAATTGCGGCTAATGTTGGATCAATGTTAATGCCATTCGGCAACCCTCAAAACATAATTATTTACAGAGAAAGCGTAAGGAATTTCATCTTATTTCTAAGGGTCATGTTTCCACCTTTTCTAGTATCCTCAATCTTGCTATTAATAATGATATTTCTCCTGAAAAGCAAGGACTTTGACAATAAACTGCGTGAACCGCCCAATGTAAATTTATCTTTATTTTCTATAAATTTTGTATTACTGTTGGTCATAATAGTGGTATTTTTGGCGGGTCTACCTTATTATATCCTAATTCTGGCAATTTTATTGTCAATCATGTCTATGTTGTTCAATGAGCCCTCAAACCTTTCCAGAGTTGATTTTACGCTAATACTGACATTCATCTTAATTTTTTATGATGTCAATTTAGCAAGGGAATTACTAAAAATTAGAATCCCCAAGGATACTTTGGATATATACGCATATTCACTAATCTTAAGCCAGTTCATCAGCAATGTACCCACAACGGTTCTATTTGGAAAGGTGGCAAACTGGGTTCCTCTGGCATATGGTGTGGATATTGGGGGCAACGGCACTTTGGTGGCTTCATTGGCTAACCTAATAGCATTCAGAAACATGAGAGTCAAGGACATAACTAGGTTCACCAAGTTTTCATTCCTATTTCTGTTTATAACTTCAATAATTGGGGCAATACTGCTATTAATTATATCCTAGACCTTTAGAATTCATTAATAGAAACTATAAATTATTATAAAATCAAATAATCTTCATTCATGCAAATCAAGATAAAAAACGCAAACGTTCTAAATCCCAATGGGAAGAATTTCAAAGGAGATGTATACATAGATGGAAAAATAATATCAGAGATGAAAGAAAATATATCCATTGAAGCGGAATATGAGATAGATGCGTCAAATAAATTGGTCATTCCGGGAATGGTGAATATGCACACCCATGTTGCCATGAGCAATATGAGGGGTCTTCTGGACGATCTAAAATTTGACGCTTTCCTAAATAGAGGTTTCACGCTGGATTCTAAAAGAACAGATGATGAAATCTATTGGGGTGCTAAGCTTGGAATTCTTGAGATGCTTTCCAACGGAATAACCGCATTTCTGGATCTATATTATTCTGAGGATGTTATAGCCAAAGCTGCAGAGGAAATGGGAATTAGGGGTTTCCTAGGGTGGGCAATAGTGAACAAGGAAATAACAACCCAAAAGGGGGATCCTATTAAAAATGCTGAAAATTTCATAAAGAATTTTAGGGATCATGAACTGGTTACTCCATTGCCGGCTCCCCATGGGGTTTACTCAACAAATAGAGACGACCTATTGGCAGCAAAAGACCTGGCAGAGAGATATGATGTTCCCATGACAATGCATTTGAGCGAGAATAAAAAAGAAGTTTATGATCTCGTAAAAAAGGAGAAGAAAAGGCCGGTAGAATATCTGGAAGATATTGGAATAATTTCAGAGAAATTCATAGGTGCCCATGGTGTTTACCTTACTCTATCAGAAATAAAAACATTGGGAAAATATGGGGCAACAATAGTAAACAACCCACTAAGCAACATGAAGCTCGGTAACGGAAATTTTTCACCTATATTGGAAATGCTGCAATATGGGGTCAATATAACTTTAGGTACAGATTCTGCAACATCATCAAACCACCTGGATTTAATTGAGACGGGAAGGATAGCATCCTACCTACAAAAGAACTACAGGGAAGAACCTACAGCGCTTCCTGCATTGGACATATTCAAATTTATGACCATTAACCCCTACAAGGTTCTGAAGAAAAATATAGGTATAATTGAGGAGGGATATCTAGCTGACTTAGCTATAATAAATAAGGGAATAAATATGGAACCTTCAGATGGTCATGAAATAGAATCATTAATTTACTCAGGGAGCGGAAGGAATGTGGAATATACCATAGTCAACGGAAAAATATTGTATGAAAGGGGAAGATTCCCAGGGGTAAATGTGGAAGAGGTAATAAACCAGAATCTCAAAATACACAATCACTACAAATCCCTGATAAATTCATAGACCTTTTTTCCATGGTTTTTTGCAATCTCCTCTATTAGATATTTTACCCCGCTAGAGTATTGGGCGCTTTTCTTAGGCCTCATAGCTATAGCAGGGTTTAGGCCATATTCGATTGCCACATCCCTCAATATTTTCTTATGCACACCATTGGAGATTTTCAGTTCAACAGGTATCTGCCTTGCAACATTCATGAATGCTTCATGAAGATATGGAGCAATGAGATTCTTTCCAAAGATCTCTGCGATTTTAATTTCTCTTGGCAAGTCTCTATTTAATAGCTTTTCAAGGTCTCTGGCGCTTGTATCATTTTTCTCATATTTTTTATAGCCTAGAAAAAGTTCATCTGAACCCTGGCCACTTATTAGGTCCCTTTCATGCGCCACAGAGCTGACAAAATATAGTGGCAGGTCAAACAGTACTTGGAGAGCATCTGCCTTGTTGTCTACCCTTTTAATCATTTTGATAGAATCCAGAATGTTGTTTTGATCTATAGTTATGAACTTCAAAGGCAATCCTAAATAGTCAGCCGCCTTGAACACCCAGTTGTGATCAGGTGAATCTATCGTTCCCGCAGAATAAAGATGTACATCTTTGTCCCACATATTTGAAATGTATGCTAGAAAAGATGAGTCAATGCCGCCAGAAAATACAACACCCACTTTATCTGGTATTATCCATCTGAGGCTTTCAACAGCTATCTTCAGCTTTTCCTTCCAGTCCATACAAGTTCCCTTAATTTTGATGATAATTCATCTATTGAAACCCTAATCTGTTCAGTAGTATCCCTAAATCTAATTGTAACGGTATTGTCCTTTAAAGTGTCATAATCGATCGTTATGCCAAATGGTACCCCTACCTCATCGTACCTTGCGTATCTCTTTCCAATGGAGCCCGAGTCATCATATATTACCCTCAACCCATCTTTCAATAACCTATGGTAAACATCATTGGCGACCCTTTCCAGGTCTTCCTTTGGGAAGAGAGGATAAATTCCAGCAACAAATGGAGCCACTTCTGGAGGTATTTTAAGATAAATATATCCATTTTCCTCCCTTTTACTGAAATTGTGATCCAGGAGTGCGTAAACAATCCTGTCTAAGCCAAAGGAGGGCTCCACTACTATAGGTACGAATGACTCCCTATCAACTGTTACCTCCACATCTCTTTTAATAATGTACTTTTCAAGTGATATTTCAGCATTATCTATGAAAACGGATTTGCTTCCGTTATTTATGGCTTTTATAACTTCTCCTGCTTTATCCCCAAAGTCCTTCTTTATTTCTTTGAAATTAGGTTCTATTTCAATCCTCTTCTCCTTATGAGGTTCCACTATTCTTTGCGCATAGAGGTCCTTCCCACTATACTCGATATGACGTCCTACGTCATAGGTCCCCCTATGTGCAATTCCAGTAATTTCTATCCAGCCTAAATCGGTGAGTGCCTCGGCATCCCATGTATCTGATGAATAATGAGATAGATCTTCCTTTTTATGCTGCCTGAATCTGATTTTATTTTCATCAAGTCCAATTCTTTTGTAGAATTTAAAAGCGAAGCCAGTAAAATATGCCAGCGGTTGAGATTTGATGATGCCCTTCTCATATGCTTCCTTCGGGGTTATGAATAATTCTTCATCAGTATTTGTAACATAATGAATTTTAAAATCGTTATATGGCTCATTTACCCATTTCTCATCCAGGGGGTCTAGAAATACTTCACATTCCATCATGTTGAATTCTCGCAATCTGTAGAGCCCCCTCCTTGGAGAAATTTCATTCCTGTAGCCTCTCCCTAGCTGAATTACTGCAAATGGGAGTTTTTCTCTGAAAAACCTGTAAAATTCCTTGAAATTTACAAATATGCCCTGTGCAGTCTCTGGTCTAAGGAACAGGGGATCAACATTTTCACCCTGATCCACCTGAAACATTAACTTATGGATCTTAACATCATCAAAATCTCCACCACATTTGGGGCATTTTATATTATTTTCCTTGATTACTTTGTTCAGATAATCTTGATCCAGTACTACTTTCAATCCGAGGGACTCCACAATGTCGTCTGCCCTGAATTTAGTCTTGCATGCTTTGCACTGAACAGAGTAATCGAAAAAACGATCGTAATGTCCGGAGGCCTTTAAAACTGCCTGAAGGGTAAGGGCAGGCGAATCGAGCAAAGTTACAGGGCCCTCTGCAAACATCATTTCTTTCCATATATTTTGGACATTTTCCTTTATTATGGATCCATAGGGACCATAATCAAATAACCCCGAAGATCCACCATATATGGAAAAAGCGGGGAAGTAAATTCCCCTTCTTTTGGCTATTTCCTCCTGGTCAATATCACTTTTCATAATAAAGAGGATATTATATCAAAATCATAAACCATTCCACTTATGTCATTCTCTAAGTCATTCACAGGTAGTTGAGTGAACTTATTCTTTTTCATTATCTTAGCAGCTTCTGCCACTGGGGATCCTTCAAAAATAGTTTTTGGATTAGTTGACATGATTTTATCTATGGTAATCTCTGGCAACTTTAGGTCTCTAACAGTGTAATAGAATGTAAAGATATCCCTTAGCGACTCCCAACTCCATGAATCATCATCTTCACCGATTCCTAATTGCGAGGATACGGTCTTAACATCGAGGTTTGCTCCATTCAAGAGATCTCTTTCAGTGATTATACCTACCAGCTTCCCATCATCATCTAAAACTGGAAATGCTGTAATTTTTGTTAATCTTATAACTTTCTCCACCATTCTGGCAGTGGATTTATGATAAACTGGAATAGCAACAGATTTCATAACATCCCTTATGGTTTTCTGAGGATTCTTTATTATTACGGCATCCAGGAGATCATACGGGGTCAATATACCAACAACTTTATTATTATCAAGAACTGGGAGATGCCTTCTTCTTATCTTGACAAAATATTCTGCAGCCCTTTCTATAGGATCTTTTGGGGACAATACGGGCAAATCCTTCCTCATCAATAGGGATATTTCATCTTCCTTTGGATTTTCAAGGATATCTCTCCTTGTAACTATTCCTGCATATTCTCCCTTTGAGTTTGTTACCGGTACTGCAGCCACATCTCTTTTGGCCATAATTTTCATAGCTTCAGATACATTGGACGGAAGTTTCAAAACAAAGGGCTTCTTGGTCATAAACTGCTCAACTGTATCGGTCATGAGGCTTCACTCGAGTTGATAGAGTAGATATAAACAATATTTTAATTTTCTCTTTCTTTTATGATGTATTTGATCGTAAACGCTCATCATATTCACCAAGATTTTATACAAGTAAAAAATTACCGTCAAGCTCCGGTGGTGTAGTCCGGTCAAGCATATCGGCCTTTCGAGCCGACGACACGGGTCCAAATCCCGTCCGGAGCATTCATTGATCTTATTTTTTGGACAAATTTCAAATTTTAAGCGCCGCGACCTATTTTGGATCGAAATAAAGATGAATTTTATTTAATTAATACCGACCAAAATTAAAACTAAATCAGTTAATAAATTAATTGGACTCATCTAAGTCTTTGAAGATTTTCTCATAAATGTCCTGTTCCTTCGCCTTATGCTCTTTAATAATTGAGTGAATTTTATCAGGGTTAATATGCCAATAATGGATCCTCCAAGGTTTACCCTTCTGTAAGGTTATGTTTTCGCTGCTGGTTGTTAATATACCAGTATCCTGTAATGTGTAAAATATATCACGATCCTGTTGGCTCAGAATATTGTCTATCAGGGTTTTCTCATAACCAAAGAAACTAAGCACATAATCAGCCAACTCTTCTATTTCTTTCTTTGTCATACCAGATGGCTCGAAAACAATCTCTAATGCCTCAATGAGTTCTTCCCTCTTAACTATAGGCATTTCAAATGGGCTAGAATTTACTATTATAAATAAGTGATGCATATTTTTATTCCTACCTTGGGAAAATTTTCCAAATTTAACATATTGATCTTCATTCCAGGATGCTATGAAACCTGACTTAGCTGTATTGCACTGAAATTTAAACATTCAATATGCTACCAACTTATAATTTGGCAGACGGATTAGAGAATTATTTAGAAGGTCTTCATGCTTGAATTTTTATGGGAGAATCAGGATTATAAATCAACATTTACAAAATTCAAATAAAATTATCAAGGGTTTTAAATTATTTCCCATTCATTCTCAGGACAGATTTTTCTTCAGCTCTTCAATTATGCTTACGTCTCTAGGGTCAACCCCTCTTCTCTTTGCAAGATAATATGATATCAGATCTCCCTGATGTATTGAAGTATATATCTGAGACGCTATGGAAGCTCCGAGCGCCTTAACTTCTCTGTAATTAAAATCACAAATTCTTGATGTAACTTTAAGTCTCTTGAGATACATCTCATTCATATTGGGATAAGTTAGAGCTATAAAATAAAAGAGATCTTTCCTGTAGGTGCTCTTTAAGGGCATGGTATCATTGTGATTTAGCTCAGGGAAGTAGCTCCAGTACGCCAGAATCTTGGAATTTTCATTGAACTGAGTTTTGAGTCTGTAGGCTATATATCTAAATGGTGGAAATCCAAATATCGCGGGAATCTTATTTCCAAGATATATTTCATCAGCAACCTTTTTCAATTCTTCGTGTTCTTTATTCAATCTTTCAAGATTCTCCTTGGCTTCTCGAAGGGAATCCTCATTGGCCAGCCCCGATCCTAAAAGCAACGGATTTAAGAGGTAGCCTATGGCTGATCTCGGCTGTAGCCCCCTGGGAATCATAATTACATTTTTTACCATTTTAGATAATTCTCCCCCAGAAGTAATCGCCCATACCTTTGCACCCTTTTTCATAGCCATTTCTGTGGCTTTTAGAGTCTCTTCGGTGTTACCAGAATAACTTATTGATATGAACAAGGAGTTCTCATCAACAAATTCAGGGAATTCATAGGAATCCAGGGAAATAACCGGGACTTTTGTAAACAAATCCTGAAAAATCTTTCCTGCTATACCTGAGCCACCCATTCCAAAGATAACTATGTTCTTGAATTTTCCAGTAAAGTCCACAGAATCTCTAAAATCCATCTGTTTGGACTTTTCTACTATCTCTTCTATATAATCTCCCATAAAAACTTTATAAATCAATCAAATAAATTACTTTCCAAATTATTTTAGATGCCTAAATATAGCTTCCACAGAAGCCCTTTCCTCCTCCTTTAAAGCAAATGAAGAACGATTTATGAAGTTCAATATGGATAATTTGTGGAGATTCAGTTCCTCAATACCTCTATTGTTGGGTATTATCTCCCTCAAAATGAAGTCTATATTGGAGTGCAGGTATTTGATTGATTTTTTAATATATTCCTCAAGTATATAGCTGCCAGAAACCAGCTCATTTTTCACTGCGGCCAAGTAAAGGGGCATTGGAATCTCTCCAAATTTGTCTGCCCATATTGTAAATAGATCTAATTTGAAAGATGCAAAGACCTCCCCTGTTGAGCGATTAATGAATTCCTCGTATGGAGATAATATTAATGGAAGATCAAGGCCAATCCTAATCTCCTTGTTCAGCAGTATTCTGGCATAAAATCTTGAAATCATATCTCCTTCTTTGGTATTAACGTATTCTTCCTCTCTATCGTAGTAATAGGTAGGTCCCATGAAATTGGAAAATACATTCCCAGATCGAATTAGATTCCTTTCGTTCAGATTAACTATCCCAACAGGGCCTATATAAAGGTCACCCCTGCACTCATAATCTGGAGTACACTGAATGTCTCTTGATATGGATCCCTTGCATATTCCAAATAGCATTGCTTCCAACTCTATGGACGGGTAGAAGCGGAGATCCATAATGGAATAATTTATAGATATTATTTAAATTTCGTGAAAATTTCCCTGCATTGAACAAAACTGCTAGAAAATTTTAAATTTTCAAATATCTTAATTGAACGATTATCATGGATTTTAAGCTTCCTCAAGAAACAGAATCAATTTTGAAGATGGTTTCGGAATTTTCCATGAAAAAGATTGAACCTATTTCTGGCAGGATCGACAGTGACGAATTTGATCCTAAGGAATTATTCAAGGAAATGGGAAACATAGGGATTTTGGGAATAACAATTCCAGAAGAATATGGGGGAGCCAATCTGGATTATTTAACTCAAGGACTAATATTGGAGGAATTGAGTTATTATTCAGCATCAATAGGATTATCATACGGGGCCCATTCAAATTTAGTCATGGATAATCTGAACAGAAACGGTTCACAACATCAGAAAGAAAAATACCTGGAAAAGATGGCAAAAGGCGACATCATAGGATCCCTGTGCTTAACTGAGCCTGGTGCTGGATCGGATGCCATAGGCTCAATGAAAACCGTCTACAAAAAAACAGAGGAAGGCAATTACAAGATAAACGGATCAAAGATTTTTATAACCAATGCTCCAATTGCTGATTTATTTTTAACTTATGCCAGAAATGGTTCCACATACTCTGCATTTTTACTGGAAAGATCTGATGGAGTAGAAACTCCCAAGAAATTGAAAAAAATGGGAATGAGGGGATCGCCTACAGGTGAAGTGGTTTATAATGACGTTGAAGTGGGAAGAGATAGGCTAATGGGAAATGAGGGGGATGGAAAGAGAATAATAATGTCGGGTTTGAACAGCGAAAGGGCAGTTCTGGCTTTCGGGCCTCTAGGTATCGCCAGGAGGGCATTGGATGAGGCAATTAATTATTCAACATCCAGGGAACAGTTCGGTCAAAAGATAGGAGATTTTGAACTTATTCAGGAGAGGCTAGCATATATGTTCACAAAACTGGAAGCAGCGAGGTTATTGGCTTACAAAGCAGCATTAATGACCAAGGAAGAATTGCTGGATCCCTCTTATGCAGCATCTTCCATACTCTTTGCATCAGAGACTGCAACTGAGATAACGAAGCACGCCATAATGATATTTGGAGGATATGGCTACATGAGCGAATACCCCTTGGAAAGGTATCATAGGGATGCGCTCCTATACGAAATAGGCGCTGGCACTAACGAAATAAGGAAGATAATAATAGGTCATAATATTCAGAAAAAGAAGTTCAAATAATTTAAGTATGATTAATCCATATTAGATCAGGTGAGATTTATGGCTGGATTTACAGCAAAACTGCCTTCTTATAAGAGTTTAAAAGGGATTAGCGAGAGGATGCTTGCAGAGCATTTGAAATTATACAACGGCTATGTGAATAAAAGCAACGAAATAGCAGACAAATTGGCTTCGGGAACTGTTGATCTCTCTAAAAGTGCAGCAACCTACAGTGAATTTAGGGCACTGAAATTGGAGCAAACATTCAACGGAAATGGAATGTATCTGCATCAGTACTATTTTGAGAATCTGACAGATTCGCAGCCAGAATTGCCAAAGGAAGTCAAGGAAGAGATTGAGAAAAGCTTTGGAACATTTGAGAAGTGGAAGGAAGAATTCGTAGCAACCGGGATGGCTGGAAGGGGCTGGGCAGTTCTCGGGCTGAACTTGGAAGATGGAAAACTATACAATCTTCTCTACGATGCGCACAATATAGGTGGACTTGTAACACTTGTTCCATTGCTAGTGCTTGACGTTTTCGAGCATGCTTATTTCATAGACTATGGAACAAACAGGAAAGATTATATAAATGCCTATTTGAACCTCATAGACTGGAAGGTTGTAGCAAAGAGGTTGGAAAAGGCAAAGAAAATGTACAAAATCTGGACAGAATAAATTTAATTGAAAACAATTTTTATTTATTTGCTCTTTGTTATATTCAATTTGCTTACATAGACATATGGTACCTTTGAATACATTGTCTCATCCCACCACTTGACCTTTTTTGTTTCTCTGGAAACGCCCTCAATGTTCTTGAAGATACTAATTAGGGAATCGGATACTCTTATTCCACTCCAGCTCTCGATTATTTCACCATTTTTTATCCTATAAATTCCATCCCTCGGAATGGTTGAGAATATTCCTTCCCTATAGTCCTGGAACCTGGTGTACCAGGTATTAACTATGTAAAGTCCATCCCTTATGGATTCAATCATCTCCTTTGGATCCTCTGTGCCTGGCTCCACAGTTACCTGCCAGGGGCTAGGGGATATTATGCCTGCATTTCCAGTGCTTTGAGAATTTAATTTAATTGCTGTACTTGTGTTATGTAAATAGTTTTTTACAAATCCCTTCTCTATTACGGGGGTCTTTTTGGTAGGGACACCTTCATCATCCGCTATCCTTGAGCCAAACATGCTGTCATCGGTTGCATCATCGTACATTGTGAAAATAGAGGAGCCTATTTTCTGATTCAATCTGCCAGCAAAGAATGAAATCCCTGAATCAACCTGATATGCAGAGGCCATTGGAATTGTATAGGAAACTATGGAGGCGAAAAACAATGGGTGAAGAACCGCAGCAAATGTTCCATCACTCCCCTGTACGGTCTTTCCAAGCATCCTAAGGTGATCCCTCAATTCTTCGCCAACCATGTGAATTTCATCTAAATCATCATCATGGGATGTTGCAAAAGATTGCTGCGTGGGTACATCATTTTCGTTAAATGCCCTCACATTGAATTCTATGCCTGCGTTGAAATCCTTGAAGCTGTTGTAATTGGTAACAACCTCTAACTCCATGCTTTTTTTATAAATTGTTCCTCCAATCCTCTTTGCGAATTTTATATTTTCATCAATAAAGTCCCTGGCAAATTTAGATATTTCAAACTCTGAAATCCTGACGAATCTATTGGTTCTATTCCTGTAATTATATTTTTCAGAATTTATCTTTATATAATCTGGGTTGTCATCCAGAAGTTTCAGGGCTTTCTCAGCAGAATTAACACTTCTCTCCAATTCCCTTTCATTTTTCACCTCAAAATTGTAGATTTTTCTTCCCTTAGTTACATAGACATCGAACCCAGATTCATTCCAATTATTAGTTATATCAATCTCGTTGTTGGAGAATTTCACCTGCTGGATGTTGGTAGATAATTTCCTGACCACTACCTCGTCAAAATCACGTTTTCTTATAAATTCAAATGCACTCTGCGCATCCATAAATATCACCGCATGTAAATATTTCTTAATCTCGCATGAGGTCCACCCATCCAAACGTCTACGCCCTGCATGGGATCCCCCTTGCCACATGTTCCCGCAAAAAATTTTAGGTCTTTCCCAACTGCATCAATTGAACTGTAAAATTTTATTGTAGTCGTTTCAAGTGTAGGCCTTCTTATCTGTTCCCTTATTTCACCGTTTTCTATCAGGTACGCCTCCAGGCCGACGTATTTCTCGTTAAATCTAATATCATCTATATTCCATTCACTGTAGCTTTTCATATAAATACCAAGCTTTACGTCCTCAACAAGTTCTTCAAAATTGAAATCTCCGGGCTCTATGAAAGTTGTACTCATTCTGGGTATTGGATCTTTATCCCATTCTGATATTCTCGATGCAGCAGTGCTCTTGGAATTGACTCTTCCTGCACTTTCTCTATTGCTAAGAAATTCATTGATTAGCCCCTTCTTGTAAAGGTACCTCTTCCTTGCCTTAACCCCATCTCTATCATATTTATAATAGCCATAACTGTGATCAATAGTCGGATCATCCACAACATTAACTTGTGGACTTCCCACAGGTTTACCCTTATCCCCTAACTTAATAAAGGATTCTCCTGCCTGTGCCATTTCTCTCCCCAATATCCTGTCAAGTTCAGTGGGATGACCTGCACTTTCATGTGCTACTATGCCAGAAATTTCAGGACCAATTACAAGATCATAATAGCCAGGATTTATGGGTTTAGCAATCACAGATTTCTTTAATGCCTCGGCCTCTTCGCCTATGGTAGCGTAGAGATCCCAGTATTCCAGTGCCTCATATCCTCCGGAGAATCCAAGCTGAATGAATCTTTGTTCAAAATTACCTCCCTCGTAATAACCAATAGCTCCAAAAAATCCCACTTTGGAAATATCTCCTTCAATTTCAGTTCCTTCGGAATTTATCAGAAACTCCCTTTGCTTTATGTCTCCTATGGCCAGAATTCTCATGGGTATTTTCTTTTCAACCAGTATCTGGTCAATGTCCTTTAAAATTGATATTTTGTCCTCCAAGTCCATGTCTTCAATTTTCTTTTGAACAGGAACACTCCATTTATCCTTGTATACCTCCTCATGCGACAGCTTATCTCTTCCGGGGATCCTTGAATTTTCTATAATCCTATCAAGATGTTCTTTAACGATTGACCAATTCTCTTGATTTATGGCTCCAAATGATATAGATTTATCAATAGCCCTAAAGGCGTATCCCGAACTAGTACTTCCAGAGACCTGGCTCAGGCTTCCATTTTTAAAGCTCACTCCATTTGAAAAGGTCTCTGAAAAATAAACTTCAGAGAAGTTTGTATACCTATTTAAATAATTTAGATATTTATCTATATTTTGCAACTAATCCCCCATCCTCTTTTCCTTCTCCTTTTCTACCATCCTCTTGAATTCATCCATTACCTCTCTTACTGCCTTGAATAGATCCCAATCCCATGCTCGGGCGTAAAATGTTCTTGATTCCGTGGTAAGCCTTCCTCTCACTGAGTACTTGATCTCTCCGGATTGCTGCTTATGTTCTTCAATATGCAAATTAAGAATTTTTGGAGTTAGTCTATTTATCTTTGCAAAACCCTTTATTCTCCTCTGTATAATTTCATAAATTCTGTCATAGGTTTCTAGATCCGGAAAAGTAATGCCAGATATGTTTACCAGTACCCCTTCCTGAGGTGCCAATTTTACCACTTCATCTAGCAAATCTGAGTGAGTTAATATTCCCACTGGCTTAAATTCAGCATCGACTACCACGCAAATTTTTGAATTCATTTCATCCATCTGTTTTAAGCATTTTGTAAGTGAATCTTCCTCTCTTGAAAAAATGGGTGGTATCATCACATCCTTAACCTTAATTTTTCCTATGTTTCTATAGTACTCCCCCTGTGACATCTTTTCCTTATCTCTCCAATAAGCCCTACTGAAATCATCAATATTTATTATGCCAGTTAATTTCCCATCATCATTGACAACTGGCAAACTAAATTCATCCAACTCCCTCATCGCTTTTATAGCCTTATCAACATCGTCATTCTCATTTACTGTGATGGGTTCGTAAGACATTATGTCCATCACCTTGTATTCTGATGGATTTATTATTTTTGAGATGTTTTTTACTATGTCAGTGCTGGTGATTATGCCCATAAGGTTTTCACTATCATTTACTATAGCAACGGCTCTTTTGCCAGCATCTACCATTAATTTTGCAATATCAATTACGCTTGAGTCCTCCTTTCCCCTTGGTCCGTGATCCATGAGAGTGGAAACTTTTGTAGAAACAGGAATAACAGGTCTCCTCAACAAAGAATCAAAGCCTATAATGCCCAGAAACTTCTTTGATGAGGTTACAGGTAAATGATGAATGTTGTTCTCTATCATCCTTGATATTGCCGTTGCAATTGTCTCATCAGGTTCTATAGTTACCACTTTTTTCCTCATTATTTCGCTTGCAGTTAACATATAACTTATGATTATTTCATCGTATTAAATTTATTTCTCATTCATTACCAAAGGGTAATTATCCAGTATTTCCGAAGTGTAATATGAGTACCCATATTTTTTGAAAGTAAGCAATCCGGATTTTCCAACTATATAGGAAGCGAGGCACGCTGCATGATAAGGATCCACTCCCCTTGAAAGGAGGCCACCAATACTTCCAGTTAATAAATCACCGGTACCTCCACGCGTCATGGATTCATGATGAAATTCCTTATTATATTTTACACGATAGCCATCAGTGATTATATCCACTCTCCCCTTTAAAAATACCACAGCATTGAGATCCCTGGCAACTTTCTTAACATTCTCCTCTGTGGGATCAAGATTGAAGGAATTTCTGAATTCCCCATGATGGGGTGTAAGGACTCCCAATCCCTCATAATTAAACTCCTTAGAGATTATAAGCGGATCCGCGTCGACTACTATTGGCCGTTTATTTTTTAAAGCAAAATAAATGACATTTTTTGCATTTTCTAGGGCTATTTTATTCTTTGACAACCCTGGACCTAAAGCTATTCCCACATTTTTATTTTCTATCATGTCTAAAAGGTCAGCCCTTATCTCAAAATACTCCCTTCCAGAATCTCTTATTATAACATCATATACATGAGGGGAAATCCTGTTGGCGGCTGCCTCGGGTGTAAACAAAAAGACCAGGTCAACACCCATCCTCAAAGCTGATTTAAGCGTGTAGACTGCAGATCCATAATAATCTGCGGAACCCGCTACGGCTATCAGAATTCCATTATCTCCCTTGTGAGAATCAGGGGAGTTTTTAGGGAAAGCAAGCATCTCTCCAGGCCCCACGTTGTATATCACTTCGGGAGGGAAACCAACATCAGCAACGATAATTTTTCCGCAGTTGGATTCACTCATTCCTTTCTTCATAAACTGCATTGTTACAGTATAATGTGGCTTCACTGCATGGTCTGATGGGAACCCTGACGGAACATCCACAGATACCTTCAGGGCTTTTGACCGATTTATTCTATTAATCTCTGAGAAATAAGGCTCCCTGGGGGTGCCCTTTATGCCTATTCCCAATAATGCATCTATAATTACATCAAACTGATCATAATTTTCATTGTTGAAGAACTGAATGCCAATCTTCTCGCATTCATGTTTCTTTTTTATGGCAAGGGGTGATTCGGGTTCAATCAACACCTTTATTTGCACATCTTTTTTCATCATTTTCAAATTTTTCGCGGTAACGTATCCATCTCCACCATTATTTCCAGGTCCAACAATTACTAGGAATCTATCTCCCAAGCTTGAAGCAAAGTTGGCTACTGCTGCACCTGCATTTTCCATGAGTTTTTCCATGTCCACATTGTAATAAATGGCATTTTTATCGAGTATTCTGGCATCCAGTAGATCGTACATAAATGAAAATATCATTCACGTATTTCTATTATTCATAATTGCCTGAATTTGGTAAATCCTATAAAATTAAATAGATAACATATATTACAAATAGAATGATGAAAAGAGGGTCAGCTGAGCTAATGCTGTGATGACCCCTATGAGTACTGAAGGTGATAAAAATGAAAAGCATTGAAGAATTGGCTAAGAAGGCTAAAGAATTAAAAGAAAAAGGGTTAAGTGACAAGGAAATTTCAACGGAAATGCATCTATCATTGAACACTGTCCTTTGGCTCCTAAGTGGAGAATATAAAGGTAAAGAGGCACCAAGGGATGTTAAAATAGGGTGGAGGAGCATAGGAGTTTACAGCTCCAGAATCTATTACCTCTCAGAAATTATGGCAGACATAATAAATGAGGAACTCTATAGCAGAGGCATTGAACCTGATACAATATTAGGGGTTACAATAAATGGAATACCATTTGCAACATTCATATCGGACATACTTGGGAAAGAGATTGCCATATTCAGGCCATCCCCACATAAAGGTGAAGGATCATTCTCCAGCAATTATGCTAAGGTAACGGGGAAGAAAGTTGTTATAGTGGACGACGTAGTTAGTACAGGTGAAACGGTATCAAAAGCAATAGAGGCTGTTAAATCTGAAGGTGGAGAGCCGGTTCTTATAGTTGTAATTGTAAATAAAACGGACAAAGATGAAATTCTAGGTGTACCCATTAGGGGGCTAATAAGGGCAAGGATGATTGGATAATGCATTGGGCAGACGTAGCAGCATCTAAAATAAAGGATAACGCAGTCATATCTACCGCCATAAGCCCCTCCGGTGAGATTCATGTAGGCAATATGAGAGAAGTTCTAACCGGGGAACTAGTTTATAGGGCTCTTAAATCCGCGGGAAAGGTTGCAAAGTTCTACTATGAAGCCGATGACATGGATCCGCTAAGGAAGGTGCCTGCTGGAATAGATCAATCATTTTCAAAATATATTGGAATACCACTTTTCAAAACCCCAGCACCTGACGGCAAGCATAAATCTTGGAGCGATCAATTCATCGAGCCTTTCGTGGAGACAATGAAAATGGTAGGCGCTAATCCTATATTTCTCAGGACCCACGAATTGTACGAACAAGGATTATTCAATGAAAGCATAAAGGCCGCTATGGAAAAAAGGAAGATAATAGCAAGCATTCTTTCTGAAGTATCTGGAAAACAAATTCAGGGCGAGTACTACCCATTCAATGTGGAATGTGAATCATGCGGAAGGATAGATAAGACTTTTATTGAGAATTATGAATGGCCAACAGTCAGCTATAGGTGCGAAAATTGTGGGCATACTGGTAAGAGGGATATTAGGAACGGGAATGGAAAATTACCATGGAGAGTAGAATGGCCAGCAAAATGGCTGGTGCTTGGAGTTACAGTGGAACCATTTGGTAAGGATCATGCTTCAGCGGGAGGTTCTTACGACACAGGGAAGAGAATTGCAAAAGAAGTATTCAACATAGAGCCTCCATTCCCCATTGTTTATGAATGGATACATCTAAGGGGAATGGGCGCGATGCATTCATCAAAAGGTATACTTGTAAGAGCCATTGATATGGTTAGAATGGTCCCCCCCGAAGTACTGAGATTTTTAATTGTTAGGAACAATCCCGAAAGGCATATTGAGATGGATACCGGCAGGGGGTTGATATCCCTGGTGAATGAATACGATTCATATGAAAGGATTTACTTCGGAAAGGAGGAACCTCCTGACAAGGAGAGGTCAGAAGATTTCAAAAGAATCTATGAGCTTTCACAGGTAAATGAAGTTCCAAAAAGCATGCCGGTTCAAGTATCATTCTCTCACATTATAAATCTGGTTCAGTTGAAGAAGGATATTGATGAAATCATGGCCTCGCTAAAAAGGTCAGGATATGATTTAACAGGGGATCTATCGCATTTGATGAGGAGGATAGCTGCTGCTAAATTCTGGCTAGAAAACTTTGCACCAGACGAATTCAAGATCAGGATTCTTGAGGCTCCACCAGCTCTTAGTTTAAATGAAAATCAAAGGAATTTCTTAAAATATCTCACTTTAAAACTAAATGCTGACCTTACACCAGATGATGTCAACAAAATTATACACGAATCATGTAAGGAGACCATAGGCGATCAGAAATCATGTTTCAATCTCCTCTATCAGATATTTCTGGGTAAAGACTCGGGCCCCAGGTTGGGTTTCCTATTTACTTCATTGGATAGAAACTTTATAATGCAGAGACTCAATTATTATTTGCAATGATTGATATATCTCAGAAAGAAATCTCGCTTAGAATAGCTTCAGCATCTGGAAAAATAAGATTAAAGGAGGAAACCATAGATCTCATAAGAAAGAATCAGATAAAAAAAGGGAATGTAATTGAAGCCGCCAAATTAGCGGGAATCATGGGGGGTAAGGAAACATATCACGATCTCCCACACTGTCATTTAATCCCTCTAGAATCTATACAGGTGGAGGTTAATCTATTCAACCATGAGGTAGAGATTAACTGCGAGGTCAAGGCGCATTACAAAACCGGTGTGGAAATGGAGGCTCTCAATTGCGTATCAAGGGCTTTGCTAACCATTTGGGACATGGTAAAGTATCTGGAAAAAGACGAAAATGGACAATACCCGTCAACGGTGATCCAGGAGATTAAAGTCACAAATAAAATTAAAAAGTAATTTTTATCCAAAATAACCTAAATCTTCTTTCTTCTCTTCATTTGAAGGCAGTTCCATCATCTTATTTGTCAATTCATCTATCTCCTTAGCTCTGTCCTCGAGGTCTTTTATATCAATATTGAGGTTAAGGAATTTAGTCAATACTGAAACTACTTGTTTGGCGGATTTTGGGTCTGAGAAGTAACCTGAGGTCTCCCCCATAAGGCATACGCCTTCAACATTGAATATTTCATAGCCCAGCCCTATGAGTAAACCAGCACCCCCAATTATTCCTCCTCCAGGTTCATTCTTGGAGAAAACTACTCCCAAACCCTCCAATTTCTCCTTGGCATCTTCACTTGTGTATGCACCCAATACCCTTGGAACTTCCACAAGCTTTCCTATTTGATAGCCACCAAGGGTAATAATTAATTTCGGATTGAATTTTGTCACATAATCTAGAATTGAGTATGATATGTCATACTGTCCCTGTGAAGTTAATCCCTGAAAATCCCCCGTGAAGAAAAGATAATCTCTCTTACCTAGTCTCTTAAAATACAGTTCATTCCTAACCAGCCTGGCCCTAGAATTATCTGTTATCATCACCTGAGGCGGTAGGTGTGAAGAGAAAAGATCGGCTATTTTCTTAGCTTCAAGTTTTTCAATTAAGTAATCAATGGCAATTTTCCCTACATTTCCAATTCCGGGTAGGCCTGCAATAAATACAGGCGAATTGACCTTGAGCTTACTTGTACTCTTTATTATTACTGTCTCCATCTTTATTACCCCCATAGTAGGTTAATAATCTATACCTACCATATCTATCTTCTGGTGAAAATCTTGGTGGCAAAGCCTGCACAGTTTTGGATCCGCATTTAGGACATATTTCCTCTAGAGTGTACGTTCCACACTGTTGACACTTCCTGATCAGAGACTTCATTTACTCTTTCACTGGGCCTTCTGCTATGCCGCCTAATTTCTTCATTGTGCTTATTATCTTTTCGGCAGCCTTTCTCATCCTTTCCTCTGCATCCTTCACATCTGTGGATGCGCTCACAATCCTGTATCTTGGAGCTCCCACATAAGATATCTCAATTCCCTCTTCCTTTCCTGAGAGCAAAGCCTGCTTTATCAATTCAATTCCATTGTCAGCATCTGTCTGCAGTGTCACAATTCCGCTAACTTTTACTTCTGGAGGCTTTAATGTGCTTCTTACATATTCAAGGAATTCCTTGGCTAATGGCCATCCTTTGGCTTCCTTCAGGAACTGATCCGGATAAATTAGGGCCAATTCTATGGCATAATTCAATGAGTTGAATTTATCCGCTAGGAAGTTCACCGTATCTTCCATCTTAATGTTACCCTTTTGTTGGGAAAAATTCTCTACAATCTTCAGGGCTCTTTGTTCTTCTTTCCATTCCTTTAATTTCTCCCTCTTTTGATGCTCATTTACTCTTCTTATAGAAAGATCGAATTTATTTCTTGACGGGTTTGCATCTATAACTTTGCAAACTATCCTCTGTCCTTCTCTGACATAATCCCTTATGTACTTAATCCAGCCAGAAGAGATTTCGGAAATATGTATGAAGCCCTCTTTCCCTTCATATTCGTCCAGAGATACTATGACGCCAAAATCTTTGATATTTTTAACCGTACAAACTACTAAATCCCCAACTTCAGGGTAATCCTTTTTCATTGAAATTCTCCTGTTATTTCTCCCCTGTACTCAATCAACCCACCTGTGGGTCTTGCAATAACTGCATTGCATATTATGCATTTTACCTCTGAAGATCCCCTGGAATAAGTGATGGTTTCCCCTCCACACTCAGGGCATTTAATTTTAACAAATTTCTTATTGGAATTTTTTAATTTTGTAAATTCTGCCATTATTGTTCAACCTCCACTAATTCAAACTTCTTGGCCCTAAAGGTTGGGGTGTGGTACGCCTTCTTGCACTCTGTGCATCTATATCTAATATTGATTCTCTTTGTTGGTTTCTCCCTACCTTCATAAACTGGTCTGGGGAAACCTCCATAACCTGAAGTGACCCTTCTGAATCTCCTTTGTCCCTTCCTTAATTCACTTGCCTTTTTCTTCTTAACTCTTTCAATTTCTTGAACGGTATGTCTCTTGCAGTAGGGACAATATCTTTTTACGGTTCTTGGCATTTTCAAATTTAATCACCTAAGAGCTATAAGAGATAAAAAATGATTATTTAAGGATTTACTGGTTATTTCCCCATTGTGGAATTTAGCAGGTCAGCGTGAGCAATCTAATGCTTCTATTAATAAGGAATTCAAATTCATTTCATTGCTAGGGTTTTAAAATAAATCGAGTATGAAATGATGAGAGGATTTCCCGGGTCAATGGGTTATTGTATGATAAAGAATTTTAATAAGCTAAATATCACAAATAATGCTTGAGCAAGTCCCACAGAAGTATGACCAACTTAGCATTGAGAAGGAAATTGAGGAATTCTGGAATCGTGAGGACATGATTCATAAGGCTTTAGAAAAGAATAAGGGAAATCAAAAGTTCTCATTCCTGGAGGGACCGCCCACTGCCAATGGACCACCACATATAGGGCATGCTGAAACCAGAGCAATCAAGGATCTTGTTTTAAGGTACAAGAGTATGAGAGGTTATTATATATTCCCACGGAGGGCAGGCTGGGATTGCCACGGGCTCCCTGTTGAAATAGAAGTAGAAAAATCCTTGGGCATAAAGTCAAAAAAGGAAATTGAGGAGCTTGGAGTTGAAAAATTCAATAAACTATGCAAGGAAAGCGTATTCAAGTATGTGAGGGAATGGGAAACTGTTTCAAAAAGGTTAGGTTTCTGGGTGGACTATGAGCACGCTTATGTGACCATGAATGATGAATATATAGAATCAGAATGGTGGGCATTAAAAAAATTGTATGAGAAAGGGCTTCTTTTTAAAGACTTTAGAATCTCACCTTATTGCCCCAGATGTGGAACTACATTAAGTGCGCATGAAGTTGCGCAGGGCTACAAAGATATAGAGGATTACTCAATATATGTTCTTTTCAAATTAAAAAATAAGGACGAGTACTTCCTGGTTTGGACTACAACACCTTGGACTCTTCCTGCAAATACTTTCCTTGCTGTAAACCCCGATTTTGATTATATTTTGGTTTCCTCCGAGGGAAGGAAATTCTGGTTGCTTGAAGACAGAGCACCTGCTATACTAAAGGGAAGGGAATACGAGGTCATTGATAGGAAGAAAGGAACAGAATTGAGGAATCTGGAATACGAACAGCTCCTCCCATATCTTATGGTACGGAAGGGGCTATATGTAGTTACGGCTGATTTTGTTTCAAAGGAAGATGGTTCAGGCATAGTGCATATAGCACCGGCATTCGGTGCTGATGACTATGCCATACTGAAGAGAGAAAATGGTGAGCTTTACATAACAGTTTCAGAGGACGGTAAAATAAATCTGGAATCCCCCTGGAAAGGGATGAATGTCAATGAAGCAAATGACAAGATAATAGAATTTTTAAGGCATGAAGGAAAACTTTATAAGAGGGAAAAGATCGTCCACTCTTATCCCCATTGCTGGAGATGCGGAACTAAGCTGATATATTATCCTGTGGAATCTTGGTACATAGGTGTTTCAAAGAAAAAGGACCTCATAGTGAATCTAAATAAGAAAATAAACTGGAAACCGGAACATATAAGGGATGGAAGATTCGGAAATTTCCTGGAAGAGGGAAAGGACTGGGCATTATCTAGAAATAGGTTCTGGGGAACCCCACTTCCGGTATGGACTTGTGCGAAGGGTCATGTTTTTATACCGGGGAGCAAGAAGGAATTATTGGATAGGGCTTTGGAGGTACCTCCTAATTTTGAACTTCATAAGCCCTATGTTGACAATATAAAGGTAAAATGCGATCAATGCGGGGAATTAATGAAACGGGAACCTTATCCCATTGATACATGGTTTGACTCAGGTTCTGCTTTTTATGCCCAATACCATTACCCCTTCGAAGGTCAAGATTTATTTAGGGAAAACTACCCCATAGATTTCATAAGCGAGGCCATAGATCAAACCAGAGGATGGTTCTATAGTCTTCACGTGATTTCTTCCCTCTTATTCGAAAATATATCATTCAAAAACGTTGTCGTGATGGAGTTCATCTTAAATTCAAAAGGAGAAAAGATGAGCAAGTCAAAGGGAGATGTAGTGGACCCAAAAGTTATTATGGACCAAATAGGAGCTGATTCACTGAGGTTATTCTTCTTCCAGGGACCGCCATGGAAGCCAAAGAGATTTTCCAATGAAATAGCATTGGAATATTCAAGGAAACTTTTGGGTACGATCTACAACTCTTACGTTTTAATATCCACTAATGCCAATTTGGATAAGTGGGAACCAAAGGAGGAGAAAATTATAAATTATCTGGATAAGTGGATGGATTCAAGAACAAATCAGGCCTTGATCAATTATATGAAATACATGGATGATTACGAGCCTCATAGAGGTCTTGAGGAAATCGAGAAGCTAGTGGACGAATTTTCCCAGTGGTATCTGAGGTTGAGTAGAGATAGATTCTGGAAGGAAACAGTGGATGAAGATAAGAAATCAGCATACTTTGTTGCCTATAGAACACTTGATTCAATTCTAAAGATGCTTGCCCCATTTGCACCATATTTCTCCGAGTATCTCTACAAGAAATTAACTGCGAAGTACAGTATACATATGGATCTACTTCCTGAACCAGCGAAATATGACGAAATCATAGTAAATGAAATGCAAAACGTTAGGTCCATAGTTGAAATGTCTAGACGCATAAGGCAGCTGAACGGAATCTCATTGAGAAGGCCAGTGAGAGAAGTTATAATAGGAGACAGATCATTTGAACCTTTAGTTACAAAATACAAGGACCTGTTACTCAAGGAACTAAATGCAAAAGAAGTGAAGGTAGTGGATTCTGACAATTATAAAAAAAGGACATACAAGCTGGACAGGAAGAAAATGGGCAAAATCTTTGGGAAAGATCTGCAAGAAGCGGAGAGTCAAATGTCAAATCCGGAAGTGCAAGCAGAGTTGGATAGAAAAGGGGAGGCAATCATACTGAATAGAACCGTTACAAAATCTGATACAATAGTTGAAGAGGGTGTAAGGGATGGTTACATTTCTGATCTTTCATTGAGCATACCGATTTTCATATCATCAGAATTCGATAGAGACCTATACCTCGAAGGGCTGGCTAGAGAAATCATAAGAAGAGTTCAAAGCATGAGGAAAGATTTGAATCTTGAATATACAGATAAGATCTTCTTAAATTTAGAGGGTGACAGCGATCTGATTGAAGCATACAGAAAAAATCAGCATGTGATAGAGGAAGCGACTCTATCCATTCCAAAGGAAAATCTGAGTGGATACACAAAGGAATGGGAAATAGATGAGCTTAAACTTAAAGTAACTATTGCAAAGATGGAATAATTACAATTTCACCATCTAAGTTTCCAACTAAAATTGATTTTGCATTTTCTATTTTCTTTATTGCAACTTCCTTATAATTGAAAGGATTCATTATATATGTGGAATCCCCCTGTGTATAGAGGACTTCTGCCTCTTTGTAATCTTTCTTTCTGAGCAGTATCTTTGAATCCTCCAAATCGTTCAGTTTGAAATGCCTCAAACTGTTGCTCCCCAATTCCATCAATGAAATGTCATTCCCATGTATTCCAGAGACCACCCAATTTTTACCACTAAATTTAATTAAGTCCAGGTATGAGAACTGTGGAATTCTCACCGCATAGGTGAATCTATAAAGGTCTCTCCCTTCTTTCCTACCAACAAGGCTGTTGCTCTCAATTATGGTCCCCCCGTATTTGTCCACAATTCTCCTGCTCACATTTCTGGCATATTCCTTATTGGAGATGTATAGATCAAAACCTTCTTTTTTCTTTTCGATTTTGGTTATGAAAATATCCGGGTTATTTTGTGAATCTATTATATTCTTTACAAAATCAATTATTTCCACGAATTTTTCTGGTGTACCCCTCAATTGTATTATGGCTTCAAAATAATTTCCTCTCCTCTTGGAACAGCTCGGACAGCTATGATACGAGGTCTTTATGAAAAACTGTCCCTTTGATATTTGTCCATTGGCATGTCTGAATTCATAAATGACCTTCCTGTTAAAGTAATCACCAGAGGAATCGTAGTGAATCTGTCCATTACCAAAATTCTTGGTTAGATAAATATGAATCAAATCGTCTTCCTGAATTTCTGAGTCTGACCACTTGTCTATGAATACCCTTCCACAATACTTGCATCTCTTAATTTTAAAATCATCTACCTTCGGTGCATTGGAACCCGAGGACTTCGAACGGCAATCTTCGCAAATTACCTCTTTACTGTTAGTCTCCCTACCACATATTATGCATTTCGTAAACACTTTATTAAAAACTAGAATAAAATTCTAAGCATTTCATTTCTGATCTTTCTTTTCCACATTGAAATTGCTGGGATCCGTCAGGAATTCAGTGAAGTATATGCATTTATCTTTTCCCATGCACCCCAGTATGTTCAGCTTAACGCATCTTTCATCCCGCAAGTAAACACATTCATTTTCCCTTACCATGTATTTTCCATAGACTTCGCAGTCCTCATATATGCATCTATAACCTCTGTATTTGTAATGGCATATGTTTTTAAAATCAGCGAAAGCGCACCTCTTATCGCCCATCATCATCCCCTTAGGGTTTGAGTCTTCTTATGGTCCTCGGGAACGGCACTGCATTCTTAATATGGTCAAGACCTGCTAGCCAAGTTACGGTTCTATCAACGCCTAATCCGAACCCGGAATGCGGTACGCTTCCATATTTCCTAAGGTCTATGTACCATTGGTAGTCCTCAGGGTTAAGACCCTCTTCAAGTATCCTGTTTATTAATTCATCTTTGCTCCATATCCTTTCCCCACCGCCGATAACTTCGCCATATCCTTCAGGCGCGAGCATATCGTGGCAGAGCACATGATTTGGATCCTCCGGGTCAGGTCTATGGTAGAATGGCTTCAATACTTTGGGATAATTATACACGAAAATTGGTTTGTCAAAATCTGCCGTTATCTCCCTTTCTTCCTTTTCTCCAAGATCCACGACATCTTCCAGAGCCATTCCCTTACTCCTACCGATCTCTATTATTTTCTCATAGGGGTATCTATAGAAGGGTTTTTCAATATTTTTCAGGACATTTATATCCCTCTTTAATATTTTCAACTCCTCCTTTCTCTTTTCTATCAAGGCCTGTGCTATTGCTATTATTAGTTCTTCTTCGAAATCTATCATGCCCTGATTTCCAATCCATGCCGCTTCAGCTTCAAGATGCGTAAATTCAGTTAAATGCCTTCTTGTCCTTGATTTCTCAGCTCTGAATGATGGTTGTATTGTATAGACACTTTCCAGGGAGAAAATGAAAGCTTCAAGATAAAATTGTGAGCTCTGGGTTAAATAAGCCTTCTCGCCAAAGTATGGTACTTCAAACAGTGTGGAACCTCCCTCTACAGCAGCCCCCACAAACATAGGTGGTGTGACTTCGTGATAAAAATGTTCATTGAAGTAGTCCCTTGCGGCTTCCATCAATGTTTCCCTTATTTTCAGCGTGGCTGTCATTTCCCTGCTTCTAAGCCAGAGATGCCTTATATCCAATAGAAATTCATCGCTCTTGTCCTTTGTGATGGGAAATGGCTCAGCCAGATGGTAAACCTTTATTGATTTTGCCTGAATTTCATATCCAGTTGGAGCTTTGTTCTGTTTCACCAATTTTCCTGAAATCTCCACTGAGCTCTCTATAGTGAGTTTTTTGGCCATTTCAAATGTTTTCTCATCTACTGAAGATCTCTCAAAGATTACCTGAATTATATTGGTTGAATCCCTGATAACAACGAAAACAAGAGGGCCGGATTCCCTCCATCTATATACCCAACCCCTAATGTTTACATCCTTGTCTACGAAACCATCGTTTAAAATGTCTGAAATGTAGAGCCTATCCATGTGTCCTAAATGACTGATTATATATTTTATTTTCCAAATGGAAAATGTATATTATGAAGAACTAATATAAAGGTGTGAAAACCCTCCTTTACATAGAAGATTATCAAGAATCCAAAGCCAGATTCCTGGAAGCACCATTTAAATCGGTTATTGGGGACATATCCATAGCTATATCAGCGGAGGGTTATAATTTCCCGTTGATTATAGATAATGTTCTGATCGATCAGGATACAGTACTCGAAAAGGTGCAGGAGTTAATGGGAAATAAGATAAACCTGCATCCCGACTATTTATTCAGATGTAACAAATGCAGCATGTATTTCAACAGCAATGAACTTTCAAAATATTATATGAAAACTTCTATCAATTTAAGAATGGTCAGGTTTGACAATATATTGGTGATACTACCTCTGGAATCATCTAGAAGGATTCCAGAGAGATGGATGAAATGGGACCTCCCCAATTTCTCAGTTTACATGGACCATGATTCATACCACAAAATCAAGGATATTCTTAAAAAAGCAATTACTGTCAATCCAAAATCTATTGAAATCGTGACTGGTAAAACTATCAAGGACATTCTGTTCTTTTCTGATTTTACCGAAGAAGTGATATATTATCAATCGCCCCATTTTAGATGCCCATACTGTGGAGGGGAGGTCAATAAGGTGATAGCAAACAAACTATACTATGACAATATAGAAATCGGAAAGATGAAGGATACCCTTCTACTGTTGAATAATTATGGGAAAATAATACTATCCAAAGAGATCACAAAGGCTGAAAAAATTTATGTATTTTCTAAAAATGTAAATCTGAAAAAGCTGCAGAAAATAGGGGCAGAAATCATACCAGTAAGATTTCCCAATTCCGAATTGATAAGAACCGCTACAAAGGTCTACAGATCATTTTCATTCTTAGAGAAGCCTTCAAAATACACCAGTGATGATATCCTTCACTTAGAATCAAAGAGCTTCTTTAGTGAAACTCAAAGCGAGGTCATTGAAAACATACTAAAGGGAAACATTTCCAAATCCTTAAGGATTCTAATTAATAACTACAGGACTTTCAATCGCATATTCCTGAACGGGAGCAAGAGGTCTGGTAATTTCCATTTTAGTGCTGCACGAGATTTTAAGGATCTCTTTTATAACCTATTTCTTGATACGACACCATTGAACCTGCCGAATTATCCAATTAATTACGATTTTGACTTTACAGCATTTGTAAGCCTTTTCAATGAGGTTGAAAGGATAAAGAGCAAAACAAAAGGAAGGGGTGTAAGATACAGAAACTTGATAATAAGTACAGATTTTAGAATGCCTCAAACAAATAAACTGAAATCTTTACTAAATGTTGACGAATTAATCGTAATAAGGGGGATGTGGCACGGATTAAAATTTAGAGTTCAACCAAATCCTGAAAAGCTAGGTAAATATTACAAATCATATTATTCATCTATTAAATCTATCCTCAGCAAGAAAGATGGTCAAGAGGTATTGAAAAAGATAAATTCAGGTGGCTATTCCATTGGTATTGATGGCCAGGAAATTAAGATTACCAGGGAAATGGTAGATGTAATTCCCATATTGCCAGATGGATACGTTAAGGGTAGTTTTATGGGAGGAGAATTTTATTTGGATATTACTATTGACGAATGCCTTAAGGAATCCCAAAAAGTCGTAAGGAAGGCTAATTTTACTAGAAAGAAGATGGGACTGAAGTTCAATGATTACATTGACATATGGGTCAATTTTAAGAGCTGTGATAATACCACAACTAATTATATAGATCTCATCAAGGAAAGAACAAGGGCAATGAAAGTGATAAATGACAGTGAATTCCGGGTTAAAAAGGTATACATAAATGAGCTGAGAATGGCACTGGCCAAATTAATTGGAACGGAATCAAGGGAAGAGCTTGACAAGTTAATCTTGGAGGGCGTACACGACGTAACTCAGATAATAAAGGGCGAATTTAAATCAAATATAAGCCAAGAACTCATATTAGAAAATTTGAAAAAGAGCATCAAAAATATCAAATATGATTCATGCCCACTGTGTGGTTCTATCTTGGAAGGAGAGCTTTGTCCAAGATGCGGCCTTAATATGGATCTAATTAGAACTTATTTATGATTTCAGTAATTCTTCAAGGGCTTCTTTCAACCGAGGAACAGTATTTAATCTGCTAAGTTCATCAACATTTATCCATCTATATTCCCTGTTTTCCCAGTTAAGGGTAATCTTATCTGACTTAGTTCTTGCCAGCATGGGATGAACCACAAATACAATATTTTCCCACCTTACTGGAAATGGCTTCCCCATCTTCTCGATTTCAACATCGCTTATACCGGTTTCCTCAAGCACCTCTCTTCTGCCAGCTTCCTCGGGAGTTTCACCTTCCTCAATGTGCCCTGATATGGCACTGTATTGGTTTTGGAAGGAAGAAACATGGTTTGATCTAAGCAGTACCAGCAGCTTATCCCCATGGAAAAGGTAAACCGTGGAAACTTCCTTCTGCACAACACCTAAAAGTTCTAAAATTCCAGATTTACCATCAATTTTGGCCTCATCATCGTTTCTCAAAATGTTTAATGGTATTCCGTCTATCATAGGTATTTCAGAAATGATTGCACCTGTTAAGATTACCAATTCAGCTTTTTCATTGATTATTGCAATGGGGGAAGTCAAATTTTCCTTAAGCTCCAAAAGTACATATGAGCCTACTGTTGATCCTCTCCCGCCTTTGAATGCAAAGATTTTCCCTTTGAACTCCAGATTTTCACATTTCCCCGATTTAATTTTTCCATCTTTCCCCATTTCTCCCAGCGGAGATATGTAATCGTCACAGAGGGCGATTTTTCCCTTGGCGGTTCCAGGCGAGATGCCTCTTCCATTAATTATCAATTACAGCCCACCTCAGCAGGTCATTGAAATTCCTAAATATTATTTCCTGGCCACCATATTCCTTCATAGGCAGATAGAATGAAGCTTTTCCTGAGTTTATGGCAGTCTTATGATACTTTTTGCTAAGCGGGGCTACAACCATACAAGTATCAGCAAAAACTTTAGCTCCAAAATCTTCAATTATCTTAATTGACTCTGATGAGTTCTTTATGGTTTCCCTGGATGCGAACAAAAATACCTCCACCTCCTTATCTTTCTTCTTTCCCCTGACAAGGGACGCAATATAATCAATCTCATCCTTGCTGAGGTGCGGGCAGCCTATGGCTATGAGCTCAGGTTTTTCATGGCTCGATTTCTCTTCCATTAAATTTTTTAATTCATTGTAATCAACTACAACCTTCTCAAATTTTCTTCCTCTATTTAATATATCATCAGGCGTCCTATTCTCCACATGGAACATGCTGGTGGACGAAGAGGCTGCTATAGCTGCCCCAAAAGCTTTCAATTCAAAATCCCTTAAATAATCAACTCCAACCAGCCTGGGAATCTTTCCCGGGTAATTTGCGCCTAGATATAAGCCAAGAGCTGCAGCACCAGAATAATCTAACCTTCCATCAACTGCAACTTCGTAATCGGCAATTCTGTTATTATCCAGGTGGAGACCAAAATTTGGTGTTTTTCCTATTATGGCCGCTGCCAGTGCTGATGGGCCACCCTCTCTATTAGTTCTAGCACCTAAAATAGCGTTTGCGTAAATTAACGCGGAGCTCTCAGCCCATGCCACATGATCTCCATATTTTGGTTGCTGATAAAAATAATAAGGGGTACATGTGAAGCTTTCTTTGATTCCCATGGATATGAAGGTTCTAATAATTTCAAGCTGTTTTTCCCTGAAATCTCTGTCAACTTCCACAGGACCGTTTCTTTCCAGGTCAAAACCAAGGGGATTCAACGTGGTTGGAACCTTCACTTTATCAGCTATCTTTTTAAGAAATTTCAACCCTCCGTCGCCTATGTTCTTGTAAGATACACCTGAAATATGAGCTGATTTTATGGGTATTAACTGTTCAGCTCCATTTATCTCTCCAATGGATACAAGCAACCTTATGGCAATTGCCTGTGCTTCCCCCTTTTCACCGTTATATATTCTTTCCTCTTCCTGGGTGAGGTACATTATATCATTATCTCATTCAACAACTTTAATATAGCTTCTTTAGGATTGCTACTACTAGTAACGGAACGTCCAACGATAATGTAATCGGCTCCATACTTTATAGCTTCTGAAGGTGAGCCACCCTGGACACCAACCCCTGGTGATATGATCTTCAGATTGCTCACATCCTTCAATCGCCTAATTCTTTCTGGCCTAGTTGCAGGGGCTACTAGACCGTCTGCTCCAACCTCCTTTGCCATTACTGCTATCTTTTCTGAAACAGGGGTTATGAAGTCGAGGCTACCGGGATGGCTCATTTCCGCTACCACGTACATTTCCCCTCTTATTGTTCTAAGTTTCTCTAATACGTCCCTGCCTACAAATCCATGGGTTATAAACCCAGTTGCACCGTGCCTCATTACTTTGTCTGCAATGCTAAAGGAAACATCAGGTATGTCAGCAATCTTAAGATCAACAATTACAGGCACCATCTCTGAGATTTTACTTACTACGGATAAACCACTGCTAAGAATGAGCGGATATCCTATTTTCATGTAATCCACCAAGCCCACCGCATTTTTAGTTATCTCAATGGCATTCTGTGGATTTTCCACGTCAAGAGCTATAATCAGATGTCCCATTGAAACTTAATATCCCGTAAGTAGATAAATGTATACTCCGATGAATTATCCGCCAAGTAATCCACGTAAACATATATGATGTTAATCTGATTATGGCATTGAAAGGGATTAAAAGATGGCGAATGACCACTCTGAAAGCCCAAGGAAGTTCCTAGAATATCTGGATGAATTGATTGGAAGAATAAGGTCTAGCATAATATTATTTATAGCCATATTCTTTTTAACATTCCTATTCGGAATAAAGGAAATTACAATCCAAGGAATCAAACTTTATTATCCATTTCCAGACTTTTATGATTCCATATCAATAGACATCATAGATCTCATCGAAAAAAGGCTTATTCCACCCGGATTTGTCTTAATAAACATTAGCCCATTTGATACCGTTGTTACTATTGCATATACTTCCATAGCAATTTCAGCAGCCATAACCATTCCATTGATGATTTACCAGATAATAAAGTTCTCACTCCCAGCTCTTTACCCAAGGGAGAGAAGGGCAATAGTTATCGCTCCTGTAGCAATAATTTCGCTATTTGTAATTGGAGTTGCATTTTCAATAATTGTGATCCTCCCACTTTTATTTAAGGTGATATTGATACTATCAAGGAGCCTGAATGTTGAACCAACAATGGGAATCAAGAACTTCATCAGTATAATTCTGACGCTCTCAATTGGCGTAGGATTATCATTTGAAACGCCCGTAATAGTAGTTCTTCTCTCCTATCTAAAAGTGGTTAAGCCAGAGGTATGGTTCAGGAATTGGAGATATGCGGTAATTGGTGCTTTCTTCATAGCTCTTCTAATCTCTCCTGGGGCTACTGGTGGAATTATGGAATTGACCATAGCCACAGTAATACTTTCGCTATACTTTGTAGGGGCCATGATTGCATTCAAGGTTTATAAGGAGTGATATACAGCTTGCTGGATGCAGTATAAAGGCTTTTTTGTGTTATCAGCCACATTATGGGGAGCATTATTATCCATAGTATCAGGCTGATAACTATTTGATCGTTTAAAGACCAGAAATTCCATATTCTATATCCATTAGTAAAAGCATAGTAATATAGCACTATAGGAATAATCCCAAGAGCTACTGAAAACACTTCAAGGAAGAATACTCCTAGGTGTTCATTACTCCCTTCATAGGCGATACCTATAAGGAAGCCAGATAGGAACATTGTATATGACATTATGGAGTAATTGAGTGGGCTTTCGTAGGCATAAAGAGTGAAGCTTGGAAGGAACCAGATTAGAGAGGTTACAATGGCTCCAATGAATAAAATTAGAATTATGATCATATTTAATTTTATTTTGAAAAACTTTGCTATAGGATCGCCGAACAGAAATCCTGTTAAGATCATGGCCATGCCATAAACAAAAAAGTAGATGATATTGTCGTATTGCCTGAGAAGGAGTATAAGGGGCAAGAACCCCTGAAGCAATAGCAATAAAATTATAGCAACTATAAACTCAGTTTTCAATCTTATAGGCTTGACAATTAAATTGGGTTTCCCTAAATTGTAATATCTCATTATGAATAAATATGTAAAAGCAAGCAAGGTTAAACTCAATATGAAGAAGGGTATAAGGAGTATGTTTAATAATAGGATCGCAACAGCCGGGAGCAAAGCTATGGCACTTTCACATTGGCAACTCATGGCTGCTACAACACCGTAACCACTTGACACAATCCCGCCCATTACCCTATTGTTTCCCTTGAGGGATTTCATATACAGAGGAATTATTAGGTGATAGTTCTCTACCAGTAAAGCAGAGGCGGCAAATAATACTAAAAACACCAGTGGGCCTATTAAAATGTCTCCATGGGCAGTTGTTATAAAGAGTCCGTAATATTCTGTGATCGGTGTAGGCAATCCTATTGCTGACATTTTGTCCGGTAAATACTCTATGGCTATTGATGAAGGTGAAGGTTGATTTATAAAAAGGTACATCTTGCCGATCGTAGCCATGAAGATTAGAACGAGAATTTGGGAAACAAATTTGGTCTTGTAGTGTTTGAAATTGTCAATTTTTAAACTATATAGAATCAAGGGGATAAGAAACAAAGCGATCAGGAAGGAGAAGATATCTTGTACCATCAGAAATATCACTGCCAATGTAAAAACCAAAAATCCACGTACATATAATGAAATGACTCTTCTGTTGAATATGATTGCTATTAGGAATAGAAAGTCCATGGTTAACAGCGCCAAAGAAAAGGGAATGAAAGCGTCTGATGTTATCAATATGTACCCGCTAATTAGGCCATAAATTACGTATAAATTAAATAAAAAATAGGAGATGAATTGAATTAATTTGGAGTTTTTAGAGTTACTCTCCATATGCATAAGCTCTGTATATCTTTGTCAATACTGCTGAAATGAAGAAAATTATTCCAAGACCTATGCCTATCAAAGCCTGGTCTCTTATAGTTGTCATCGGTATTAGGGTTATAAGAGTGAAAATCCAAACTGCAAGAAGTCCATAAACTGCTCCAAATACAGTATAACCAGTTCCTTTCATTTTTATTGGGGTTTTATTTATTTTAACTCCTCCATAGAGTGCATAGATTGTGAGAAGTGTCAATATCAGGAAAACCAAAGATGCAATTGTTTCCCCTAATGCAAGAGCAGAACCAATGGAAATTAATGAATAGATAGCTGCCCCACTCAGGAATGCAAAGAAGCCAGAAATTGGAATCAAGGCCATAATCTTCCAAGCATTGGGATTACTATATTTTTCTTTTTCAAAGTTCCCCGCAAGGTAATATATTAGAGGTACCATGACTATTAAAGGTATTATGAAGAATAGGAGCGCCAGGAAATTTGGAACTGGAACTCCAGGACGGAATGCACCCCATACTGATAGTGCAACATAGTAGAATGTTCCAATGATACCCGTTGCTATGATAAGTGGTCTCTTCGATGGTTTCATTTCATTGCTTCTATCTATCAATGGAACTAAGAACAAGTATATCAAGGGCATTCCAGTGAATATTGCAACAGCCCAGAATGGTCCTATAGCTGAAGCGAATTGGAAATCTAATTCTTTGTAGACGAACAGTAAGAACCACGGTGGATATGGCGGTACTTGAGAGGCCAATGGGCTTGTTGGGGAAACCTGTGGGAATGGCGAAAGCAGAGCAGGAATGTTAGGTATTAGTGCAAAAACGGAGGGAATTATGAAAATTAAAGCCAGGGTTGCGAATGCAATTTGCATCATATACATCAAATTATATGGATACCAAGGTTTGTGATTTTCATCGTCCTTGTCTATGACCGGCGCCTTGAAATTTGTCTCCTTGGGATCAGGCATTATGGTGTTGTATTCTGCAATGTAGAAATGTACAGCAAATAATAAGAATATAGCACCAGCTATGATAATATGCCAAGCTTCCAACCTCTGGAACAATTCAATGGATGTTCCAGCGCCGAAGAATATGAGTTCTAGGTAACTGCCTATAAAGGGTGTAGCAGCCGCAATTCCCCTTCCAACATCCGTTGCATCCGCTGAAAGCACATCCCCAGTAAGGGAATATCCAAAATATCCTGCTGCTACTGTCAATATCAACAGCAATACTCCAGTAAACCACTGAGATTCCCTTGGTTTTTTATATGAACCTACAAACAAATTCCTCAATAGATGGATATAAACGAAGGCTATCATCAGGTATGCACCATACAGATGGGTTGTGAGAATTATGGTTCCAAATGGTTGGGTCAAGAAAGAAACTGTGCTGTTATATGCATTTGATGGTTGATAATAAAACAGCATTATGATACCTGTTATGACTTCATAAAAGAATGTTATCATGATCATTGCGCCAGTCCAGTACCATATCCCCCCCTTTTTCCTCATGTAATCTGGGACTTTTCTAGGTATTGGCTGAGGTTCATTCATTATCTTTTCAATAAGAGACTTTTCCTCTTTCATATTTATCACTCTTAGGATATTGTTGTGACCTCTGTGGAATTTCCAGAAATAGGATTACCTCCACTCAGGTCGGAAGTTCTTCCATATATAACTGGTCCAATCATAAGGCTTGCACTGTATGTATCATTTGTTGAATCGTATACCAACTTTACATTGGGCAACGGAGATTGAGTAGGTCCAGTCACTACGCTAAATCCACTGTATGGATCGTAAGTACTTCCATGGCAATCACAGTGAATTTTCCCTGGATAAGATGTATCATTGGGTGGATGGAACCTAATTTCAGGAGGTACGCAGCCTAAGTGCTGGCATATTGCTGAAGAAGCAACTACTGATTTGTACGGTCCAACACCGCCGGGCGAAGTAAATTTTGCACCCGTTGCTGGTATTACAACTTCAGTAGGTTGCACCGCAACGTCATTGTTGTTGCTATCTCCAAGCCTCAGTAGAAAATTGGGTTCGTTCTGCAGAGGATAGTTGAAGATCACAATTTGTGGGTTATTAACTATTAGATCATTTGTATGGACAGGATTACCATTAGGCAAGGCTAGTTGTAGTGTAGGGTAACCAGATTCCACATTCTGGTTGGGGGGAATGATATCCATCACCACTCCCCTTAAGATACCAGCTACTCCTACACCCACAGCTAGCACGCCCATTGCCTTTAGGAAATTTCTTCTGCTGAGATCAGGATTCTGATTCTCCTGTGGCATTTCAACACCTTAGTAAACTACGACTACACCTGTCATCCAACCAGCTGTAGCCATTGCTCCGCCCCAGCCGTTGAGTTCATCGCCACAAGGCACATAACATTGCCAGACGTAATTTCCGGTGTTGTTCAAATAGAATTGTGCAAATGTAACTGCACCTCCACTGGGATTAGTTCCCGCAAATGTCGGAATATTAACAACTATTTGCCCATTGTACAGAATTGTGAAGGTATGAGTGACCTCCCAGCCGCCAAGAGTATTATTCCAGGGCAAACTGGATACTGCCCAACCTTGGCCCTTAATTATGCTAATGTTGTCACTTGCATTTCCAGATAATGTCGCGTTTATATATTGAGATGTTCCATTGTAAAGATATTCCACTCCACCTACTGTACCTATAACGTGGGCATAGGTGGAATTATTGGATGTTCCATTCGGCCCAATGTTCGATGTAACACCTGAATCATAATCTATGATTGTCAATTCAATCAATCTATGTGCTGGGAGCATTATTTTCGCTGATGATTCTAATTGTCCATTTGGTCCTACGACAAAATAGGCCGGCTGTCTGTGGTGAATTGTTGCATTATCGAACCAATTATTTGGAGAAATCACTAACGTTAATGAATATGGTCCAGTAGATGTTGTTGTGCTAGTTACCGGCACAGAGCTTAAAGATTTTTCATACGCTACCCCTAGTCCAATTCCACCGAGTATTATAACTACGGTAATTATTGCATAGAAAGTTTTTTCCGAAAGCATAGTATGTTATTTAAATTGGGTATTTTATGCTAACTGAAATTTAATACCGATTAAAAAAACATAATTACGATTAATTTTTCAATTAAAGAAAAAATAATTCAAGTTACTTATTCTCACACCACAAATAAAAGTCCAGAAAGTTAATTTCTTCCTCAATTATGATTTTATCATATCCCTGATATTTATATTTTCTAGAATTGGGGTTGATCATCTTTAGGATACTCTTTGAAATCCTATATCCATCTCCCAATGCATTTGGCTCCTTAACTGTTAACGATTTTATGGCTAGTCCATTTTCCTCAATCCTCACTCTATCCTTGAAACTAATGGTGGAAAGAAGAACAAAGGGCTCGTTATTATCCCAAATCAATTTGGAATTCTCTGAAACTATAACTTGGTCTGAAAGCAATGCCAATGAAATTCCATTATTTTTTGCTTTTCCCACGATAAGAGAAATCAATGGTTTGTCAAATGACAAAATTACGAATATGAGGTTCATGAGGTTCTGATAATAATCCCTGAAATCTGCATAAGCAATCCTATTTGGAACTGATAAACCGTCAGAGAAGAATCCATTGGTTCCTGTTATAATGAGGCCGCTAATTTTATCATCAACACTTGCCAAAGATATGGCTTTTATCAATTCTTCAATAGTTTCTTTTCCGAGCCTTCCTGGGGATAATAGTGCTATAATTCCAATTTCATCTTCTCTCCAAAAACTTATCTTTGAAAATCCGTCAACTTTTGGTACCCTATTGTAAAAATGATCCATTTAAGCACCTATTTTTACAGAGTTTATTTTTTCTCATTTACAGCTTCTTTTATTTCTTTTTCTACTTCCATTTGTCCTTTCTTAAACTCACCTAATGCTCTACCCAGGGAGTGAGCTAATTCTGGGATTTTTTTGGAACCTCCCAATACCAAGAGAACGACAAGTATAAATATTATCCAGTCTGTTGGGCTCCCTATCATTTTCTGTCGTTATAATAAGTTAATTGTGGCTTAAAAACTTTTTCAAGCTATTAGGAATTTCAAAAAATGAAAAAATAGAACTTAGGCGTCCCACATCTTGTTAAACAACGAGATTATTATACACCTCTTTACTATCGGTATATTTGATTCAGAAGAATCAAAAGGTTGTAAGCAAGAATTTTGGTGGGTATTGAAACAAAGTAACTTCATTCAACTCCTAATCATTAAATACCCGAACATATCTATATTCGCTTTTCAAAAGATGGATTGATCTAGAATTCAAAATCATTTAAATTCATATAATGGGAATTTCAATTTTATAATTTCTTAAATATTTCTTAGTCTTATCTTAATGACCATTAAATGCTTTTTACCAATATCTTAATATATTCGATATTACTTCATTGTTTTGCCGTCAAATACGACTGGTCAGATAGTCCATTAGGACAATATGATGGCCAGGTTCCTAGGCGGCAAAAGGTATGAGGATTCGAGAAATGAATAGCTCGAATCTGAGATGGGGAGAGAAAAGGTCCATTCCGCATTCCAATATTTAAAACGGTAGTATCAACTGAACTCCGGTTGATCCTGCCGGCGGTCACTGCTATCGAGTTCCGACTAAGCCATGCGAGTCACAGGCCGTAAGGTTCTGGCGGACGGCTCAGTAACACGCGGATAACCTGCCCTTAGGTGGGGTATAACCTCGGGAAACTGAGGCTAATCCCCCATAGGTCCCAAGCGCTGGAATGCCTTGGGACTGAAAGCTACGGCGCCTAAGGATGGGTCTGCGGCCTATCAGGTAGTAGGTGGGGTAACGGCCCACCTAGCCTAAGACGGGTACGGGCCCTGAGAGGGGGAGCCCGGAGATGGGTTCTGAGACACGAACCCAGGTCCTACGGGGCGCAGCAGGCGCGAAACCTTCGCAATGCGCAAATGCGTGACGAGGGGAACTCGAGTGCTATCATCCTTTCGGGTGGTAGCTTTTCTCGATCCTAAAAAGATCGGGGAATAAGGGCTGGGTAAGACGGGTGCCAGCCGCCGCGGTAATACCCGCAGCTCAAGTGGTGGCCACTATTATTGAGCCTAAAGCGTCCGTAGCCGGTCTTGTAAATCTCTGGGTAAATCCCATCGCTCAACGGTGGGAAGACTGGAGAGACTGCAAGACTAGGGATCGGGTGAGGTAAGAGGTACTCCTGGGGTAGGGGTAAAATCCTGTAATCCTGGGGGGACGACCGGTGGCGAAGGCGTCTTACTAGAACGACTCCGACGGTGAGGGACGAAGGCTAGGGGAGCAAACCGGATTAGATACCCGGGTAGTCCTAGCTGTAAAC
>JAGDXP010000017.1 GCA_023256475.1 Thermoplasmata archaeon
AATTAGTTTTCATCTGAAATCATTACCTTTAGTTCCATAATGTTCCGAATTAATTCACTTATAACAATTTCCGCAAAGGGGTTATATCTTATTGAATCTATCATAACATCGTTGTTCTCACTTCTCTTCAGATTTACTAGCATTTTTAATGTGTTAAGCGAGTTCATATCAATATCTATTTCAGGTATATTTATTGAGAGCGATAGAAAATATGGTAATGCTTGGGCAATAGCCATAATCTTGTCATGCTCGTCTGAATCCATCTCTAAAAATTCATGATTGGGGAAAATATCACTCAATACACTCCCATAATCTGGAATGCTTATATCTTTAGCTACAATTATTTTCCTTCGCGTTTCATAAGATTGTGGGCCAAATAAAGGATGAATAGAAATAATATTGCCTTTGTATTTCTTAAAGGGTGCCTTAACTGAACAGGTTTCGATTATCAATTTACCATCTGAATATTTATCAAGGATTTCTATGGTTTCCGGAATTGGAAGTGCCAATATAGAAACTTCTGATTTCTCTATGGCCTCATTATCGCATTCTGGAGAACCACAATAAATGAATTCGTGTTTATTGTTCACTACCTTCTTCAATGCGCTTCCTAATCTCCCTTCTGAACCTATTATTGACACTCTCATATTATCACCACATCCTTTTTCCCTAGAAGTTCGAATGAATCAACTGGAATTCCGAAATAGGAACCCTTGGAATCATCGAATATGAAAGCGTTATCGTGCAATATTTTCTTGTTGTAGTAAATTGGCATTGCCGTTCTATCTCCTCTAGAATTAACTATGTGCGACCCACCAACAATCAATCCTAGTTCAAGCATATGAGGCAAGGGGTTCACGGAGTAAACGATCCCTCCAGGTCTACTCATTACCAATCCAGCAATTATCAGTACAAAGTCAGGCGTCCCAGACAATATCTTGAACTCCCTTTCCAAGACTCTAAGCTCTTTCCATTTAATATTTGAAAGATGGGGTCTTTGGCTCTGTATTGACAGCTCAAACAGAAGGTTAACAATAGCTCTTGATGTGGCATCCTTGAATTCAAGATTATTCAAAACCTCTCTTTCTCTTTCGTAATCTCTAATTTCTATGCCCAGAGTGGATTTAATCTGGCCAATGGATTCAGAAAGTTCCTTTCTTTTATTTAGGGCAAGAATGACTTCGCGGGTATTTAATAACATTTGTTCTCTTAGTTTATTAAGTTCAAGTCGTGCCTCTATAAAGTAAATCATCTCTCATTTTTTCGACCATAAAGGGATGATGTGGTATCATATATAAAGAATTCTGTTAATTAATGTACAATTTGTTAAATGAGCCAAATTTCAAATTTCAAAATTGTATCAAATCGCTTAAATAATATGGGGCCATTTTTACAGTATGGGAAAGAAAACTCTAGCAATTATTGCAGTTGTAATAATACTGATAGCCGGTGTAATATTTGCATCTCTCATGTTTGGCAATAACGGTAATCTGGCATTGAAGGTTGCTGACCAACCTTTACCTGGAATCTCTGCCGTTTATATTACATTCACTGAAGTGGCTCTCCATGGAAACCAGACAGGATGGGTTTATTACAATCTATCCAGTCCAATAACAATCAACATATTGGGATTAACCATAAGCAATGCAAGTCTCTTAACCAACATATCCCTAAGTGCACAGAAATATACAATGATGAGATTGTACATATCCAGCGTTACAGTGAATATAGTGGGAATGGGTAACATATCATTCAAACTCAGCTCTCCATTCGCATTTATAAACCATCCTATCAACATTCCTGCACATAAAACCGTGACCGTCATAATAGATTTCTCAATACAACAGAGCCTGAACCTCCAATCCAGGATGTTCACCCCTTACATTGGAAACTTCATAGTGCAAGGGTAAACAAGAAATTCATTCGATTAATCTCTTTATATATTTCTAAATCTTTCTATTTTTTTCATGGTTTCTGTAAGACTTATAGGAAACTAGAATCTCTCTAAAGATATTCTCCGGTCATCTTATTTAGCTCATACATAAATTATAAAATTTGATTTTAGAGATTCATGACAGGCTATCTAAAAATTCCTTGATAGTTTCAATGTAACTTGCCCTATTTTCCCACATGGTTAGATGAGAACATCCTTTGAATATGACCATTTTCGAATTCTTTATGCCCTGATTTATCTGTTTGGCCACATTTGGAGTTACTTCATCGAATTCCCCCACAGTTATTAATGTTGGTACCTTAATTTCATTCAATTTATCAGTTATATCCCAGTCCTTTATGGTTCCAGTTATAGTGAATTCGTTGGGTCCATTCATTATACTGTAAACCTTTCTTTTTTCAGCGAATTCAAGAGACTTCATAACTTCTGGAGGTATGTTATCCATTCTAATTAGATGCCTCCTATAAAATTCCCACACGGCCTTTTTGTAATCTTCATTTTCATAATCGCCAATCTCATTGTATTTCCTTATAATCTTTGAAATTTCAGGTGGCATCTCCGATATGAGCCTATTCATCTCCTCAACTGTGTACGGAACACTCGCCAATCCTCCCGAAACAACCATACCTCGAAGATTGTTCTGATACTTCAGAGCATAATATAATGTCAAGGCTCCTCCATAGGATGATCCTATTAGGAATACCTTTTCATCTCCATAGAACTTATTCCTCACACCCTCAACCTCATCCCTTGCATAATCCATATTAAAATCAGACAAATTTTTTGGTTCTTCAGATCGTCCACAGCCAAATTGGTCATACAAGAGAACTTCATAACCATATTTGGCCAAATCCTCCAACGGCAGCATATAATCAAGGGACATTCCCGGACCACCATGCAACCCGATAACCTTACCCTTTATCTTCTCAGGCAAGAATCTAATGTAATAGAGATTAAGGCCATTAACATTCACGTATCCCTCTTCCCTTTTATATTCCATAAATCAATAAACATACTCATTCCTTTAACTTTTCGCCTTAAGTTAGTGGTGAAGCTACAAAGATGATTTAATTCGAATTTTAATGATGAATCAATGAAAGGAAAATATTATAGGAAACTCACTCCAGAGGAGGAAAGAATAATTGTGTACGGTGGCACTGAACTGCCGTTCTACAATGAATATTATAACCATTTTGAAAAGGGTATTTATGTGTGCAGGAGATGTGATTCCCCCTTATTCAAATCTGAACATAAATTTCATTCTGACTGTGGTTGGCCAAGTTTTGATGATGAAATCCCGGGTTCAGTTGTTAAATTGCCTGATAAGGATGGCATCAGAACCGAAATAAGGTGCAAAAACTGCGGCGCTCACCTAGGACACATATTTTACGGAGAGGGCTTTACGGAGAAGAACACGAGGTACTGTGTCAATTCATTGTCCATATTATTTGTACCTGATAAGAATGATTAAGGAAATAATATTTGGAACAGGATGCTTCTGGTGTTCGGAGGCAGTATTTTCACAGGTGAAGGGGGTATTAAGTGCCATACCCGGATACTCAGGAGGGCACAAGGAGAATCCCACTTATGAGGAAGTATGTAGTGGTAATACAGGCCATGCAGAGGTTGTGAAAGTTCGATATGATGATTCTAAGATTTCACTGAGAGAACTGCTGGAGATATTTTTAGCGATTCACGATCCTACATCTCTGAACAGGCAGGGCAATGACGTTGGTGAACAATACAGGTCTGCCATTTACGTATTCAGCAGGGAAGATTATGATACCGTTAAGAAATTCATGGAAGAAAAGGCAGATTATTTCGAAAAGCCCATTGTCACCGAGATAGAATTTGCGAAGAACTTCTACGAAGCCGAAGATTATCATAGAATGTATTTTTTCAGAAACAGGAGAAATCCATATTGCAGATTTGTCATAGAGCCAAAACTTGAGAAGTTTAAGAAAAATTTTTATGATCTTGTGGCAGAAAATAGAGATTGATTATTTGATTAAAAATTTCCGATTAGTTCGCAGGAAAGTATACCCGAACCGTACTCCCTGACATGTTTTATAGCGTTCAATATGATGCCTTTTATCTCTTTGGAAGCTATTTCATAGTAAACATTCTGCCCCTCCTTATTGTATTTTAAAACTCCACAGTTTCTGAGGCAGCTCAGATGATGGGATATTAAAGATTGGGACTTTTTCAATTCCTTGGAGATCATTGAAACGTTCATGGGCCCTTTATCAATCAAAAGTAATGCTAACTGCAACCTGGTTGGATCGGATAGGGCCTGGAATAGCCTGCTCAATTCTATAATTCCTAGATTCTCCTGTTGATTCATTGTTAACTGTGGATTATGAGCTTGTATAAATATATGAATAATTATTCATATTTACAAAAACATGAAATATTCCAAAATTATGTGATTTCATGAACTTCATAATAAAAAGGGACCAAGATGACTCATCATTAAAATGTGAGTTCTGCGGCAAGGAAATGACCCTGGAAGAATCTTACGAGATAAAGATGGATAACACCTCGCATTACTTCTGCTGTGAGCATTGCGCCAACGAATTTCTGGGTTCAGGGAATGGCCACGCATGCAGTTGTTGAACTGAAATGGAAAAGTTAGTTATAATAGGATACGGAGCAGCAGGTTTTGCTGCCATGATAAAGGCCAATGAGTTGGGAATTAAGCCATTAATGGTAGGGAAAGGTCCTCTGGGTGGAACATGCGTCAATGTTGGCTGCGTTCCATCGAAGAAGCTGCTTTCAATTTCGCATTTTTATAGAGAATTGCGTAAAAAGCTACAAATCAATCAATTCCCAGATTTTATGGAGGCATTCAATGAGAAGGACGAAGTTGTCCGGGCTTTAAGGAAGAAAAAATATGAGGATATAATAAGTTCATACGATGTCAAATTAATTCAGGGCGAGGCAAGATTTAAGGATAAAAATTCTGTAAAGGTTGGAAATGAGATTTATGAATTTGAAAAATGTTTGATCGCGACCGGATCCAGGCTAAACGTCCCTCAAATTGAGGGGATAGAGAATGTGGAGTTCTGGTCAAGCGAGAAGGCGCTAAGTCCGGATGGCAAGGTTGAATCCTTGACCATTATAGGCGGTAGAGCATTGGCATTGGAATTTTCTGATATATATTCAGGGCTGGGAACGGAGGTTGCTATAGTCCAGAGAAGTCCCAGGTTAATACCCGAATACGATCCAGAATTTTCGGTTACGGCAAGAAGGATATTAGAATCATATGGAGTCAAAGTTTTCTTAAATTCTAGAAATATAAAGGTCTCTAAGAAGAGTGATAGGATAAGCGTTAGCGGAAGTTTTGGTAACATTGAATCAGAGAAGCTATTGCTTGCTACTGGTAGAAGGCCCAACGTGGAAATAGGTCTTGAAAATGCAAATGTTGTTTTAAATGAGAAGGGTGGGATCAAGGTTGATGAAGAGTTAAGGACCACAAATCCAAATGTTTTCGCTGCTGGAGATGTAATAGGTTTGAAAATGCTGGAACCATTGGCAGGTCGTCAGGGATCCATTGCTGTATCCAATGCTTTTACTGATGAGAGAAAGAAAATAAACTATGATTATGTTCCAGAGAACATATTCATTTCTCCAGGCGTTGCTAAAGTTGGTAAAACATCAAGTGAACTTTTAGGTAATATGTATGTCAAGAGCTTGAAGGTTCCAATAGACTCATTAGCAAGAGGATACATAGAAAATGAGGAATATGGATTGATAAAGTTAAATGTTGACGTCAGAGACTTGAAAATTTTAGGTATACAGGTGATCTCCGCCAGATCGGAGGAGATCATAAATGAATCTGCAGTCCTAATGAATATGGGTGCAACCATTGATGATGTGATAGATAGCAATCATATCTTCCCAAGCTTTTCTGAAATTCTCAGGCTTGCAGCCTTATCGTATTATGGAGACATCAATAAAATGAGTTGCTGTGTATAATTAAAGAAAGAGAAAATTATAATTAGAAGACGGAAAGTTAAATGATCAATCCTCCCTTTCAATTGAAGCAATATATTCCGTTGCCTTAAGGAATTTTCTCGCCTCTTCTTTCGTATTGTACATTAAGAATGTTACTCTTAACACAGATTTTCTAGAAAGAAAATCATGCGCCACATTGAAGTGGTTGCCTCCCACTACAGTAATTCCAAATTTCTCCCAGTAGATCCTTTCAGCTTTTGAATCGTCTATGTTCTTGAAATTGAATGAGAACGTACTCCCCCTCTTGTGGAGTTCCTTAATGTCTGTAATCCCAAGTATTCTTACATTTTCTATATTCTTAAGACCAGGAGTTTCATCATCTCCTTCAAGAATTAATCTGCTAAGCTCTGCAAGGTATGACTTATTCCATGTTAAACTCTGTTCAATTCCCGATCTTGATATCCCCCCATGATTTTCGATTAAATTCGAAAGGAATTTGACTACTTCCAGAGATGAGTTAAAGATGGCCTGATCTCTAGTCCCCAGTTCCATAAACGAACCTTTAAATCTGTTTGTGAATGGATCAATGTTGTAAGGATCAGCCTGCCTCAACAGGTTGTCAGAAACATAGGCAAAAGACCCTCTGGGTCCAAACAATTTGTACATGGATACAATGAAGGCATCTACAGCTGGCTTTTCTACATTGATCAAATCCTGAGGAGCATAGTGTACCCCATCAATTATCAAGAGGGCATCATTCTCATCAGCAAGCTTTTTCAGTTCATTTACTGGTGTCTTTGTGCCTGTAAGATTGCTCTCAGCAGTGGCTACAATGAGTTTGGTGTTTCTATCCACAAGTTGTTTCACATGTTCTAAATCTATCTCTGACGTTTCACTATCAATCTTAGCCAATCTTAAGTCCTTAATATATCCATTTTTCTTTAGAAACATATAGGGTGCTACAGAAGAATAATGTTCATTGTATGTTGACACAACATTTCCATCTTTGCCAATGTAATTTCTCAGTGCAATTCCTAGCAGGAATGACAAAATGGATGCCGATTCTCCTTGAAATATATTGTCTGAACTTGGTGAGTTAAAAAGTGTTGCCAGAGCTTCTCTCCCTTCTTTAATTATCTTCTCATTGAGTTCAGATTCGTAATAATGCCCATCTACATTTGCACTAGCATTGATCCTAGCAAAGTATTCGGCATCCGCAGCCTCTCTCAAAACTAAGCTTCCAGCACCATTGTCAAGGAATATCCTTTCCTTACCAGAGATATCACGATCTATATTAGGAAAATGACGGCGAATTTCTGCGACTCTATTCATGTCATCAGAATTCATTCTAAAAAATCCAGCAGATATATTTTAATTTATTCAAATTACTGACGGGTAAATTTTAAATGCGTAAAATATTGGAAATGAAGGCTTTCAATATCTATTACTAAAAATACCATTAGCTCAAAAAAGTCACCTAGAATTAAACATAATGCTGCTTTAGTTTATTGTGATGAACTTATCCTGAGTGATTATTTAACCGAATGCTTTTCAATACATTACTGCCAATATTAACAATCATACGATGAGATATATTTCCGAAAGGATAGTTTGCCGTTCGCCCATAAATAAGGGGATATTCTTAATAGGATCGAACGTAAGCTCAGTAGTTTGAATATTTAATGATTCCATATTTTGAATTCTCATAAAAATCAATTCATTAAAACCATCTGATTTTATCATTTTTTGTCGGTTATGTTTCTGTTCCCTGATAGTATTTTTATATCTGGCCTCAAGATAGTTACAGGTTTCCTCCACATATCGGCACTCATTCAACAATATGGCTTTCTCATTGCGCCTTATATGGTCAAGAGTTAGATTCGTGGCAAATGAGGTATAAATATCTCCATGGACTGCTATATCTTTCATTTCTCAAAGTTATCCGATAACCTGCCAGATCAGGCATAAATCAACGCAGTGATGGGCACAGTCTTGAAAACCACTGAAAGTATGGATTTGTTCAAATCACGACTGTAATTCTAGAAATCTAAATGGTTTTAAATTTCTACTTTGGTATAGGGGAATCTGAGCTTAATTGGATATGAAGCGCCATGATGCACGAAGTCATGAAATGAAGCATTAAGGCCAACATTTATTATTTTCTTAGGAATTTATCATGATAATCCAGATTTCAAAAATATAATTTGGGATTGGAATTCATCATAATGAAGGACTTTTAATACCCTCTAATAATTTAATTTTCCGAATGATTCAAATGTCAATAATTCAAGAGCACTATATTCTGACATTAGTTATCAAATAGATCATGAATAATCATCATATTCTTAATGAAAATCATGAATCCTATTACTTCGTTTCAAAAGAATGTAGCTCATTATAAAATTGCAAGAGTTGATAGAAAACCCTAAAATAAAATGCGGAGGGCCGGATTTGAACCGGCGAACCCCTGTGGGAGCAGATCTTGAGTCTGCCGCCTTTGGCCAGGCTCGGCAACCTCCGCTCTCTCCCGTAATGGATTAGATGGTTTAATTTTTGCTATTTGCCTTCATTAGCACCCTATACGTTGGCCTCGGATTCCTTGAAGCATCAACATCGTCAATCCTTCCAACCTTAAGGTTGGTAGGTTCCTTTTCAAGCTGTTCCTTCGGTGTATTGATTGCATCCTTTAGTATCTCAATGAATCTATCCATCTCTTCCTTAGTGGCGCTCTCAGTTGGCTCTATCATAAGTGCTTCAGGTACTATTAGCGGGAAGTAGATTGTGGGTGCATGAACCCCGTTGTTTATCAAATGCTTGGCTATGTCAGAGGCCTTGGGTAATTTACCTTCTTCATCATGTGATGAGGCCACAAACTCATGCTTCTTTATCCTGTATCCAGGAACTGGCATAATCTTAGAAATCTTATAGCTCATGTAATTGGAATTCAATACAGCTCTTTCGCATGCTTCCCTCAGTCCTTCTTCGCCATGCAGTTTTATATATGCCCAAGCTCTTACCAAAATTGAAAAGTTACCATAGAAGTTAGCCACCTTTCCTATGGTCTTAGGAACATTATAATTGAGATGATATTTGCCACCCTCATATGTAACTATTGGCACAGGCAGAAAATCCTTCAGATGTTCCTTTACTGCAACTGGACCAGCACCGGGCCCTCCACCTCCATGAGGAGTGGAGAAAGTCTTGTGAAGGTTCAGGTGAACGATATCGAATCCCATCTTCCCTGGAGATGTTTTTCCCATGATTCCGTTCAGGTTTGCTCCATCATAGTAAACTAATGCTCCCATTTCATGGGCATAATCAGCCATCTGCTTTATATTGTCTTCGAATATGCCTAAGGTATTGGGGTTTGTTATCATGAAGGCAGCGGTGTTCTTTGTTATATACTTCTTGAACTCTTCAAAGTCCACCTTACCATCTTTATTGGATTTTATCTCAATTGCCTTGAATCCTGCCATATTGGCTGATGCTGGATTTGATCCATGAGCAGAATCTGGGACAACTACTTCTGTTCTCTGATCCAGCTCGCCCCTGTTTTCGAAGTAGGCCCTCACTATGGACAATCCAGTGAATTCTCCCTGAGAACCTGCCAGGGGTTGAAGTGTTATGGCATCCATCCCTGTAATCTTCTTAAGATCTTCACCTAGTTCATACATTAGCCTCAGTGCACCCTGTACATCATCCTCATCCTGCAAGGGGTGTATATCCCTGAAACCAGGATAGGAGGCTATTTCCTCATTTAGTCTTGGATTGTATTTCATTGTACAAGAACCCAAGGGATAGAATCCAAGGTCCACACCGAAGTTCATCTGGGATAGCCTTGTGAAATGCCTTACTACCTCAAACTCCTCCCTGTCCCCTATATTGAGTGATTTCCTGCGCATCTTTTCAGGTATATTCAATCTGAAATTCTCGTTTTCATGAGGGAGCTTAACAGTTTTTCTCCCCCTTATCTCAAAGATGAATGGCTCATCATATACTGCCTGATGATACATTCATATCACCTTCCCCAAAAATTCCATGAAAGCATCAAAATCTTCTTTTGTATTTCTTTCAGTGACATTGGTGATCATGTTCACCTCTTTTCTTGTGTCAAATCCAAATTCCTGGCCCAGTATGGCACCAGGTATCACTCTGGATTTCCTGGCGGCTAGGTTGAGGTAAGTCTTAGATACTTTTAATTTCATGTAGAATTCATTGAAGACGGGCGAACCTTGGAATGGCATGTCAATTCCAAAATCCTTGATCCTTTCGATTAGATTGTTGGTCAGTCCCATATTTATTTCTCCAAGCTTCTTCAGGCCGCTTTCTCCAAGTAGCGAGACATAAATGGCGCTTGCTACCGCCATCAATCCCATATTGCTGGTCATGTTGGTAACTGCCCTTTCCCTTCTAATGTGCTGTTCCCTGGTTTGCAGTATCATTGCAAATGCAAGTTTTCCATTTGAATCCTTAGTAACGCCCATTATTTTTCCTGGCATCTTCCTTATGTATTCCATTCTAGTTCCAAAAATTCCTAACATTGGGCCGCCAAAATTGAGACCCAGACCAAATACCTGACCATCACCAATGGCGATGTCTGCCCCCAATTCTCCCGGCGGTGTGAGAATGCCCAGCGCTATAGGGTTAACGCCGGCAATCATGATTCTTTGATCCCCTATGATTTCTTTAACTGCCGCTACATTCTCATCTATTATTCCAAACATATTGGGATATTCCACGTAAACAGCTGCGGTATTTTCATTTACATTGTTTTTCAAGAATTCCAAATCTATCTTTCCAGACTCGTCAAATGGATATTCTACCAGATTTATATTCGAACCTCTTGCATAGAGCCTTGCCACACTCTTCTTAAATGGATGGGTAAATTTAGGTATCAGAACCTCATTTTTATCAGTGATGTTAACAGCCATTCTAATTGCCTCGCCCAGGGCAGTGGAAACATCATAATTAGAGGAATTCACAGCGTCCATGTCCAGAAGCTCAGCCATCAGGCTCTGGTATTCCCACAGTGCCTGCATTATTCCCTGAGAAATTTCCGCCTGATAGGGGGTGTATGCTGTGAGGAATTCGCCCCTTGAAATAATGGCAGAAATTATGGCTGGAACATAGTGATTATATGCTCCGAATCCCAGGAAGGAGTGGTACTGTGTTATGGTCTTATTCATAGATGCATATTCCATTGCCTTCCTCCTGACCTCATCTTCAGAAAGGCCTGCATCAAGTCCCATGGAGCTTATTTTTAAATTGGGGGGAATATCAGAGAATAGGTCATCAATGCTATTTAATCCCATTTCTTTTAAAATGTCATTAATATTGTCCATTTATGATCAGTAGGGACATTATTATTATTAATAAAGCATTTATGAGAGATTTAGCATGCGAAAATTATTGTTGTTTGCAACAAAATCCATAAGGGGGTTCATCTACGGAATTTTTTCAGTATCTCTCATACTATTCCTCATTTCCAGAGGTGATGCGCCATTAATTGCGGGTCTGGTTGCCTCGGGATCTATCATATTAAGCTCTATCATTACTTTTCTGGTCACATTCAAGTATCATATTTCAAGGGCCAAGATTTTTCTGATTTTCATGACTTTCATGCTCTCTATAGGCCTCTTGATGCTGATACCAAAATCTCCAGTTTTGAATAATCTAGGTGCTATCATAGGCGGCCTGGGTGTAAATCCCAGCGACAATACTTTGTTTTCTTCCTTCGAACAGCCCCAGTTATCTTACCTTGCAAAGAATCAGGAAAATAGAAATTGGCTATTTTCCTTGTACACTCTCTTAGGTTATGCATTCGCCTCTATAGGCTCAGTGATGCTTTTCATAGGCATAGATTTCTTGATAGAACTTTCAGTTCTGCTTTCCATAGCCATAATGATAATCTATTCGGTAATGAAGTTTGGAGCTGTAGAAAATGAAGGTAAGAAACAGCTAAAGGTATCAAAAGAAACCAAGAAAATATCAAGAGATGTATCTCTGCTGTTCTCTTTGGATGCCATCGGAGGTGGGTTTGTGCTTCAAAGCCTTATCGCTTACTGGTTCAAGGTAAGATATGGCATCAGCTTATCATCCCTCGGTGAAATATTTGCAGTGGTGGATGTCATAATTGGAATAAGCATTATGGTTACCCCATATATTGCTAAGAGGTTGGGGCTGATTAAAACTATGGTTTATTCACATCTACCCTCAAATGTTTTCTTAATACTCATTCCACTGGTACCAAACGTATGGGCCAGCTTAACCTTTCTATTTCTCAGGTATTCACTGAGCCAGATGGACGTCCCAACTCGACAATCTTACCTGAACAGCATAGTGCCACCGGAAGAAAGGAGCTATGTGGTGGGAATGTCCAATGCCTCAAGGAGCATAGCTCAGTCAACCACGCCTTATATATCCTCCTCACTAATCTCGGCTGCAGCCTCACCAATACCATTTATTGGAGGAGGAGCACTTAAAATAATCTACGACATACTGCTTTACCTGAGATTCAGAGAGTTGAAGGAAAAATATTAGTGCTAGTATTTCCCTATGAATAATTATGATGGTTTCACAATGCTATATTTGTCTCCGTCCGGCTCCATTTACATGCAAGATGTGCGGTAGGCCAGTCTGTTCAGAGCATTACGACGCTTCAAAGGGGTTATGTATCAGATGTGCAAGAGGTGGCGGTCTATACTATAAATAACCTATCTTCTCCATGTAAGCCGGTAAGCCCTCAACATTGCTTGTCTCTGAGTTAATAGTGTTAAGCAGCTTCCAAAGCTTTAGATCAACATGCACTCCTTCTGATAGAAGATATCTCTCCAGGATGGAGGTAAGCCTTTTGCCTTTCCTGTCCCAATCCATTAGAAGTATTACCTCTCTGTATCTAGTTAGAGAATATGAAAAATCTATGATAGTTTTATTTTTTGGGAGATGGATTATTTCTCCACTAAAACCTATTTTTCTCAGCGCTATTACATCAAGCCTTCCCTCAACAATAATGGGAATGGTGATGTTTAATTCTTTTGTTTCCTGAATCTGTTTAATCAGAAGTTCTCTATTATCCTGAGACACCAACGATTCAATAGAGGAAAATCACATATAACTTTATTTCGTCATTACAATAATCATCCTATCGCTCTTTTCATGGAATTCCTCGAAGTTAAAGCCACCGAATATTTGCGTTATCTTCAAGTTGGCCAGGCTTGCCTCCGCCTGAATCTCTTTCGCACTGATTGGGAATATTCTCAGTTTTTTAATGATCATTTTTTCATTTACAACGTACCTGTATTGGAAATAAAATTTTTCATTCTCTGAAATTGGGGTTATAAATACTGAAACATAATTTTTGGAATCCTGGAATTCACTTACCAGGAATTCATCACCTATTTTAAAAGGGAAACCGTTCATTATTTCAACGTAAATTTTTCCATTTTCTAGGAGTATTCTGTTTGATTCCTTTAATACCTCTATCCTGTCATTTCTATCCAAAAGATTGAGAGAATTCAGAGGAATGAGCACAGATTTGAAGTGTTTCTTCAGGGGTACCATTCTAGCATCTCCTATAATGGCATTGTATCTGGCAGAAGCTCCCATAATCATTTTTTTGTTAATTTCCAGACCGCAAGAATCCTCCAGGAATCTTGAAATTCTACCTGTACCAGAAAAAAGTTCACAGTAGGGCGGTTCGAATCCGTATTTCTTTATAAAAATGAGATCATCAATAAATGAAGAATAAAGCCTATCATAGAACTTTGATTCAAAATCGTAAAAATCTTCGTTTTCTATGATCATTTCTTATATCCTATATCCCTAAGGAATTTTTTCCTTTCTCCTACTTCCTCATTCCCCTCAACTCCCAGGGGTCTATATCCATCAAGAACACCAATTATCCCAGATTGATCCCCTTCATCTAGTACAACCACTGAAAGGTCATTGGCAGTAGCTGCGAAGATATTCACCAGCTCTTCCTTCGACCTCAGATGTGGGAGAACATTTATGGGATATGCGTTCCTGATATGAATTATGAATGAATGACCTGCACCAATGCTCATGGCATTCTCAACGGCCCTGTTCTCCAATTCAATGTCATTACCATCGTGCCTCACCAGCCTTTTGCCGGAAGCTTCACAAAAAGCCAAGCCAAATTTTATGCCTGGTGAACTTGTTATTAGAGCCTCATAGAAATCCTCCACAGTCTTTATGAAGTGGCTCTGTCCAATAATTACGTTTTCATCCTCCTTCTTAATTTTAACTATCCTGATATTCATGATCGTTAATACACGAAATAATAGAAATATCTTTGTAACATTATGAAGGTTGTGCAGTGCTACCTTGTAAGAAGAGAGAAATTCAATGATGTAAAGTCAAAGTTAATCCAGGAAAATGTGGAATTTATAGAGGAAGAAGGGAACTATCATGTTCTAATAATTCCATTGTCCGAAATTAAGTTGGAAAACATAGGCAAGAAATATTTACTGATGGATGAGAAGGATATTTTGGAATTGGATATTCCGGGTCAAAGTTTCAAGATAGAATCTACAAGAGATATAATAGAAAAATTCGCAGGTGCATTTATTTCTAAAGGAAAAAAAGTAAATTTGGAAAATCCTGAAAGTACGATTGAAATCAAAAAATGGAAGGAGAAATATCTAGTCAGTGTCTCCTGAGCCTTCCGTTTGCCCTTATTGAAGGCCTGGACTTCTCTGATCCCTTTCCCTTATTCCTTAGTCCACGAGCTTTCTTGCCTGAAGAAGTCAAGCCCCTGTAAACTCTCCCTGTGTTTGCCGGTTCTCCGGTCCATGACAGATGAGGATCGTTCTTAATGTTCGGATGGTTCGGATCTACCAGTATGACCTCAAAAAATTTGTACTTGCCATCTTCAGCAAGATAATATGAATTGAGAACATTCAAATTGGGATATTTATCCTGAACCCTTTCCTCAGCTATCCATTTCTCACTCTTTCCATGGGTCAATTTGTTGTATCCGTATCTCCTTGGTCTCCTGCCACCCATTATGTTCCTCTTATGAAGGTCTCCCCTTCTTATCCTGATCCTGACGACCACAAATCCAGGCTTGTCTTTATAACCCAATGACCTGGCTCTTGCGACCTTAGTAGGTTTTTCAATTCGTACTATAGCTGGTCCCCTTCTCCAAGAGACCATCCTTAGCCTTACATAGTCAGGAATTTCTTCCTTTGCCTTAAGTATGTTTTGAGATTCAAATGAGTAGCTGCTTTTAGCCTCCAATTCAGACACCTTAGTTTTTGGTTATATTTATTGATTATAAAAGGATTAGGTTAATATTTATATCATCTGGAAATTCAGATCCATGAGCGATATAAGTCTTCCACCCATGCCAGATAGATCATTGATAATATTAAAGAAATTGCAGAGCAGATTGCCTGAATACAAGCCATACAAGGAAAATGTTGATATTAAGGGAAACTCACTTACAATCTACAATGAAATAGCAAAGAGGGTAAAGATAATATCTTCAAACCTTTCAGCGGCAATTCAAAATTTGAAGGATTACAATCTTTCATCAGAAGCATCGCAGGCCGAAGAAACATTGAAAAAACTGAAGTCTTTGGGAGAACTTCCCAGTGAATTCATTAAAGTGGAAAAGGTTCTCAACGCTACTCAAGAGGAAATAAAGAAATTGTATGAGATGGACGAGTTTTCAGTGGACACACTTTTATCAATACAGGATAATGTTAATGCATTCAGAGGCGCATCCATTTCAGGTGAATTCGACAAGAATGTCCTGGATAAAATAAACAAGGCAATCAGTGACTTGGCGCAATCTTGGGAAAATAGGAAAAAATTCTTTGAGTCTAAAGCTTAAGGAAGGCTCTTCCAAATATTTCTTTTCTGTCCATAGCTTCATAAGCATCTTTTACATGATTCAGATCAAATTTCTTGCCAACAATAGCCTTTATCTTACCCTCCTTGGACAGTTTTAGCGCTTCTTCAACGTCTCTTTTGGTGGAGCTTATGCTTCCTATAATCCTATTCCCTTTTAGAATAAGATTACCTAATGGTAAGCTTACGGGAGTAACGTCAACATTACCAACTACGACCAAGGATCCGCCAAATCTAAGGCTCCTAAAGGCCTCACTAAAGGTGGGCCTTCCAACACTTTCCAGAGCTAGGTGTACCCCTTCTCCTGTAATTTCCTTTACCTTCCTTTCCATATTTTCCTTTTCAATCACGTAATCTGCTCCCAACTTTTCAAGCAATTCCTTTTTCCATGGCGATGATGTTTCCGCAATTACGTTAGCCCCGTAAGCTTTGGCAATTTGGACAGCATGGCTGCCAACCCCTCCACCTGCTCCCGTTATGAGTACCCATTGCCCTTCGGATAAACCTCCATTTACCTTCATGGCCTGAATAAGCATTCCAGTAACGCAGGCGGCAATTACGGCTTCTTCCTCACCTACTCCATCTGGTACCTTCACAAGGCTTATTTCTGGAACCCTAATGTATTTCTTATAGGCACCATTCAATGATTCGCCGAAGGTTCTTTTATTTCTGCATAAATTTTCTCTGCCGCTCAGGCAATATTCACACTTGCCGCATGGTACATATATCAAAGATGATACTCTATCTCCCACCTTGAACTTTGTAACGTTTTTTCCCACTTTAACTACCTTGCCGGAGATCTCATGCCCAGGGACGATGGGGAGGGCTACTCTAGGAAAGAATCCTTTCATGGTTAATATGTCTCTATAGCAGATGCCCGTTTGATTTTGTTCAATTAAAACTTCATTGCTCTCGGGCTCCTCATCAGGAAAATCTTCAATCTCAGGGAATTTATTAATTTCTTTTAAAACTGCAGCTTTCTGCATGACGGCTTATTTTTAATTAACATATTAAAATTGTGATAAAATTTATAGAATTTTTAAAACTTCCTTGGTTGCATCTACCATATTCTTCAATTTCTGGTACCCGATTTCCCTGGACCTTGTCCTTAAACCGCAATCTGGATTAATTCTAAGCCTATCAGGTTCTACGAACTTTAGAGTATATTCTATTCTATTCTTTATGAGATCAACTGGTTCCACATCGTCAATGTGAACATCCGTAACCCCTAAGCCTAGGCCAATTTTCCTTGATGAAACATCCATGGTGTCTTTGAATTTTTTAACATCCGCATAACCGGGCCTTTCACCCTTAGTAACCATGTTATCTCTATTTGCAAATTCAAGATTGTAGTAGTCAACATTTAAGTCCGGAACTATATCGAATAGCAGGCCGTAATCTATACTATAACAGACATGCAGATGAACCTCTATGCCTTGTATGCCTTCGACAGATTCGTTTATGGAATCCAGAACAGTTTTCATCTCACTGGGATGGGTTGTAGCAGCAGGTTCATCTATCTGTATCTGCAATAGATCGTCTCCCCATGCCTGCTTTAGCTCCCTAATTTCTTGATTCACTATCCTTCCAAATTCCATTGCCAAATCATATCTGTCCTTGTAATACTCATTGAATGACCAATCCATGAGAGTGTATGGTCCTGTAATGGGTATCTTGATGTTCTTTTTATTTAGATTCTTCAGAAGAAGGACTTCTTCCATGTGGAAACTTTTGATCCTTTGAAGCTTATTCACAACGCTGCCCTTGTTGTAATATCTGTTGTCAAAGGATCTAACTGGGCCATGCATCGTAACTCCATTCAATCTTCTAATGGGGTGTTCATACATCTCCCATCTGAACATTTCGCCTCCAACACCTATGTTGTCCAGTCCTGCTTTCTCGTAAAGTTCAATGGTTTCTATGGTAGCCTTAGTTGCCAATTCATTCAGTTCAATTTCATTGAGAGATCTGAATTTTTTTGAAAGATAATCGGGCTTCCTGAAGGAGCCAATCTCCTGCGTAAGAAGGTAATTTGAATCCATCAAGCCACACCTCCCAAAAGTTCAACCTTTTTATCAGCTATCTTTCTTGGAAGAAAATCTAGATAATTGTTATGGGTAATGAGTAATTCTGGGAAATCCTCAACAAATTTTTTAAGTTTTTCTGCCAAATCATTCTCCAACTTTGTACTCATGGAATCCACAGCAAAGTATCCTGGTAGATTTGAAAATTTGGACGATAAGTATGGGTCATCAGTTATGAGTGAATAGACGCTTAACTTTCCAATATTGGAACTCTTTGAATTAACAGGAATTCTAAGAAACACTTTCTGACTAAATGAACTATATAATTCGACATCCCTAGGTGTTTCCTCATAAAAGAAAACTTTGTCAGTGTTGATAGTCTTCAATATCTGGTTGTAAACTTCCACAATCCATTCCTTGAACTTATCAAAGTCTGTACTCACCTGCGATAATGAATAGAATGTTCCTATTCCTGGCAGGAAGGTTAGATATCCATCAGAACTATTTGGTCTATATACAGGGCCTGGAATATTGTATTCAGAATCATTTACTTCCATAGGATTTCTAACCTCCCCCATTTCATTGACAATGGGCTTCCTATAAAACGTGTTGGTTTCAAAATATCTTGTCAATGGTCCCAATGAAATTCCATTAACTGAGGCCACTATGGGCCTAAAGATATCATGCCAATTGAAAAGTGGGTCGGTGTAGTAATCTATTTTGTTCACTTTCATCATATTGTAGAACTGGTCCTTTTCTTCGCTTATAATCTGCCGCAGATCATTTTCCCCAATGATTCCCCTTTCCCACCTTCCTATGCCTAACCTCAGCCTTTCACTCCTTGGGTATATCCCATAAATAAGTTTCCTCACAATCGTTTAAATCACCTCCAAAACTCTTCTAGCGAATTTATATCTCCCTATGGGCATTATGTGTATGCCATCGATATATCCCTTCAACTCGTCCACTGAATCTACAATTAAATCGAAAAACAAACTTTCCAGATCTGATGTATTCTCCATTTTCACCAAAAGATCAGGGGGGATGTCCAGATCCAGATCCCTGTAAAAATCTAAAGAAGCCTTTTTCAATATTGGAATAAAACCAGCAATTAATTTAAATTTTCTATTTCTGACCCAATCCTGCTTCAAAACATCAGGGTCATAGATGGCATGTGTTATGAAGAAACTACACCCTGCTGAAATCTTTGCATCCAATATTTCTCTCTCATTACTCCTGTGGGGGTTTGAAATTCCACCTATATTTATTTCCTTTCCAAATTTATTGGAAACTTCATTCACATATTCATTTTCCCTAAGGTACTTCATAAGGCCAACGGTATCTACCTCATCTACCGGTTTTGTAGCTAATCTGGGATTTATACTGTCCCCCCGCAGTACTAGGAAACTGTTTATTCCCACCTTGAGCGATGTAACAACCCTGGAAAGTATCATCAACTTGTTACCATCTCTTGGAGATATGTGAGGTACCAATTCAACATTTGAGTCTTTTCCAAATTCATGCAAAATCAAGATTGGGTCTATTGAAGGCAGCCCTCTTGGATTGTAGGGGCTGGTGGCCATATTTACATGATCTAAAATCAGATTCCTTGCTTCTTCTATATCCTCTAATCCGAGGGACTTATTTGAAGTAATTTCCACAGATTTAATGAATATATTAGGATTTTTTTCGAGTATCATTTCGGTAATTGGAACAATACTATAAAACAATAAAAATTTTTCTTCGGTAAAATTTCAAATTTCCAAATAGTTAATTTCAAGTTGACTGTCTCTTTCAGGATACAAACGATTTAAAATTCCCATCTATTCTTTTAAAAATGGGAAAATATAAATCCAGAGGGCATATACTGGTATCAGCGGGGTGGGGTAGCCAGGAAATCCCGACGGGCTCATAACCCGTAGATCGGTGGTTCAAATCCACCCCCCGCTA
>JAGDXP010000021.1 GCA_023256475.1 Thermoplasmata archaeon
TATAAACATCCAGTTTGCTTACCAGTTCAAACGGGGAGTGCATACTGATCAATCCTGGTCCCATATCCACTACTTGGAAACCGTACTTTGCAAAAAATTTAGCTACTGTCCCACCTCCACCCTCATCAACTTTACCCAATAGTCCATATTGGTATATGACATGGTTGTTCTCAAGAATTCTCTTAATCTCGCTCAAATACTCAGCCTGAGCTTCACTTGCAGAATATTTCCCACCACTCCCCGTATACTTCATTATTAATACGCCATCCCCTGCCCTTCCAACATTGTTTAGGTCATGAACTTCCTTAAAAAGTGGATTCAATGCTGCTCCTACATCCGCGCTAATCACTTTTGAATTGTGCATAACTTCCAGAAGTTTTCCATATGTATATTGAGTACCTGTAGATTCAAAGATCTTAACCAAGGTGTATTCAATAAGATTTGATTGAGCTCCTACATTTCCATCGCTCCCAATCTCTTCTTTATCAAATAAAATCACTATTTGATTGCCCTTATCGCTAGAATCCAGAATGGCCTTCACCGTAAGGAATGCGCAGATCTTATCATCTTGGCCATATGCACCAATCATACTCTTATCAAAGCCCACTTCTTTTGCTTTCCCGGCTGGAACCACCTCCAGATCCGCGGTGTAAAAATCTTCTTCCTCAATCCCGTATTTCTCCTTGAGTAAGTTTAGAAGATACTTTTTGAATCTTCCTTCCTTCTCATTTTTCTCTGGTCTATGGGATACCAGTAATTCTAGCTTTTCTCCCTCAAACCCTTCTAACAGTTTCTTTTCACCCTGGACTTTCCGGGCCAGATGAGGTAGCAGGTCGGGTATGCTGAACACGGGATCATCTTCGCTTTCACCTATAGCAATTTCGACCTTTCGCCCTTGTTTGGTCATAACTACACCGTGGATTGCAAGTGGTCTCGAAACCCACTGATATTTCTTTATGCCTCCATAATAATGAGTTTTGAATAGCACAGTTCTAGAATCGGGGTCCTCATCTATAGGATTTGGTTTGATATCCAATCTTGGCGAGTCCATATGTGCAGCCAATATCTTATATGGCTCAAGCGGGTCTCCTGCCAGTTTGATCAATGCCATGGCTTTCCAATTTTTAATTATGTAATAATTGCCTTTTTTATTTGCATGGTCTCCTAACTCTTTATATCCCTTTGATTCCGCAATTTCCTTGAAGAATTTTACAGCTTCTCTTTCAGTTTTAACCGTAGATATAAATCTCATGTAATCTTTCGATATTTTTTCCACATCGGGCATTTCTTCCTCATTAATTCTGTCCCATCCCACTTGATCCTTTGACATAACCTTATGAGGATTTCTTTCTATATATCATTTGTTGAAATGACTTTCCCCAAGAGCATTATTAAATCTATTCAAATTAATTATCAATAAAACGAGTCCAATTCTAGATTGCTGGTTTCCTTAAGCATTAATGTAAGCGCAGCGATTACGATTGTAAAAACACCAAACACATAAAAAATCCACAGATTTTTTGGATTCAGTTCTGTACCCAATATTAAAACTCCCGTTAGTGCGCCAATTTTCCCCAACATGGATGCAAATCCGTATGAACTGGCCCTGAATTCCGTTTTCGCTAACTCAGCGGGGAACATTCCTATGGTAGTTGAGGGAAATCCGTTGAAAATTTCTACAGCGATCAATAGAATTATCAACCATATTAAATTATAATACCATGATGGCAATATGAAGAGTATAAGGCCAATTCCCATGAAGCCAATGAATTGAGTCTTCTTCCTCCCTAGCCTATCTACATTCATCATAAGTATAACGCTTGCGACCAGCAGGACTAGAAGAAATAGTGAAGCTAATAGAGCATTTTCCAAATCAGTCACGTTCTTGCCGTAAATCATTTTCATCAGGGTGGGGTTGAATAGGCTTACCCCAAAGATCACCATATCATAGAAAAACCATATAACTGCGGTAAGTATTGTAAACTTACCTGCCTGACCCTTGAACATGCTCTTTGCAATGTGAGAGATTCCCTTTTTTTCTCTCCTTTCTTCCCACATCTTTGATTCCGGCATCTTCATCCTTAGATATAAAACAAATATAGCTGGAAGTAAGCCAGCACCTATCATAATTCTCCACCCAAGATCAGGATTTATGGATTGAATTCCAAATACTATTATGGAAACAATCATGCTAGCTACTGCGCCAGCAACAAAAGCCACGTTGGAGAAAGATAGATACTTTCCCCTTATTTCCTTTGGGGCCATTTCAGCAATGTAGGAATTTGAAACCGGATAGTCAGCTCCCACAGAAACTCCCATGAGCAATCTGGCTATTAATATAATTATTAGGTTAGAGGATAATATTGAAATTAACCCAAAAAACAGGAAAAATGCAAGATTGTAAATGTATATCTTTCTTCTGCCGAATAGGTCAGAAATATAACCAATGGAAATTGTACCGATAATTGTCCCCAAAATTACAGAACCTAAAACCAGAGAAACCTGGAACTGTGATAATCTTAAGACAGGAGCCATATAAAGGACTGCCAGTGAAATAACACTTAACTGATAGCCGTCGAGGAACATTCCAGCAGTTGCCATTAAGAGAATACCTAAATCCTTTCTCATCCCGGATGATTTGAAATTTTTATCGTAAGATTCGTTCATAATGTTATCAATCTGATCGGCAGAATTTGACATTGATATGTGTAGATTTTATGAAATATAAAAATTTCCCAATTTATCTACTTTCCATTTCATTCTATTGGTGTATCAATATGTTAATTGAGGAAAATTTAAATAGATGTAAAATAATTTAATCAAGTATGAAATTTTTGATGTTTATTCTGCCCATTATTTTGCTTTTGAGCTTAGCAGTACCACTTTCTCATGGGGAAAACGCACAATATGTGATATTAATTCATGGCTACAATTTTGATGGAACTTCATCATGGCAGGACTGGATTAGCGGTGTCAACATATACAACCAGTTGGTATCCGCGGGTTACATTGTAGGTGTTGTTTCTTATTATGGTGAATTCTACATAAACTTCAGTAATGGGTACTCCTATTCAGACCCCTCCTTTGTAGGCACTATAAACACCCCAATAGAGAGCATTTCCTATGAGCTTGTGAATTCTCTAAACAATATATTTTCTGTGCAGTATCCTGCAGTTTCCTTCGTAGCATATAGCATGGGAGGCCTTGTTTTAAGCTATGCAATTGAAAATTATAACGTGAACTTTCAGATAAATTCCATTGTTTTTATCGCAACTCCCTTTGCAGGCTCTCCTATAGCAAACGTTGCCAATTATCTGGGACTAAATGTTGGATATCAAGCTTACGAAATGGAGACAGGCTCCCCATTCATAACTAATCTCCAAAATAACATTTACATGCTGCAGGGTGGTTACAGCATAACTGTAATAGCTGGAAATTATGATCCATGGTGGGGGAACCTGTTCTTTAGCGGAGATAATGATGGTGCCGTTTCCGTTGCTTCTGCAGAGTCTTGCCCCATGAATTATGTATACGTATTCCCTGATTTGCATAGTTCTTCTATGGATCAATTTACTTTAAGTGGAATAAGCTACTTTGAAGACCAGAATGTCGCTAATGCTGTAATAGGCTCTATCTAAAATCTATAATTTTATATTTTTTTATAAATAATTCATTCCGCAACTGTAATAAACTATTTTCTATATACATCTGCATGGTAAAGCTAACTTGGTTTGGACATGCTGCATGGTTGGTGGAATTTTCCAATAAGAAGGTTCTGATTGATCCCTTCCTGAAAGAAAACCCAAAATCTCCCATAAAGCCTGAGGATATCTCCAAAGTTGATTATATCGTTGTAACCCATGCCCATGATGACCATTTAGGAGATGCATATGAAATTTCAAAGAGAACAGGGGCAAAGATAGTGGCCATATTCGAGAATATGTTAGAAGCTGCAAAAAATGGTGTCCCTGAAGAAAATCTAATTGGCATGAATATTGGATCCCAGGTTGACTTCAATGGTATAAAAATAGGTTTGACACAGGCGGTTCATAGTGCTAACTGCGCTGGTACTGTTATTACAGGCGATGGTAAAACAGTATACCATGCCGGAGACACTGGATTATTTGGCGATATGAAGATCATAGGAGAGCTATATAGGCCTGATGCAGCACTCTTACCTATCGGAGGATATTTTACCATGTCTCCAAAGGAGGCTGCTATTGCTGCCAGACTGTTGGGGGCAAAATACATTTTCCCAATGCATTATGGAACTTGGCCTTTGATAAATGGAGATCCAGAAGAATTGAAAAAAGCACTTGAGGGAACGCATCAGGTTGTGGTACTAAAGCCTGGAGAATCTTTCATTATATAACAATATTTAAGTTGGTTTGATTATATTAATTGACATTATTTTTTTATAGCTCGCTTAATTCAGCAACCATGATCTATAAAAAACTGGATATTGATACAGATCTATGGATTGGCGGAATTAAAAGTATTCTTACACCAGAATGCCTATTTCTTCATTCCCCTTTTATTACAAACTTCGAATTAATTGATGATGAAAACTTCCTGATTAACTATAAATTCACTAAATTCGGGTTCTCCAAGCAGTTCATGATCCCCTTCAAATATAAAATTACCGGAAATACCGCAACCTACAACTCTGGAGCAGAATCAGAGGTTGATTTTAATATGCAAATTAAGCTGAAAGAAAATGGAAACAGAACATCAATAGAGGTTGAAGCAAGCCTAAAGGCAGGAATACTGGCAGATCTACTTGGGTCAAAGATGTTTGAGGAGCAAATTAGTACACTTATCAGGTCATCAATTCACTACATTAAATTTGGCGAGGAGTACATAAGGGATGAAATAACGGGTAAATTCAACTATGAAGTTCCCTATTATATAGCTTATAAGCTTCAATCTGGTGATTTGAATAATTTAAGGAGAATTGTGGCAAGTGTACTATCCTGCAGAGCTGACAATGATTATCTTATGTCGGTTTTAAAGAAAATACCCAAGGAATATTCCCTTAGTATTTCAAGCAACCAAACTGCTTCACCGAGAAGACAAGTTATTCCTAAAGAGGCTTAAATCCCAAAAAAATTAATTTATAATAATCATTAAGATATGTGAGTATTAGGTATTTGGGGTTCGATGTTGGTGGAACCAAAATAACTGGGATATTGTCTGATTCAAAGGGAAAGATACTGAAAAGGAAACAGGTCAAAACTAGAAAATTTTTAGGCCCCGATTCACTTGTAGATCAGATATATGGCTTATCAGGTCAATTTGATGGATACGATGAAGTTTCTGTAATATTCCCTGCTCCAATTTCTTTGGATGGCAGAGTATTATCTGCTCCAAACCTTAGAGGATGGAGAAATGTCAATCTGAAAAGGAAATTAATGGAAAAGTTTGGAAGGGAGGTTTATCTTGATAATGATGCAACGGCTCAAGCCATTTCTGTAAAAATATTCGATAAAGGCAAAAGGTATTCAAACTTCGTCTATGTTGTAAACGGTACCGGAATTGGCGGCGGAATTTTCATTAACAACAAGATTTATAGAGGGGTTAATGGTTATGCAGGCGAATTAGGGCACATGGTTGTGCTTGCCAATGGGCCAGTATGTGGATGCGGAAGGAGGGGGTGTATCGAGGCCCTTGCGTCTGGATCTGCAATTACCAGAAGGGTACTTGAAAACATAAAAGAGGTAAGAAATTCAACATTCCTCTCTTCAATTCCCATGAATAGACTTACGACTGAGGATGTATTCTCGGGGAAGAAGTTGGGTGATCCATTTTCAACGCTCATCATAGATGAAGCAGTATACTATTTTTCACTGTTTCTCAGCAATCTGATTAACATTTTCGATCCCGAGGCTATTTTCCTCGGCGGGGGAGTTTTCAAAAATGGAGACGAATTCATAAACGACATAAAGCAGGCAAGTTTCCATGATATGGGCATTTACCAGAGGAAAGTGCCCATATATAAAATCAACGATAAGACGATCGACCTGGCTCCTGTTGCGCTGGCCATCTATGAGAAGGAGCAAAATAACTCCAGTTGAATTTGTATGTGAGAATATTTTCAATAATTATATTAAATTAAATGCCATAAGTAAGGCATGCCAAAGATTTCTAACATAGAAATAATAGAGTTGGGAGAGGAGGGTGAAAAATCAAGTCCCTGGAGCTCGACAATTTTAATTCTTAGGCTAACTGCGAGCGACGGGACAGTGGGTTATGGAGAGGCTCCAACAACTCTGATGACAAGACCTGTATTTGAACAGATGAGGGAAGTTGCAAGGATCTTCAAAGACAAGGATGTTGAGGATATCAACGGTAATTATTTTGAATTCTATAAGAATTCATTTTATTTGCCTGTTTCCATGGAGAGTACTTCCGCACTCAGTGCATTTGAAATTGCCTCCTGGGATATAGTGGGAAAAATACATGGAATGCCCATTTATGAGATTCTCGGAGGCAAGGTCAGGGATAAAGTTAGGGCATATGCCAATGGCTGGTACAACGATTGCGTTACACCCGAAGATTTTCTTTCTAAGGCAAAAAATGTTGAATCCATGGGGTTCACAGCAGTGAAATTTGATCCATTTGGAAGCGACTATCATCACTTATCTGAAGAGGGTTTAATCAATGCCAGAGAAATTGTATCTGCCATAAAAAATGAAACAAATCTTGATATTCTCATAGAATACCATGGAAGATTTAATGCCAATTCTGCCATAAAAGCGATAAATACTCTCCAGGAGTTTGATCCCATTTTCCATGAAGAACCTGTTCATCCTGATGAATTGGTTGGCTTAAGGAGAGTCAGGGATGCCACTGATGCGCCCATAGCTCTCGGTGAAAGGGTACTGAACAAGAAGGAATTCTTACCTTATTTCGTAGATAATCTTGTTGATATCATCCAGCCTGATGTGACAAACGTAGGGGGAATTAGAGAGGCTTACGGTTCCGCCTTATTGGCCGAAGCCTTCGGGGCAGAGGTGGCATATCATAACGCCTTTGGACCGATTCAAACCGCAGCAACTCTCCACCTTGACTTGGCAATATCCAACTTTAGAATACAAGAGAGCTTCGAAGCTTTCTGGCCTGATTGGAAGAAGAATCTCTTAAAGAAAGGTTATAAGTTGGATAAAGGATACTTCACATTGAACGGTTCCCCTGGACTGGGAATTGAAGTAAACGAGAAAATAATAGAGGAATTCAGAACGGATATTATGGAACCATTTAACCCTTCAGAACCCCCCTGGGTTGTAAAAGGTACTTTCAAAAGGTGATTAAATGAACTACGTGGATCTCACCTTTAAGATACAACAGGGAATGCCATATTTTAAAGGTGATCCAAAACCAGAAATCCTACAGTTCAAATCCATAGAGAAAGATGGTTATAATATCAAAGAGATTCACATTGGAACTCACACTGGTACCCATATAGATGCACCAGCGCACTTCATTAAGGGTGGGAAGACCATAGATTCATACGATCCACTATATTTCACTGGCTTTGGCACGGCACTGGAATACGAACCAGGAAAGCTTGATCTAAATGGAAAAAGATACGATTTTGTGTTCCTCTATACTGGATATAACAGGGATTGGGAAAATAAGGGTATTTTTGAAAATTTTACATACATTGACAAAGATGATGCTATAAAATTGAGGGATTCAAAGATTAAATTCGTGGGAATCGACAGCCCTTCGGCAGAAGCCAGTGGGCTCTACGATTTTCCAACACACCATACCCTCCTAGGGGCAGGCATTCCCATAATAGAGAATTTAAATTCCAGAGAACTTGAAAAATTGCTGGGAAAGGTATTCTTTGCCATGGCTATACCAATTCCCATCGGGGATGGCGATGGTGCACCAGCCAGGGTTATAGCAATGGAGGTATAATTATGAAAGCCATAGTTAAGAGAATTGGTCATAAAGGTGTTTTCTTGAAGGATATTGATTTCATGGAAAATTCAGGTATTACCGTTAAAACTCTATACACGGGCGTTTGCGGAACTGACAGAGAAATTGCAAATGATATGCTACCATTCATAAGGGCTGAAAACGGGGATGAGCTCATAATAGGCCACGAAGCCATTGGTACGGTTGAAGATCCAGGGGATTCATATCTATTCAAAAAAGGTGACCTTGTGGTGCCCATGGTAAGGAGGCCAGGAAAATGCCAATTGTGCCAGATCGGCCACCAGGATTACTGTATTGACGGTGACTTCGTTGAAGCTGGCATAAGAGGGAAGAACGGCTTTATGAGAGAAAGATTCAGAGAGAATGAAAAATTTCTGCTAAAGGTAGAAGATAAGAGTATAGAAGAGATAGGAGTACTTACAGAGCCCACCAAGAATGTCATGAAGATTATGGAAACCTTCAGATTCCTTTCCTCCAGGATCCCATGGTACTGTAAAGATTCAACTCTATCTTGCAAAAATCTTTACATTTTTGGTACAGGATCTGAAGCATTGCTTATATCCTTTGTTTTCAGTACATTAGGATTTAATATATTCCTGGTTAACAGGCATCCCATATCTGATAAAATTCAGAGTATTATTGATAGCGTTGGCGCAAATTTCCTCGACAGTTCAACCCAGATTTACGAAAATAAGCTTAGTGAGTACAGACCTGACGTTATAATAGATGCTGTAGGATCTTCAGAGATACTCAGGAAGTCAGTCGAAAAAATAAACAACAATGGTATAATTATTCTGTTCGGTACATCTGGGCAGCTAATGGAGAAGAATCAGGACATAACAGGATACATAGTTGATAAAAACCTGACCATTGCCGGTTCGGTTGATGGTTCCAAGGAAAACTACAGGGAGGCTATAGAGTTCATTACCAGCAATAAAAACCGCTTCCCTTTCAGGGATCTAATTACTGGTATAGGTTCCCCTGAGAGTATTGATAAGATTACTAAAAAGGATAGAGATGAGATAAAATACATAATCAAATGGTGAAATCCTGTTGAATAGGAGAGATTCCAAAATATTCAACTATTATTTCCTATATTCCTTCCTCCTATTGAATCCTATTTGGGTGCTTTACCTCCTAAAGTATGGTTTCTCAATTTATAAGATAACTATACTTGATGTAATCTATTATATGACCATAACATTTCTGAGCTTTCCTTCTGGAAGCATAGTGGATAAAATTGGCAGAGTTTATTCGCTCTCAATATCATCATTGTTGACAGGAATAGGTATTCTCCTATTCGGTTTGTTTCCAACTTTTTTAGGTGTTTCCATAAGCTATATTTTTTGGGGATTTGGAAATGCATTGAATTCCACTGCCATAGAGACCATATCCTATGAGCACGCAACCATGAGAGGAATCCGATACCTGAGGTTCTTTGGGATAGTAAATTTCATGGGGTCCCTATCAGTGGCGATAGCCTCCCTTTTGGGTGGAGCCATATCATCATTTGTTGATTTCAGGTTTGTTATTATTTTGACCTCAATCTTTGTATTCATATCTGGGTACATTGCACTGACCATAAAGGAGGTTCATATAAAGAAGAAGGAAGATTCAAAGGGAAACGTTTTAAGCTATATCTGGGATCGAAATATACTTTCCTCCATCATCATTAGGGTTGCGCTACTGTTGGATTTCAATATACTTATTCTGTTCAAACAACCATATTATGTAATGCTGGGACTTGATACAATTATTATTGGGGTACTCTTCTTCATAGACGTTCTTATAAGAGGATTATCTTTTCTCCTCACTCAAGACATCAGGATATTCAGGAAGAATAGCTTTGGGGCCATGCTGTTCTTAGGTTCCGGCATATTCTTCACCATCTATATCCCTGGAATTTATCCCGGAATGCTGGCAGTGGCGCTCTTGATAATTAACAGTGGGCTATTTGGATTTTATACAAATTTGCTCAGCAAGGATATGAACGATAACATTCCTTCCCATATTAGGGGGCAGGTGCTTTCCATAATTTATTTAATTACCAGCCTCCTTACTGCTATAGCTGAACCCGAGCTTGGCTATCTAGCAAGTTTGAAGGGAATAGTCTTCACTATGTTAATTTTCAGCTTTATTTTCTTCATTCTTCTCGTATCTGGAATACTTGTGAAGATAGCTAAGAAGAGAAAGTACGTATTCCCGTCTAAGTGGATATGAATATTCGATTTCCGATTGAATTAAACCTCGCTCTTTCAACTTTTTCATGGAATCCATAAATAACCTTCTGGAAGATTCTGGTCTATTCATTTGATAATGTACCATCGATGCCAGGAGAAGGATTATATTTTGAAGGATTTCTTTATGTTCCCCTTCTGAATTGAGCCACATTGCCTCTACTTCCTCATGGGCATACCAGTATTCTTCATTTCCAATGTATTTTTTGAAATTCTCTATGTTTCTATCTAAATCATAAGGTACCTCTTCAGGAGGATCCCAGTTTATTATGTCCAATCTTATGTAATTGCCCTTCAATTCCCCAATTATGCACAGATCCCCAGTTTTAAAATCCAATTCCCTGTAGGTTGAGGTTGTTCTGATTAAAGGACTTATTGCTCCCTTAGGTGGATCACACTGCTCCCTATATTTCACGATGATTCTCCATAGACTCATTCATTTTACTTATTCCAGTGCTGATTATAATCCTTCTCAATAGGGAAATTTTAAATCTAAAATATTTACTTATAAATATGTTGAAAATCACTTTATTAAGGCCAATAAATCCTTCGGGAAGTGCGTATCTAAAGAGGTTTGGCTTCCTTCCCGTACCACTGGGCTTGATTGATTTGGCCTCAATGGTGGCTGATAAAAATTGGGCAAAGGTAAATATCATCGATATGGAGGCTGATGATCTTGGGTTAGATGAAGTTGCAGAAAAAATCATTGATTATGGTACTGACATATTGGGTGTAACAATTCATGCAACCTCATCTCATAACGTCTCCCTGGATATAGTTAAAGAAGTGAAAGAACAGAAGCCTGTTTTGGCAGTTGCAGGCGGTCATCATGCAACTTTCCTTCCAAGAACCCTTATTAAGGATGGGTTTGATGTTGTAGTCCTTGGTGAAGGTGAAGGCGCTTTCAGGGAGCTTGTGGAAAACTATTACAACGGATACCCTTTCGATGATATCAACGGTATTGTTTATAGAAATGGAGAAAACATAGTTTACACTAGGAAAAGGAAACTCATCCATGATTTGGATTCGCTGCCCCTTCCAACATTTGAATTGATAGATAAATCGAAATATAGGTTTGACCTATTTGGATATGGGCAGTACGTAGGTGCAATGGAAACTTCCAGAGGATGTCCGTATGCATGTGATTTCTGCTCTGTTACACCCACCTGGGGAAACATATGGAGAAATAAATCCAATGAAAGAATACTGAAAGAACTTGAGATACTTCATAAATTGGGTTACAACTGGGTTTTCTTTGTAGATGATATATTTATTGTTCAGACTAACATCAAGCAGAGATCTGATCTTTTTGATAAAATAATCGAGAAAAACTATGACATGAAATTCATAGTTCAAATGAGGGCGGACATTACCTCGAGATATCCGGAATTAATTAATAAGGCATCCCAGGCTGGAGTAAAAATTGCATTCATTGGAGCTGAATCTGGGAGCCCTGAAGTTCTAAAGAAGATGCACAAGGGTATAATTCCCAATCAAACCATTCAGGCGATCAGGAATCTCAAAAAAGCAGACATGATCGTTTTAGTGGGAACAATGATGGGAGCACCCTATGAGAGGTTTAGAGACCTTTGGGCCACTTTCAGAATGTCTAGGAAACTGGCAAAAGAAGGGGCGGATGCTTTACAAGTATCCATCTATACACCTCTTCCGGGAACTAGGATCATGAGAGATGCACTGGAAAACAATCTAATTATCCAAGGAAATTGGGATGGATATGATATACTCACTCCTGTTATTAAGACAAGGGTTGGAACTGCCATTAGCCAGTTAATGCAGCTCTATACGTCTTACAGTTTCTACTTTTATAAATATATCTATGGGAAAATTCATAGATTCAATATTAGCAGAGAAAATGAATTGCTAATAAAAAATGCCACCCAGTTCATGATGAATGAATTGAATGAATATGTTAGAGAGGTTTTAAATTTACCCAGAATACTCCTAAAAACAAGACTATTGGAGTCAAGAGCAGCTAAAATACCAGAGGGAGTGGTAAAGGAACTTCTCGAATCCTTACAACAACCTGTATATGATACTGAGGGAAGGAAGAATCCATATTTTATGGTCAAGAGCAATATTTGATTTATTTAGCTCTCCCTCTTACCTTTACAAATCCCGGCATTACCTCATCTTGAAATTCGCTAAAACCGTACGCTGACAGGAAGCCCCTTGCGGCCTTGGAAGTAGCTATGGCGGAATATTTGGAGTACCCGCTTCCTACAAGTATTACTGTTACCTCCTGATCATCACCCTGAATTTCAACGGTCTTAATTGGTATTATATTTTTAAATTGATTGCTTAACCTCTTCAAATCTTCAATATCTTTAGCAATGGTTTTTATCAATTCCCCAAATTTCTTCCCAGTTTCATACCACATTTCTTCAGTCTCTCTGGATGATGCTTCCATGCATTTGCCAATACTATAATCCAATAGAATGCTTGGTACCGGTATGGCATCAAGCCCTTGTATGAGTGATGCAAGAGTCAACAAATTCTCCATGTCCTTTAAGTTCTTTCCTGTCTCCAGTATTTTTTCATAAATTGCGACGGATTCACCGATTATGGAACTAACAGTCTTTCCCTGCTCCTTTGCTAATCTCTGAATTTTTTCTATCTGTTCATTGTTGAGTGAAATGTTTAATCTTCCCACGTGATAACAATGGACTTCCCATAATTATCTTTTATGCGACTTTGCGCAAATTTACACAAATATACTCATGATATTATATTATCTAGTAATTAATATATCCCCGGTGATCTATAATGACCGTATTTAGTGATCCATTAGCTGCCAATTTGGCGGTGCTTGGAATTATATTCTTCGGTATTGGGAGTTATGCTATCTACAAATATTTCATGAATAAAAATGAAGGTAGCTTTGACCAGGGTTTCTCATATTTCCTGATTGGGACTGGTTTGTATTCACTTGTCTATGGTCTGTTTTACAGTTTGTTGTGGCCTGAGCCTGAAGGAGGAGCTTATAGCATATTATTTGGAGATCCATTAGTCATGTTAGGAATTGTTGAACTCTTCACCGCGTACATCCTCCTAAAGAATTCGAACCTCTACTTCACTGGACTATTTGGATTCTTCGCGGGGATCTACGCAATAGTTTCTGGATATGATGGATTTCTAGATGGCATGACTAAGTCTCCAACAGCTATGTTATTGCTTTATTTGGGTGCAGGCTTCACCGGCATACTAGTTTTCCCACTGGTTTTGACTAAAAATAGATACCTTGGCCTCTTAACAGGAGTTATTGCCTTCTTAACTGCCATAATGGCGCTTATAATAGGTATTCCTGCTTTAGGTGAGCATCTTATAGGATTCGCTCACGCCCCTTAATCCTGCAAGTGATAATTTTTTTGAATTTTCATTTATATTCTGTAGATTATATCATATTTTATATTGAATATCCTAAAAAATCAAATATAATTCAATGAGGAAAATGAAAATTGATAGAAGTATTGATTCCCCTATGCCTATGAATTTTATTTTCTTAGCCCATAAAGTGAGTGGAATCCTTATCAGAGTTAATATCAATCCTAGTGCCTTAGAATTCAGGAATATTAAGAGCGGTGGATAAATGTTGTAAAGTAAATATATTGGGTTCTTCTTCAAGAAGTATCTAACAGAAAATTCAGAGCCAATGAGGAATGATGACGTTATTATCGTCAACATCTCAACACTAATATTTTTGGGGTAAGCCAAAATTGAAAAAATAACGCCATAACCAACCAGGCCCATTATTACTGTGATAAAATTTAACCTCCTTGCAGACAAATAAATTCTTGTGGAATAGGCAATAGCAAAAATAGCATATGGTATTATGAGCAACCAGTCAACTATTAATGAATAAAATGCTATAATAGCAATAAAAAGAATTAACAAATAATCTCTTCTATCCCTTCCTATAATTTTTATGGGGACATCATATAGAAATAGGCCGAGAATTATTGGAATCCAAGCAATGATGGCTATAATTAATTTATGTGAAAGGAAACCGTTAATTAGTGTGGCTGTGAAAAGTATTGTACTGGATATCACATTTCCATGCTCAACTGGCTTTCTAATTGTAAACACCCTTTTAATTATTCAATAATTCATGGACTTTCTGCTCTATTTCCTTTGATATCTCCCTGGACTTAGCCGTCGAAGCCTCAATGGCTCTCATTATAGCGGTCCTTATTCTCATATTTTCCAATTCGAATATTCCCTCTATGGTGACACCACCTGGTGTAATAACTTTCTCTTTCAGTTCAGAGGGATGATCCCTGCTCTGTGCAAGAAGCTTTGCTGAACCTAATACGGTCTGATAGGATGCCTTAAGGCTAAGTTCCCTTGGCAATCCCACCTTTAAGCCTCCATACATCATGGATTCAATTATTGTTAATATGTAAGCAGGCCCACTTCCACTGAGGGCTGTGAGGGCATCCATATATTTCTCCTCTACTTTTTCAGATTCACCAAAGGAACCTAATATTTGCCTAACAATCTGGATCTTCTGCTCGTTCTCCTCATACACACAATAAGGAGTAAATCCGGCACCAACACTTGCCGCAATATTTGTCATGGCCCTTACCACGTAAGATTTTGGTGCTATAGTCTTAAGCTGTTTCAAACTAACCGCGGCTGCCATGGAAATTATTATTTTCCCTTGGGTATAATTAGCTAATTTCTTTAGCTCACTTACGGTATCCAAGGGTTTCAAAGTCAATATTACCACCTGAGAATTTTCAACCGCTCTTTTATTATCGCTTGTTATTTCAACTCCGTTCTCTTTTAAAAATTCTATTTTGGAAGTATTCCTCCTTGTAACAATAACATCATAACCGTTATTCTTAAGAGGGATAGCGATGGATGTCCCTATAGTCCCCCCACCAATTATACTCACTTTCATTTGTCTCTGTAATCTCATGTATCATATTAATTTTTAATTCAAGAATTTCTACATCTTTTTCTAAAGTTGTATTGGGAAAATTAAAATAATCAAAAAAATATTCAAATTCATGGCAGTTGGAGAAAAATTCAATTTAAATTTAAAGAATTTATTTATAAATACTCCAAAGAACTTTTCCAAGACTGAAATAAAATACAGGAATCTTCGAAAATACACATACAAAGAATTTTTCGAACGTGTTCAGGGACTTGCTCATGGACTCGAATCCATTGGAGTAAAGCAGGGAGATGTGGTTGCTGTTATCGATTGGGACACTGACAGGTATTTGGAATCGTATTTTGCAGTTCCCATGATGGGCGCTGTTCTGCATACTGTCAACATAAGGTATCCACCAGAGATAATATATTATACAATGAATCACGCTGAAGACAAATATGTTATTTTGAGGGATGAGTTTCTGCCCATAATTGAAAAGAATGCGCAGCTTTTTGATTTCATTAAAGGGTGGATAGTTTATTCAGATGAAGGCAGAGAGATCAATTCCAAATTGAAACCTCTTTACTATTACGATGATATAGTGAAGAAAAACCATTATGAATTTCCAGATTTAGATGAAGATACAACCGCCACTATATTTTATACGTCTGGAACAACCGGTTTCCCAAAAGGAGTAACCTTTACGCATAGAAAACTTGTAATGCACACATTGGCCCTTTCCAATGCGGTTCAGTACCCTCCACTGAATCTTACCAGAGAGCATAATTTCATGATAATGGTTCCAATGTTTCATGTGCACTCGTGGGGAATTCCTTACAGTGCAATACTAAATGGTAACAGATACATTCTGCCAGGAAGGTACGAAGTTGGTACAATACTGGAACTCATAAAGAATGAAAATGTTAAGTTTTCAGCTATGGTCCCCTCGATACTCTATATGATTCTTTCAGCCCCCAATATTGAAAACTATCGTGAATACCTCAGCGGATGGAAGGTTGTTATCGGGGGAGCTGCACTACCTAGGGGATTGGCAATGAAGGCACGCTCCCTTGGCATTACCACAATTGGAGCATACGGCCTCTCTGAAACTGCACCGCTCCTTACAATAGCCATTTACAATGATGAAGTGCAGAATGCTGATCCAGAAACGAAATTCAATTTCTCCATAACAACTGGGATACCTGTACCAATGGTAAATCTGAGAGTTGTTGACCAGAATATGAATGACGTACCGGCCGATGGGAAGAGTGTAGGCGAGATTATAGTAAGAGCTCCTTGGCTAACATCAGGTTACTACAAGGACCCTAATAAGACAGAAGAGCTATGGAAAGGAGGGTGGATGCATACAGGAGACCTGGCTGTAATCAATCCAAATGGATACATATCCATAGTTGACAGGGAGAAGGATGCAGTAAAGAGCGGCGGAGAATTTATACCATCACTTGTGCTTGAAAATGCCATAAGTGAATTAAAGGGGGTAGGTGAGGTTGCTGTGGTAGGAAAACCAGACGAAAAATGGGGTGAGAGACCTGTTGCATTCATAGTGAAGACCGCAGACATTAGCGAAAGGGATGTCATTGAGCATCTTAACAAATATGTAGAAGTAGGGAGAATACAGAAATGGTGGATTCCCGATCAGGTTATTTTTGTTGAAAACATTCCAAAAACCAGCACAGGCAAATCTGATAAGAAGCAACTTAAAAGTTCTCTTGCTAAATAGCATTATTGATTTATAAAATTTTAATTTCCTTTGATGAATAATCATAAATAAATGAAAATTTTAACATTTGATGGAAAATACCAAAAATAACCGTGAAGGTAACTTCAGGCAAATTATACTGGAAGCTAATTTTCCAACCCCATTGCCATCCAAATTTGTAAGGGAATATTATGGTAATGACTTAAGTAAAAGTTTTCCATCCTCATTCTTTAGGGATGGAAGAGAATGGTTCCTTCATATAGAAAAATTTAGGGACTTATCAACACAAGAAATAGAAAAAATAATAGAAATAATGGTAAATGAGTATAACAATTATTTCACCAACATAGACGCTCATGAATTCATAAAGATCGATGGAAAATTTATCAGAAGGGGACTGTCTAAAATGGCTAATTCATTTTTCAATAGTATAGCTTCGACGCCAGGCACTATAATACTTCCAATGGCTTTAATTGGTTTCGATAATATGGTTTTCTCAATTATATACCATGAAAGTGCTGTTAACAAAGTAACGGAAAATTTAACCAACTTAATGGAAAATTCACCATATCATATTGATATTGATATAAAACGTGTAAATATGTATAATTTTGATGCCCTGACTCGATTCCTAGAAAGGAGCGGAAATCCATTGAGTGATTTCAGAATGGTAAAGACTCAGTGGAAAATTGATAATGATGTATTTAAAGCCGAAAATGATGGAATTTTCCAAAATTCAGCTATATTGTATCCTAAATTCTTGGATTATAATAACAATGATTCAGAGATGGATCTAGTATTAGAGCTTGATAATGATGAAATCCTAGGAAAACCAGAAACTATAAATTGGCTAGATAGAGATAATAAGATTGCAGAAGTCAAAATCTCAAGCTATTGGGCCTCCGATATTATAAAGCACATTCTATTCCCACTAGGATCTGGATTTATTTATAAGGGCATATCCAAAGGTAGCATATTAGACAATTATTTTATCATGGAGTCGAAAAATCTTAATATTTTCCTTAGAGGATTGAAGGAACACTGGAATGATCAAAAGAGGATTTTTCACAAAAATATAATTGATTATATAATGAACTATGATGATTTCATCAGATTGTAAACTTAATAATTTCTTTGGAACGTGTCGATAGAATTATTATCGCCCATATTGATTTGAACGTATGGAGAATAGAACTCCTCTATCTAGATGCGGGGGGAGGGATTTGAACCCTCGAACCCCTGCGGGACCAGACCCTGAATCTGGTGCCTTTGGCCAAGCTCGACAACCCCCGCTAACTGTTGATAATCTGGAGAATTTAACACTTTCCTCCATTTGAATCTAGTGTATCTTATTATCTGACGATCCATCCAAAATATTCAAATATTCCTTAAAATTTTGTTTTGAAATTATAAATTTATATAGCCTGGTTAAACTGATACATTGAAAAGAAATATGTTAAAATGCCTTCCGGATTTGAAATGGTGCCAGGATTAAAGAAGTCAGTTTTGCATTCAATTGTAGCTTTGATCATAGTGATTATTGTGATAGTTTCAGCCGTTGTGGTTCCACCCTACTTTACAGATCATTAATTTTGATTTATCTCATTGAGCATAGCATAGGAATTTGTCAATAAATGTCTGAAGGAGTCTAAAGTTATGGTTATGAATATAAAATAATAATTTGAGTAAGAACTATCGCTCGCAATATCCAGTAGTTATAGTCCAACTGGTTGATTTCAAAGGTATCAATGAGTTCATGTATCATATCCTCCCCCTTTTCCTGTGACCCTAGTAGAAATTGTCGAATGTATTTATTATATCGAAAATACCTTGTGAAATATTGGATTCTGCAATATAATAAGAGAGATGCAAAAAAAATGAACTAATATTAAAATCCTTAACTCACTATAGCTGTGTTTTTATGATGCTTATAGTTTTTAAACATGTAATAGGCAAATGGTGTTACCATGATTATGATAATTGCAATATCTACTATCATTAATATTAACTCATATTGCTGATGTGCCTTGAAATATTCATACGCTATATTTTCAGGCATTATCCTGTTCGTTATTGGTGGAAGATTACTGGTGAGGTATTTCCATAATTGTGGACCTATCAAATAGTAAGTTAATGCGTTATATGCGATGATCACGAATATTGCGTATAGTAATGAGGAAATAATTATTTTTGAAATATTTCTCATGT